>CAMTUE010000012.1:0-43471 GCA_947084845.1 uncultured Bryobacteraceae bacterium | reverse complement strand
GGCCTTGCTGGGCAAGGGCGGCTGGCAGTTCCACACGGCGCCGGACGGCTTTGCGGCGCTGGAGGCGGCATCGAGGAACAGCTACCAGTTGATCCTGATGGACCTTCAAATGCCCGGCATGGATGGGCTTGAAACCACCGCCCGGTTGCGGCAGTTGCCGGGTTACGCCGAGACGCCGGTGATGGCGTTGACGGCGGATGTGTCGGACCAGGTCCGCGTCAGGTGCCGCGATGCGGGGATGAACGCCTTTCTCGAAAAACCGATCCATACGGTGGAATTGAATGCCCTGTTGGGTCAATTCCTGACGTCGCCGGAAGGCGATTAGGTTCGGGCGGGAACAAACGCTCCGCCGAAAGGCTTGTCAGGCTGCCGGACGAACTCGGGCTGAAGCCCTTTGCCGGCTGAAGCCTGCCCCACCCGGCCGCTTCAGAGATAGCTCTTGACGACGGCTTCAACTGTCTGGCGGTACTCCGCAAGGCGTTCAGGCGTATCGGCTTCAAAGCGCAGAACGAGGATGGGCTGCGTGTTTGATGCGCGGACGAGGCCCCAGCCATGGTCGAACAGGACCCGCACTCCATCGATTTCAATCGTCTTGTTGATCCGTTTGAAGTGCTCCCGCACCTTGGAGACAACGTCGAACTTGCGGTCGTCCGGACAATCGACGCGCAGCTCCGGGGTGACGGTCATTTTCGGCAGGCCGGCGGTCTGTGCGGAGAGCGGCTGGCCTGAGGCGGCGACGATCTCGATCAGGCGGCAGGCGGCATAGATGGCGTCGTCGAAGCCATAGTAGCGGTCGGCGAAGAACATGTGGCCGGACATCTCGCCGGCAAGTTCGGCCTTGGTCTCCTTCATCTTGGCCTTGATGAGCGAGTGGCCGGTCTTGTACATGATGGGGTTGCCGCCAAGGCGGGCCAGTTCGTCGTACATGACCTGTGAGCATTTCACCTCACCAATGAATGTCGCCCCAGGCTTTCGGGTGAGGATCTCGCGGCCGTAGATCAGCATCAGCATGTCGCCCCAGACGACGCCGCCGGTTTCGTCGGTTGCGCCAAGGCGGTCGCCGTCGCCGTCGAAGGCAAGGCCGAGTTCGGCGCCGGTCTCGGCGACCTTGGCCTTGAGGATTTCGAGATTGGCTTCGACGGTGGGATCGGGATGGTGATTGGGGAAAGTGCCGTCGGGGTCGAAAAACAGTTCGGTCGAGTCGACGTTCAGCTTGGGTAGGAGGCGGGAGAGGACGATGCCGGTGGCGCCGTTGCCGTTGTCGAAGACGGCTTTCACGCGGCGTGAGAAATTGAAACTGGCGGCGAGTTCGTCGACATACGGAGTCACGGCGTCGGCTTCGGTGAGCGTGCCCACGCCCATTTCGAAGTCGCGTTCCGAGACGATTCGGTAGAGTTCCAGGATGTCGGCGCCATGGATGGTCCCGTGGCCAAACATGGTCTTGAAGCCGTTGTACTCGGAGGGGTTGTGCGAGCCGGTGATCATCACGCCGCCCTGTGCGCCGAAATGCTGGACGGAATAGTAGAGAACCGGCGTGGGGACCATGCCAAGGTCGACGACGTCAACGCCAGAGTTGAGCAGACCTTCGACGAGGGCGTCGCGAAGGCGGGGACCGCTGAGCCGGGCGTCGCGTCCGACCATGACCTTGCGGGCGCCTTTCCGGTGAAGGAAAGACCCGATGGCGTGGCCGAGCAGCGCGATGCCGTCCGAGGGCAACTGGGCATCGGCGATGCCGCGGATATCGTATTCGCGAAAGATGTTCTGTTCGAGCATGGCGTCGATTCCTTATTGTCGCCGAGACGGGCATCCGGTGCAGAAGCCGGGTGCGGGGAGGCGGGATGAGTGAAGGCCCAGTGGCCCGAACAGGGCCGGCACAGCGTCCTCCCTTATCCCGGCTCAGCGGAGGACTTGCAGCAGACTTGAACGTTCATCCGTCCACAACGGGCCGGGGCTGGGCGGCAGGCCGCGGCCGACCGGGCTTCGGTCCATCAGCACCCAGACGGCGCCCACCGATTCGAGTTGCCTATCAGCAGGCGTGGAGATCACAGACGTCCGCCAGTTCATCTCCCGGCCCAGCGCCAACGCCACTTTCGTCAGGTCGAGGTGCAGGTTGGACAGATGGAGGGCCAACACGCCGTCCGGCTTAAGGTGGCGTGAGTAGATCGCCATCGCCTCGCGGGTGAGCAGATGGACGGGCACCGAATCGCCGGTGAAAGCATCAACCGCCAACACATCGAACCGCTGGTCCGGCTCGCGGGAGAGCATGATGCGGGCGTCGCCCAGGACCACCTCCACTCGCGCCGGCGAGTCGGACAAATAAGAGAAGTAGGTGGTTGCCATCTTGACCACCAGCGGATTGATCTCATAGAAGCGAAACACGTCTCCAACATGTCCGTAGGCGGCGAGTGCGCCCGCGCCCAGTCCGACAAGGCCCACTCTGCGAGGTCCGGCGCCTTGCCGGCTCAGCAGTTGCCCAACCCCCGTCTGCGAGGTGTAGTAGGCCAACGGAGTACGGCGGCGCTCCTTGTCCATGTATTGCGACCCATGGTTCACAGACCCATGGACGATGGTCCGCAGTCGCCCCGATCCCGCCCGACCTTCCGATTCCGTGACCCGCATCGATCCATAGAAGTTGCGATCCACCGCCACAACGTGCGATTGCAGCGCGAGCCAGTTCCCCCCCGCCGCCGAAAGCACCAAAACCGTCGCCACCGCGGCCAAAGCATCGCCCGGAAGAGACCGCCCATAGACCAGGAATAGAGCAGTCACCGCCGACAGCCCCAGCAGAAGCGGCATCTCGATCATTTGCCGGAACACGAGCGGCGCGATCAACGCAACGAACACGGATCCCATGGCGCCGCCCGCGGCCATGGCGATGTAGAAGGATGTCAGATGCCGCTGTGGCGGGCGGCTCGCGGCCAGTTCGCCGTGAACCATCAGGCATACCGCAAACAGCCCGAGGGAGAAGATAGCGACTCCCGGTCCCAACATGCGCGCCGGAGCGAGGTAGGTCAGTGCCCAGGCCATCGCCAGCAGGCCAGCGAATCCAGCGGGCACGCCCCATGACCGGCGATAGCGGTCCGACTCGAACGTCACGACGAACGACATCAGGTACAGAAGCAACGGCAGCACCCACAGCATCGGAAATGGCGCCACTATGAGGCATAAATGGTCCGTCACAGAGACCAGGAGGCCGGACCCCAGGAAGGCCCAATAGAGCCATAAAACCACTGAGCGGCGGAGAATCGGCGAGTCGTCCTTTCCCTCTGACACCGGCTTGACGCTTGCCGGGCGCCGCTTCCACACCAGTCCCGCCGACAGCAGGTGGAGCACCGCCACGATCACGAAACCCCACTTCCATAGTTGCGCGATCTCTCCCCACGCCCAGCGCGGCTCCAGCCAGAATGGGAATGCCAGAAGAGCCGCCACGCAACTCAGATTCGACCATGCAAACAGCCGATAGGCCTGCCCGGAGGGATAAAGTTGCGCATACCAGTGTTGAAGGAGCGGACTCGTGGCGGACAACATGAGATAGGGCAAGCCAATTGCCAGACCCAGTTGGATCACGATCCAGGCCGCTGGAGAACCGGCACCGGCCTCCATCGGCGGCGCGCTGACTCTCGAAAGCGCCAGCAGCGCCATCCCGCAGAGACCCGCATGCACGACGGCCTGCGATCGCGGCGTCAATCGCCGCGCCAAGCCGTGGGCGTAGAGATAACCCAACAGCAGCATCGACTGGAAGAACACGAGACACACCGCCCAGACCGAGGCGGAACCGCCGAACACAGGCAATAGCCTCTTCGCCATCATCGGTTGGATGAGGAAGAGACAGAAGGCGCTGCCCACGACACAAGCGGCGAAAAAACCCACTTAAAGACCCTCGACCCAGTATCTTCGCATAGTGCGCGGACAGGCCGCTGACAAGAATGTGCGGCGCCGCGAGCGCAAGGCGATCGACTCCGTGCATCCTGGCCGAGCCATTTGTCCGTTCAACGGTGACGATGGTTCCAATTGCTATCGGAACCGGACGATGCCGATCCAGTGCGGTCTCGCCAGCGTCGCCGGACTGTTACGGCGGGAGTCGCCGAAGATCTATCCGGCCAGCGGCGGCGACTGGAAAAGGCTAAAGATGTTCTGTTCGAGCATGGCGCCGATTCCTTATTGTCGCCGGGAAGCGTGGCGGAGGACATGCAGCAGACTGGATTTGTCGTCGGACCAGTCGAAACGGGCCGGTGGCGGCGGCGGCATCCTGGCCGGCAGCAATGGGGCGAGACGTTCCTTGGGTCCGGCGAGCATCCAGACCGAGGGAGTGTAGCCGCGCAGGGCGTCACCGTTGTCGGCGACGGCAACCGTGGTCCAGCCGGCATGGTCGGCGACGGCGCGGATGACAGGTGTCAGGTCGAGGCTGCGCGAGGAGACATGGAAGGCGAGAATACCTTCCGGCTTCATGTGGCGCTTGTAAAGGAGAAACGCCTCGCGCGTGAGCAGGTGGACCGGGATGGAGTCGCCCGAAAAGGCGTCCACGAAAAAGAGGTCGAACTGCTGCTGCGGCTGCGATTCGAGCGACAATCGGGCGTCGCCGAGGACAACTTCCATGCGGCCAGGGGCATGGTTCAAATAGGTGAAATAGTCCGACGCCAGCGAGACGACCCAGGGGTCGATCTCATAGAAGCGGAAGATATCACCCTTCCTGGACCAGGCGGCCATGGCTCCGGCGCCGAGGCCGATGATGCCGACGCGGGCTTCGGCGGGGCGGAAGGCGAATGCGCGGGCGGCGCCGCTCGAAGGGCCGTAATAGGACGAAGGGTCGTCGCGGCGGGAGTTGAGCCACTGCGAGCCGTGGATTGTCGCGCCATGCAGCATGATGCGGATCCTGCTGCCGGCCTCGTCGCGTTCGGCGACCCGGATTGCGCCATAGAATCCGCGAGTCGAGGCGATGACGCCGCGTTGATGGGCCGAGACGATGGCCAGGGCGGCGACGCAGGAGGCGGCAAGCGCTGTGATGGAAGCGAAAAGCAGGACACGGCTGGACCGGAGCGCAGTGGCCAATATGGTGGCTGCGCCAAGGATGAGAACGAGACCGAGTTCGAATTCGCCCTTGAACAGGCGCGGGGCCAGGAATGCGACGAAAACCGAGCCCAGCGCGCCGCCGAAGGCGAGGACGAAGTAATAGGCGGTCATGAAGCGCGGCGCCGGACGGTGGCGGGCAAGCGTCGAGTGGCAGAAGAGGCAGAGGAAGAAGAGCCCGGCGCCGAGCATGGGCGCGCCGGGGTGGAACAGGTCGTGGGGCGAATACCAGATGCCGGCGCAGAGCAGCGCGACGCCGGCGAGTCCGGAGAGGAAAGAGATGTCGGGATGGATGTCGCGGGCGAACGAGATGACGTAGGTCAGGAGATAGATCAACAGGGGCGCCGACCAAAGGAATGGGAAGGGCGCGACCTGGCGGCAGAGGTGGTTTGTCACGGTCAGCAGAAGAGCCGAGCCGAGAAATGCCAGCCAGAGCCAGCGGTAGATTTCCCGGCGGGTTGGGGGCGCGAGATCGCCGGCGGGGGCGGTTTCCGGCCTGTCTCGAAGACGCCATGCGAGCAGCGCGAACAGGATGGCGCACGCGGTCGTCGCGACCCGCCATGCGGTGAGCGTGTGGCGCAGGCTGAACCAGGGTTCGATGAGGATCGGATAGGCGAGCAGCGCGGCGATGCAGGCGAGGTTGGACCAGGCGTAGAGGCGATAGGCCGAGCGGCCCGCGCCAAGGGCGGCATGCCAGTACTGGAGCAAAGGGCTGGCGGACGCGAGCAGGAGGTAAGGGATGCCGATGAGGCGGGCGAGGGAAAACAGCAGGTCGATTGTGGGCGCGCCGGCGGAGTGTGAGGGTTCAGGCGCAGGCAACCAGAGGGCGACGATGGCAAGGACGGCGACGGCGGCGTGGATGCGGCCCTGAACAGGCAGTGTCAGTTTGCGTGAAAGCGCGTCGGCGTAGAGGTATCCGCCAAGCAGCAGCGACTGGAAGAAGACGAGGCAGACCGCCCAAACCTCAGCGCCGCCGCCAAATGCCGGCAAAAGTAGCTTGGCGACGAGGGGTTGGATGAGGAAGAGGCAGAATGCCCCGGCGGCGACCGCTGAAATCAGCAAGCCAGCCGCCGGAGCCGGAGGAGCCTTACTTGGGGAGAGCGTCGCCACTGGCCTTCGTTAACTTGTTGAGCTGCTTCACAACAATGAAGATAGCAAAAGCAATGATAACGAATTGAATGAGGTTGTTGATGACGTTGCCGTAGGCCAGCACGGCCGCGCTTGAGGCCTTGGCCTTGGCCAGGCTCTCGTAGGTCTTGCCGTCGAGCGCGACATAGAGGCCCGTCAGGTCAATCCCGCCGGACAGCAGGCCGACCAGCGGATTGATGAGGTCTTCCACGATTGAATTGACGATTTTGCCGAAGGCGGCGCCGATGACGACACCTACGGCCAGGTCGACTGCATTGCCTTTGACGGCGAATTCCTTGAACTCCTGGATCATGCCCATGGGCATAGAGGCTATCACTTTTTGACCGGGGCGGTAGGATTTTCTTTGAGGTATTGGCGGAGGGTGTAGGGGCGCGAGATGTAGCGGCGGGATTCCTTGGCGCCCTCGTATTCGGGAGGGAACAAAGTGGCAGCCTGTTGGAACGTGGCGCGGGCCTCCCTGGCGCGGCCGGCGAGGTCGAGGCACTGGCCCAGACGGTACCAGGACATCGAGCCGGAATAGGGGTCAAGATGGGCGGAACCCGCGGCGGCGAGGCGCAGATGCCCGACGGCCTGTTCGGGCTCGTTGTACCAGAACAGCAGGTTGCCGCGGGCGTATTCGATGCGCTCCCGGGGCAGGTTGGCGAAGCCTGGGGCGGAGGAATTTTTCAGGTGCTGGCAGCGGTCAAGAGCGGCCGTGGCCTGGGCGAGATCGCCGATATCGGCGTGAACCTGGGAGAGTTCGAGCAACAGGAGGAAGTTGCGCGGATAGCGCTTGAGCAGGTCATCGAGGATGGGCAGAACCATGGCGGGTTTGCCCTCCCGGCGGTAGATCACCCCGAGCATGATCTTCGCGTCGGACTGATTTAGATTGCCGCGGCCGGCGACCATGGCGAGGGTTCGGATGCCCGCATCCTTGTCGCCGCGGAAACCGGCGAGAAATCCGAGGAAGCGGTACGACCAATGAAGCGAGCCGACAACGTAGTCGTGGAAGCCCTGCGACATCTGGGCGTCGATGCGGGATGGGTCGAGATCGGTGACGCGGTTGTGCAGCTTGCGCGATTCGGTCACGTCGCGCAGCGAGTCCATCCAGGCGCGGGTGACGAGAAAATTGTAGGTGCCGCGAAAACCGTAGGCGACGCCGCGGGCATAGATCGCCTCGATGTCATCCGGGTTGGCGTCGAGGGCCTTTGAAGTGAGGCTCATCGAGGCGGCGATGGCATCGAGGAACTGGCCGCGTTCAGCGGCGGTCGGCTCCATCCTGGGCTGGCGGAGAAATGGATTCGAACCGGTGACGAGGTGGGATTCGAGCGCGCCCGAGCGCAGCATGATCTGGAAGAGGATTGCCTGGGCGACATGGTTGTGGCGGGCGGCATCGCCGGGCGACTCGGCCAGCGATTTCCTGAACACGGCGAGCGCCTGCGGGTATTCGAGGTTGTAGAAGTGGTCGAAGCCCTTTTCGAAGGCGGGGTCCACTGCCGGTTGGGCGAGCAGCAGGGCGAACAATGGGGCGATCAAGCGGCGTCCTCCAACCGGGCGAGGGCCCATTTTGCGTGGGCGGCAACGGACGGGTCGTCATGAGCGGCGAGCCGTTCGAGCGATGGCCGATAACGTTGATCCCCTGAGTTGCCCATTGCGGTTGCGACATTCCTCAACCAACCACTGTATTTGACTCGCCAGATGGGCGTGCGGCGGAAGCGTTCGCGGAACTCCTCTGCGGTGAGGGCAGCCATGTCGTTAAGGTCTGGGTGGGCGTGGACAGGCTGAAAGCCGGGCTCGGAGGTCGATCGGGCCCGCCGATTCCAGGGACAGACCTCCTGGCAGATGTCACAACCAAACGAATGGTGGCCGATGGCTGGGCGGAGGGATTCGTCCACCGGGCCTTTCTGCTCGATCGTCAGGGTGGAGATGCAGAGGTTCGCGTCGAGGCGAAATCCCGACGGCGCGGGGCCGGGGACGAGCGCCTGGGTCGGGCAGGCGTCGATGCAGCGGCGGCATGATCCGCAGCGATCGGGCGGCGGAGCATCAGGCGGAAGTTCAATGCTGACAAGGACTTCGCCGAGGAAGAACCAGGAGCCTTGCGCCTGATTGATCAGGCAGGTGTTGCGGCCGATCCAACCCAAACCGGCCTGGCGGGCGTAGGATCGTTCGAGCAGCGGCGCCGTATCAACGCAAATGCGGGATTCGAATGGTCCCCAGAGGGATTGCAGCCGGTCGACGAGGTCAGCCAGGGCGCGGCGGAGGGTATCGTGGTAGTCTTCGCTGCCCCAGGCATAGCGGGAGACGGCTGGATCGTGTATGTCTATTGTTTGGTATAGTTTGCCGAGACAGAGGACCGTGCGGGCCGAGGCGAGAAGGAGGCGGGGGTCCTGGCGGATATCTCCTCTGTGATCAGTGAGATAGGCCAAAGGGCCAGCGAGGCCGGAGCGGGTCCAGTCGCGGTAGGTGTCGAAGTCTGCAACAGGCAAGGCTTGGGCGATGCCGGAGAGTTCAAATCCGGACAGGCGCGCCGAGCGGTGGAAGGCGTCGCTGGTGGGTGGTTCCAAGACAGGGAACTCCTCTAGAATCATGCTACTATGGCGCGGATTCGGGGCGCTTCCGTTTAACCTCTCAGATCGCCGTTTAGGGGTAAAATGTCGCAGTTGGGCGGATAGGCCTGTGACTGGCGAGGGGAAGGCCCTAGAATGACAAGGACCGGAATAGGTGTACCCTAACCCCGAATAGGAGCAAACGAGAAGAAATGGCGAAGCCCATTAAGTACGCTGAAAAAGCGCTGGCGGTGGCGGCGAATGCCGCTTGGCAGGTGTTCGACACGTTGAACCAGATCAGCCCGAACTCCGGGTTCACGCCGAAGTGGTCCGACAAGCCGTTGCTGAAGAGCTACGAGAAGATGAAGCCCAAGCTGGGCTGGCCGCGGACGACCGATTCTCTTTGCCCGCGCTGCATCCCCGAGGTGCGGCAGGAGATTATCGACGGCAAGAAGGATGTCAGCATCCTGATGACCGAGAAGCCCGGCGAGATCAAGGCGCAGATCATCGAACGGGACGGAAAGATCCTGATGGTGAAGGATTGCCCGATTCACGGCCACTTCGAGGACGTGATGGCGATCGACGCGGCGTTCTTCAAGCACCTGGAAGAGGTTTTCCCCGGACGCGACATCCGCGCCCACAACGACGCCGACCTGCATCACCACGGTTCATCGACGATCACGCACGGCCGCGGGGCGGTTTTGACGATCGATCTGACCAACCGCTGCAACATGATGTGCGACCCCTGCTTCATGGACGCCAACCAGGTTGGCTTCGTCCACGAGTTGAGCTGGGAAGACATCAAGACGATGCTGGACAACGCGCTGAAGATCAAGCCGCGCCGCCAGATGTCGGTTCAGTTCTCGGGCGGCGAGCCGACGCTGTCGCCGTACTTCCTGGATGCGGTCCGTTACTGCAAACAGGTGGGTTACAACTCGGTTCAGGCGGCGACGAACGGCATCGAGTTCGCCAAGTCGAAGGAATTCGCCAAAGCGGCCGCCGACGCCGGCCTGCGGTACGCGTACCTGCAGTTTGACGGCATCGGCAACGCAGCCAATTCGCACCGCGCCGTCGGCAACCTGTTCGACGTGAAGCTGAAGGCGATCGAAAACCTGCATTCGTCGGGCGTCGATATCGTCCCGGTGATCACGATCATCAACGGAATCAACAACGAGCAGGTGGGCCGAATCGTTCAATTCGCGCTCGACAACCCGCGCAAGATCAGCTTCCTGAGCTTCCAGCCGGTGTCGTTCACGGGCCGCGACGAAGCGGTGACCGACGAGCGGCGGGCCGCCCAGCGCTACACGCTTTCTCATCTGGCGCATGACGTCAAGAACCAGACGGGCCTCGGCGAGCCGACGCGCGACTGGT
The DNA here is from genome assembly GCA_947084845.1 of uncultured Bryobacteraceae bacterium. Classification (GTDB taxonomy): domain Bacteria; phylum Acidobacteriota; class Terriglobia; order Bryobacterales; family Bryobacteraceae; genus PNKE01. The sequence continues at coordinate 33,359 of CAMTUE010000012.1, read as the reverse complement.
ATCCGATCTCGTTCATGTCCACGTTCTCCGATTGGGCCGACCTGGTTCACGGACCCCAGGCCAACTGGGGCGCGCTGAGCTGCGGTTGCCACCCCAACTGCGGCACCGGCATGGCCATCATGGTGGACAAGGAAACCAAGGAATCGGCTCCCGTCACGGCGTTCCTTAACGGCGACCAGTTGGCGCGGGACATCGCCCGTGTCAACGACGCCGCCCGCGGCAAGTGGATGTCGATCATCGGGATGACGCTGGCGCTGTTGCGCAACTACAATCCCCACAACGCGCCGACGCACTTCAAGATCGTCGACCTGCTGAAGAAGTTCGACAAGACCTTCGGCGCGACAGGCCGGACCTACGGCAAGGTGACGGGCGACCGTACGCTGACCGACATCCAGAAGCGCCGCGCCGACCGCTGGAACTTCCTCTTCATCGCCGGCATGTGGTTCCAGGATCTGTTCAACTACGACTTCCGTCGTACCGAACAGTGCATCATCCCCTACGCCACACAGGAAGGCGAGATCAGCTTCTGCGCCTATAACACCGGCGTGGGCTGGCGCAATATCGTCGAAAAGATGCACATGACGGCCACGCTGACCAAGTGGTACGAAGAGAATGGCCGCCACGAAATCTTCGCCGGCAACAAGCATGTCGGGTTGAAGGATAAGGCCCACAACCTGCTGCTGCGCGAGGAGCTTGTCACCAACGAAAAGCAGACCGACCTCGACGACCTCGGCATCGCCAAGACGGCCCGCGAAGAGAAGACGCGTGCCCGCGACGGGAAACAGGCCCTGGCGAAGGCGGCCGAAGACGCCCGCATGATGGCGCTCTACAAGAAGCACATCCTGCAGGAGCCGGAAACGGGTCTCGTCCAGATCGGCGGCATCGCGGCGGCGAAGCCGGTCGAGAAGCAGGAAGAGATCGGGACCTTCGGCGACTAAGTGAATTCACCAGGGGCGGTGGCAAGCGCCGCCCCGAACAAGTTTTAAAACTCCTATTCGGTTTTGACTAACCCGCCCGGACGCCCATCGGTGGCTTCCGGGCGTTTTTTTGTCGCCCTGCGGCGGGTGCGCTTTGGCCGGCCTGTCAGCGAACCGCTTTTCGTTCCCGCAGCAGCGGCAGGACGCGGTCGAGCGGAAGCGCTTCGACGCGGCGGCCGTTCGATTCCACCGTCCCGGCCTTGAACAGCGAATTGTAGACGGCCTCTTCGGTGGCTTCAATCGTGGCCAGGAACAGGGGCGACATGGCGTCGTTCGGGACCAGGGCGGCAGGATTACGAGCGGTCGAGAAGGCGATGGCGTAGTCGCCGCTGCCATTCGATCCGGCGGCTCCCGTACGTCCGAGTCCCATCATCGTACGTGCGGCAATGCGTTTCAGGTTTCTGGCATCCACTGGCGCGTCCGTCGCCACCACGACGATCACGCTGCCGTCCGCCGATCCTTTGCCGTCCTGTTTCAACAAGCGGCCGACAGGGACGCCGGCGATGTGCAGATCTCCGCCATAGTTCGTTTGGACGAGGACGCCGACCGTGTGTCCGGCGGGTGTCTTTCGCGACGCGGTCCCGATGCCGCCTTTGTAGCCGAAACAGATTGTCCCGGCTCCCGCTCCAACCGCTCCTTCCTCGACCGGGCCGGACTTCGCCGATTCCAGCACGGCGAAAACCTGTTCGCGTCCGACGTGCCGGCCGCGGATGTCGTTCAACGCACCGTCGTTGGTCTCGGCGACCAAAGGATTGATGCTGAGGACATTCTCGTTCCCAGGCAAAGCCAGCATGTAATCGAGCAGGGCGTCGGCGACGCGCGGGACGTTCAGCGTCGAGGTGAGCAGGATCGGCGTCTCGATCTCGCCGAGTTCATCGACCTGCGTCGATCCGGCGAGTTTGCCAAATCCGTTGAAGGTATAGACCGCGCCGGGGACCTTCTCACGAAACAGGTTGCCGCCGTGGGGGAAAATCGCTGTGACGCCGGTGCGGACGCGTGGCGGGCGGATGACGGTCGCATGGCCGACGCGAACGCCTGCAACGTCCGTTATGGCGTTCAGCGGCCCGGCCGGCAGGGTTCCCGTCTCGACGCCGGCTTCGCGGGCTCGGGGCCTTTGCGCGTAGGCGGACGTCCAGAGAAGCGGCAGAATGAGGACGGTGAGAGCGAGTTTTCGATCCATGCGGGGCCTTTCCGGAGGCCCCGTCATGGTATCAGATTGTCGTTCCTATACTGCCGGTTCCATCGGTTCGACGTTCTCGGCGTGGAGTCCCTTGGGACCGGTGATGCACTCGAAATGGACTTCCTTACCCTCTTCCAGGGTGCGGTAGCCTTCCTTTGAAATGGAACTGTAGTGGACGAAGACATCCTCCCCGCTTTGGCGGACGATGAAGCCATAGCCCTTCGCGTTGTTGAACCACTTCACAACTCCCGTTTCCTTTACAGCGTTCACAGCATTGCCTCCTGACGGTATTAACTGCCCCGGACCCGATGCCGTCCTGATGCAGGCAGCCTCGGGATAGAGACTTTTTCGTATTTCCCAGTCGCCGGCTTGAATTCCGGCGAATCCGACGAGTTGAGTAAAGTATGCCAGAAACCAGCCACGGATCCAACACGGTTTAATGATCGCCGCCGGGTTTTCTTCCGCCGCGCCGAATCCCGTAAACTGGCACTGGTAGCCAAGATGAGCCAACTCCTGATTGCGCGTGATGGGCGGGTGCTGCGGTTGACGCTGAACCGTGCCGAAGAGAACAACCTCTTGAACGAGGGCCTGTGCCGGGACCTGGTGTCCACATTAAAGGAGGCCGGGCGGGACCGCGGCGTGGGCTGCGTCCTTTTGGAGGCGGCCGGGCCGCTGTTCTGCGGCGGGCTCGACCTCGAGGAAGGGCTGGCTTCGGACGCGGACTACCTGATCGACATTCACGAGGATCTCTTCACGTTCGGCCTGCATTATCACAAGCCACTGGTGGCGGCGGTACAGGGGCCGTGCCTTGGCGCGGGCGTGGGTTTGATCGCGAATGCGCATTTGGTGGTGGCGGCGCAGGGCGTTCAGTTTGGCCTGACCGAGATCCGGCAAGGCTTCTGGCCGTTTGTGACCCACCGGGCTCTCTCGCTGGCGATGGGCGAGCGGCGGACGGTGGAGTTGTCGCTGACCGGACGGATCTTCAGCGTACAGGAAGCGTCGCAGTACGGATTGGTCCACGAAATCACGCCCGCGTTCGAATTGGGCGACCGGGCAACGGCGATTGCAGAGCGCCTGGCGACATGCAGCCAGGAGACGATGCGGCGCGGGCTGGATTTTGTCCAGCAATCGAGGGAGATGAGTTGGGCGACGGCCGGGATTCTGGCGGTTGAGATGACCGGGCGGACGCAGCGGTCGGCCGATTTCAGGGAAGGCGTGCATGCGGCCAGGGAGTCGCGGAAGCCGGAGTGGCCGTCGCTGAACCGGGGATAGTCAGCCGTTGGCCTTGGGCGGAGCGAGAAAACTGGCCCAGGCATGGGCGTACTCGATCCCGTCCGGCCCTTCGAGCGAAGATTCCGCCTCGATGAGGCGCTTGACCCGTTTCACAACCCAGCCGCGGATGACAAAGCGATCACCCGAGGCGACCGGACGCCGGTACCGGACGCGCATCCCGGCAGTGAAGGTCCGGATGCTTGTGGCCGCGACGGCCTTGGACATGGCCTCATCGAGAACGGTGCTGACCAGACCGCCGTGGACGATGCCGGGATAGCCATCCCAGGCCGCCTCGGGCGTCCAGACGGCCTCAGCCACGCCGGTGTCCAGCAATTCGAAACGGATCCGCATCCCGTGCGGGTTGTCGTGGCCGCACACGAAGCAGGCGGACCGCGTCGTGGGGTGCAACCCCGCCTCGGCTTCAGACTCGCGTGGAACTGGCATCGTGGTGAATCGGGACTTAAATGGGGAACGGTTTGGCGGCGTGTCCTGACGGATGCCGGCATGGCCGAAAAGGCTGATGCCGGCGACACCGGCGGCGCCGGCTTCAATGCAGGCTCCGGCGTTCGATTCGGTGATGCCGCCGAGGGCATGGACGGGGATGCTGACGGACTTGCAGGCCCGGGCTAGTGTATCGAGGCCGAGAGGCGGCAGTGAGGATGGCTTGGAAATTGGAGGGAAGATCGGGGCGAGGAAGGCGTAATCGGCGCCGTCGAGAGCGGCTGCCTGAAGTTCATCGATGGAATGGCAGGAGACTCCAATGAGGAAGTGCGGGGGGCAGACTGGGCGGAGGGCGGAGGGCGGGGGCGACCCGGCCGGCAGATGGACTCCGTGGGCGTTGAGGGCCAGGGCGACGTCGAGTCTTGAATTGACGATGATCCGCGCTTGCGGGCAGATGGCGAGGAACCGCCGCACAAGGTCGCAGAGGTCGCGTGCGGAAAGGTCCTTCTCGCGGACTTGAATCATCGAGATCCCGCCGGCGCAGGCTCGTCCGGCGCATTCGAGCAAGGCGTCGAGGGAAGGGAAGAGTGCCCGGTTTGTGATCCAGCAGCGTTTCACGGTTCGGTTCACTGGCCGGCAGGCGTGTAGTAGGCCTGGCCGGCGCAGGCGCGGCACAGGGTGAGTTCGCCCATGACGACCTCGCGTTGGAAGTTGATGCCTTCGCCGCAGGAGGAGCAGTGGATGCGCGGCCCCTTGAACCCGGGCAGGTCCTGGGGACCAATCGTGACGCGCACCCATTGGCGGGAGAACAGTTCGTCGTCGGGCAATTCGCGGTAGGCGCGCATCTGTTGCTCGTTCCTGGATTCGATTTCCGGGTAGAGTTCGCGGGCGCGTTCCTTGGAGGATTCCAGGGCGGCGACGCGGACGGCCCGTCCCGACTCGATGTCGCAAAACGTCGCCGCCATCTTGCCGAAGTCGACAAACTTCAGCGCTCGCTTGCCGAGGCGGCAGCCGGTGACGACACCGATGGCGTCGGTGGCGCAGCGGTCGATTTCGACGTACGTGACGAGGCGTTTGCGGTGCGCGCCGGTGGGATCGTCGAGGCCCAGCAAGGCGACTCCGTGAACGGCCAGGCGGATGCCGAGGATCTGGCCGGCGCAGATGTGGCCGTGGGCTATGGCGGCGAGGGCGACATATTCGTCGAAGGTCTTCATAGTGAAATTCAAGCGGCGGGCTTAAGCCCTTCGCAGGCTGAAGCCCGCCCCACTCCGCTTCATGGTTTCATCAACCGGATCGCTTCGGGCGGGAAGCGAACCGACCAGTTTCTATTATGACGGTGGGGTTCGAACGCGCGAAGCGGCAACTCGGCGGTGACGCCGCTGGCGAAGTGGAGGCGGGCAGTCTGGGGGCGGAGGGAGACGTGGGCAAGATCCAGCGGGACTGAGCCGGCGACGGACTGAGACTCAGGCGCCGCGATGACGCGGTCGGCTCGGATGGCGAAGGTGACACGGGCGCCGAGCAGGTGGCCCGGCAGATAGGGCGCAAGGATTTCGAAGCTGTCGTCGCTTTCGGGGAAGCAGCGCAGGCGGCCGAGCTGGCGCGATGGGTCCAGTGCGACGATCTCCGCCGGGATGAGGTTGTGGCGGCCGAGCAGCCGGGCGACGGCAGACGTGGCGGGAGCGTCCAGGATGTCGGCCGGCTGGCCGGATTGGACGACGCGCCCGTTGTCGAGAACCACCATTTGATCGCCGAGTGCAAAGCACTCATCGAGGTCGTGCGTGACGATGATGATGGGCAGCCGGAAGGCGGCGGCGACCTGTTCCAGCAACGCGTGCAGTTCGGCCCGCAACTCCGGGTCGAGCCCGCGCGAGGGTTCGTCGAGCAGAAGGACGCGAGGATTCGCCAGTAGAGCGCGGGCGATTGAAGCGCGCTGTTTTTCGCCGGCGGAGAGTTCATGCGGTTTGCGGCCGCCGGCCTCGCCAAGGTGAAACTGGTGGAGCATTTCGGCGATCCGGCCTCGCCGTTCGGATCGGGGCAGGCAATCGGCGGCGAACGACAGGTTCTCCTTCAGCGTCATGTGGGGAAACAGGGCGAATTGCTGGAAGACGTAGCCGCAGCGGCGCTCGCGGGGCGGCAGGGACACGCGGGCCGCAACGTCGAACAGCAGGTCGTCGCCGACAAGGATTCGCCCTTCATCCGGCGTGACGAAGCCGGCGATTGCATCGAGGATGAGCGTCTTGCCGCAGCCCGAAGGGCCGAACAGAACAGTGACCGGCGAGGAGGTCTTCAGGTGAATGTCGAGTTCGAAGGCCGAAGAGCCCTTGCCCGCGGGGAAGCGTTTGCGGATGCGGGCGTCGATCATCGCCGCCCCTGCCCGGCGCTGAAGGAGAACGTGGTGCGGGCCAGCCGGTTGGCCAGCCAGAGGACCAGCAATGCGATGGCGCTGATGACCAGCACGAGGGCGCGGGCGGTGGCGCCGTTGCCGGATGCGGCCGCGTCATAGACGGCGACGGAAAGGGTTTGGGTGTGGCCCGGGATGTTGCCGGCGATCATGAGGGTGATGCCGAAGTCGCCCATCGAGCGGGCAAAGGCCAGGGCAGTCGCCGCGAGGACCGGCTTCCAGGCGAGCGGCAGCGAGACGTGCCAGAAGACCCTCCATTCGGATGCGCCAAGGGTGCGGGCAGCGCGTTCGAACGAGGCGTCGACAGATTCAAGCGCGGCCAGAGTGAAATGAATCAGCAGCGGTACGGTGTGGAACAGGGCGGCGACAACGGCGGCCTGCCACGTGAAGACAAGCGGCTGGTTGAAGACCCATTCGTAGAACTGGCCCAGCGGACTGCTGCTGCCAAGCAGGACAAGCAGGTAGTAGCCGAGAACCGTCGGGGGCAGGACGAGCGGCAGCGTGACAGCGGCGGAGACGGCGTCGCGGCCGCGAAAGGGACTCCTCGCCAGCAGCCAGGCGAGCCACAGACCAATGACGAACGCCACTGCCGTTGAGAGGGCGGCGACGCGCAGGCTGAGCCAGAGTGGGAACCAGTCGATGGCCATGAGAAACGCTTTATTATACGCAGTTCGGCGGACGGCTTCGTCACGGGATTGAAGCAGTGCCGGCCCGCCATGTCCGTCCGTGGTCTCAGTCGTCAGCAATGGCGGGACCGGGAGCCGGTTTCGATGTAGAGTAAAGGGTTCATGGCGGGGCGTAAACGTAAGAGCAGGGCAGAGGCGATCGAAGAAGCGCTAATGGGGCTCGGCTGCCCATTTGTCGGGCAGTTGCGGCTGGACTTCGACGATCAGCCGATGCCAAGGCAGGATCCGGCCGTCGTGCTGCTGGCGGCGATCGCCTGCGAGGAGCTCGAGCCGAGAGTGCTGCGCGCGCTGCCGTGGCTGGCACTCGAATTCTCCGATCTGGATTGGAACTGGGCGATTAAGGAAGCGCGGCGCAGAGCGAAACAGAACCGTCTGGGCTTCGTCGTGTCCCTTGCGCAGCAACTGGGAGCAAGGTGCTACGGCAACGAAGAGCGTCTGGCCGTGCTGGCGGAGGCTGAAGAGAAACTGTTCGAGTACCGGATCGAGGTCGAGGATTCCATCTGTCAGTGCGCCATGCCCGAAGGCAGCAAACGCTGGCTCAGAGAGAATCGTGGACGCGAAGCTCAACTGTGGAATATATTGACCGACCTGGAGGCGGCGGCATTGCCATGATGAAACGACGATTATTCCTGGGTTCGGCGGCGGCCATTGCCCCGTTGAATGCGGCTGTCATCCAGCAGGACCGCCGTGCCGTTCAGGAGACTCTGCCCCTGAACGGCGTGTGGCGCTTCAGGATCGAGGGCGTGAGCGAGTTTCTTAAGGTGGAGGTTCCGCATACCTGGCAGGTGGATGCGCCCACCGTCGAGCACTACGGCGCCGCCAGCTATGAACGCGATTTCGATGTGCCTGCGGCGTGGCGCGGCCAGGTGGTGAGGATCGAGTTCGAGGCCGTGTTCCATTCGGCGCGCGTGATGGTCAACGGCCGCGCGGCGGGCGAACATCTGCGCAAGGGCTACACCGCGTTTACCCTCGATGTCGGCGGCCTGTTGAACTACGGGGCGCGCAACAGCATTCGGGTCGATGTGACCAACGCGTTCGATGAGGAGATGCTGCCCCGCGGCCGTTCCAGCGACTGGGCGCACGATGGCGGCATCTACAGACCTGTTTGGCTCCATGCCACGCCGCGGACCTACGTCGAACGCGTCGAGATCGACGCCGAACCGGGCGTGGGCGTCGGACCGGCAACCGTCGAGGCGCGGATCATCGTCGCAAACGGGACCGCTTCAACCCAGGCGTCCTGGCGGATTGTCGAAGACAAAGGCGGCTTTATCGCCGCGGAGAGCAACGGCCCGGCCTCGGGCGGCGTGAAGGCGCGCATCGAGACGCCGCTGTTGTGGCACTTCGACCACCCGCATCTGTACCGGCTGGAGGTTGAACTGGACTCCGGCCACCGCTACAGCGAGACCTTCGGCATCAAGAAATTCGAAGTTCGCGACCGCGCGTTCTACCTGAACGGCGAAAAGGTGAAACTGATGGGCGTCGAGCGGATGGCCGGCAGCCATCCGAGCCATGGCATGGCGGAACCCGGAGAGTGGCTCGACCACGACCATGCCGATATGCGCGAACTCAACTGCGTCTACACCCGCGTCCACTGGCCGCAGGACAAGCGCACGCTGGACTACTGCGACCGCCACGGCATCATGATCCAGACCGAAGTGCCCACCTGGGGTCCACAGACCTTCGCGGGCATGAAGGAGGAGCCTTCGCCGGCGCTGATGACCAACGGCCTGGAACAACTGCGCGAGATGATCGCGAGGGACAGGAACCACCCGTCGATCTGCTCCTGGGGCGTCTGCAACGAAATCGGCGGGCAGAACCCTCCGGCCTACCGCTTCGCCAAGCGCATGTACGACGAAGCGAAGAAGCTGGATCCGAAACGGCTGGCGACCTACGCGTCCCATTCGCTGACCAAGACGCCTGAGAAAGACGTCTCCCGCGAGATGGACTACGTCATGTGGAACCAGTATTACGAAAGTTGGAATGCCGGGACCCAGGCCGACCTCGAGCGCAACATCGACGAGATCGGCCGCGCGTTTCCCGACAAGGCGATCGTTGTCAGCGAATACGGCTACTGCGCCTGCACGGCCGAGCGGCCCGAAGGCGACTCCCGCCGCATCGAGATCCTGCGCGACCACAGCCGCATCCTGCGCGAACGGCCGTTCGTCGCCGGATTGATTTTTTTCTGCTACAACGACTACCGCACCCATGTCGGCGACAAAGGCCTTGGTGCGCTCAAACAGCGTGTCCACGGCGTTGTCGACCTGTACGGGCGGCGAAAACAGTCGTGGGCGAGATTGCGCGACGAGTCCAGTCCCGTCGAAGCGCTGAACGTGCGGATGCTCAAGCCGGGCGAGTTCCGGATCTCGCTGAAGTGCCGCGACTCAGTGCCGGCGCACCCGCTCAGGGGATACACGCTCGAAGCCGTGGCCTACGGCGGCGGTGATGTCCCGCTCGACGTGAGACGCGAACCGCTCAAGGAAATGAAGCCGGGCGAGGCGGCGACGGTCGAGATGAAGTTCGCCGCGACCAACATATTGTATGTCCGCGTTGAAGTGCTTCGGCCCACCGGCGACAGCGCCCGGACGACGGTCTGGACCGCCTGACTTGAGAAACTTGCGCGGAGAGCGCGCCGGGTCGGCTATCCTGGAATCTCAGGGAGCGTTCCTGCGGAACAGGTATCCGGGTCCGCACAATTGATCCGATAATCAATGAATCCGGGTCCGGCTCGTATGAACGCGCTGGTGAGCATGCTTGGGCCGCTGCAAGGCGGTTTGAGAAGCCTAAAGGCGCTCGGCTGGGTCTGCCTTGTATCGCTTACAGGGGTCGATTCACGGCCCCGGTACGGTCGAGCGGTGCGCTCCCTGAACCTCAACCAAACGAACTATGAATATCCTCTTCATCGGCGACGTGTTTGCCAGCACAGGGCGGCGGCTGGTGGCCGACTACCTGCAACAGTTGATCGGCGAGGAGCGCATTGACCTGGTCATCGCCAACGTCGAAAACGCCGCCGGCGGCTTCGGAGTCACTCCTCCCATCGCCCAGGAACTCCTCTCCCTGGGCCTCGACGTCATGACCACCGGCAACCACGTCTGGGACAAGCGCGAGATCTACGACTACCTCGACCGCGAGCCGCGCCTCCTGCGTCCGGCCAACTACGACGCATCGCTATCCGGCAAGGGCCTCTACATCGGCAAAGCGCGCAACGGCGTCGACTATGCCGTGCTGAATCTGCAAGGCCGCGTCCATATGCCGCCGCTGGAGTGTCCGTTCAGGAAAGCCGACGAACTGCTCGGCCAGGTTCCCGATGACGTGAAAGTCCGCTTCGTCGACTTCCACGCCGAAGTGACCAGCGAGAAGATCGCCCTGGCCTGGTATCTCGACGGGCGCGTGACGGCCGTCGTCGGGACGCACACCCACGTGCCGACGGCCGACGCCCGCATCCTCCCGAAAGGCACGGCCTTCCAGACCGACAGCGGCATGACGGGACCCTACGATTCGGTCATCGGCGTCGAGAAGGACATGATCGTCAAACGCTTCCTGACGCAGTTGCCGATGCGCTTCGAAGCCGCCAAAGGGAACCCCCAATTGTGGGCGGTGGTGGTCGCAGTGGATGAAGAAACGGGCCGCGCAACGGCAATCAAGCCCCTGTCGATCATCGGCGGCGTGCGGGTTTGAAGATTACCGGTTGACCAGGACCGCGAATTCCTTCGAAACCGCCAATTGTCTATCCGCCGTCACCAACGTCAGGCCAAGCACCTTTGCCGTGGCGGCGATGAACCGGTCAGCGGGATCTCGTTGAGGCAGACTGAGCGTCGCCGAGACGATAGCTATCTCGGATGTGAGCGGCGCTTCGCGCAATCCCGATCCCGACAATGCCTGCTTGATCCAGATCTGGGCATCCCGATCTATATCGAGGCGTCCCTTCTCAATTAACAGTAACGTCTCCCAGACGCTGATCGGCGATAGCCACACGTCGTTGGCCCGATCGTCCAGCAATCGGCTGACCTTGCGCGACAGACGGTTGGGTTCGAGCAGACTCCAAAGCCAGATGTGTGTGTCAAGAAGCAGGTTCACGGCCGCAGTACTTCCCAATCATCCTCGGACGAAGCGGGCGAGACGATGTCTCCAGTGATCCGGCCCGTATGGGCGAGACAGCCCAGCCAACTTGCCTTGCGCTCGGGCGGTTGAGGTGGAACGACCTGAGCCATCGGCACGCCAAACCGCGTAACAATAACGGGTTTGCCCGTTTTGCTGACGCGCTCGATCACGGCAAGGCATTTCGCCTTGAAGACGGAGATAGCGATCTGTTCTACTTCAGCCATGTCTATGCTTTGACTGTACCATGGTCAAAGACCATGGTCAAACCAGGTCGGCCTAGTCCTCGTCGTGCTGCGCAGACAGCCGCGTCACCACGCCAATGTCCTCCAGCGTCGTCACATCCCCCGACACCGTTTGCGTCGTCACGATCTCCCTCAACAAGCGCCGCATGATCTTGCCCGATCGCGTCTTCGGCAACGCCTCGGCGAAGCGAATCTCCTCCGGGCGCGCAAACGAACCGATCTCGTGGGCGATCCAATTGCGCAGATCCTTGCCCAACTTGTCGTGATCCCAGTTGCCCTGCTTCAGACTCACGAAGCAGCAAATCGCCTGGCCCGTGATCTCGTGCGGCTTGCCCACCACGGCCGCCTCGGCCACCGCCGGATGCCGCACCAGCGCCGATTCAATCTCCATCGTCGACAGCCGGTGGCCCGAAACGTTCATCACGTCATCGACCCGGCCCAGAATCCAGAAGTAGCCGTCCTCGTCGCGGCGCGCCGCGTCGCCGGTGAAATAGATCCCCGGGATTCGGCTGAAATAGTTCTGTTCGAAGCGCGCCGGGTCGCGCCAAATGGTCCTCATCATCGATGGCCACGGACGGTTTATGACCAGGAAACCCTCCTGATTTGCGCCCACCGGCTTGCCTTCGAAATCGACCACTTCGGCGATAATGCCCGGCATCGGCAGCGTGCCAGAACCCGGTTTCAGCGGCGTCGCGCCCGGCATCGGTGCGATCAGAATTCCGCCCGTTTCGGTCTGCCACCACGTATCGACAATCGGGCAGCGGTTCCCGCCGATCACGCGGTAGTACCATTCCCACGCCGCCGGATTAATCGGCTCGCCGACCGACCCAAGCAGCCGCAGCGACGACAAATCATGCCGGTTCGGCAACTCCTCGCCCTGCTTGACCAGCGCCCGGATCGCCGTCGGCGACGTATAAAAAATGGTCGCCTTGTACTGCGCGGCGATCTGCCACCAGCGGTCCCAGCCGGGGTGGTCCGGCGCGCCCTCGTACATGATCTGCGTCGCGCCCGCGGCCAGCGGCCCATAGACGACATAGGTGTGGCCGGTCACCCATCCAATATCGGCCGAACACCAATACACATCCTCGGGTTTTAGATCGAAAACCCACTTCATCGTCATCACGGCATGCAGCATATAGCCGCCCGTCGTGTGCAGAATGCCCTTCGGCTTGCCCGTCGTGCCCGACGTATACAGCACGTAAAGCGGGTGCTCGGAATCGAGCTCCTCAGCCGGACAATCATCGCTCACAGTGGCTTCCAGGTCATGCCACCATATGTCGCGGCCATCAACCATCGGCGTTTCGCCGCCGGTTCGTTTGAGCACAATGACGCTGTGGACCGACGGGCATTCCGCCACGATCGCTTCGTCCACGGCCACCTTGAGCGGCAGCGTTTTCCCCCGCCGCCAACCGCCATCGGCCGTGATGACCACCGACGCTTCCAGGTCCTGAATGCGAGTCTTCAGCGCCTCCGCCGAAAAGCCGCCAAACACGACGCTATGCGTCACGCCCAGCCGCGCACAGCCCAGCATCGCCGCCACCGCCTCCGGCACCATCGGCATATAGATGATGGCCCGGTCGCCCGCCTTGAGTCCGCGCGCCTTCAGCATGTTGGCGAAACGGCAGGTCATCCCCAGCAGTTCCGCATAGGTGATGTCGCGCGTGTCGCCGGGTTCGCCCACCCAATGCAGCGCGATCTTCGCTCCGTTGCCCGCTTCGACATGCCGGTCGAGGCAGTTGAAACTGGCGTTGATCTTTCCGCCGACGAACCATTTGACGAACGGCGGATGCCATTCGAACGGCAGGTCCCATTTCTTGAACCAGCTCAATTCCCTTTCAGCGAGACCGCCGAAAAATTCTTCAGGGTGCTCTTCAGCCTGGCGGCAAAGCTCACGGTAAGCGTCCATCGAAGCGACGTTGGCGCGCGAGGAAAACTCCGGCGACGGGGGATAAACTGCCTGCTCTGACATGGTTTCTAAAGAGTTTAGCAAACCCCCCGCAACAGTTGGTTGATTTGGACCCGCCGATCCGCTTACGCCTTCGCGATCTGCCGCAGCACGTATGGCAGAATCCCCCCCGACCGGAAATAATCGATCTCCCGCGGCGTATCGATCCGGACTTTCACCTTGAACGTCTTGCCCGAAGCCGTAACGGTTGCGATCTTCGATCCAGTCTCCAACGCCTCCCGCACGCCCGTCACATCAAACGTCTCAAACCCCGTCAACCCCAGCGACTGCCGCGTCTGCCCATCGACAAACTCCAGCGGCAGCACGCCCATGCCCACCAGATTCGACCTGTGGATGCGCTCGTAGCTCTCCGCGATCACCGTCTTCACGCCCAGCAGCGCCACGCCCTTCGCCGCCCAATCCCTCGACGAACCCGACCCATACTCCTTGCCCGCGATAATCATCAGCGGCGTCCCCGTCGCCCGGAACTCGACCGACGCATCGTAGATCGAAATCTTCCCGCCGCCCTGTTCCATCGCGGTCCACCCGCCCTCGGTCCCAGGCGCGAGTTCGTTCCGCAACCGGATGTTGGCCAGCGTCCCGCGCGTCATCACGTCGTCGTTGCCGCGCCGCGAACCATAGCTGTTAAAGTCCCCCGGCTTCACCCCGCGCTCGACAAGAAACTGCCCCGCGGGCGTCTCTGCCTTAAACGAACCCGCAGGCGAAATGTGATCGGTCGTGATCGAGTCGCCCAACACGGCCAGCGCCCGCAGACCGGCGATGTCCTCGATCGGCTTCGACGGATCGCGCATATCCTCGAAATACGGCGGGTGCTTGATATAAGTCGATGCCGCGTCCCAGGCGAACGTCTCGCCCTCGGGCGTCTTCACCGACTGCCACATCAGATCGCCCTCGAACACCTTCCCATACTGCCGCTCAAACATCTCCGGCTTCACGCTCGCATTCACCGCGTCCAGCACCTCCTGCGTCGTCGGCCACACGTCTTTCAAATAGACCGCCTCGCCGTCCTTGCCCGTCCCCAGCGGCTCGGTCGTCAAATCGATGTCCACCCTTCCTGCGATCGCATACGCCACAACCAGCGGCGGCGACGCCAGATAGTTCGCCCGCACCTGCGCATTCACCCGGCCTTCGAAATTGCGGTTGCCCGACAACACGCTGGCGACAACCAATTTGCCTTCCGCCACCGCCGTCGAAACCGGTTCCGGCAGCGGCCCCGAGTTGCCGATACACGTCGTGCAGCCATACCCCACCAGGTTGAACTTCAACTTCTCCAGATACGGCAACAGCCCGGCTTCCACCAGATAGTCCGTGACAACCTTCGACCCCGGCGCCAGCGACGTCTTCACCCACGGCTTCACCGTCAGCCCTTTCTCCACCGCCTTCTTCGCGACAAGTCCCGCGCCCAGCATCACCGACGGATTCGACGTGTTCGTGCACGACGTAATCGCCGCAATCACCACCGCGCCGTCGGCCACCACCGCCGTCTCGCGCTTCGGTTCCGTCAGCACCGAAAGGAAGTTGGCCTTCACCTCGGAAAGCGTCAACCGGTCCTGCGGCCTCTTCGGACCCGCCATCGACGGCACCACCGTGCCGAGATCGAGTTCAATCGTGTCGGTGAAATCAGGCTCCGGCGAATCCTTCGTCAGGAACATGCCCTGCTCCCTGTAATACGCCTCGACGAGATCGATCAACTCCGCCGGACGGTTCGACATCCGCAGATACGCCAGCGTCTGTTCATCGACAGGAAAGACGCCGATCGTCGCGCCATACTCCGGACCCATGTTGGCGATCGTCGCCCTGTCGGCCAGCGGCAGGTCCAGCACGCCCGGTCCATGGAATTCGACGAACTTGCCGACGACGCCCTTCTTGCGCAGCATCTGCACGACGGTCAGCACCAGGTCGGTCGCCGTCACGCCCTCGCGCAACTTGCCATGCAGCTTGAACCCGATCACCTGCGGCAGCAGCATCGACACCGGCTGGCCCAACATGCAGGCCTCCGCTTCGATGCCGCCGACGCCCCAACCCACCACGCCCAACCCGTTGATCATCGTCGTATGCGAATCCGTGCCGACGACGGTATCCGGGTAGGCCAGCGTCCCCTCGGCGGTCTCCTTCGTGAAGACGACCGGGGCGAGGTATTCAAGATTCACCTGATGAA
The DNA here is from genome assembly GCA_947084845.1 of uncultured Bryobacteraceae bacterium. GTDB lineage: Bacteria > Acidobacteriota > Terriglobia > Bryobacterales > Bryobacteraceae > PNKE01. The sequence goes on along the minus strand of CAMTUE010000012.1, from coordinate 17,938 downwards.
CGATGCCGGTGCCCGGAGGCACGGCGCGGAAGTTTGAAAACGCCTTCTGCGCCCAGCGCAGCAGCGAATAGCGCTCCGAGTTGCGCTGGTATTCGAGCAGCACATTCTGATCAAAGGCCTGCGGCGTGCCAAACTCGTCCACCTGCACCGAATGGTCGATGACGAGGTCAACCGGAATGAGCGGATTCGCCTTTGAAGGGTCGGCGCCCATCTTGCTCAACGCGTCGCGCATCGCGGCAAGATCCACCACGCAAGGCACGCCGGTGAAATCCTGAAGGATCACCCGCGCCGGCATGAACTGGATCTCCTCCGCCGTCGCCTTCACGTCCCACCTGGCGACATATTCAACGTCAGCCTTGCGCACCACGACGCCATCTTCCTGCCGCAAAAGGTTCTCGATCAGGACCTTGATCGAATAAGGAATCCGGTCCAGGTCATAACCAGCCGAGGCCAGACCCTTCAGGGAGTGGAACTGGTACTCGCGACCATTCACGCGCAACAATGACAGGCTGCCGAACGAATTGGAGGTGCTCATAGGGATACAAGTATTCTAACCCGCACCACCAATACGAGCGTCTGTACCCCCCTCCGGTGGGGCGGGCTTCAGCCTGCAAAGGGCTTCAGCCCGTCCGAGTCCGGTCAGCAAGGGATGTCTTCCGGGGAAGCAAATTCCAACGACGTTTTTCGACAAAGCGGGTCTCCACTCGCCGATTTCTCCGAAGCGGCGGAGTACCCGCTGACCGGCCCCATCCGACGCCTCCAACAGGCGTAGAATGATCGCATGCAGAACAGACGAGTTTTCTTCAAGACGGGCGTCGCGGCTGCGCTGTCGATTGGATCGAGCCGTATCATGGGAGCCAACGACCGCGTCAGCATGGGCATCATCGGTCTCGGCGGACGCGGCAGATACCACACCGGCGCCTACAGCCGCATCCCTCAAGCCCAAATCGTGGCTCTTTGCGATGTCAACCAGGAGGCGCGCGAACGCAACTCGGCCATGGTGATCAAGGCCGGCGGCCAGAAACCCGCCGAGTTCGAGGACATGCGCAAGATGTTCGAGGACAAGTCGATCGACGCCGTCTCGATGGCCACCCCCAACCACTGGCACTCGCTCGGCACCATCTGGGCCTGCCAGGCCGGCAAGGACGTCTATTGCGAAAAGCCCGCCAGCCACAATATCTGGGAAGGCCGCAAGATGGTCGAGGCCGCCCGCAAGTACAACCGCATGGTTCAGATCGGGTCGCAAAGCCGCTCCATGCCGGGCGTCATCAAAGCCATGCAGTTGCTCAACGAGGGCGTGATCGGCAAGGTCTATCTGGCCAAGGGCCTCTGCTACAAACGCCGCAAGTCGATCGGCGTCACCCCTGCCGAACCAGTCCCGGCCGGCGTCAATTGGGACCTCTTCCTCGGCCCCGCGCCCATGCGCGAGTTCACCAGGAATCGCTTCGCCTACAACTGGCACTGGTTCTGGGACACCGGCAACGGCGACATCGGCAACCAGGGCATCCACGAAATGGACAAGGCGATCTGGGGTCTCGGCAAGGGTCTGCCCACATTGGTCTCTTCCACCGGCGGCAAGTTCGTCTATGTGGACGACCAGGAAACGCCCAACACCCAGATGGCGACCTTTGACTATGGCGATTCGCAACTCATGTTCGAGGTCCGCGGCATCATCACCGGCGGCGAAAGCGGACTCGAACAGCGCGGCAACACAGTCGGCGACATCTTCTACGGCGCTGACGGCTACATGCTGCTCGACGGCGGCGGCTTCAAGGTCTACAAGGGCGAGAACCGCGAACTTGTCATGGAAGAAAAGGGCAATCGCTCAGACGCCCCCGAGCACATGCTCAACTTCCTCGCCGCGGTCAAGACCCGCAAGCATACCGACCTCACCGCCGATGTCGAAGTCGGCGCCCGCAGCATGGCCCTCGTCCACCTCGCCAACATCAGCTACCGCCTCAAGCGGACACTGAAATTCGACCCCGTCACCTGGACCTTCCCCGGCGACGCCGAAGCCAACCGCATGGCGACCCGCGAATACCGCAAACCCTACATCGTGCCCGACAAGGTCTAACCCGGAGGGCGGACGCCCCCGTCCGCGCCGGACCCCCAGGTCCGGCTCAACTTGGCTAACAGGTCCGGCTCAGCTTGGCTAAACTGACTGAAGCCCGTCCCCCGAGGCGGGCTTCTTCTCTTTGTATACCCGAGCCAGAAACCCCCGCACGATCTCCGTCTGCTCCCCCACATCCACCAGAAACGCATCGTGCCCGTAACTGGACGAAAGTTCACAGTATGTCACGTCGTGGTTGCGTGATCGCAACGCGTTGGCGATTTCCAGCGACTGGTACGACGGGTAAAGCCAGTCCGAAGTGAACGAGATCACCAGGAACCGGCAATCGGCGTTCTCAAGCGCCGCGCCCAGATTTGGCTTCCCGGCGAGCAGGTCGAAGTAATCCATCGCTTTGGTTATATAGAGATACGAGTTAGCGTCAAAGCGATTGACGAACTGTGAGCCTCTATATCTTAGATACGATTCGACTTCGAAGTCGACATCGAACCCAAACGAGAAGCTCTCCCGGTCCCTCAGCCGCCGCCCGAACTTCTCCCGCATCGACTCATCGGACATATAAGTAATGTGTCCGACCATCCGCGCCACAGCCAACCCGCGCGCCGGAGGATTCGTTTGGTAGAAGTCCCCGCCGTTGAAATCCGGGTCGGCGACAATCGCCTGGCGTCCGGTTTCGTTGAAAGCGATCTGCTGCGCCGAGTGCCTCGCGGTGGCCGCGATCGGGATGCACGCTTCGACAAGTTCAGGGTAATCCACCGCCCATTGCAGCGCCTGCATCCCGCCCATCGACCCGCCCGAAACGGCCAGCAGTTTGCGAATGCCCAGGTGCTCGACCAGCAACTTCTGCAACCGCACCATGTCCCCGATGGTGATGCCGGGAAACTTCAAACCCCAGGGCTTGCCCGTCGCAGGGTCAATCGACGACGGCCCGGTCGTCCCCCTGCATCCGCCCAGGACATTCGCGCAAAGGACGAAATACTTGTCCGTGTCGAACGCCTTGCCCGGACCAATCATGTTCGCCCACCAGCCCGGCTTTCCCTCATGGTCGATGCCGGCGGCATGGGCGTCGCCCGTGAACGCGTGAAGCACCATGATCGCGTTCGCCTTGTCTTCGTCAAACTCGCCCCACGATTCGTAGGCCACCTGCACGTCGCGCAACGTCTCGCCGCAATCGAGCGCAAGTTCCGGGAAGCGGACAAACTGGACTTCAGAGATCACCGTGCTCCCATTGTACAGACTGCCCATGGGCCACCGGCCCGCCGCCTTCACCCGCGAACGTAGAGAGCCGGGTCAGCCCGCCGCCTTCAACCGCGAACGTAGAGAGCCGGGTGTGTTCAGCCGCCGCCTGTCAGCAGCCCGCGGTTGTCGAAGCTGCTGCCGATGTCTTCGACTTGCCGCCGCTGCCCGAGAAACTGAGGTAGCGCTTCACGTTCTCCCCCAGCAGTTGCAGGAACGGCTTGTCGAGATTCGACCTGATCGCCACGTAGCACTCGTCGCACGTGTTGTTCCGGGTGAACTCCCGCACCATGCGGCCCTGCTCGGCGAGCGGGAACTTCTTGAACTGCATCGAGCACGGCTGCAAATCGCCCTGCGCCGTGACAACCAAAAACCGCAGTCCGGCCTTGCAGCCCGGCCGCCCGTTGTCCTCGAAGTATTCGCGCGTGTGTTCGAGCGTCGTCGGCGCCGAGACAATCCAGTTCGTCTCATCCCGGCGGGTCTCGACCCGATCCAACTGAGTCCTCAATTGGACAAGCTGTTCAGGCGCTGCCGGAAACAGTTCACGATTGCCGGTCCGGCGGGCCGAATAAGCCGAATAGCAGAGGTTGACGCCCCACTTCCGGGCCTGGTCGGCATTGTCGTTGATGTAGGGCAGGTTGGCCGACGTGATGCAGGTATTCAGCACGATGTCGTCGAAGCCGTATGCGGCGCACTTCGGCACGACGTCGTTCAGATGGTCGAACAGGCCGGGCATGACGCGGAAGTCGTCGTGACGCGAATCCGGGAAATCAAGCGACACCGAAAACTGATCCACGCCCGCCTCGCGCAGCTTCAAATACCGCTCCGGCGTCATCAGCGACCAGCACGAAACCAGAATGATGTAGGGCAGGGAATTCGGCTGTTTGATGTTGCGGACAATCTCTTCCAGGTCGTCCCGCATCAGCGGTTCGCCGCCCGAAACCTGAACCACGCAAGGCTTCAGCGTGTCCATGTAACGCCGGTAATCGGCCGGACGCAGATTGTTCGAATCGTCCTTGGGACCGCCGTGGTCGCAGTGGCGGCAGTAGCACGTGCAGGAGTCGGTGACTTCAAACGAGACCACAATCGGCCGGTCAGCCAGCCAGTTCAGCGAGCCCTGGCGGATGACTTGAAGCGACTGCTTCAGAGGAACTTTTTGCATGGCTGAATAGCCATCATACCAAGAGATCCTGAAATCCTGCAAGAAAGTACAGATTGCGATTTGACACGTGCGCCCGGCCGCGGTAAGTTCGTTTGGTCATGCCCGCGACAGCCGGCTACCGCAGAATCCTGCCCTGGTGCGCCGGCGCAGTCATTTGTCCGGCCGTCCTGGCGGCGGGCCCATCAGTGATGAAGGGCATCACTACCACCTGCGTTTCGCCGATTGAGAGGGACAAGTGACATGAAAGACATGATCGTTCTCGCGGCCTTTTTATTGCCGGTTGCGTTGACCGCCCAGTCCATCGATCCTCAGGCCAAACCGCAACCCGGTGTGAGGTTCGAGCTGAGGCCAGGTCCGTTGGTGCCTGGCCCGGTCCCTCTCGATAAGGAACCCGGCGACGATATCACGATCCGGCCGGATGGAGCCATCGTGGCAACTTCGCGGTCCCGCTCTTTTGTCTTTCCGCTGACCAACAGGATGGAACCTGTTCTCCGGGTCTCCTACCGCATCGTGAACAACCGGGTTCTGTATGACTACACCCTGTCGAACGGCGCGAGCGCAGCCGAACCGATTTCGTCCTTCATGCTCGGCATCGCAGGCGAGGCCGAGGTGACCGTGCCGGAACCCTGGAAGGCAATTAGAGTCAAGCGCCCCTTCGAGCCGCCTTCATTTGGCATCGGTAGGGCGCTGCCCGATTCTGAGTTCTTCAAAGGCCTGCTGACCGCGGGCGCAAGCCTGACGCCAATTCGCGTCTTGTGCGACGATGCTCCAGGCTTGATTGAAGCTACTTACTACCCCAGCCCCGTCAAGGAGCCTTTAGGCGAAATGAAAGATGGTGAATTCATCAACTCAGCCTCGCCCTGGGTCCAGCGCCGTCTCACCGAACTCGATACAGCCGACCGCCACCATCTGCGCGGCTTGGCCATTGGTCCCGTCACACCGCTCAACGCCGACTCGATCGAAGTGATCCGAAAAGAGATCCAGACCGCCTCGCAGCGTCCTCAATTGGCTGCGCTCCAGCTCCAGATCCGGAATCAGCCCTTTCCCGAAGAGAAGACTGGACTCAGCCGCTGGCTGGCGGACGCTCGTAAGCAGGCATCTCCCGGCATTCTGTCCGAGTTCCTGGACGCTATGATCTGGCGGCTGGTGCGTCTCCCATAGATCACCCCGCCTTCTCTTGAACTGTCGCAACTGAGCGCCAAACGCCGCCAACCGCGAGCACCGTGAGGCTGGCCCCCCGCTGCCCGCGACATCGCCCGCGCTATTCAAGCCTGACCGCGCATCGCATATACTGATCGCATCATGATGCGATCCCTCATCCTCACCTGCCTGCTGTTCACCACCCTCCTCCCGGCCCAGAACAAAGCCGACGAAAAGGAATGGATCCAACTCTTCAACGGCCGCGACCTCACCGGCTGGATCCCCAAGATCACCGGCTACCCCGCCGGCGAAAACTTCGGCAACACCTTCCGTGTCGAAAACGGCGTCATGAAGGTCAGCTACGACAAGTACGACAAGTGGGGCGACCGCTTCGGCCACATCTTCTACAAGGACCCGTTCTCCTACTACATCATCGCCGTCGAATACCGTTTCACCGGCGACCAGGCCCCCGGCGGTCCCGGTTGGGCGACCCGCAACTCCGGCATCATGGTCCACGGCCAAAGCCCGCAGTCAATGGGCAAGGAACAGGACTTCCCCATCTCCATCGAATCCCAACTCCTTGGGGGTCTCGGCAAAGGGCCGCGCACGACATTGAACCTCTGCACCCCCGGCACCAACGTCGTTTACAACGGCAAATTTACCTCCCAGCACTGCATCAACTCGACGTCGAAGACCTATGACGGCGACCAGTGGGTGCGCGCCGAAGTCGAAGTCCACGGCAGCGGAACCGTCCGCCACATCGTCGACGGCCCGACGGTGCTCGCGTTCGAAATGTCGCAGATCGGCGGCGGCAATGTCAGCAAGCACGATCCGGCCGTGAAGCAGGACGGCAAAATGATCGAGAGCGGTTGGATTTCGCTCCAGAGCGAATCGCACCCCGTTGAGTTCCGGAAGGTCGAACTGCTCAACCTCGCCGGTTGCACCGACCCGAAAGCCGTCAACTACAAGAGCTATCATTTGAAGTCGGAACCGGCTTCATGCAAGTACTGACCAAAGGAACCACCATGCGAATCACGCGTCGGGAACTCATGTTGGCGGCCGGCGCGGTCGCGCTGCCCTTGCAGGCCAAGAAGTTGAAAGCGATCGGCGCGCAGCTTTACACGCTTCGCTCCGTGTTGCCCCAGAAGCCCCTCGAAACACTGAAAGCGCTGGAAGCGCTCGGCTACACCGAGGTCGAGGCGGTCGGCACTGACCTGCCCAAGATCTGGGATGCCCTGAAGCAAACCAGGTTGAAGCCCATCAGCGTCCATCTGGACGCCGGCGCGTTCCTGTCGTCGCCCGGGAAGATCCCGGCCATGATCGACGACGCCAAGGCCCGCGGCTTCAAGTTCGTCGTCTGCCCATACGTTCCGCCGAATATGCGCAGCGCCGAAAACATGAAGAAACTGGGCCAAACCCTGAACACGGCGGGCGCACAGGCCAAAGCCGCCGGCATGACGCTCTGCTACCACAACCACGCCTTCGAGTTCGCCCCTTTGGAGAACACGACGGTTTTCGACCGCATGATGGCGGAGACCGACCCGAAACTGGTCCACCTGGAACTCGACATCATGTGGGTCAAGGTGGCCGGTCTTGATCCAGCCGCGCTCATCCGGAAATACGCCAACCGCGTGGCGTTGGTCCACCTCAAGAACGTCAGCGCCGGTCTGCCCCAGCGTTTCGACGAACGTGTCCCGCGCGAGGCATTCCAGGAGGTCGGCAAGGGGTCGATCGACATCGCAGCCGTGTTGCGCGCCTCCGCCAGGGCCAAGGTGAAACACTATTTCGTCGAACAGGACCAGACGCCCGGCGATCCGCTGGCCAGCCTCAAGGGCAGCATCGACTACCTCAGAACGCTGGACTATTGATCGGTGGGGCGGGCTTCAGCCTGCGAAGGGCTTCAGCCCGTCCTGCGACCGTCTCACGCCCGCCCACGCCGGCCACATCAGCGCCAGACACGCCAGCACCGGCCAAAGGATCACCCTGACATCGCTCGCACCCGACGAAACCATGCCGGCGATCCAGGGAACCACCGCGCCACCTGCCGCCCCGGCGGCAAAGACGGGCGGACCCAACCGCCGCGAGGCGTTGCCATTGCCCGATTCGAGCGTCGCCACAGTGTTCGGGAAGACCGGCCCGAAGGCGAGCCCGGCCAGTGCGGCGATCAGCGTCATCGCCGGGACGCTGCCGGTGAATGCCAGCGCCCCCGCCGCCACTGGGCAAACGATCAGCGAGACCCGCATCAACTGCGGGAACGTGAACCATCGCAGCAGCACCGCGGCCACCACTCTGCCAACCAGCACGCAGCCCCAGAACGCCGCCAGAGGAGCCGATTCGAGTCCCGACCCGGCGCCAAACCGCCGCACGGCCAAGGTCGGCAGCCAGCCCGAAAGAGTCGTCTCCGCGCCGACATACAGGAACAGCGTCGCCGCCACCGCCCACTGGAATCCGCCGCCCGTGCTTTCCTCCGCATGGGCGGCAACGCTCGATGCGCGCGGCACGCTGACGGCCAGAGCCAGGGCGGAGATGACGCCTGAGACCGCCACCAGCCCCGCCACGCCCGGCAGTCCCGTGTTGTCCCGCAGCCACGCGACCATCACCGGCCCGGCCACCGCGCCCGACCCGTAGCAGAGATTCAGCCAGTTCAAACCCGCCGCTTTTCTCTCGCCCACGGTCTCGGCCACCAGCAGATTCGATGGCGGGATCAACATGCCCAGCCCCAGTCCGGTCAATAGGATCCCCACGGCGACAACCCAGGCATCGGTGGCCGCCAGCATCGCCCCGCCGGAGGCCAGCATCAGGTAGCCGAGTACCAGAACCCGCCTGTACCCCCACCTCGCCAGCAACGTCCCGCAGACCAGCGCGCCCGCCGCCGCTCCCCCGAACTGCGCCGTGAACAGCGCGCCCGACCCCCCATCGCCCAACTGAAGCCGCGCCGACAGCGCAGGCAGCAACGGACCCAGAATCGTCCCCGCCACTCCGCTCAGAAAGAAAGCGGAGAAGATTGGCCACAACTTCATCGATCTGATCGTCTCCCTTGCCGCCCATGGTCGCTGCTCGCCGCCCGATGCCGCGCCGAACACCAGTTTATCGTGTGGCTCGACCGATTCGTGACATGGACCCGCCTGTTCCCTGATAAAATCTGATCGGTCGCACTCATGGCACAATCCGGCTCCCATCCCACCCGCCGCGCCGTCCTCGGCGCGTTCTCCATCGTCCCGGCGCACGTCCTCGGCAAGACCGCGCCCTCCAATCTGCTTCAAATCGCACAACTCGGCTGTGGCCGCATCGCCCGCGCCATGGAGTTTCCCGGCCTGCTGCGCAATTCGGATTCGGCCCGGTTCGTGGCCGTCTGCGACCTCGATACAGTTCGCTTGGCTGACGCTAAGTCGCACATCGAAATGGCTTACTCGCGCAAGTACGGCCAGAACTACGCCCAGGTGAAGACCTATGGCGACTACCGCGAGATGCTCAAGGATCCGTCGATCGACGCCGTCGCCATCTCCACCCCCGACCACTGGCACGCCCAGCCCGCCATCGAAGCCGCCCTCGCCGGCAAGGACGTCTTCCTCCAGAAGCCCGCCTCGCTGACCATCGCCGAGGGCCGTCTGATGGCCGATACGATGGTGAAGACCGGCCGCATCTTCCAGCAGGGCTCGCAGCAGCGATCCGACCCGGCCTTCAGGCTCGCCTGCGAACTGGTCCGCGACGGCCGCATCGGCAAGGTTCTGGAAGTCTTCATCGGACTCCCCACCGATCCGGCGGGCGGCAACCCGGCGCCGATGCCAGTGCCTGGCGTCCTGAACTACGATGCCTGGCTCGGTTCGACGCCCGAGGCGCCCTACACCGAGGACCGGGTGCATCCGCAATCGCCCGACATCCGGAAGCGCTATGACCGGCCGGGCTGGCTCCGTTTGGAACAGTTCGGCGCCGGGATGATCACGGGATGGGGCGCGCATCACATTGACACGGCGCATCTGGCCATGGGACTGGAGCATTCAGGACCCGTCGAGATCGTCGCCGATGCCTCGTTCCCGAAGGCAGGGCTGTGGGATGTCCACGGGTCTTACCATGTGCGGATGAAGTATGCGGGCGGCGCGGTGATGTATGTCAGCGACAAGTTCGAAAACGGCGTCCGGTTCATCGGCGAGGAGGGCTGGATCTGGGTGACGCGAGGCCGCTACACGCCGGGTCAGGGACGCAGCCGGACCATCAGCGCCAGCGACGAGCGCTGGTTGAAAGAGGGGATCAGGGAAGGCGAACCCAGGCTCCACGTCAGCCCGAAGAACGACCATCACCTTGATTGGATCGAAGCCATCAAGTCGCGCAAGCCGGCCGTCGCGCCGGCCGAGGACGGCCACCGGTCCTGCTCGGCCTGCCTGCTGGCTCATGCCGCGATGAAGACCGGCCGGACGCTCAAATGGGACGTGAAGACCGAGCGGTTCATCGGCGACGCAGAGGCCGATAAGCTGCTGTCGCGTCCCGAACGCGCGCCCTATGGGGCGGCCGCGGCTTTGGCGAGGGCGGGCGCGCGCTCCAGCCGTTAACTTTGGGTTGTCTTGTTGGGGAGAGCGTCTGAAGACAGAAAAAGGGCGCGGCCATTAAAGTCCGCGCCCTGTAAAAAGACGGAGCTTGCTGAAACTGGGCTAGGCGACCATCAACTCTTCAAGGATGTCGAGGTTCTCTTCCTTGGCCCTGTCAGCCAGTTCCTGGCACGTGATGCAGAACGGGGTCCAGGGGACCGCGTTCAGCCGCTTGGGGTTAATGTCTTCGTCGCAGTGGACGCACACGCCGAAGGAACCGTCGTTCATGCGCCGCAGGGCGCCACGGACGTTCCTCAGCAGTTGGGATTCCCGGTCCAGATTGCGAATGGCGAGTTCCCGCTCGGCCGCGTGTTGCACTTCATCGAGTGCATCGGGCGATTTCTCGATGACGATGCCATCGCGATCGCGCACAGAGTGGCTTAGCTCGGCCATCTTGATCTCAAGCATCTGCCGGTATTTGTTCAGCTCCGTTTTTGTCATTGCCTGCCTCCAGTCTCTTCTCATGCCCCTGCAGGGTTGCAGTCCCTACAGGACTTTAGTTGCTTTCCGTGTCAGATCCTCTCACGGGATCTAGACGCTACTTCAATACCGCCGGTTTCAAAATCTTAGCGAATGTTGCTCAGGTAACCTGAAGTGAGCATTCCCTAAGATACCGAGTTCACTGACTCGTGGTAGGGTGTCGAGCAATCGTCAAGGATATCACAACACAGGCAATTTTGGGGCCAGTCTCAAAAATTTTTTTTGACCGCCGATTCGACTCATCCCCCACGAGTGGCCTGCGCCGCTACCACAGCGTCCGCTCCGGATGGCTTCAAAGAACAACATGCGAGGTCGCATGGTACTCCAACTTATCGGTCAGTGCAACCCAAAACATTAGCGTTGTAAAGGTAGAGACGGCTATTTCCAGGGAAAGTTTCAGATTCTTGACTAACTTTCATCAAGCTTGTCGTTTTTGTGCAGCTAGTCTGGAGCCCAACCGACGTGGCCGAACGACAAGCCGAGTTCGCGCAGTCCCACTGGTTCGCTGTAAGTCCTTGAAACTTCAATCTCCACGACCACGGCGGTCTGCTGCCGCAAGCCGGGCGGAACGCCCAGGCGGAAATCAAAAGAGAGGTTCCGGATGGTGATATTTCCCTGGCCGATTTTGGCGCCGTTGGCGGTGACCGTGACGGTAAGCGGGCCGTCCTTGACGCAAATCTCAGGGACATACCCCGCGACGCGCAGCACGCGGTCCGATTCGCCGGGCCCAGCCAGCGTGAGGACGCCCTTGCGGGCCATCCAGCGGGAGCCGCCTTCTGGCGGGTACCAGCCTGGGCCGAGATCCTGCGCGGCGGAGGCCTGGGCGAGGTCGATCCGCTTCTGGTGGCCATCGAGCCAGTCCTCCGCAATCGTCCTGGCGTAGGCTCCGGTGATGTTGCGGAGCCGCGTTTCCTCCACCTGATAGACGACGGCACGGCCCCAGAGGACTCCACGGGCGGCCGATGGTCTGGAAGCGATGGTGGGGGCCATGTCGCCGAGTTCGGGGTGGGACTCGATGGCGGATTCCGAGCCTGGGGCGAGCAGGACGTCATTCAGGCCCAGCAACTTATGGGGGCCGTCGAAGAAGCCGCCCCAGTAGGTCTCGGTGGTCAGGCCGGTGAGCAGGATGGTCTTGCCGGGATGGAGTTGGGCGGCGCGTTCCAGTCCTTCGAACAGGACCTTGAGACGCAAGCCCCGTTCATAGTGCCATCTCTCGATCGTGCGGGTCACGGGGAAAGCGAAGGTGAGTTGGATGACGGCGACGGAAGCGGCGGCCAGCGCCAGTTTGCGGCCGGAACCGGCGAGCAGGGCGGCGAGGGCGAGCGCGAGTCCGAGGGCGGGGGCGGCCAGGTAATAGGTGGAGAAATGGTCCCGCAGGGGGAGGACCGGGGCCACGGTGAACAGAAACCAAACGAATCCAAATGCGGCCACGCGGTAGCCGCGGCGCCAGGCACAGACTGCTAAGCCTAACAAAACAATACCAGAAGCCCAGGCCGCCGCCTCCCATGACCAAGCCGGAAGCCGCCATTTGGGTGGGATGAGACCGCCTCCGGCCAGGGCCGTGCCGTAGTAGCGGACCAGGGTCGAGACCATCTCCAGATCCCAGTGCCGGGCGTAGGGGCCCGAGGTTGGTTTGGCGGCGATGGCCTGGTGGAGGCCGAAGTAGAGCAGCGATACGGCCCAGTAGGGCAGTGTGCGTTTCCAGTGCTGGGGGGCGAAGAGAAGGCACCAGGCCAGGGCGAGGGCAGGGAAGACGATGTGGATTTCAAGCGCCCCGAAGCCGAGCAGGAAGACGCCAAACGAACCCATGGCGGCGGCAATCGTGCGGCGTTCGACCGCCCGGATGAAGAGGGTCAGCGATGCCAGGAGAAAGAAACTGCACAGGACCTGGTTATAGGTGGACAGCCAGGAGACAGGCGTGGCGAGGCCGGGGCTGATCACCCAAAGCAGCGGCGCGAGTCCGGCGGCGAGGCGTGAAGCGGTGAGGCGGAGGGTCAGGCTGGCGAGCAGCCAGAGCGAGGCGATCTGGGTGGCCGCGACCAGGGCGTGCATGGGCCTTGGGTCAAGTCCGAAAAACCCGTAACCTGCCAGAAAGAAAGAGCGTTCCGACCACGGGCGGATGGTGCCCTGGGCCTGGGGCATGAAGAGAAGGCGGGGCAGGTCGCGCCATGAGTCGAATGAAAGCCACTGCTGGAGCCAGGCGAAGTCGTCCTGTTGGAACCACGACCTAAGTCCATGAGAATAAACAAAGAGGAAGAAGACTGGCGGGACGATCCAGGGCCAGAAACGGGCGACTCGCTGGATCATGGCTCGACGAATGCCGCCGATGCGGCGATCAGGCCGAATTCACGGGACTCGTCACCCTGGCGGGCCACCTTGTCTAGCTCGAATTCAATAACCACGGCGTCCTCGGTCAGAGCCTCCTTGGGGACAGAAAAGGTGACGGTCTGCTGACCCGGCATGGTGAGGCGTTGGGGTTCGAGAGCGCGTCCGGCGACGGTGGCGCGGAGGGTGAGGGGCAGAAGTTGAGACGCGATGGCGTCGGCGACGGCGCAGCCGAGTTCAAGTTTGGCGCCTTTGATGCGGCCGCCGAGGGGCGGGCGCAGGCTGATGGCGAACTTACGGCCGGTCCAACGCCAGGCATTGCTTTCTATCTGATAGAAACCATTGAGGATTTGCGATTCGTCACGGGGATCTCCCATCGAGATTCGCGAGGAGAGTTCGGCGGGTTCCTCGACGGTGGCGGCGGGGTTGGGGCGGCGGTAGCGTTTGCAGGCGGCGAACGGGGCCAGGGCCAAAAGATGAAGGAAACTCAATCTACGCAAGGCCGTACCTCCACCAAACAATTGTAGAACGTCGGGCCCCGTCCGATGTCGGTCAAACGGTCTGAAATGAGGGTGTTGACGTTGGCGCACTGGAAAGGAATGCCTGGCTGATCAGGGGAGTGCGGGCTGAAGCCCTTCGCCGGCTGAAGCCTGCCCCACTGGACCATGGGGGCGCGGACGACTCCGGGACTCGTGAAATTGCCGACCGAGGCCCTTAACCGGATGCTGCCACGGTCATTATAGACTTCGACGGCTTGTCCGTCGGTGATGCCGCGCTTTTCAGCGTCGGCTGGCTGGATCTGGAGGATTGACGTCTGGTCGTCGACATCGGCGCGGTTACCGAAAGTGGAGTTCAGCGAATCGTGATTCTTCGATGAGACGAGTTCCAATCCGTACTTGCCGGACAGGATTCCGAGTCGGGATTCCTCAGGGGGTGTGTAATCCAGATCCGCGGCGGAGAGGTTGCAGAGGCCGGAGGGGGTGCGGAAGCCACCCTGGGCGAAGGGCGCGGCGGGGACGTTGAGGGGGATCGAGTGTTCGGCGGCGAGGCGGTCGAAGGTGATGCCTTCAAGGAAAGGCGACGGGGTGTCGAGGAGAGCCGTGACCATTTGTCTGGTCGTATCCGAGAAACAGGGCTCGGTGAAGCCCATCCGATGGGCGAGGGCGCGGAAGATTTCGACGTTCGAACGGCATTCGGCGGGAGGCGTGGCGGCGGCCATGGCGAGTTGGAGATGGTAATGGCCGTAAGCCAGATAGAGATCGTCGTGTTCGAGGAACATGGTCGCTGGGAGGACGATGTCGGCGAAGCGGGCGGTGTCGGTGAGGAAATGGTCGATCACGACGGTGAACAGGTCCGGGCGGGCGAAGCCTTTGTGGACGAGCGACTGGTTGGGCGCGATGGCGGCGGGGTTGGAATTATAGACGACGATGGCTTTGACGGGCGGATTGGCGGTTTCGGTGAGGACCTGGCCGATGAGCGACATATTGAGGAGGCGGGCTTCGCGGCCGAGGGGGATTTGTTGGAGGCCGGCTCGTTCGAGCGCCGGCCGGTTGAATTCGAAAGCGGCGGATGTCGACAGCGTGAGGCCGCCGCCGATGTCGCGCCAGGCTCCGGTGAGGGCGGGCAGGAGGGCGATGGCCTGGACGGCGCGGCCGCCGCGCTGGGAGCGCTGGACGCCGTAGTTGAGGCGGATGGCGGAGGGTTTTGTTGTCGCGTAGTCGTGGGCGAGCAATTCGATATCGGCGGCGGGGATGCCGGTGAGGTGTTCGGTTCGCTGAGGCGGGTATTGCCGGGCGAGGGCGGAGAGGGAATCGAAGCCTTCGGTGTATTGGGCGATGTAGTCGTTGTCGGTCAGGCCGTCGCGGATGAGGACGTGGATGAGGCCGAGGGCGAGGGCGAGGTCGGAGCCGGGATAGGGGGCGAAGTGGCGGTCGGCGAGGGTAGCGATTTTGGTGCGGACGGGGTCGATCACATAGAGCTTCGCGCCGCGGCGGCGGGCTTCGACGATGAAGGGCCAGAGGTGGACGTTGGTCGAGAGGACGTTGGCGCCCCAGGCGATGATGAGCCGGGCTTCGGCGAACTGTTCGGGGGCGGGTCCGAGGCGGGTTCCGAGCGCGTTGTTGAGGGCGACGGCGCCGGCTTCGGCGCAGATGGTGCGGTCGAGGCGGGATGCGCCGAGGCGGTGGAAGAAACGGCGGTCCATGCCGGCGCCATTGAGGATGCCCATGGTGCCGCCGTAGGAGTACGGCAGGATGGCCTCGGGGCCGTGTTCGGCGGCGGTATGTTTGAGGCTTGAGGCGACGGCGTCGAGGGCGGCGTCCCAGGAGATGGGTTCGAACTCACCCGAGCCTTTCGCGCCGGTCCGGCGGAGGGGAGTGAGGAGGCGGGAGGGGTGGTTGACGCGGTCAAGGTAGCGGGTGACCTTGGCGCAGAGGAAGCCCTGGGTGACGGCGTGGTTGGGGTCGCCCTGGATTCTGGTGGCGCGGTTGGTGGAGGGGTCGACGGTGACGAGGACGGAGCAGGCGTCGGGACAGTCGAGGGCGCAAGTGGAAAGGCGATGGATGTTTGGGGCGTCGGTGGTCACGGGGATAGTTCGATTATCGCGCTAACCCGCCGCGGCGTGTTCCCGGGAGGAACCCAATCCGGTGCTTCAAATGCTGAGGATCAGGGTGACTGGCGGCTGGCGCGCGCCGGCGCGGGCTTTGCCTTGGACGCGGGACGGCGCGGCGCCAGTTCGTTGAGCAATTTCACCAGTTTCGGCCTGAGTTCGGCGTGTTCGCTTCGTGAATCACTGAGCAGCGCGAGGGCTTTTCGGTAGATCGCCACGGCATCCTTCATCTTCTTCTGCCTGACGAGTTCGCCGGCCTGCCGCGAGAGTCCGCTGGCGTGGAAGAGCGCTCTGAGCGCGACGGCCCTGGACTCGGCCGCCTCGCCGTCCGCTTCCCGGCCCCAATCGCGGTAGAGAGAGGCGAGCTTGTCGAGGGACAGGATGACCATGGGATGCTCGACTCCGGCGGTCTCGGTCCAGGACTTGAGCAGGCGGAGGTAGACCTGTTCAGCCTCGGCATGTTTCTTCTGGCCGTAGAGCGCGTAGGCCAAACCGTCGAGCGACGAGACCAGGTCGATGTGATCGCGCCCCTGGGCTTTTTCACGAATCAGCAGGGCGCGCTGGTATGCCTCTTCGGCTTTGGCATAGTCGCGTGCATGCAAGGCGTAGACGCCGAGCCTTTCGAGGTCGGTCGTGAGCCACACATGCCAATCGCCGAGTTGCGCGCTTCGTACTCTCAGCGATCTCTCGGAAAGATAGACCGCCGCCGCTTTTTCCCCGATGGCTGAATAGATTTGCGCCTGTCTGCTGAAGACATCGGCCAGCCGGGGATCGACCACATCATGGGATTGCCGGGCGTACTGCTGCTCGATGGAGACCAGGAGAGCGAGCGCGCGTTCATACTGCTTGCTCCATTCGAGGACGGCGGCGAGTTCAAGCCGTTCCGCCGAGAGATCGACCAGCGCAGCCCTCTCGTAGCGCTCGCGCCAGTTCATTGCGCGTTCCAGGCTCTGTTCGGCGGCCTCGTAGTCGGCTGTCGAGGACTGCACCGCGGCCAGCGCCCGCAACACCTCATAGCGCGTGCGCGATTCAGCCGGACCCGCCTCGGACAGAACTTTCGCCGCTTCCAGCGCCTCGCGCGCCGCCTTGCGGTCGCCACGCTGATACGCTGCCAAGCCTTCCTGATAGCGCTCCGCCGCGGTCTTAGCCGGCGCGGCGGCCGCCGGCTCCTGACCCGCGGCGGGACACATCAGCAGAGTCGAGATGAAAACGATGCTGGCGAGCGATCTCATGGATTGAAAGGGTTCCTTTCGATCTTACCCTCTCGCAGCCGTGCCGTTTGCCCCGGTACGCCGCATTTGCCAGACTGGGAAGGTGAATCGATCCCGCCCAGTGTGCGCCGCCGCGTTCGTGCTTTGTCTTGCCCTGGCGGCCCCGCTTGCCGGACAGACGCCAGCGGAAACCTACGTCTATGGCGCGGAGTGGCGGTTCCTGCGGTCGGGCGAGGTCGAGTTGAGCTTCTCTCCGCGTGAGACCGCCCTTGCGCTCAAGACCGTCGGCGTGGTCTCGACCCTCATTTCCGTCGAAGACCGTTACACCACCACCTTCGAGGATGACTTCTGCGCGCTGACGCTGCTGCTCGACAGCCGGCAGGGCCGCAAGCACCGCGAAACGAAGGTGGCCTACGACCGCACTGCCAAGCGCGTCTCGCTTGTCGAACGCGACCTGAAGGCCGGCCGCGACGTCGAGAAGAAGGAGATGGAGATCCCCGCCTGCGTGCATGAGGTGACAGGCGCGCTGCTCAAACTCCGCCAGTTGAAACCGGAACCCGGCGCCACCGTCGAACTGCCCGTCTCGGACGGGAAGAAACTGATCTCGGCCCGCGTCGACGCGCTGGCGCGGGAATCGGTGAAGACCCCGGCCGGCCAGTTCAACACCATCAAGTACGAAGCTTTTCTCTTCAACGGGCAACTCTATCGCCGCAAGGGCCGTCTGTTTGTATGGCTGACCGACGACGACAAGCGTACGCCCGTCCAGGTCAGGATCCAGTTGCCGTTCTACATCGGCACTGTGACGCTGCAGCTCGAAAAGATACGAGTCAATTGACCATGAATGTTTCCCGTCTCATTCTTCCGGGCGTCTTTGCCCTGGCCTTGATTGCGCCGTCGCGCCCCGCCGCGGCTCAGACCGCGCCTGTTCCGGCCGCATCGCAGGTCCTCAACGACCAGCAGGCCAAGGCGCTCTACCAACGGTCCCTGCAACTGATGGAAGCCTCCGGCTTCGCCATGCCTGAACTGGCCCGCGCCGGCGCGCCGCTGCTCGAGAACATGCGCCAGACGATGGACAGCCTCGATTTCCTCGGCTACCGTTCGGCCCAGCTTCACTACCGGATGATC
>CAMTUE010000011.1:0-60525 GCA_947084845.1 uncultured Bryobacteraceae bacterium | reverse complement strand
GCGGTGGTTTCAAGCCCATCCATGCCGGGCATTTGAAGGTCCATCAGGATCAACTGGTAGCTGTTCCTCGATGCCGCCTCCAGCGCCGCAAAGCCGTCCGGCGCCGTGTGGAACTGCCAGCCGCCCTTGCCCAGCAAGGCCCCGATCACCTGCTGCGAAATGCGGTTGTCGTCCACCACCAGGATCCTCGGCGCACGCATTACCCGGCCCGCATCCCTCGCCGTCAGACTCCGGCCACGCACCGCTGCCGCCTGAAGCGGAATCCTCACCCCAAAACGCTGGCCCGGCCGATCGCTCCCATGCCCCAATTCCATCGTGCCGCCCAACAACCGCAGCAGTCCTTCCCCCACCGCAATCGCCAGATCCGCGCCGCTCATCGCGCTGCCGCTCTGCACGGCGGCGCCTTCGCTGTCCACTTCCAATGCCAGGACTGGTCCGCCAGCGTGAGCTTCGATGCGCGCATCGAATTCAATCCAGTCGCCGGATCCATAGCGGATCACCGAGTTCAGAACCTGCGCGATGACCTGCCGGATCCGATGCGGATCGCCCACCATCGTCGAGTCCATCCCCTCGCCCTTGCGCACCCTCATCTCCATGCCGCGCGTCCGCGCCCTCGAACGAGCCTCCTCCGCCAGCCCGTCGACCAGTTCCCCTGGCTGGAATTCAGACGGCTCCAGGCGAATACACCCCGACTGTAGAGACGAATACTCGAGCGTTGCGTTCAGCAGATCGAACAGCGCCTCGGCGCACTCCCGTGCAGCCGAAACATACTCTTCCTGTTCCTCGCTCAATCCCGTTTCCAGCAGCAGATCCGTCATCCCGAGGATGCCGCTCAGCGGGGTCCTGATCTCATGGTTCAGGCTCGCCAGCAGTTTCAGGTTCACTGCCGCCACCGAGGGGTCGCCGTTACTTGATTGGGCTGCCGCCAGGCTGCTGGCATAAACCGGCGCCAGGCCGCCGTCGGCGAAGGCGCCTTCGTTGACTCCGCCAACCGCGTTGTCGACCGTCTGGTGCGGATCGGGCATTCGTAATCCTACTTAGTTCATCGGTTGGATCTTCCCGCACCTTTAGGAGAAGATCCACTGATATGAGGCGCTTCTCTTAGACGCCCCTAAGCGGTTCACCTAAATTGGATACACCCGGCCGTGATCAGTCCTCGCTCCGCAGGATCCCGGTCAATGCTCCGAGCGGCCCGCGCTCATCGCCGCCAGTGCGTGAGGGCGTCAGTTCACGGCGCAGCTTTTCCAGCGTCATCGACTGGACAAACACCC
Organism: uncultured Bryobacteraceae bacterium; assembly: GCA_947084845.1. Taxonomy (GTDB): domain Bacteria; phylum Acidobacteriota; class Terriglobia; order Bryobacterales; family Bryobacteraceae; genus PNKE01. The sequence goes on along the minus strand of CAMTUE010000011.1, from coordinate 59,254 downwards.
GGCCCGGCCCGGTCAGCGTCGTCAGGAACAGTCCTTCGCCGCCGAACAGCGCGGTCTTGATCCCACCGGCAAGCTGGATGTCGTAATCGACAGACTCGTCGAAGCCCACCACGCATCCCGTGTCCACCTGCAGCACTTCGCCGGCGGCCAGCGTGAACTCCACGAAATCGCCGCCGCCGTGGATGAATACCGTACCCGGCCCGGTCAGCTTCTCGAGAATGAATCCCTCGCCGCCGAAGAAACCGCTGCCGATCTTCTTGACCAACGCGATGCTGAGCGTCACCGAGGTCTGCGCACAGATGAAGCTGTCCCGCTGCACCATGAAGGTCTGCCCAGCCGCCAGGTCCAAATTCTGGATCCGGCCCGGATAGTCGCCCGCAAAACCAACTTCGCCGCCGGTCTGCGTCTTGAAATAGGTGAGGAACAGGGACTCCCCTGCCAGTTTGCGCTTCACGGCGCCCCAGATCTTCTGACCCAGCGTGTCGCCGGTCATGCGCGTCTCCCAGCTCACCGTGGCGTGCTTGTAGACCAGCTTGCCGGCTTCGGCATAGACCTCCTGGCCCGGCTTCATCCTGATTCGGGCCACTTGAAGGTTGTCGCCGTGAATCGTATAGTCCAGCGGCTCCGGCGCCGCTGTCATCGCCTGCGCCGCGGCCGCCGGGCCGCCGATCGTCGCGCCGCAGGACGGGCAAAAGCGGGCCTGGCCGCCCGTCTGGTTCCCACAATTCGTACAGAATGGCATGAAGCCTGTTCCTCCCGCGATCCGTCAGTATCTTACAGTTAAAGGTAGTGGCCACCTTCCCAAAATGAAACGACTTCTCTCGCTCGTTTGTTCCATCCTGCTCGCTGCGCCAGGCTCGTTCGCAGCCGACGCGCCCGTGCTCTGCGGAACCGACCGCGTCAGCCTGCGCGAACAGCTCCACCTGCACCGCCAGTCGATGCGTTCCATCGAGCGCACCCGCCTGTTGCGTGCCCGAACCACCGAGGAACGTCCCGCCTTTTCAACCGACTACGGCAATATCGCCGTCATGGACTCTTCTGGCGGCGTGGTCGCCTCCCGGAATCCGTTCAACCTGGAAGGGCGGGCGCTGCGGTTTCAGAACGAGGGCGGGGGCTACCGCCTGACCAACGCACCCGCCGGGTACAGCCGGACGGAAGCCACCTCCGGCGAACCGTTCGCGCTCGGCGACGACGATGCCCGGGTCTTTGCGCTGGGCTTCTCCATACCCTTCTATGGCATCGAGTATGACCAGGTCTGGATTCACAGCGACGGCACCCTCACCTTTGGCGAACCGGACGCCGCCACGGCCGCCCGCAGCATGGGACGCCTCGCGGGCGGTCCGCCGCGCATCGCGGTGCTTTTCGCCGACCTCGACCCGTCGCTCGATCCCAATTCGGTCCGCGTCTTCCGCGGGCGGGATTACGTGACGGTCACATGGCTCGACACCCCCCAGTATTCTTCAGCCGGTTCCGGCCCCAAGCAGCGCGTGCAGGCGCGGCTTTATGCGGGCGGAGCCGTTGAGATGATGTACGACCAGGTGACCCTTTCGGACGCCGTTGCCGGGCTCTCTCCCGGCCGGCTTTCGCGCCCGATCGACGTGGTTGCGCTGGGCGAGTCCACCGCCGGCGTCCTGTTTGAAAACGGCGTGGCGGAGCGTTTCGGCTCGTCCGAGAGCATCGACATCGTGCGCGTCTCGCAGCGCTTCTTCGAGACCCATGACGATGCCTACGACTACCTGGTCATTTTCAACACGATGGGGCTGAGTGTCGCGCCCGGCGCGCTGGCCAACATGACACCGGTGCGCACCCGCGTGCGCGGCATCGGCGACGATCTGGTTGATGCGGGTCGCGAATTCGGCTCGCCGCGGCGGCTCCAGGCGATTCTCAACATGGGTCCGACCAGTCTTTATCCGGCCGACCCCTACCTCCCGGTCGGCTTCCGCGGCCGCATCACCGGCGACAACACCATGACCCTGCTCGGCCATGAAGCAGGTCATCTTTTCCTCGCCCTGGCCAGCGTCCGGGTGGGCGGCGCGCGCCCCATGCTGGGTACGCAAAGCGCCCACTGGAGCTTCAACTTCAACTCCGAGGCGTCGCTGCTCGAGGGCAACCGGATCGCCGACCGCGGCCCTGACGCCGAGTTCCGTTACCTGACTACAGGCACGGTCGAAGGCTACTCGCCCCTCGATCAGTACCTGATGGGGCTGCGGCCGCCCGAAGACGTCCCGCCGATGTTCGCCGTCTTCCCCAGCGGGATCTCCGCCACCCGCCTGCCGCAGAAAGGGATCCTGTTTAACGGCTCACGGCTCGATATCCCGATCACTGACCTCGTCGCCGCCGAGGGACCGCGCGTGCCCGACCACACCGTCGCTCAATCCCGCTTCCGCTTCGCGTTCATCCTGATCACGGCGGCGGGAACAGAGCCGTCCGCCCAGGCGATTGAACAACTTGAGACCTACCGCAACGAGTTCGAGCCTTACTTTAACCGGGTCTCCGATGGCCGCGCCTGGGCCGATACGTCGCTTCGCCAGATGCTGAAGGTCTCCGCCTGGCCGGCGCTGGGTGTCGCCGCGGACCAGCAGGTTGATGTGAATATCGAGATCGCCCGCCGGCTCGACTACGACCTCTACATCGGCCTGCACACCACCCACGGCCACATCGAAGCGCCCAACCCCGTCATTCTGCGCGCCGGCGCGACGCGCCTCACCGCGGTCGTGAAAGGGCGCTCGCCGGGGGTCTCCGACCTCGTCGCCGAAGCCTGGAACGGACCCTTCGAGCCCGTCTTCAGCCGTATCGCCGTTCAGCCCTCGCTGGCCTCGCTGTCGCTCATCAAGCACTACACGGACGGCCCCGTCGTCCTGCGCGTGAGCGACTCGAACGAATTGCGTTACCCCGGCGTCCGCATCAAGGTGACGGCCCCGGGCGGCGTCCGCTTCGTCGATGGGTACAACCAGGACTTCGTCACTGGCCCGGACGGCCTCATGTGGCTGTGGTGGAATAATGCCGGCCCAGGCTCGACATTCGAGGCGGAAATCGAAGGCGCGCCCAATACACGCATTCTCATCAGGCGGTGAGTTGGGGAAGACGGCCTTTGGCTGGCCGCCGGGGCCTTTCCGGCTCCCGCGTCCTACGCCCTGCCCTTTGCATCGGCGGCTGGTTCGCGCTCCGGCACGGCTTGCTGCCGCTCCTGCTCGACAGCCGCGGCCAGTTGCTCCAGCCCTGTTCTTGCCTTCACGGCTCCGGTTTCGCCTTCCCTGGCCTGCTGCCGGGCTCTCAATTCGGCCGCCTCTTCCAGCGCCGCATCCAGCAGCGCGCTCAATCTTCTGGTCCGGCCCTCCACGGCCAAACCAATCCAAATCGCAACCAGCGCGGCAAAGACAAGCCATCCGCCGTTGATCGCAATGCTCCCAAAATCTGCCTGCATCCGACTTGCGCGCCTCCACTCAATATGTGGCTGCCCGGCGGAGATTCTCTCAGGTCATCACCCCAGTATTTCCACTTTCAGCCGGCCATGGCCCCAGACCGTCTGCCTGCCTACACCCATATAGGCGGCGGCGCGCAGATAGGGCAGGAATTCGCCCAACTCACCCTCATACTCCACCCAACCCGTTACTCCGCCCAGCGGATGGCTCATGCCCGTCCGCGAACTGGTCCTGCGGGCGGTTTCGTGGGCGAGTTCGCCCGCTGTTGCCGCCACGCGCGTCGCGCGTTCGCCGAATGCCTTGAAATCGATCTCCAGCGGCCCCGGTCCGCGGAAGACGATTGGTTGGGACCCGCTCTCTACGTTCGCGGTTGCGGGGGTGGGTGTCGAGGATGGCTGCGACCCGCTCTCTGCGTTCGCGGACTGATCGCTTGAGGGCGCGGGCTGAAGCCCTTCGCAGACTGAAGTCCGCCCCACAGGGCTGGGCGATTGCGCCGGTTCGGCTTGGCCGTAGAGGGACCTCAAGGCGCTGAGGCGGTCTCGCAGGCGGCAGGCCAGGATTTCGAATGGGGGCCAGCCGTTACCGTCCCAGCCCTTGAGTTCCGTCGGTGTCTCAAAATGGACACGCAGCCGTGTCACTGGCTCCACGTCGGCCAAACGAATCAGCACCCGCCTGGAGTCCCATTTTTCGAGCCGTAAAGGGGTCCGGGATGGGGTGATGCCCCGTTCGGCCAGGGTCTCAAACGCCCGTTTGAACTGGGCTTCGAGGGTGGGGGCGAAGAGGTTGAGGTCGCAACCAAACGAACTCCTGGCGACCGTCTGTCCGTCTAACTCCTTTGCTTGCAACACAAATGGACGAGGGGCGTCGGCCAGACCGCTCGGGCCGCGTGCAAGCCGGGGGCGGAAGATCGCCTCTGGGAGAACGAATCCGAGGGCGCCGCGAAAGGTGTTTGAGGCCCGGTCCGGAAACCGGACTATTCCGTCTGCATAAAAAGTAAGGCGGCAGGCCAACAACTCGAAGCTGAGGCCTGCCGCCATTATTACCCTATAATCGTTAACCTATCTTCCGATCAGCGCCTGACTGAGATGGTCGTGGAGAGCCGGACGTCCTGGCCACCGAAGCTGTATGAATTCGACAGCATATCGCGGTAGATGAGAACGACGCCGAGCGCACTGCCGGCCGGCACCCCGACATTGGGGTCGATTCTGGCCTTGATATTCCAGACGCCGGGGGTGGCCGGGTCGAGAGTCGAGGTGCTGACCTTCGCTTCGCAAAGGAGCAACGGGCCACACGCGGTGGTGTGCGCGCCGATGTAGAGGATCCCATCAACAAATACGGGCCACTCCGCGGCGACCCCGTCCTCGGGTGCGTTATCGATTTGCCCGTAGCCGATCAACTTCAGAGTCACAGTGGAACCGCTCACGGCCGGATTGGATGCCGAATTCGTCGACCCGTCGGCGTTGAGGGCGACAATCTGGCCGCCACCGGGTGTATTGGTCACCATGAAAGCCGGCGACTGCTTCTCGAAGAGTTGCGTCTGGTTGGCCAGGATTTCGAGCGTCTCCTTATTCCGGATCACGATCTCGGCCGAGCCAAGAGTGGGAGCCGACGCAGGAATCTGGATTTTCGCCACCGCCGACCCGGCGTCCTCGGAGAGACTGAAGATCGGTGACGGGACCCCGTTCACCAGAATCTCCAACCCGCCGAGTTCCTTTGGCAGCGGAGCGGGACCCGCGCTGACGGGCGCGGAAGGCAGTTTCACGCCTGGGACGACGACACGCGAAATCAGTCCTGGAGCAATCCGGAAGAAACCGCTCTCCCAGTTCGATGCGGACAACTGGGGATAGTGCATCGTCATGCGGTTGACCGAATCGAGCACCAGCACGTTGCCCGAGGCATCGAGAGCGACGTTCCGCGGCCCGGCGACCGTGAACGAGTAGTTCGAGGTGATGGTGCCTGCCATCGCAAGTTGCGCCAGGATCTGCTCGTAATACGGGAATCGCCTGACGGCGCTGTTGTTCGCATCGGCGACGAAGATGTCGCCGTTCAGATGGCTGACGGCGATCGAGCGCGGGGACATCGTGCCGGATGTCGGCCTGATGGGCGTGCTGCCGTTTACGCCGTTCGCCGTCTCGCCGTTGGCGCGGGTGAAGACGGCGATGCGGTTGTTTGCGGCATCGGCGACAAAGAGCCGGCCGCCGGAGTCGACGGCGAGTCCGAGCGGGAACGAAAGCTTGTCGGCAGTCGTGCCGGTGGTGGTGGTCTCGAAATCGGGTTGCCCGAAGACCACTGTCGCCGCCATTCCGTTGGCCAATGGCGGATCGAACCGCAAAACGCGGTTATAGAGGAGGTCGCTCACGTAGAGTTGGCCCTCGGCCGAGAGCGCCAGACCCGCCGGGAACCCCAATGTGGATGGCCCGACAGCCGCCGTTGCCGTGGCGGTGAAACTCTCGCGGCCAATTACCAGGTCGGGCAACTGCTGCTCGCCGGCCTTGTCGAACGGCCGGGGGTAGCGCAGGACGCGGCTGTTGCCGGTGTCGGCGACCCACAGGTTGCCGTCCTTATCCACGGCCACCATCGACGGCAGGAACAGACCGGTCTCGCTGGGATTGTTTACATCGCTGGTGGGTGAATTGACCAGCACCCTGGAGAAATCGACCTGGCCGATGACGATGTCGGCGTAACTGCCGCTTTGCGCCCGGCGCGCGTCGGCATAACCCAAAATCCGGTTGTTGCCCGTATCGGCGACGTAAAGCCGCGGGGGAGTGGAACTCCGATCCACAACCGCCGCCGGACCCAGCACGATCGAACCGGTCAGGCTGCCCGAGCTGAATTCACGCCCTTCAACGAAGTTCGGCGCGCGGTATTCGAACGCTACCTGGCCGAGCAGTTTAGTCGCCGGAGCGGTGTCGCCCGCTTCGAGGAAGTTCGGGTATGCCGTCACCCGGTTGTTGCCGGTGTCCGCCACCCAAACCTCGTTGTTGGCGAAGACCGCTGAAGTCGGGTTGCGGAAACTGATCGGCGAGGGTTCCCAATTGCTGTAGCGGTTCGTTTGGCCGGTGTTGAAACTCTCCTGGCCGATGACGCCCCTGGCGCGGGGCGAATACTCCACCGCCTCGTCGGGCCACTCGGCCGCGGGCGCATAGCGCAGAATCCGGCTGTTCAACGTATCCACAACGAAGGGGACATCGCGGATGCAGAAGATCCCGCGCACCCCGTCCGTGAAGACGTTGCTGGAAAGCCTGAAGCCGAAGCCGACGTCGTTGACGAGCGGCGGCACGACCTGGCCCGCCTGCAACACAAGCACGCCCAGGATGCGCGCGGCCTGTTGGCCGTCAAACGAACCCGGGGCGCTGTAGAAAAGCACCCGCGCCAGATCATCGGCCACATAGAGGTTGCCGGCCGAATCGAAGGCCAACGCGGAAGGTCCGCGAAGCTGGTCCTTCCTCAGGCGGAAAGGAACCTGGCCGGGCGGCGGGTTGGTGATGAGCCCCGGATTGGCGGTCGCTGACACCATGTCAGACTGGCCCAGGACGCGGTTGGCGGCTATTTCCGGCGACACTCCGCCATTGGGCTGGATGTTGCCTGACCCGTTCACGTCCGTGGCGGCATAGCGCAACACGCGGTTGTTGCCGGCATCGGTTGCCCAGAGGTTGCCGTCACGGTCGAAGGCGAGGGCGGCCAGATATGTCGAGGTTTGACCAGACACGGTCTGGCTGGTCTTCAGGGTGCGGGCCGTTGGCCGCGCGTCCGAGCTGGTGCTCTGGTTGGGATTGCGGGCGATTCTGGTCGCCTGCCCGATGACGAGGTCGGCCTCCTGCTTCGCATTGGCCGCGTCGAAGGGCTTTGGGAACCTCAGGATGCGACTGTTGCCCACGTCGAAGACAAAGAGATTTCCATTCGGGCCCACAACCACGGCCGACGACAACACGAGGGCGCTGTGATAAGCCGTTGTTGGCGATACCGCCGCGCTGGAAAAGAAGTCCTTCTGGCCGATGACGATATCGGCGAATGCGCCATTCTGGAACTCGGCCGCATTCCTCCAGCCCAGGACGCGGCTGTTCTTGGTGTCGGCGACATAGACCGCGGGCGGATCAACTGATGTGTCCACGGCCACTGAAGACGGCTCGAACAGTTCCCTGCCCTCCAGCAGGTTTGGGGTGACGCCGCTGGGCGTGTAGGACTCGACATAGGTCGCCGGCCGGTTCAACTGGCCCAGGACGCGTCCGGGCACCGGATTGGGAGTCACCTGTGCGACGGCCAGTCCAGCGAAGGCCACCACGCCACCCAATAAGACATTTAGGTATTTATTCTTCATATGTTTACAGCCCTCCATCACCCCTCCTCCTATCAGTCCACCTTATCACGCAAACTTGCGCGCTTCCAGTTACTAACTTCCCATCAGACATGGACCTGTAGTCCCTTTTTAGGCTGGTCCCGCGGGATGCTACACTCAGTTTTGCCCTTGATGCCATCGATCCAACGCCGATCGCGCGTCTGCGCGGTGAGCTATCTCAACACGGTCCCCCTGGTGTGGGGCGCGTTGAACGGCCCGCAGAAAGGCAAGATCGATCTCACATTCGCGGTGCCTTCCATCTGCGCCACACGCGTCGATGAGGGCGTCGCCGACGCCGGCATACTGCCCGTCATAGAAGCTGCGCGGCTGGGCATGGAGACCATCCCCAGCATAGGCATCGCGTGCCGGGGTGCGGTCCGGAGCATCCTCCTTTTCTCGAAAGTTCCGTTCGACCAGGTACGGACCCTGGCCGCGGACACGGGTTCGCGCACGTCGGTGCAACTTGCCCGTATCGTCCTCTTTCGCAAGTTTGGGGCCGATCCGCGGGTCTTCCCCGCGCCGCCGAACCTGAACGACATGCTGCGCGGGGCCGACGCCGGCCTGCTGATCGGCGATGCCGCCTTATCCGTTGATCCTGTTGAAGTTAGCCACCATTGCCTGGATCTTGGGGAGGAGTGGTTGGCGCTGACCGGCCTGCCGATGGTCTTTGCCTTATGGGCCGGGCGCCCTGGTTCGCTGAACCCAACATTGGTCGATCTGCTACAGGGATCGTGTCAATTCGGCCTGGAGAATCTGGACCAGATTATTGCCGAGGAGTCCGGCCAGCGCGGATTCACGCACCGCCTGGTCGACACCTACCTGCGCCGGCAGATCGACTTTGAATTGACCAGCCAGCATCACGAGGGTCTGCAGACCTTTCTCGAATTCGCCCGCGAATTGGGCAACCCCGTCCTGACGGAGGCGTCAGTCCTAAAATGATGACCACGCGCGAAGCCGTCGAGCTGTTTCGCGACGATGATCTGATCGGGCTCGGCATGGCGGCCGACGCCGTTCGCAGGAAGCACCACCCGGAGAATGTGGTCACCTACATCATCGACCGCAACATCAACTACACCAACTTCTGCACGGAATACTGCAGCTTTTGCGCCTTCTACCGGCCGATGGGCCATAACGAAGGCTATGTGCATGGCCACGACGTCATCCTTAATAAGATCCAGGAGACGCTCGACCTGGGCGGGACGGGCGTGCTGATGCAGGGCGGGCTGCACCCGGACCTGAAGATCGATTGGTATGAGGAGATGCTGCGCGCGATCCGCTCGCGGTTTGGCCGCCGGATCTGGCTGCATTGCTTTTCGGCGCCGGAGATCCAGAATATCGCCAATGTCAGCGGGCTGAATCTGGTTGACACGATTTCCCGCCTGCGCGAAGCCGGGCTGGACTCGATCCCCGGGGGCGGCGCCGAGATCCTGCACGACGAAGTGCGGGCGCGGATCAGCCGGTTGAAGTGCGACACGCAGGAATGGATCGATGTCCATGTCACGGCCCACAAACTGGGGATGCGCACGACGGCGACGATGATGTTCGGTTGCGGCGAGACGATCGAACAGAGGGTGCATCATCTTGAAGTGGTGCGGCGAATTCAGGAAGAGACGGGCGGATTCACGGCGTTTATCCCGTGGTCGTTTCAGCGGGAGAATACGTCGTTGGGGCGCTCTGTCAAGGAAGAAGCCACGGGCGTGGAGTATTTGAAGACGCTGGCGATTTCACGGCTTTACCTTGAGAACGTGGTTAATATCCAGTCGTCGTGGGTGACGCAGGGTCTGAAGACGTGCCAGGTGGGGCTGCGATTCGGCGGCAACGATGTGGGCAGCATCATGATTGAAGAGAACGTGGTGTCGGCCGCCGGCGCCCGCAACAGCGCGAGTGAAGAGGAACTGCGGCGGATCATTCGCGATGCGGGGTTTACGCCGAAGCAGCGCGACTCGCTTTATCTGACGTATTTTCTGAACTGACTCAGCGCGCCCGCGGAGAAGTCCTAAGCCGCGTCCTCCACAACGACGACGAGCCGCTTGCCGAGGGCGCGAAGCGCCGCATCGAGTTGATCGAGGCGCGATGCGTGGTCGAGATCGAACAGCCGGTCGATGCTGGTTTTTGGAATCCTCATGCGGCGCGCAAGTTCGGATTTCTTGATGCCCGACGCGCGAAAGGCGAGGTAGCATTCCACCTTTGCCTGGTCCAGCGGAGCGAGAGCCGCGGGGCGCAGGCGGCGTCCTTTGGCCTTCGCCTGGGGGATCTCTTCGTTCCTGGTGATCAGGTGGGCGATCATGTCATGCAGCAGCCGGCCGGCCCACTTTTCCGCATCGGCCAGGTTGTCGCCTTGGGTGACGCCCCAGCCGAAGTCGGGAAACGTCACAGTGTAGCCGCCGCTGGCCGCGTCGTGCTCGAATCGTGCGTTGTAGGTCACCATGGGCTCATCCCTTCAGCCCAAGATCCCGGAGAATCGACTGCCAGGTCTTGGGGTTCATTTCCTTTGATGCATGGCGCGGGAGCGTGCTCCGCTTGGAGCCAAGATAGACGAATGTGTGCTTCGCGCCTTCCTCGAAGCGGCATCCCTGCTTCCTCAGCCAGCGCTTCGCCTCGCTGTGCGTCGCACACCAAGAGTAAGCAGAAGTGCTTACACTGTCAAGCGGAACGTGGGCAGATGTGATGACTCCAGCCCGTTCCTATCGAACGCCTCGCATTGTCTGCCGGCCAAAGTGCGTCCCCTCCATCCCGCAGTTCCCCCACTGTGACAATTCATGTAGTAAACTTCGGTCCAGGAATCAGGCATGAGACGATCTCTCGGACACGCACTTCTTTGCCTTTTGGTTGTCTTTTCTGTACACATTTTTGCTTACGCGCAGCGCACGACTCCTCGCACTAGCCCTCAACACACATCTGTTCCTTTTGTCGGATGCGATTCCGAGGGGCAGGTCGGGCCGCTCAAGGCACCGAAGGGCAGGAGTTTGAATCTGGGGATCAGCGCCGGTGAAGGCCAACAGCTTGCCTACTACAAATCAGCGCAGGGGATCGGCGTTTTGGCGCCTCGCGGTTGGCATTGCTTCGCAACATACGGTTCTGGCGGAGAGACGCTCTACGTAACTCCTGGGCCAATGAACCTCAAAGACCCGTTCAACAACAGCAAACGCAGCGTCACAGGACCGGCAGTGGAAGTCGTCCGCCGCTATGGTGACACGTCAGGGCGCTTCCTTGTCGCCAAGATGATTGCACTGGTCTTTCCAACACATTCGCCGTTTCTCAATGACGTAATTGAGAACTTCGACATGAAGCGTACCGATTTCCCCGCCGGTCCCTATCCAACCGATACGCTGACATACAGAGGCAACAACGTGGTCGAGTACACGACTCCGGCGCAAACAGAAGGCTTGGGTACATGGTCATCGCTAGGGAAAGATGGAAACCCCATCCAAGGATCAGCCATTCTGGCCGGCCAGACACCCGATCTCATTCTTGTGTCAGTCCGACTCCCTCCCGATTTGGTCAGCCTCACCGCGGTTATCATCCGGCATTTTGAAGGTGAGGCGGAACACTACCACCCCTAGGATCGAACTGCCTACTCCTGCTCGATCTCCAGGCTCAGCGTTTCCCACTGCCGCATGGCCTCCGCGAGTCGCGTCCGCTTCTCATCGAGGAGTTGCATCTGACGCGCCGTCTCCGACGCGTTCACGAAGGACTGTAATGCCTCTTCCAGTTCCGCGATTTCGCCTTCAAGACGCCCTGATTCGGTCTCGATCGCCGACAGCCGGTCCTCCATCTGTTTTACCTTGATCGGGTTCAACCTTCTGGCCGGCTTTGCCTCCTCCTGCTCCTGTTGCTCGACTGAGGCGGCGGCCTCAGCGGCCGACTGCTCGATTGCTCCGCTGGCTTCCCGCTGTTTGCGCCACAGGTAATCCTCATAATTACCCGGATAGACCCGCACTTCGCGGTCGGCGATTTCGAATACTTTGGTCGCCAGGCGGTCGATGAAATACCGGTCGTGACTCACGAAAACAACCGTCCCAGTGAACTCCTGGAGGCTCTCCAGCAGAATGTCCTTAGCCCGCAGATCCAGGTGGTTGGTCGGCTCGTCCAGCAGCAGGAAGTTCGACGGGTTCAGCAGCATCCTCGCCAGCGCGTAGCGGTTCCGCTCGCCGCCCGACAGGACGCCGATCGGCTTGAACACATCGTCTTCACTGAACAGGAAACAGCCGAGCAACGACCTCAATTCGGTCATCGTCTTCCCGTTCGATACCGAAAACAGATCGTCCAGCAACTGCGATTCCGTATCCAGCACCTTGTATTGGTCCTGCGCGAAGTAATCCGGCGTTACGTTGTGCCCGATGACATATTCGCCGCGCGTCAACGGCTCATCGGCGGCCAACAGTTTGATTAATGTCGATTTGCCCGCTCCGTTGACTCCGACCAGCGCGATGCGCTCGCCGCGTTCTATCGCGAAACTCACGTCCTCCAGGACCACCTTCGCCCCGTAGGCCTTGGTCACGCCCTTGAACTCGGCGACGATGCGGCCCGACGCCTTCGGTTGCGGGAACGAGAAGCGGATTGTCTTCTCCTCGTTGGGGATCTCGATCCGCTCGATCTTCTCCAGTTCCTTGATCCGCGACTGGACCTGCTTGGCCTTCGTCGCCTGATAGCGGAACCGGGTGATGAACGCCTCCAGTTGCTCGATGCGGTCCTGCTGGTTCTTGTGCGCCGCGATCAGCGTCGCGCGCCGCTCGTCTTTCTGCTTCAGATATTGAGCGTAATTGCCGGCGTAGAAGTGGACGCCCTTGTTCCACAGTTCGGCGATCTTCTTCACGGTGATATCCAGGAAATAGCGGTCGTGCGAGATCAGCACGAACGCTCCCGGATAGGTCGTCAAATACTCCTCAAGCCAGTTGCGCGCTTCCAGATCCAGATGGTTGGTCGGCTCGTCGAGCAGCAACAGGTCCGGCTGTTCAAGCAAGAGTTTGCCGAGCGCAATCCTCATCTGCCAGCCGCCGGAGAACTCCTCGGTGGGCCGAGTCCAGTCCTCTTTCGCGAAGCCTAACCCGGCCAGCACCGCGCCGACCTTGGCCTCCAGTGCGTAGCCGTCCCGATTGCGAAACTGCCCGTCCAGTCGCCCATACCGATCCGCCGCGAACTCGTACTCTTCGGAGGCCGGATCGAGTTCGCCCATGCTGTGCGCCAGTTCCTCCATCTCCCGTTCCATCGACTTCAGGTTCTCGAAGACCGACATGCACTCGGCAAACACTGTCCGCCCCCGCAAACTCAGCCCGTCCTGCGGCAGATAACCGGCTTGAAGGCCCTTGGGACGGGTCACTTCGCCCATGTCCGGCTGTTCCATGCCGGCCAGCATCTTGAGGAGGGTCGTCTTGCCGGTGCCGTTCGCCCCGACCAAACCAACCCGGTCCCGCGGCGTAATCATCCAATCAATACGTTCGAATAGCTCACGCGGACCAAACCGCTTGCCCGCGCCGACGAGTGAAATCATTGTGCGGGTACCACCCCTGGTCCCCGCAGAATCCGGCCCGCCCTGACTTCCATCAACTGACCTCCCTGGACTGCAATTTCGCCGTTCACCAGCACGTAGTCGAAGCCTACGGAGAACTGGTGCGGATTGGTATACGTCGCCCGGTCCTCGACGTTTGCCGGATCGAAGATTAGCAGGTCGGCCGCCATCCCTTCACGGATCATTCCCCGGTCCTTGAACCCGAACGTCCGGGCCGGCAGGGATGTCATGCGCCGCACGGCGTCTTCCAGCGTCAACCACCCGCGTTTCCTGACATGCTCGGCCAGCACGCGCGCATTGGCGCCGTAGCTGCGTGGATGCGGCATCCCCAGGTCAAACTCCCTGACGCCGCCGTCGCTCGCTACCGCCGTATGGGGCCACTTGGCGATGCGCTCGACGTCTTCCTCGCCCATCGAGTGGTAGACCATCTGCGCCCCGCCTTCGCCCATGATCTCGAAGATCAGTTCGATCTGTTCGTCCAGCGTCGCGGGCTTGCCCTGCGCCTTCACGATCTCGGTGATCGTCCTGCCCTCGAACTCGCGTTTTTTCGCATATCCCGCCACCATCGCATAGCCGTAATCCTCCAGCCCCAGGCCGGCGAGCAACTGTTTCATCTCGCCGGCAATTCGCGCCCGCGTCGTTTTCGAGTCCAGCCGCTCCTTTATGGCCTGCTGACCGTCAGCCAGCGCCCAGGAGGGAAGCGTGATCGCCAACCCCGTCGAACTGCGGTCGTAAGGATACTGGTCGATGACCACGTCCACGCCCTTGCGCCTGAACTCCTCGACCAAAGCCAGCGACTTCGTCGAGGCCCCCCACAGCTTGCGGTTATCGATCTTGAAGTGCGACAACTGGACCCTCATGCCAGTCCCGGCGCCCACCTGTGCGGCTTCGGTGATGGCCTCCAGAACCTGAGCGCCCTCGTCCCGCATATGGCTGGCGTAAACGCCGCCATACTTCGCCGCCGCCCGCGCGACTTCGACCACTTCGCGAGTCTCCGCATAGGTCCCTGGAATGTAGATCAAACCAGTCGAGAAGCCGACCGCGCCCTCGCGCATCGCCGTATCGACGAGCAACTGCATCTTCGCAATTTCGTCATCGGCCGCCTTACGGTTTGCCGAGCCCATCACCTCGCGCCGGACCGAGTTATGGCCAATGAGCGAGGCGACGTTGAGTCCCAGGCCGGGCTTTTCCAGCGATGCGAACCAGTCGCCCAACTTGACCATCGATCCGCCGCAGTTGCCGGTGACGACGGTCGTCACCCCATCGAGAAGGAAGTTGTCCCCGCGAGGAACCTTTTCGACGGCCCCTTCGATATGCGTATGGACATCAATGAAACCCGGAGCGACAACGCGGCCCTTGGCATCAATGACCCTGTCCGCGCTCTTCCCCGCCAACCGCCCCACGGCGACGATCCGGCCCTTCGAGATGCCCACGTCGCCGGCGAACCAGGAGTTTCCCGTACCATCCACGATGCGACCATTCCTGATGATGACGTCGAAATCCGCGCCGGACGCACCGATCCCAACAGCAAGGGCCAAACCAACTCCGAGTAAAAGGGAACGCATAGAACCATTCTGAATGAAATCGCGGCGGGATCTCCTGCCCGCCGCCCGCACGGAGGCCATTTACCGGAGGAAGCGAGTGGACCTGTTGCAGCAGATGGAAGAGGGACGGTCATGCAGATGCGCGATCGCTTCCTAAGGCGATGGTCCTGAGTCAGGTGGCTTGAATTGGGGCCATGGCAGGCCGCTCACCCAGTTCGAAGCGTTTTTCGATCATTCCGCTTGACAGCCCGCCAACACAAGATTATACTTTTTTTACGTAAGTATCGACTGGGAACCGAACTGGGAAGCTGGATTTGATCTAAAGCCTCGAGAGAGCGCCCGCCGAGACGGCTACCCCCCGGTTTTCAATCGTAAGTCGAAGATGTCCGTGAGCATTGTCAGCCGATGGCTCACTAAGTGCTGACGCTGGTGCCGCGTGGCTTCTGAGTCGCCTGGGAATTGCGACGAGAGGCATGGCGGGAGCCAGAAGGGCTGGAGATGGGCTGTCTCAAAGGAGAGATCCGGGAGACTACCCATTTGTTGTTGTTTGACAATCGTAATAGTGAAACATTCACAGGAGGACTTGAAGTGAAAAAAGCATTATTGGTTGCGTGCGCAGTGGCCTTTGGCCTCGCCGCAACTTCGAATAGCGCGGCGGCAGCGGTTATTGTCGCCCCCGTCTCCGGGGTAATCAACAGCGGAGGACCTGGATTTGGGACCCTGGCTGAAACCATCAACCAGGCCGGCCTCTCGAGCGGCTATGTGAGCGGTGTAACGGACTTTGACGTCTACCTGGCGACAAATCCAACGCACACCACCACTTTTTCAGGTTTTGAGTGGTTCAGCAACAGCGGTACGAACTCGGCAAGCGTCACTTACGACTTCGGGTCGGCCATCACGATTGACAGGCTGGCGCTGTGGAACGAAGAGAGTTCGGGCATTGGATTGCTCGATCTGTATTGGTCGACCGATAACGTGACCTTCAATCCGCTCGCTTTGGGCCTGACGCCGACGGACAATCCCCTGGCCGCTTATGGCGCTGACGTCTTCGGTTTTGCGTCGACGAATGCGCGCTACGTGCGTTTTGATATGTCGGGCTGCCCGCAGCCGAATCCTGGCTCCTTCCAAGCCTGCGGGATTGGTGAAGTCGCGTTCTCATCAGGCGGCGAAGCGATACCCGAACCAGGCACGGCAGCGCTGTTGGGTTTGGGGGTCGCCGGACTGGGGCTGATGCGCCGCCGCAAGCGGACCAGTTAGCAGGATGCAGGAATAGCCGCGTAACCGGCGCGGCTGAGGTGACTGAGCCGCCGACAGCGGTGGACTTGATCGGGACGATACTCCTTCCGGTCCTGGTCCTGGATAGATCGCAGAACGACACGCCCGTCCACGCCCAATAAGCGATGGCGGGCGTTTCGCTTTCAGGCTGGCCGGTCCCGAGGTAAACACAACGACATTTGTGTTTGCGGAACCGTCTGTTCAGGAGTACCGCTCGCTCACGCAAGCGGCTCGCTGGCGGCCAGGCTCGACTGATTCCGAGCCGCGACCGGCAGGCACGTACTTTCGACGTTATGTTTAGCTTGATGGCAGATGCCGCAAGGGCGTGGAGCGAGGGATATGGGGCGGACGAAGGGGCCTCCCTGTACGACAAATGCGCCTTGAGGGCGGCCGCTATCGTTTTGGTACGATACACGCATCATGCGCATCTTCGCTCTCACATTGGGTATCGTGCTTCTCTCCTGTTTCGCGGTGGCCCAGTCCGCCAATCCGGGCCTTGCTCCGTGCGCGTTGGTGACCAGGGCGGAAGTGCAGGAGGCGGCGGGCGTGGCGGTTGCCGATGGCACGGTCAATCCCGCCAATAAGCTCGTCTGTGATTTCAAGATCGGCGCCACGGGCTCATCCGTTTCTCTTTTGCTCACGCGCAAGACCGCCGTGGACACCGCGGAAAGGACTGTCGCCATGTTGCAGAAGACGAAGATCAACGCAAGTGTCGTGACCGGAATCGGCGACGGCGCATACGCCGCAAGCCCAGGCTACGGCATGCAGCAATTGGGCGCCTACAAGGGCTCGAATCATGTCGTCGTCACGGTTCTCATCATGGGGACGCCCGAGGCGAAGACGAAAGCGATTGCCGAAAAGGTGATGAGGAAGGCGCTCACGCGTCTGTAGACAGTCGGGTTGGAAGGCGTCGATGGGGATGATGGTCCGGAGCCGGCCACCACGCCTTTGGCCGGCTCCGGGCGCGGCAGGAGTCAGGACGGCGGTCCTGCGCAATCAAACGTTGAAAATCCGATCTAGGTCCGTGACCGCGTGAATTTGCTCCTTTACGGGAAACCACTCCACGGTCGTGGCTCTGATCGGAGCCGCGCGCGTCAGCAAGCGTTCGTCGAGTAGAACCTGATCTTGCGGTCAAAGCACTTGGGGCTTCCTTTGTTCGTCGTGGCGCACTACAATACTGGCGGATGTTCTGGAGATTGCCATGTCCAAATCTTTGTATCGATTCGCTGGCCTTCTCGTCGCCGGAGCGATCGTAGCGTCCTCCGCTGACTTAGACGATTCCTACCAAGCCCTGAAAGACGCGGTGGTGAAGAAAGACATCGCGCAAGTGAAACAGTTGGCCGCGGAGACCTGCGCTCTGGCCCGTGCCGCGTCCTCGACGGCTGCTCCCGCGGAAGAGGCGGAGAAAGACGCCTGGACGAAGCGTGTGGCCTACGCGCGTGATGTGGAGTTATACACCGAGTACGCGCTGTCCTCGACCGCCCTGACATCTCAACCGGAAGTCACTATCGACCTGATCGCCACACTCGAGCAGCAGAATCCGAAGAGCCGCTATCTCGATCCGGCCTATGGGGCCTACCTGGTTGCATTGACCAGGGCCGGCGCCGCATCGAAGATCCCGGCGGTCGCGGAGAAAGCCCTGGCGCACTTTCCGGAGAATGAGGATCTGCTGCTGGTGATGATCGACCACAACATGAACCGGAAACAGGTGGCGCTGGCAGGTGCACAGGCCGAGCGCCTGCTGGCCGTGATGAGGCGTCACCCGCAGCCCGAGGGCATGAGCGCCGCGGACTGGGAACGCAAGAAGACTGTCGCGCTGACGCGGGCTTCATGGGTCGCGGGCATGGCCCATGCCGAGAAGCAGGATCATATGTCATGCGACAAGGACCTCCGCGTTGCGCTGCCGCTGGTGAAGGGCAATGACACGATGCTGGCATCGACCCTGTTTTACCTGGCGGTCTCGAACTACAACCTGGGCAGGCAGAGCATGAACCGGGCACGGATTCTCGAGGCGGCCAGTTTCAGCGAACAGGCCGCCAAGATCCCCGGCCCCTACCAGCAGCAGGCCTGGACGAACGCCCACCTGATGAAGTCGGAGGCCGATAGGATGATCGCCCGGAAGTGATCGAGCGATGCAGGGGCGGAGTGCGCGCGTCGCTTGTCATTGCTCTTGTCACTGCTCTTGTCACTGCTCTTTCGGGTCCGCTGATTTCCTGATATAGTGCGGCCAAACGGGTGACTGCGAAAGGCGGGTACGGGTGTGAGGAGCGGTCCTTCGAGAAGGAACTTCCCGGGGGGCCTCAGCCGCCACGTTGGCCGCGGGATGGGCTGCGGCACCATCCCGCACCCTGGAAGCTGGAGGTTTAGATGTCAAAGGCATTTTCAAGACGAGACGCTTTGCGGTCAGTGCCGCTGGCGGGCGCGGCAATGCAGGCGCGAGCGGCGGGCCGAATTCAGATCGGCATGTCGACGAACGATTTCCGCGAATTCAGCAACGCCGGTCTGGCCAGGGAACTCGCCGCACAAGGCATCCGCCTGATCCAGTTGTTCTTTACGCAGACCGACAGCAACTACTGGAAATACGGCGGGCGGAGCGATCTCCCTGGCCTCACGCCGGAGCGCGCCCGGGAGATTGCCGCCGGTTACCGGTCGCAGGGGATCGCGATTCACAGCATGGGCGTCTATACGACGCTGGTCCACGCCGAGGCGGCCGAACGGAAAGCGAACCTCGCCTACTTCGAGACCATGATGAAGATGGGCGGCCACATGGGAGTCCGCGTGTTCGTCACCGAGGCGGGGCATTACCAGCCGCCCGGACCCGCGCCCTCCGTGCCTTACGATTTCCAGGACGAAGTGTGGAAGATGGCCGTGGCGACAGTGAAAGAACTGGCGGTGATGACCGCCGCGCATGACGCGACCGTGCTGCTGGAACCGATCTACCGGAGCATTTTCGCCAGCGCCAAGCGGACACGGGTGTTTCTGGAGGAAGTTGCGTCACCGCGGATCCGGGCACTGCTCGATCCGGCCAATCTGCTCGAGGTGAACGATCTTGAAGAGATGTTCGCTCAACTGGGCGACTGGATCTCGTGCCTCCATGCCAAGGACCGCAAGTTGCATGTCACCGCCGGCGTGGCGGCGGGCCAGGGGGATCTGGATTACCCGAAACTGGTCCGGCTGGTGGCGGCGAAGACCCCGCAGGCGCCGCTGATCCTCGAATATGCCGGGGCGAAGAGCTACCGGCAGGCGCTCAATCACCTTCGCACAACGATCCGGCAGGAGGGGTTGACGGAGGCCTGATCGCGGCCCCTGCATCTGTCCGGCGCCTGGCGCCGGGCGCGTTGTTTCGCGCCTGATATTCCCCTTTGGATCTGATACATATAGGGGGACCCCAAAATGCGGGGACGAGCTGCCATGCCTTATAGAATCGGCCCGAAACTCATCGTCTGGTTCACGATCGTCATCGTGGTGATCAGCAGCGCCGGGGCATATCTGAACCTGCGCTCGCAAAAGGCGCGCCTGCTCGAGACCATGTTCCTTGGCGCGGACCAGTTGTCGCGCAGCATTACAAGCGCAACCTGGCACGCGATGCTGGCGGACAATCGCGATGCGGCCTACCAGATCATGCAGGTGATTGCCGACAAGCAGGGCGTCGACCGCATCCGTATCTTCAACCGGGAAGGGCAGTTGATGTACTCGACCGACGGCAGCGAGCATCCATCGATCGAGACCATTCAGTCGGAGGTTTGCCGGGGCTGCCACCAGCCTGGGCGAACCCTTTCGAACCTCGACGCGCACGCGCGGGTGCGCACGGCCCGTTCGCCGCAGGGGATCGGGACCCTGAGCATGGTGACTCCGGTGTACAACGAACCAGCTTGTTCGAACGCCGCATGCCACGCTCATCCGGAGAACCTCAGAGTGCTGGGCGTGCTGGATTTGGCGCTGCGGCTGGATCCGGTCGAGGAACAGGAACGATCAATCACGACGCAGGCGGTCGCGTCGGCAGCGATCATCATCGGCCTCGGCGCGGTATTCGTGATCATCTTCACGCGCTTGTTCGTGGCGACGCCAATCCGGGAATTGATCGAAGGCACGAACGCGGTGAGCGCGATGGAACTCGACCGGCCGATTGTCATTCATCACGGGAGCCAGGAGTTCGACGAGTTGGCGGCCTCGTTCAACCGGATGCGGGACCGTCTGCGGGCGGCGCTGGCTGAGTTGAACGAACTGGCGCAGAGCCTTGAAACGAAGGTCGCGGACCGGACGGGTCAATTGAAAGTGGCCCAGCAGCGCCTGATGCAGACCGACAGGTTGGCGTCGCTCGGGCAGTTGGCGGCCAGCGTCGCCCACGAGATCAACAACCCGGTATCGGGGGTGCTGAATCTATCGATGTTGCTGCAAAGGATCATGGGTGAGGGCGGGATTCCGCCTGGGCGGGAGGCCGAGTTCCGGAAGTACCTGGCTCAGATTTCGAGCGAGACGGCGCGGGTGGGCCGGATCGTCAGCGACCTGCTGTCGTTCTCCCGCCGGTCGAAACCGCAGCGGTCGGCAGCGGACTTGAACAAGCTGATCGGAACGACGGTGGCCCTGGTGGGGCACAAGCTGAAGCTGATCGAAGCAACCGCCAGGCTCGACTTGCAACCCGATCTCCCGGCCGTTGAGTGCGATCCCTCGCAGATGCAGCAGGTGGTGTTGAACCTGGTGCTGAACGCAGCCGAAGCCATGCAGGCCAAGGGCGGCGGGCATGTCACGGTGCGCACGCGATTCCGGCCGAAGGACCAGATTGTGGAACTGGTCGTCGAGGACGACGGAGAGGGAATCTCTCCTGAGAACATGGAAAAGATCTTCCATCCTTTCTTCACGACCAAGCCGGAAGGCAAGGGCGTGGGGCTGGGTCTGGCCGTGTTGTACGGGATCATCAAGGCGCACGACGGCGAGGTCGAAGTGCAGAGCACGCAGGGCGTGGGAACATCGTTCGTGGTCACGCTGCCACTTCACTCACATGACGCGCCGGCGGCGCAGACGACCGGAATCAAGGCGTGAGGACGCTGTATCTCGTGGCTCTCGGACATGTTGAGGCGGCACTGATGGATGCGGCCGAACGGGCGGTGTTGGATTGGTTCCCGTTCGATGTCGCGCGCATGGAGGCGATCGGAATCGAGAAGGACTGGTTCCGGCCCGCGCGGGAACAGTATGAGTCGGTGCCGATGATGCGGACTCTGGCGGCGGCGATGCCCGCTGATGGAGCGCGGATCCTCGGACTGACCGCGGTGGATATCTCGATACCGATGTTGAGTTTTCTTTTCGGACAGGCTCAGTTCAACGGACCCGTGGCGCTGGTCTCCGCTGCCCGGCTCAGACAGGAGTTCTATGGAATGCCGGCAGACGAGTCCCTGTTGCTGGAGAGGCTGACGAAAGAAGTTCTCCATGAACTCGGACACACCTCCGGGCTGATCCACTGCCCGGAGACGAACTGCGCGATGAGCCTGGCGACGCACATCGGGCTGGTGGACATGAAAAAGCCGTCTTTTTGCAATGGGTGCGGATTACAAATGGTGCGGCGAATGTCCGCACTGCAAGGGTAGAACCACATGAAAAACATTTGGCAGATTCTGGTTGTCGATGACGAAGAGGTGATGTGCGAGTCGATGGCGGCCTGGCTGCGCGAGGACGGCTACTCGGTTGACACTGCGACGCGCGGCCGCGAGGCGGTGGAGTTGGCGTCCAGAACCGACTACGCGATCTACTTCATCGACCTGAAAATGCCGGGCGGCATGGACGGCATCGAAACGCTGATGGAGATCCGCCGGCTTCACCCTGAAGCATCGCTGGTCATCATCACGGCCTATGCAACCGTCGACACCGCGATTCAGGCGATGAAGGAGGGCGCGCAGGAGTACATCGTCAAGCCCTGCAACCCGCAGGAGATCTCGATGCTGGTGTCGCGCATCATCAAGGTGAAGAACCTCCAGCGGGAGAACGAGATCCTCAGGAAGAAACTCACGAAGCAATACAACTTCCGCGACGTGGTGACGAAAAACGCACGCATGCAGGACATTCTGCAACTGACGCAGGATATATCGAGCCTGCGCAGCACCGTGCTGATCCGGGGCGAAAGCGGGACGGGCAAAGAGCTGATCGCCAGGGCGATTCACTACTCCGGCAGCCGGGCGCCGGAGCCGTTCGTGGCGGTGAACTGCGCGGCGTTGACGGAGTCGCTGCTCGAGAGCGAGCTGTTCGGCTATGAGAAAGGCGCGTTCACAGGCGCGGGGGCGCAGACGCGGGGCAAATTCGAAATGGCGGAAGGCGGCACGATCTTTCTCGATGAGATCGGGGACATCTCGCCGAAGTTGCAGGCCGATCTGCTGCGGGTGTTGCAGGAGAAGGCGTTCTACCGCGTGGGCGGCGGCGTCGAGGTCCACGTGGATGTGCGCGTGATCGCGGCCACGAACAAGGACTTGCAGGAGGCGGTCCGGCAGGAGCGCTTCCGGGACGATCTCTACTATCGCCTGAACGTGATTGAAATCAAGATTCCGCCGCTGCGGGAGCGGCGCGAGGACATTCCGCTGCTGACCGATCACCTGGTGGAGCGAATCTCGCGGGAACTGGGCAAGGAGATCGCCGGCGTGTCCGAGGGCGCGCTGAACCTGTTGATGGACTATGACTGGCCGGGCAATGTCCGCGAGTTGGAGAACGCGCTTGAACGAGCGATGGTTACGTCGCGGTCGCGAGTGCTCACCGAGGCCGACTTCGCTTTCCTCGAACGCGAGGTATCAGCCAAGCGGGCGTGGTCGGTTCCAGGCGGAGTCACGATGGAAGAACTGGAGAGGCGCGCCATCATCGCCACCCTGGAGCGGACCTCGGGCAACATCAAAGAGGCCGCGGCGATGCTGGGCATCGACCGGTCCACCTTGTACGACAAGCTGAAGCGGTACGAGATCCAGCGATAGCTACGCGTCGATGAACGTTCTGCCCAGGACGGCGTCCCAGTCGGCTTGAGGCAACTGGTCCATCAGCCCATCGACGATAGTGCCGCCGTCGGCCAGACTCGGGGCCGCGCCGGCCGGGGCGAGTTCGATCTGTAAGCGCTCAAGCTCGCGCATCAGCCAGCCGGAGACTTCCGGACCGTGCAGGAGATGGCGCGCCTGGTTGTCGCCGTGAGGGACGCGCAGACGCAGGTACCAGCCTTCGGCGCGGCCTCCAGTTTCGAGCACATCGCCATCGATTGGCGAGAGGACACGGAATTCGTGGCCGTTCTTCTCCATGCGCCAGCCTGTGCCGTTGGCCTCGACGTGCGTCCCGGGCGCGGGCAGTTCGATGGAATCGGGGTTGCCGACCATGCGGCTGGCGAGATCGTCGAGACCCACACGAACCACATCGTCGGATTCCCGTTCGACCCAGGCGTGGCCGCGGTGGTAGAGACGGTTGGGCGGGTAGTCCAGACCAAAGGCGTGCTCGGGCGCGTGGGTGGGCAGGGCTGCGAACTGGGGATATTGCCGGCAGTCGCGGCAGTCGAACGCATTGGGGCAGACGCGCGCCTCGACACGGCCGGCGAGTTCGTGGCGGCAACACCGTTCGTCGAGCGGGAGATCGTCGAATTCAGTGTGCCAGCGGAGATTCTCCGTGTGGTTGCCGCGCAGGTCGCGGCGGGTCTTCCACATGGCAAGCAGAATCGCCGCGGCGATGGTGACGATCACCAGGCCGAACAGCGACAGGAACAGCACATGGCCAAAGGTGTAATGAAACCCGCTAACGTTCGGAAACATGGTTCACCTCCTCGCGGCTCTCTGCCGCCAGTTCGCGCTCCTTTGGGAAGAGCGGAAGATACCTGTATGAAATCGAGTAAAGGATGACGCCGTAGGCGACGACGCCGCCGAAGGTCGCCACCTCCTGCCAGTTGGGCATGTACTGCATGAATTCGTCGAATGCCAACGTGGGCAGAGCCAGTGTCTGAACTGTGAGAACGAAGCGGTTGAGCATCACGCCGCAGCAGGCCAGCGCCGCGCCAGTGAGCAGCCAGACGCCTCGCTCGCGGGTCTTCCGGTAAAGCAGAAGAGCGGCGGGGAGAAGTCCGAAGAGCCCGATCTCGGCGGCCATCAGCCAGAGGCCGTAGGGACGATAAGCGTAGTGTTCCCAGGGGGCGAAACCGGCGGCCGGAGACGTGACGTTGAGCCAGATCAGGGTGTCGACGGACTTGGCGGCGACATACAGGGCGAGCAGCAGTCCGCTGATGAAACCGAGTTTTTCGAAGACGGTGCGCGGAACCAGTTTTTTTCCGGTGATCTTTTCAACGAGCCGCGTGGTCAGGATCAGGAAACTGGGGCCAACCGCGATGGCCGAGAGGATGAAGAGGAAGAACGTCGTCGGCCAGATCGAGAAGCCCTCGCGGAAGGCGAACGGGCGGCCGCGCAGGACGCCATAGAGTCCGCCGAGCGAACCTTGATGGAAGAACGACAGCAGCGTGCCGACGGCGGCGAGGACGGGCACGACGATGTGCATGTGGTGTTCGAAGACCAGAAACGACGTAGTCTTTCGGAGGCGGCGGTTCTTGAGCACAAGCGGAACGTACTCGAAGGCGAGCACGGCCAGGTAGAGCGAGATGCAGAACGTCACCTCGGTCAGCATCGAGTGGGTGTTGGGATGCCAGAAGGTGAACCACGCGCGCATCGGTTGGCCGACATCGATTGCGAGAACCGCCACGGCGCCGCTGTAGCAGATGAAGCCCAGCACGACGGCGCTGTTGAGGACGGCCTTGAGTTCCTTGATGCGCATCAGGTAGACGAGGAAGCCGGTAAAGAACGCGCCTGCGCCGAGGGCGATGATGGCGAGGTCGAGGAAGATCCAGAGACCGAAAGCGAAACGGTTGTCCATGTTTGTTTCGCCAAGACCGTAATAGAGGCAGCGCCAGGCCGCATAGACGCCAAGGGCGAGGAGGACAAACCAGGGGGTGAGCCAGAGCGCGAACGGGCCGGCGGCGCTGCGGTCGATGCCGCGAGCGATCCAGCGGCTGTCTGTCAGGGCGGAACTAGCCACGGCGGGCCTCCCGTCTCTCTACCGGGCCGCGTTCAGCGAGATCGCGGACCCATTCACGCTTCGAGCTGTAGTAGATTTTGGGTTCGGTGCCGAGGCGCGCAAGCAGGCGGAACGCCTCGGGACCCTTGGCGGCGAGGGATACCTCGGATGCTGGTTCGTTGAGATCGCCAAACGTGATGGCGCGCGTGGGACAGGCCTCGACGCAGACGGGACGGTAGTCGGCCGGGTTGACAGAGGCGAGCCCTTCCGCGGCGGCCTTGTCCTCGGCCTCGTGCAGGCGGCCATGGCAGAAGTTGCACTTCTCGACGACGCCGCGCATGCGCACGGCGACGCCTGGGTTCAGCGTACGTTCCATGCCGGGCGGCCACACGGGATCCCACCAGTTGAAGTAACGGGCATGATAGGCGCAGGCAGTCATGCAGTAGCGGCAGCCGAAACAGCGCTGCGGCATCTGTGTGACGATGCCGGTTGCTTTATCGAGTTCGACAGCCTGCTGCGGGCAGACCGTGACGCAGGGCGTCTCGTTCTCGCACTGCATGCAGGTGACGGGGAGAAAAGCCGTGCGGCCTTCGCGCGTGACGCGATGGACCAGCATCGGCGTAAGGCCGGTGCGGGCCGTGGCCCGGCTGTCGCTCGGAGCAACGTTGTTCTCGGCGGCGCAGGCGGTCATGCAGCCGCCGCAACCGGTGCAGCGGTCGACATCAATCACCATGCCGTAGCGGCGGGGTTTCGATTTGGGTTTGGACTGCGGGGTCATGCCAGGAGTCCTTTCTCCGGTGCGGGGAATAGCGCCGATTCCTGATAGAGTTTGCCCGAAAGCGGCGGCAGAACCGCGGGCGTCCAGGGTCCCGTCCAATCGGCTGGCGGACTGGCGGACGAGGCCGGTTGCGGCCAGGCGGCGAGCCGGCAGGTCAAAGGACGTTCAGCGGCCACCGGCCTGGACTCGATGGCCTTTACCTCGACACCGAGGAAGGCGGCCAGCGTCCTGACTCCCTCGGGCGGCTTCAGCAAAGCGTCCCCGGCGCCGTCCGGGTTCTCTTCCAGGAATCCCGGCGCGGGCAGCAGCCAGCCTTTTTCGTCTTCGCCGCGCCAGGCGGTGAAGCGGAAGCGCTCCGCGTCGCCGCTTGGCTGATGGTCGTGCGGGACAGTGGAGTCGAGGATCGCCGCGCGGAGGCCGGTTGGCATCTCGTCCATCGACTGAAAAGCGCCGGAGACCGGGCCGCGGCGGACGACGCCGCCAGTGGCACCAACTGCGCCCAGCAGGATATTGAGAGCGGCAACTGCCGGCTCGGGTTCCCGGCCGATGACAACAGCGGGCCGGTTCGCGGCAAGGGCGCGGGCGATTTCGAGGACAGTGTTCAACTCCACGCCGGCGTCCCTGGCATGATCGGCGGCGGTCTTCGGCGGACGGGGGGACGTCGCGGGGGCGAGTTTCTCATCGATCAGCACGTAGGCCACCGCCATCGCGAGAGCGGCTTCCGAGCCCGGCCGGATCGATACCCGCTGCCAGGCGCAGTCGCCCGTGCGGGACTTGGCGGACTCGGCTTGAACGATCTTCAGTTCGGGCCAGAGGCGCTGCACACGCTGAGGTCCGCCCCAACCTTCGAGCAGCGGCGCGTTCAGGCTGAGGACCAGTTTGGTCTTTTCGAGGTCGTAGGCGAGTTCCTCGACAGGCGCCCCGGCCAGCCGCGCCAGCGGGACCAGCGCAGCCTCTTCCGGCGCGCGGGCGACGAAGTAGGACATTCCTTTGGTCGCTGCCGCCCAAGCCTGATACGCCCGCGATACCGAGCGCGATGGACGTCCATCGACAACGGCGACCGGACCCTCTTCACAGGCCTTGCGGAATGCGGCTTCGGCAGCCTCCCACGTCGATGGCCGCCCGTCGCGGTAAACCACCCGAAGGCGCCTCGGATGGAAGTTCATCTGGTGCGCGCCATAGCCGAGCGCGCAGAGGGCGCCGTCCTTGCCCGAAAGCCCGACCACGTAACCGCCGGCCATCTTCACTTTCAACCCGCAACCGGCGGGACACATCGTGCAGGCGCTCTCTTTCCACTCCACCGGACCCTTTACAGGTTGCGGGATCCACGGCCAGTTTTGCGTCCAGATCGATGCGTCGTCCAGAATCTTCCAGGGAACTGGAGTGAAGACGATACCCGCGGCGAGTCCGCCGCCGAGTGCAAGGATGTCGCGTCTGGTTTTACTCATGGCTCGAATCTCCTTACCTGTGACAGCCCAGGCACCCCGTCACGAAGCCGCGTTCCTTATGGCAGGACTCGCAGTCGTCCATCTTCATGCCCTCGTTGGGCGCCCGCCGCAGCCGGGAGATCGATTGGCCCCAGATGTCGCGGCTGTAGCCGCTGATGCGGTTCTGCTGATAGGGCCGGACTGTATCGGTTTCGCCATCGCGGCCGTGGCAGCGTTCACATTTGAGCGCGGCGCGCTTGGTGTGGATGGCGTGTGAGAAGCGGACGTTCGCAGGTTGCCGGGCACGGACCAACCACGGCACTTCCTTCTCTGTCGTGACGAAATCCTTGACGAAAGTCGCCTCCGCCTTCGTCGTGCCCTGAGCCTCGGGGTGGCAAGCCGCACAACTCTCCGTGTTGGGCAGACCCGCAAAGACGCCGTCCGGCCGCAAAGTGTGACACCCGTCGCACTCCGTCGAGCCGGACTTCACCGCATGGGTCTTATGCCGGTACTCAAATGGCTGGGCATGGGTCGTATAGAGAACCCTCGGGAAGCCATACCATCCGGCAATCTGGGCGGCGGCCAATCCGGCCAGAAAAAGTAGAAGGGGTCGAAGCACTATGCTCTCCTCTGCCAATCCGTTTTCGCGGCGAAGAACTCCTGGTAAAGCTGTGACGCCTCTTCACGGGGCAACAATCGCGCCACGCCCGGAGCCGGAACACCGCCGTCGGCGGCACACCCAGTGGCGCGGCCGAGACTTTCGTGGACGAACTCGGTCAACCGGCGCTCCTCGGCGGCAAGCCAGGCATCCGCCTCAGCTCCGCGCAGCAGCGATTCCGTCGTGCGGTCTTCCACCGCCCAACCCTCCAGCAGCCAGCCGGCGCCGTAAGGGTCCTCGGTGATGCGGCCGGGATGGTTGCGGAGTTGCCCGTTGACGTCCTTCACGCGGAGCGGATTCGGAAACACAAGCGTCCACTCGTGGCCGTTCACCGTAAGTACGACCGATGGACGCTCCTGGGGGCGCTGAGGAACAAACAGGATTGACTCGACTGTCCCGATCGTCCGGGCCAGCAGGGCGTCAATCCCCACCTGGCAAAGTCCGCCCTCGCCGGCATCGAGCCAGAGGTGGTTGGGCGCGAAGTAAAGGTTCTCCCCGGCAGCCATCCTGCTGTGCGGATGGGCTAAAGAAAGATACATTTCGCAATAGCGGTAACCCGACCCGCCGCACCGCGACAGACCGGCCTCGCTGAAGGGAATCAACTTCGGCGCGCCATTGGCTCCGCAGTACTGAACGTGCACCTGCTCCAGGTGAGGACAACTATTGCCGGCGTCCTCGGATACGGCTAGAGGGCATTGGCGGTAGCCGGGCGTGTCACACCGCCCCGCGCCCGCGGACCCAGGCCCGTCCAGGATCAGCTTGCGCAAAGGCGCAACGTGACAGTAGCGAGCCCGCCCCTCCCGAAGGAATGGGCAACTCATGGCTCTACTCCGTCTTGCGCGGCTTCAACGCGGGGCCCGTGCCGGGCTTGGAATCTTCCGCCGGTCGCACCGGTTCGCCGCCGTCCGCCATGGTCAGGCCAAGGCCTTGCACCGGCATAAGGTGGGCTCCCGTACCGGCGCCGGCAAACTGCCGCAAATCGTCGCCCAGTTTATCGGTGACCTTGGAGCGCTTCCGCAGCGTGACCAGGTCGCCCAGGAGGCCGTAGGTGAACGCGCCAAGTGCCGCCAGCGTGGCGATGCCAAGGGCGAAGTTCGTCACATTCAGCCAGAGGGTCTGAGGATCGTTCCAGTCGACTCCGAACATATAGGATGCCTGCCTTTCGTGGCCGGGGTCCTTCAGACCTTCGGCTACCTGGGACATAGCAATTGTCTGACCATTGTTTAGAATCAACCAGTTGAGTAAAATTCGACTCAGAATCTGCTGGATTTCCCTACGTCAGATTCCGATTTTCCTACACGCCGATCCCGTCGCTGGTCTCGTGGCGCATCAACCCGATGCCGGGTGGCAACTTTTTCAACCACTTTCTTAAATCTCCCCCCATTCGACCGCCGGCTTCGATATGATGAACGGCGTGAGGCGCTGGTAGAGGCCGGTTTGGTTCGTCAATCGTCCTCCTCTCCTCCGCATCCCGTTGGGCCTGTCCAGCGCCTCCACATTCCCTCCAGGTCAAAATCCATTCGGTCCGGCGACGCTCGCAACGCGGTTTGCGGGACTTCCGCCACAGGCTGATATGATTGGGTTCGATGAATCGCGGGTCATTCCTCAACGGACTTTGTACGAACCGCAAGTGCGGAACTTGGATCAAGCAGAATGTCTTACTTGCAAGCTGTCAGCGCCTGCTGAGAAACTGAATTGTTCGAACTGGACCCTCTGATGTCTGACTGGAAGAACAAGCTCTTCTTCGGCGACAATCTGCCGATCCTACGGGACCACATCCCTGATGAGTCGGTGGATCTGGTCTACCTGGACCCGCCTTTCAACAGCAACGCCAACTACAACGTGCTGTTCAAGGAGAAGAGCGGCGAGCACTCCCATGCTCAGATCACGGCCTTCGAGGACACGTGGGAGTGGGGCGGCGAGGCCGAAGAAACGTATTACGAAGCCATCCACAAGGGAGGCCGGGTGGCCGACTTCCTTCAGGCCTTCAGGGTACTGCTTGGCCCATCGGACATGATGGCGTATCTGGTCATGATGGCGCCTCGGCTCCTTGAGATGCGCAGGGTCTTGAAGCGGACGGGAAGCATCTACCTGCACTGTGATCCGACGGCAAGCCACTATTTGAAATTGTTGATGGATGCCGTGTTTGAGGCAAGGCAATTTCGAAACGAGGTCATCTGGAAGCGCACGAGCGCTCACGTCAATCCGCGAAGATGGGGTCCGGTCCACGATGTGATCATTTTCTACTCGAAAGCGGACTCATATCTGTGGAATCCCGCTACTCAGCCATACGAGCTCGCACACCTCAAATCCAAGTACAGAAACGAGGATGACCGCGGGCGGTACCACTTGACCGACCTGACGGGAGCCGGAACTCGGGCAGGAGATTCCGGACTTGAGTGGCGTGGGTACAACCCGACTGCAATGGGTCGTCATTGGGCGGTGCCAAAAGACGAGGTTGTTGAACTTGCTGGCGGTGAGGCTTACTCTGCTTTAACGACACAGCAGAAGCTCGATCTTTTGGATGATCACAAGTACATATACTGGCCCGAGCGTGGGCGGCGCGGAAGACCTGGGTTTCCGCGCTTCAAGCGCTACCTTGGAGACGGAATGCCAGTTCAGGACGTCGTCACTGATGTATTCCCAATCAACTCCCAGGCGCAAGAGCGACTAGGCTACCCGACTCAGAAGCCTGAGTCCTTGCTGGAGCGCATCATCAAGGCGAGTTCGAATGAAGGCGATGTCGTCCTCGACCCGTTCTGTGGTTGCGGCACGACAATCTCCGTGGCGGAGAGGCTTCACCGCCGCTGGATTGGCATCGACATCACGCATCTGGCGATCACTCTGATCCGGCACCGGCTCGCTGACACGCATGGGGCCGAACTCTCGCCCTACGAAGTCCTGGGAGACCCGAAAGACCTCGGATCGGCGCAGGCCTTGGCGCAGGTGGACAGGTACCAGTTCCAATGGTGGGCGTTGGGCCTGGTGGATGCGCGTCCTGCGCGGGACGTCAGGAAGAAGGGGGCCGATGCAGGGGTGGATGGGTACATCAACTTCATCGACGACACGAGCGGCGTCGCCAAGCGGGTCGTCCTTCAGGTGAAGTCCGGCCACGTCAAGTCTGGCGACATCAGGGACTTGAAGGGCGTCCTGGACCGGGATAAGGCCGCCATCGGCGGTTTCATCACACTGGAGCCGCCAACCGCCGCCATGCGTACCGAGGCCGTATCGGCGGGGTTCTACGAATCGGCATTCAAGTTCGAAGGTTCCGCTTCGGGTGAGAAGTTTCCGCGGCTTCAGATCCTGAGCATCCAGGACCTGCTGAGCGGGAAGAAACTCGAGTACCCCCGGCACCGGATCGAGACATTCCGTCAGGCCGCCAGAAACCCTAAGCCGAGCGCCGAACAGACCGGGCTTTTCTGAATCCGGTTCAGCGAGGTTGAGTTTCGATGAGGAGGGCCAGCGCTCAACCGCCGGCCCTCTTTGGGATGGATCA
This sequence comes from uncultured Bryobacteraceae bacterium, assembly GCA_947084845.1. GTDB lineage: Bacteria > Acidobacteriota > Terriglobia > Bryobacterales > Bryobacteraceae > PNKE01. Next base: position 27,800 of record CAMTUE010000011.1, on the reverse strand, counting down.
GAACACCAGTTTCAAAGCGAACTGGATCTGGCGTGCGGGCGAGGACAACCCGGTGATAGTGCCGAAGGCGTTGTTCAGGACATTGCCCTGGGCTGCGCCGAGGTTGGTCGTATTGAACAGGTTGAAGAACTCGGCGCGGAATTCAAGACGCGTGGATTCCCATGGCAGCAGGAAGTCCTTGTGGGCGCCGCCGTCGAAGTTGAACATCGCCTCTGTGCGGGCCATATTGCGGCCAAGGTTGCCGAAGGGTCGCGACGGATCGTTTGGCGTGGCCACGCTGGGGGCGGAGACGGCGGCCTTATTGAAGTAGTTGGCCACGCTCCTCTCGGAGGAGTATAGGCTGCCGCTGATGTAGTTGGGCCGGTAGGTCGGCGCGGACGAGACCTGGAAGGCGCTGGGGGCGGCGTAGGTGATGTTGATCGGCTGGCCGCTGGTCATGGTGTTGATGCCGGTCAGTCGCCATCCTCCAAGGAAGGCATTGACGAATCCATTGACCGACGAGCCGTGCTTGCGGCCGCGGCCATAGGGAACCTCCCAAACGGCCGTGCTGGTGTTGTTGACCGGCTGGTTGTAGCTGCCGAGCCCCTTCTCGTTGCGGATGTCGCGGAAGTTCACGCGGGAGTTGTCGCCGTTGAAAGCTTCCAGGTGGCCGGCGGCGTTGTCGATCACCTTGGACCACGTGAAGCTGTTCAGAAGGTAAACCCCGCTCGAGTATTTCTTCTCAACCTTCATCTGCATGCCGTGGTAGACCGAGAAGCCGCCACCCCAGGACATCTGGATGAAATCGAATCCCTGGATCGGCCGGCGTGCGAGGATGGCGAGATTCTGCCCCGGCTGGTTCGGCACGGCCTGATTGTAGTCGCCCAGCGTCATCAGGCCCACCGAGCGGTTGCCCACATAGGCGATGTCGAACACCAGGTCTTTGGCGAGCTCGCGTTGAATCGTGAAGTGCCAGCTTTGGACGTAGCTGGTGCGGTAGTCGGCGGGCGTGTAGTTTGTGCGGGTGGTCGCGGTCGAGAAGTTCGACGGACTGACCAGCCCGGCCGGATAACCCATCTGCGTCGTACGGAAGCAGTTGCGGTACGCATCGCCAACGCAGGCCGCCGCGGTCGGCACCTGGTTGATCGTCAGGTTCACGATGCTCGGCCCGTTGTAGCCCAGCAGGTTCTCTCCGCCCAGCCGGTTGAAGTGGACATAGCTGATCCCGTAACCGCTTCGAATCACTGTTTTCGGAGTCAGCGAGTAGGCGAGTCCGATACGGGGGGCGAAATTGTTCTTGTCGGGGCGCACCAGCGCCCGGTTGTAGATTCCGCCTTCGGTCGCCTGAATCAACTTGTTGTTCACCGGATCATAGTTGGACAGCCGGTTCTGCGCTTCCCATTGCGGCGTGGCGAACTCATAGCGCGCGCCAAGGTTCAGCGTCAGCTTTGAATTCACCTTCCAGTCGTCCTGGAAATACAGGAAGTGCATCCGCTGCCGGTAGTTGAGCACGATCTCGTTGTTCAGGCTGTAGCTGGACCGGGCGCCCACCAGGAAATCCGCCAGGTTGTACAGGTTGCTGCTGGCCGCGCCCGTGGGCCGCGAAAACTGCCCGCTGTAGCTGTCCTGCCCATACTGGGGGTTGAAGTCGAAGATGTCTGTGTTGATCGACTGGAATTCATAGCCGGTCTTCCACACGTGCCGTCCGGAGATCTTCGAGTAGTTCACCTTCGGGTTCACCGTGAAGGGGTTCTGGAACTGCGGGTTCGACGACTGGCGGCCGAGGCTGGTGAAGCCGCCGATCGACTGCGAGGTCAAGCCGCCGCCGATCACAGCGGACTTCGGCAGTCCAGGGATGCCATATTCCTCCAGCATGTTCGGGCGGTCGGAGAACAGCGCGCTCTTGCCGCCTTCAAACAGGCTGATGCCGATGCGGAAGTCGAACACCGACGTTGGCGTGACGTTGTAGTTGAACCCGGTGGTGATCTGCCTGTTCAGCACCCGCACGTTGCCATTGGCGTCGCCGCCCGAGGGGCCGGGAATGACGTGACTCTCCGTGCGGTTCATCAGGCGGTGGCTGTAACGCGCGAAGGCGTTGAGTTTGCTGGTGAAGTACTGGTCGTAGCGGAAATCGCCCTTGTCGTCCACCGTCGGGGTTGGCGTGAGGTAGTCCCAGTTGTTGGACGGGACCGCGTTGGCGGCGGTTGTGCGGATCGGCGCCGGCAGATCGGCCAGCACTTTGCGTGCAAAGGCCGTGGTGGCGCTCTGCGGGATCACGCCGTCTGTATACACATCGCCCGTCAGAGGGTTCCTGACGGAGACTCCCATCCTGCCCTGCCTCTGGTCCGGCGTGGCGATGCTGGCGAACTGCAATGTGCGCGAAACGATGCGCAGGCCCTCATAATTCGCGAAGAAGAACGCCTTGTCCTTCACAACCGGTCCGCCGAAGGCAGCGCCGAACTGGTTCTGCACCAGGATCGGCTTGACGCCCGACGATGGGCGGAAGAAGCCGATCGCGTTCAACTTCGTATTGCGCAGGAACTCCCACGCCGCCCCATGGAACTGATTCGTGCCGCTGCGCAGACTGGCGTTGATCACCGCGCCGCCGGCGCGGCCATACTCAGCCGAGAAATTATTCGTTTGGACGCGGAACTCCTGAACCGCATCCGGATTCAACTGCACGATCTGGTTCGAGAAGCCCTGATTCGAAGTGCCGTATGCGTTGTTGTCGACGCCGTCCAGCATGAAGTTGTTCAGCGAACTGCGCAGGCCGTTGACGTTGAAGGAGGCGTCGCGGGCTGTGATATTTGATTTGCGCACGCCCGGCGACAGCAGCGCCAGATCGGCGTACGCACGGCCGTTCAGCGGCAGATTGACGATCGCCGCGCGGCCAACCACCTGCCCGCGGTCGCTCGAATCGGCTTCAAGCAACCGGACCGAGTCGGTCACCGTCACGCTCTCAGTCACTTCGCCCACTTGCAGGACCAGGTTGACGCGCTGGCGGGCGCTGATGGTCAGGGTAAAATCCATCGAGGCGGTTTGCTTGAATCCGCGCGCTTCAGCCGTCAGTTTGTAGCTGCCGATGCGTTGGTTGAGAAACTGGAAACTGCCGTTCTCGTCGGTGATCTGGGTAGCCGCCACACCGGTCTGGTTGTTGAGCAGCGTGATCTTGGCGCTCGGGATGGCCGCTCCGGATTGATCGGAGACGGTACCGAGGACGGTTGCAGTGTCGTACTGGGCATGGAGCAGCGACCCTGTGAGCAGAGCGATAGCAGCGAGGTATCTCAGCATTGGTATAAGGTAGCAGGGTACCCGAACATTAACAAGTAAAAAGCTGGTTGCAGCCGGCAACACCTTGTTTTCAAAGTCAAGTTCGTCCTGATGGCCCCGCCGGGGCCAATAAGCGGATGAAAATGCAACCCCTTACGCGCACCAACCGCGCGCCGAAGAGAGCCGGTCTCCTCGCCAGCACCCACCCCCTTCAACCGCGAACGTAGAGAGCGGGTCTCCTTGCCTGCCCCCGCCCGTAGCTCTATTGAAAGCACTGAACTTTCACAAGTACCTCGTTTCCAGCGAGCCTCGTGCGTCAGCGCGAGGTACAACACACCATACCGCCCCCGGGAACGGCACGCCGAACGCCCGCCTCACGTGCTGTGCAGCAAACACGGTAGTTGCGGACACGTCTCATGGAGAGACAACGGGTCGCCGAGGTGGCTTTCGACGGAGTTCCACATGGCCGTTCTCAGCCGCAACAGGCCATGAAAACAGCCCGAAACCTGAGGCCGCAAACGCAGAGAGCGGGTCGCCGGGGCGACTTTCGACGGAGCGGCGCCAGTGTCCAGGCCTCCCGGTCGAATCCAGTTCGACCCTTCGTTACCAATTGGTTAAAGACCCGTCCGGGCGCCGGAACTGGGGCACGGGTTGACCCGCCCTGTCGGCTTCGGCCAGCAGTTTGAGTCCGGCTGGGTTGAAATCGACGCCCAGGCCGGGGCGTGAGTTGGGCCAGAGTTTGCCGTCGCGGAAGTCGAACGAATTGGACAGGTAGGTGGCGGGCAGAGGCCCCGCGCCGCGCATCTCCATGAGGACGGGTCCGGGAAAAACGGCGCAGCAGTTCACCAGCGCGGCCTCCGAAATCGGACCGGTGAAGTGCGGGACGAGTCCCACGTAGTGCGTCTCGCAGATCGCCGCATGTTTCACGAATTCCGTGATCCCGCCGCAGTTTGGCAGCGAGACTCGGGAGTAGTCGATCAGCCGGCCCTCGATCAGTTCGTTGATATCCCAGCGGTCGCCGAACTGTTCGCCGACGGCGATCGGGACTTTGACGGCAGTGCGAACCTGCTTGTACACCCCGGGGTTTTCGCTGCGGATGAGGTCTTCGACGAAGAACGGTTCCAGCGGTTCAATGAGGGTGGCGAGACGGACGGCATCGGGGAAGTCGAAGCGGGTGTGGAAGTCGATGGCCCAATCGCCGCCGCCGACGCCTGCCCGGGTCTCGATGCAGTTCTGGTGGGTGCGGCGGACGATCTGCTGGGTGTTGAACGGTTGGACCCGCTTCTCTTCATCGCGGGGCGGTTCGGCAACGGAGATGCGGATGGCTCGAAAACCGGCCTGGATGCACTCACGGGCGGCTTCGCGCCAACTGGCCTTGGACGGGAACCCCGTCGAGTAACACTCGATGTGGTCGCGCGCCAGCCCGCCAATCAGTTCATATACGGGAACGCCGAGAGCTTTGCCTTTGATGTCCCACAGCGCCATGTCGAGAGCGCCGAGGGCGTGAAGTTTTTCGCGTCCCGCCGGGTAGAATGCGCCCCGGTACATGAGTTGCCACAGGGCGTCGATCCGTGATGGATCCTTGCCGATGAGGTGGACCGCGCAGTCCTGGATCAGATCGGCGGAGCCGCCTTCTCCAATCCCGGTGAGGCCGGCGTCGGTCTCCACCGTGACGATGTGATGGCTCTGGTTGATCATCGGGCGGGTGATCGGCGATTCAAACAGGCGGATTCGCGTGATCTTCATCTTCCGCAGTTCGGCGGCGGCGCGGCTGGCCGGAGGCCACGCGCCGAGGGCGAACGCGGACAGGCCGGAGCGGAGAAGTGTGCGGCGGAGCATGGGCCGATTGTATCGGAGGCGAGTGCCGGAGTTGACAGGAGCCTGGAGATTCCTACAATAGAGAGAATGTCCTGGGCGGGACAAATCGTGGCTCCAGTTTCCTCATGGGCCGCGAGGTCGTAGCGCCCGGCGCCGCATGTGCGGGAGAATGTGATATTACGGAGACCGATGAGTGTGGGCCGGATCGCAATTGTCGAGGGCCGGCTTTGATGATCATGAAGAAGGCGACGAAACAAGTTGATTCCAAGCCGGCGGCAGTCAAGGCCGCGGTGGTGCTGGACGCCAAGGCGCAAACCGAATTGTTCGCGAACGCGATGAAGAGGTTCTCGAAGGCCGAGTATGCCCTGGCGAAGCCGCTATTCGACCAGGCCGGCGAAGGGCCGCATCTGGGGGTCTGCGAGTCCGCGCGCATGTACTCGCGCATTTGCGAACAGCGCCTCGACCAGGCCAAGCCGGAGTTGCGCACGGCGGACGATCACTACACCTACGCCGTGGCCATGATCAACGGGCGGCGCTTCTCCGACGCTCTGATTCATTTGCACAAGGCGCTGGACATGGGCGACGCCGCTCACGTGCGCTATGCCCTGGCGCTCGCCAGCGGAATGGACGGCGACATGCCGGGCGCGGTGGCCCACCTCCAAAAGGCGCTGGAAATGGATCCCTCTCTCAGGTCGTTCGCCCGCGGCGACGCCGATTTCCAGCCGTTGTTAAGAGACCCGGTCATCGGGCAAGTCCTCGCCGGCGAGCGGTGACGCGCGAAATGGGCGCCGCCAGTCCTAAAGGCGCAAAGCTCGATCTGAGCGCAAGATCGCCGTTACGGATCGTTTCCATCGGAGGCGGAACCGGACTCTCGACGCTGCTCAAGGGCCTGAAACGCTTCTCGCACGTCAACACTCAACTTCCGTCGCGCCACCCTCTGGTCGACATCACCGCCGTCGTCACCGTCACCGACGACGGCGGCAGTTCCGGCAGGCTGCAACGCGACTTCGGCGTACTTCCTCCGGGCGACATCCGAAACTGCATGGTGGCGCTCGCCGAAGATGAGAGCCTGCTGACCCGCTTGTTCAGCTTCCGCTTCGACTCCGGCCATGGCCTCCGCGGCCACAACTTCGGCAACCTGTTTCTCACCGTCATGAGCCAGTTGACCGGCGACTTCGCCCATGCCGTGCGCTTGAGTTCCGAGGTGCTCGCCATCGCCGGCCGCATCTACCCGTCAACGTCGTCAAAAGTCTCGCTTCGCGCCCACCTCGAAGGCGGCAAGGTGGTCGACGGCGAGACCCGGATCAGCCGCAGCGTGGATAGAATCGTGCGGATCGAATTGCTTCCCGGCGACTGCCGCCCGCTCAAGGAGACGCTCACGGCAATCAGCGAAGCCGACCTCATTACGATGGGCCCCGGCTCGCTTTTCACCAGCGTGGCGCCGAATCTCCTCGTCAGCGGAATCCCCCAGGCCATCCGCCGGTCCAAGGCGCTGAAGGTCTGTTTTGTGAACCTGATGTCGCAACCCGGAGAAACGACGGGCCTGACCGCGGCCGAACACATCAAGGTGATCTGCGAACACGCTGGCGCCCGCGTCGTGGACGTGGCCGTCGTTAACAATCAGCCCATCGCCGCCCCGGCGCGGCGGCGCTATGCCCGGCAAAGCGCCATGCCGGTGTTGAACGATCTCGACGCCATTCGAGCCATGGGCGTCGAAGTCGTGTCCGCGCCCCTGGTCGAGGCGGGCGAGAAAATCAGACACGACTCGGCGGCCGCGGCGCGAATCGTCCTCCAACTCGCCAAGAAGGGCCGCCGGATACGGGTGAGCCGGATAAAAGCAAAATCGGCCCCATAGTCGCCCGCCGTGGAAGCCAGCCGCCGCCGTCTCCTGAGACAATGGGGCATATGGCCGACGTATCCGTTATCATCCTCGCGGCGGGCTATGGAACCCGCATGAGATCGAAGCTGGCAAAGGTGTTGCACAAAGCCGGCGGCGCGCCGCTCATTGAACACGTCATCCGCGCGGCGATGGAGATCGCCCCACCCGATCGGATCACGGCCGTCGTCGGCCACCAGGGCGATAAAGTGCGTGAGGAGATGGCGCACCTCGGCATCCACTTCCAGACACAGGATGAGCAACTCGGCACCGGACACGCCGTCCTCGTCTGCCGCGGCCTCCCCCATCACGCCACCGGCCGCGTCGTCGTCATGTATGGCGACTGCCCCCTGCTCCGGGGCGAAACGCTGAAGGGCCTGGTGGCGCACCACGACGAGGTGAATGTGGCGGCAGCGACGCTGGTCACCTGCACCCTCGACAATCCGCGCGGCTACGGCCGCATCTTCCGCGAGGACGGCTTCGTGGCCCGCGTCGTCGAAGAAAAAGCCGCCACGGCCGAAGAGAAAACCGTCCGCGAAGTGAACTCAGGCATCTACTGCTTCGAAGCCGAACCCCTCTGGCCCCACCTCGCATCGATCAAGCCGAATCCAGCCTCCGGCGAAATCTACCTCACCGACATGGTCGAAACTCTGCGCGCCTCGGGCCTCAAAACAGCCCCATACGAAGTGGCCGATCCCTCCGAAACCGTCGGCATCAACAACCGCATCGAACTCGCCGAAGTGGACGGCATGCTGCGTACCCGCAAGGCGAACGCGCTGATGACCGCCGGCGTCACCATCGAAAGGCCCGACACTGTCTCGATCGACGCCTGGGTCGAAGTCGGCCCGGATACGGTCATCGAAACCGGCGCGCAGTTGCGCGGACGCACCGTGGTCGGCTCCGATTGCCGCGTCGGCAGCCATGCCATCCTCGAAAACGCCACGGTCGGCGATGGCTCCATCGTGCACCCGTTCTCCGTCATCTGCGATTCGACCCTCGAATCCGGCGCAGAGGCCGGTCCATTTGCCCGCATGAGGATGGGCGCGGTCGTCGAAACCGGGGCGCGCGTGGGCAACTTCGTCGAACTGAAAAAGACCCGGCTGGGCCGGCGGTCCCTGGCCATGCACCTCGCCTACCTCGGCGACTCCACCATCGGAACCGGCGTCAACATCGGCGCCGGCACAATCACCTGCAACTTCGACGGCAAAAAGAAGAGCCCAACCCTGATCGGCGACGGCGCCTTCGTCGGCAGCAACTCAACTCTCGTGGCCCCCATCGAAGTCGGCGCCGGCTCCTACATCGCCGCCGGCAGCGTCATCACCAAGAATGTGCCGGCCGACGCCCTGGCACTGGGCCGCTCGCGGCAGGTAGTCAAGGAAGACTGGGCCAAAAAGCGCCGCAATGAATAGGGCGAAGTAGAGTCGGACAAAAAGGAAAAGCCGGGGTAATTCCGTTCCCCGGCCTCTCACATCCTGCCCGAATCGCCAAACCTACTTCCCGTCCCCGGCCTCCACCCACTCCACGCCAAACCGCGCATGACGGATCGTCTTCCGCGGCTCGCCGTTCGGCAAATGGTTCATGAACACGCTGTAACTGGCGTGGATGCTCCCATCCTTCGCCTGGATCATCGACGGGTAGTGAAACGACCCCGGCTGCGCCGCCCGCGTATCCAACTCAAGATGCCGCTTCCATTTCCACGTCTTGCCCTCGTCGTCCGATATCGTCATCGCCAGCGAATGCCGGCCCTTCTCCGTGTCGTTGTTGATCATCAGCCACCGCCCGTCTTTCAACACCAGCACCTCCAGACCCGTCCCCGAATTGGGAATGTCCGTATCCCGCGCAATCGTCCACGTCTCCCCGTTGTCCTTCGATTCGCTCTCCAGCACGCGCTTCGGCGGCGGCCCGTTGTCGCGCATATACGCCACCAGACTCCCGCCCTTGCGCCGCGCAATCGACGGCTGAATGCTGCCCGCCCCGACGATCACCTGTGACGCCATGAACGTCTTGCCTCCGTCGTCGGTGATCGCCATCAACGAAAAACTATACCCGTCCGAATACAGCGGCAACAGAATCCGCCCGGACGGCAACTCCGCCGGATGCGCCCGTCCCATCCACCCCATCCGTGAAAAGTACTTGTCCTCGGCCCGCTTCATCAGATCGCCGAATCTTGGGTGCGCCTTGATCTCCGGCCGCTCCGCCGTCCATTGCTCGACCCGCGCCTTCATCCCTTCCGGCCGCAAAAACAGCGCCTGCGAACTCTCCCACTTCGGCGCGCCCGGCTTCAGGTAGTCCGTCGAAATCCTCACCTGAGTCACGGCTGTCTCCCACTGGTTGGCGACAATCGTCTGCCAGTAGAACCACAGCCGCTTCCGCGAATCCACCCAGATCACCGGATTGGTGTCCGGAAACTCCGGCACGTCCGCCAGCACAAACGGCGCATCCCATTTCGCCGCGCCCTTCTTCTTCCGCGCCGCCATGATCCGCACATCGTCCGCCGTCCGTTCGCCCGACCCGCGATACCAGCACACCATCAAATCGCCGTTCGGCAACTCGACGATCGCCGACGCATGGTTGTGCTCCTTGTCCAGCGGGAAGATGTCGGTCTTCTGCACCTCCGGCGCAGCCGCCAGCGCCACCCCAAAGGCGAAGACCGCCAGGGAACTCCTCATTGCACGTACCTCCTGATATGCCGGCATCGCCCCGTTTGAACAACAGAACCGCTCGACTTCATGAACCATCCTACCCGGAGTGATCCCGTTTTTCAGGCCGCGATGTCGTTCCCCGCCAAAAGGAAAAAGCCGGCGGCGGGCGCTTGCCCCATTCCGCCGGCTCTTGCCGTCGCTCGTCGCTCGCTATTCTGCAGGCGGCGGCATCTGGTTCGGCGCGGGCGCGCCCGGCCTGTTCTGGCGCATCTGGTCCCGCCTGTCCATCCGCCGCTGATCCTTCGGCCGCCGCTGATCCTTCGGCCCCTTTCCCGGTCCCATCATCCCCGGACCCATGCCCTGGCCCTGCCGCCCCATCGTCGCCTGCCGCCGCCGCTGCAACTCCTTCCACTGCTCCGCCGTCAGCGTCGCCCGTAGCCGGATGCTCATCTGCGACATGATTCGCGTCATATCGCCCCGCGCCGCGACAAGCCGCTCGACCGCATCGTTGGCGCGCTTCTGGTCGAAACTCTCGTCGTTCAACGCCTCTTCCGTCTCGATCTCAGCCTTCTCCAGGCTTGCCCGCAGATCGATCAGCTTCGGCCGGAATTCACGGATTGTGTCGCGAATCTTCACCCGCTGGTCTTCTGACAAATTGATGTCCTGCGTCAGCGGCGATTCCCACCAGTTAAATGAACCTCTCGGCGGCTGAGCCAACAATGTCCCAGCCAGCACGAGCATCCCAAACAGTAGCTTTCTCATCACTGTGCCTCCCCGTCAACCTGCTCCACGAACAATGCTCGAATCGGCGCAGCCCCGCGCGGCGTGTCTTCGTTCAGCATCTCCGACAATTCGCTGAACAGCGCCCGGTCGCTGGCCGTGATCGCCGCCGTCCGCACATGCTCCACCGGCCGCGGCGCCTGGGTCGCGATGCCCATCACCAGCAGCAGCGCCGTCGCCGCCGCCGGAGCCAGTCCCCACAACGGAGCCGGCCGCGATGGACGTTCAATCCGCGCAAACACCGCTTTCCGCTGTCTCCTCAGCAAATCCTCTGAAATCGCCGCGCCCGCCACCGATTCCTTCCGCCGCGACTGCAACCCGGCCCACTCCGCCCGGCATCGGTAACACGTCTCCAAATGCGCCGTCTCCAGTCCCGCCGCCAGGTCGAGACCGTAGAGATGGGACACCATCTCTTCCCTGCCCCAGTGCTGTCCGTTTTGGGCGTTCAGTCTCTCCGTCATGACCGGCCTCCCTCTGTCTTCCCGTCGCTCATCGAATACAGATCCTTCAATTCAACCCTCAACTTCGCCACCGCCCTCGCCATATGCGCCTTCACCGTCCCCACATCCAGCCCCAAAGCCGTCGCGATCTCCTCCAACCGCATATCTTCGTAATGTCTCAACATGAACACGGCCCGCTGCCGCGCCGACAGCTTTTCAAGCGCCGCCTCGATCCTCAACCCGATTTCGCCCGCCAGCACCCGGTCCTCGGCATCCGGCGACGTGCTCGGCGTCATCGACAGGATCCGTTCCTCGGTCTCCGCCTCCGGGCGCTTGCGCCAGAACTGCCAACGCTGCGACCTCAGCTTGTCCAGGCAGGCGTTCACCGCTATCCGCGTCACCCACCTCGTCGGATCGTCCACGCACTCCTGCTGCGTTTGCAGTGCCCTGTAGGCCTTGAAGAAAACGTCTTGCGTGGTCGAGTCCGCTTCGTCCGGATCGTTCAGCATCCTTCGGCAGATCAGAAAGACGCGCCGCTGCTCGGACATCATCCAACCTGTGAAGTTGGTGACCGGAGCTGCCTTTGCGGCTGCCACGACGATTTGGTCTGCCAATACGCCCATCCTGACCCACTAGACGACGCCCATCCAAAGAGGGATTACATCTGGTGGGGAGAGAATCTGATATCCTCCCCTACGGAATGATTTATCTTACTCTTCTTGCTATCGGGTTGGCTGCCGGAGTGCTCTCGGGCATGTTCGGAATCGGCGGCGGGCTCATCATCGTGCCCGCCTTGCTCTTCATCCTCAATATGGACCAGTTCTCCGCCACCGGCACGTCCTTGGCAGCCCTGATCCCGCCCGTCGGTCTGCTCGGCGCGGCGGCCTATTACCGCGGCGGCCACATTAATCTTATGTACGCCGCCCTGATCGCCGCCGGACTCTTCGTCGGCGCATACTTCGGAGCCAGGATCACGCTCAGCATGTCGCCCGAGGTCATCCGGAAAATCTATGCGGTCTTCCTGATTGCCGTCGCCGCCCGCATCCTGATCTGGGGAAAGTGACCGTCCGCGCCTAAGCCGACCGCGCCTCGCCCGCGCCCTTCAGCAGCCGCGCATTCTGCCGCGTCTCTTCCGCCGAAAGCGACCGCGTGCTGAATATCGATGCCTGCTTGGCCAGACCCTTGATGTCGCTGCCCTCTTCCACCACCATCTCGTGCTCCACCCAGTTCGATAACGGGATGTTGCGGAAGAAGAGCCGTTCCTGTAGAACCAACGCCTTGCGGTTCAGGAACATGGACTTGTTCTCGCGCATGTAGTGCCGCTCTTCCACCCGGAACTCGCCCAGGAACTGCTCCAGCGACTTCCTCATCGCCGTCTCCTCGGCCGACTTCACCTTCGCCTCTACCAACTGCTCCTGCGAGCGGATCACCGCGTGCGCCTCGGCCAGCGCCTCCCGTTCGTGCGAAACCGCGACCTCCAGCTTCGCCTGCATGATGTAAAAGGCCAGCAGCGCCGAACCGGCCGCCACGAAAACGGGTAGAAGGATCCAGAGCATTGACGCCATATCTTGCACCTTCCCATTCATCGGTCTTAGGAGGCTGAAGCTTTAGATCAGGCGTTTAACTTAGTTCGCCACCCTGCGAACCATCTACCCTCGACCCGTCCATCAGGTTGACCAACAGGCGCAGATGATAACCCGGTTCCCTGAACGACAAAGCTCGACCAAACGAACTCAGCATCAACCCCAGCTTCAGCCGTATGCCAGACATAAACCCTTTCTGGCGAGCAAGATAGGAGCAAGCACCGGCGGCCCGGTCCGAGGCTTCCAGCGCCCGCCCCGCCACCGTCCGGGCGCGCCGCTCTGCTCCCGAAAGCGCCGCTCTCGCCCCGTCCACATACAGCGTCTTCTTCCCCGAACTTCTCACCTGCCTCAGCAGATCCACCTCGGACCACGTGTCCCAATACCGCTTCTCGTCCAGATAGTTCATCCCGGCGATGAACCGTCTCCGCACCATGATCAGCCACCCTCGCGCCGCCTCAACCACCTCGCCCAATGGCACGGCAGCCTCTGGTTCCTCATTTGCCAGACACGCCGCCGCCAATTCGGCCCGGCCCGGCAACGGAAACACCTGGCGCAGGATATCTCCTTTCTCATCAACAACTTGGCAGATGCAGGCGGCCGCATCGGAGCGTTCGTCCAGGATCGCTGCCATCTTGACCAACGTGTCCGGTTCCACCCGTACCCGCGGATCCATCAGCGCGACATACGCGCCCTGCGCCACCCTGATCCCCACATTCCGCCCACGCGTCAGCCCAAAGTTCCTCGGCAGCCGCATCATCACCAGCCACGGATACCCGGAATCGATCTCGTCCGATCCGTCCCGGCTCCCCAAATCGACCGACACCACCTCCAACCCCGCCTTGCCCGCGCCCGCCCCAACGAGGGCGTCCAGACACCCGCTGAGTAATTCTTTACTGTTTCGTGTAGCTATCACCACGCTGACGCGCGGCGCTGTTGGTTCGGCGGATGGTTCTGCGGGTGGCACCGCTTCAGATCATAGCGCAGCCGCCCAAACGGACGGAGCCCCAACTCGCCCGGACAAGGACCAAATTATTATATATAATCGTAAACCTAAGATACTAAACGCTTTAGACAGCGAGAGGTTCGTTTGGTTGTAAATTCCCGGGCCCGGCCGGCCCCCCGGTCAATCTTGACTTATTTCTTCGCCGTCCACTCGCCCACCCAGTCCAGGAACGTCTTGTACCAAAGCAGAGAGTTCTGCGGCTTCGTAATCCAGTGCCCCTCGTCGGGGTAGATCAGCAACTTCGACGGAACCTTGTTCGCCTGCAAAGCCGTGAACAGTTGCAGACCCTGGCCATACGGCACGCGGAAGTCCAGTTCCCCATGAATGACCAGCGTCGGCGTCTTGAAGTTGGCCGCAAAGGCCGACGGCGACCACTTCTCATGCAACTCCGGACTCTGCCACGGGAACCCCTTGTTCTCCCAGACGGAGAACCACAATTCCTCGGTCTCCCCGCCCATCGACCGCAAATCATAGACCCCGGCGTGCGACACCAGAGCCTTGAACCGCTGCGAATGGCCCAGGATCCAGTTCACCATGTAGCCGCCATAGCTTCCGCCGGCAGCCGCGAAGCGCTCCGGATCGGCATACGGCTGGGCGCTGATGTGATCGACCACGGCCATGATGTCGTCATAGACCTTGCCGCCCCAATCGCCGCTGATCTCATCCGTGAATTTTGTCCCGTATCCAGTTGACCCTCTTGGATTTGGCATGACGACAACAAATCCGGCCGCGGCAAACACCTGCGGATTCCAGCGATACGTGAAGCTCTCGCCCCAGGCGCCCTGCGGCCCGCCATGGATCAGGAACAGGACCGGATACTTCTTCTGCGGGTCGAACCCCGGCGGCTTCAACATGAACGAATGGACCGGCGTCGATTCCGCGCCCGGCACTGTGAACTCCTCCAGCCGCCGCAGATCGTGGTTCGCCAGGAACTCGGTGTTGAGCTTCGCCAGCGCCACCGGCGCCCCGCCCGTTGACGACGCCCTGTATATCTCGGTTGGCGACGACGCGGTCTGTTCGGAATAGACCAGCGTTTTGCCATCGCTTGAGAATTGGAGATCGCTGACCGTCGAGGCACCCTGCACCACCGCGCGCGTCCCACCGCCCGTGATCGGAATCAGGTGCGCCGTCTGCCGGCCGCGGTCGCCCATCGTGAAGGCGATGCGCTTCGAGTCGGGATGCCAGGTGAAGCTTTCGACATGCCGGTCGAGGTTCTCGGTCAACGTGTCGATGAGACCGGTCTCACGGTTCAGGATGACCAGCCGCCAGCGGTCGCTCTCATACCCGGCCCGCACCTGCATCCGCCAGGCGATGTACTTGCCGTCGGGCGAATACTGCGGCGCGGTGTCGGCCCCTGGGCTGGTCGAGACCTTTTTCGCCTCGCCGCCTTCAACCGGGATTGTATAGATCTCCGAGTTCGTCGAAAGCGCCTGGTCAACATCGAGGTTGGCCGCGTAGCAGACCTCCTTGCCGTCCGGCGAGACGCTGTATTCCCCGCCGCCGCCAACCGAGAACGGCGGAACGTCGTATTTCAAGCCCGGCGTCAGGTCGCGCGGCGTGGCGCCGTCGAGCGCGACGACGAACAGGTGCTTCCTGCGCGGAGTCTTCCATTCGCTCCAATGGCGGTAGAGCAGCCCGGTGTAGATCCGCGCCTTCACCTTGCTGTTCTTCTCTTCCTCGATCTTGCCGGCGTTGCAGGCGTCGTCGGTGCAGTCCGGAAAGACAGCCGAAACGGCGATGACGAACTTGCCATCCGGGCTCCATTCGAACTCCTCGACGCCGGTCGAAAGCTTGGTCAACTGGTTCGCCCCCGTCCCGTCCGTTCGCATCAGCCAGATCTGCGACAGGCCGGACCGCGTCGATAGAAAGGCGATGGATTTCGAATCCGGAGAGAAACGCGGGTGCGAATTGCGCCCCTCGGTCGCGATGGCCTTCGGCGTGCCGCCCGACGCAGGAGTCACGTAGATGTGGCGCTGGCTCGAGTTGGCCTCGACATCGACAATCGAGACGGTGAAGGCAACGTGCTGCCCATCGGGCGATAGGTTCGGCTCGGCGATTCGTTTCAGTCCAAACATGGCCTGGACTGTGAAGGGCTCCTTCGCCGCGGCGAAGCTCGTAAACGAGGAGATGGTAAGAAGAAGAGCTGCGAGGACGCGCATACTCAGATTGTATCGTCCCATCGCTGGTAAAATAAGGGTTTCCGGACCAACCACTATGATTCGACCCTATCGCGGCGTTTACCCGCGCATCCCACAATCCGCTTACGTCGACCAGGCCGCCCAGGTGATCGGCGACGTCACGCTCGGCGAACGAGCCAGCGTCTGGCCCTGCACCGTGCTGCGCGGCGACGTCAATAAGATCGTCGTCGGCGACGACTCGAACATCCAGGACAACTCGGTTCTCCACGGCGAACTCGACCGTTACCCCGTCATCGTCGGCGACCGCGTCACCGTCGGCCACATGGCCTGCCTGCATGGCTGCGTGGTCGAGGACGACTGCCTGATCGGCATCGGCGCAATCGTCCTGAACGGGGCGGTCATCGGCAAAGGCTCGATCGTCGCCGCCGGATCGCTGGTGCCCGAAGGCATGGAAGTGCCGCCGAATTCGCTCGTCATGGGCACTCCGGCCAAGGTCCGGCGCCAGGTGACGCCGGAAGAGAAGGCGCGCTTCGCCGAGAACGCACAACGCTACATCCGCTACCGCCAGGACTTTAAGGACGAACCAGTTTGATCAAAGCCATCCGGGGAACCAGAGACATTCTGCCGCCATCGTCGGCGGTCTGGAACAGCGTCGAGGCAGCCGCCCGCGAGGTCTTCCGCACCTTCAACTATCAGGAGATCCGCACCCCTCTGTTCGAGGAGACGGTCCTGTTCGCCCGAGGCGTGGGCGAGGAGACCGACATCGTCTCGAAAGAGATGTACACGTGGGAGGACCGCGACGGCACGTCCATCACTCTGCGTCCGGAGAATACCGCTTCGGTGATCCGCAGCTACATCGAACACCGCCTGGACCAGTGGGTGGGCGTCAAGAAGCTCTACTACATGGGGGCGATGTTCCGGCGCGAGCGGCCGCAGAAGGGACGCTACCGGCAGTTCTTCCAGATCGGCGCGGAGTGCATCGGGTCGGAAGCGCCGTCGATTGACGCCGAGGTGATCGAACTTGTTGTCGAGATCCTGGGCCGCTGCGGCGTCGAGGGCGCGAAGCTGCTGGTGAACTCAGTCGGTTGCCCGAAGTGCCGCCCCGGCTTCATCGAGACATTAAAGGAGCGGTTGCAGGACGTCAAAGGCGGCATGTGCGGCGACTGCCAGCGCAGAGCGGACACCAACGCCTTGCGCGTGCTCGACTGCAAGATTCCAGAAGATCAGCCGGTCATCGACTCACTGCCATCGATCCTCGACCACCTGTGCGCGGAATGCTCGACTCATTTCGAGACGGTGAAGGACCTGCTCGCCGCCCGCGGCATCGAATTCGAAGTGAAGCCGCGGCTGGTTCGCGGGTTGGATTATTACACGAAGACGACCTTCGAATTCGTGCATGGGGCGTTGGGCGCGCAGAGCGCGGTTTGCGGCGGAGGCCGTTACGACGGCCTGGCCGAATCGCTCGGCTCGCGCGTCCCTGCCCCCGGCATCGGTTTTTCGATCGGCGAGGACCGGCTGGTGATGACCATCGAGGAGGCCCAGCCGGACAGAGCCGCCGCCGGGCCGGATCTGTTCGTCGCACCGATGGGCGAGGCGGCGCAGAAACACGCCGCGGTGCTGGCCCGGGAGCTGCGGCGCGGCGGGTTGGTGGTCGAGGTTTCGTCCGACAAGAAGCTGAAGCGGGCGCTCGAAACGGCCAACAAGACCTCCGCCCGGTGGACGCTGATTCTGGGCGACGACGAACTGGCCCGCGGCGAGTATTCGCTGAAGGCGATGGCCTCGGGCGAGCAGCAGAGCGTGACGCGCGATCAGATTGCATCCGTGGTCCGTGGCGGGTAGCCGGGAACGGGGTACAATCAGAGATTCCCCACGGCTCCCGGCCTGCGCATTTGTGCACTTGGAAGGCGCCGGGGAGCGGGCGAGAAAAGGTTTAACGATGGGCCAAAACGTAGTACTCGATTTTCTGGGAGACCTGCGCCGAACGCATGACTGCGGGTCGTTGCGCGCATCCGATGAAGGCAAGCGCGTGGTTTTGATGGGTTGGGTTCATCGCCGCCGGGACCTGGGCGGGGTGATCTTTATTCACCTGCGCGACCGGGCCGGCGTCACTCAGGCAGTTTTTCGCGCCGACGGCGACGCGGCGATCCATGCCAAGGCCGAGGAACTGCGTTCCGAGTACGTCGTGGCAATTGAAGGCATGGTCGAAAGGCGCTCGGCCGAGACCATCAATCCGAGCATCCCGACAGGCGAGGTCGAGATTGTCGCCGAGAAGATCTGGCTGCTGAACACCAGCGAAACGCCGCCGTTCCCGATGGAAGAGCATGTCGACGTCAGCGAGGATGTTCGCCTGAAGTACCGCTATGTCGACCTGCGCCGCCCGCATATGCAGCGCAACCTGATCCTGCGGTCGAAGATCTCGCTGGAGGTCCGGCAGGCGCTTTACGGCCAGGGTTTTCTCGAAATCGAAACGCCGTTCATGACCAAGTCGACGCCAGAAGGCGCGCGCGATTTCCTGGTCCCGTCGCGCATCCAGCCGGGCAATTTCTATGCGTTGCCGCAGTCGCCGCAGTTGTTCAAACAGTTACTGATGGTGAGCGGCTACGACCGTTATTTCCAGATCGTGCGCTGCTTCCGCGACGAAGCGCTGCGCGCCGACCGCCAGCCGGAATTCACGCAGATCGATCTCGAAATGTCGTTTCCTCAGGAGGCGCAGATCTTTGAGGTGATCGAACCGCTGATCGAGCGCATCTGCGCCGTGGCGGGCTATGAAGTGAAGGGTCCGTTCCCGCGCATGAGCTATGCCGAGGCGATGAGCGGTTATGGCATCGACAAGCCGGATATGCGGTTGCCGCGATTCTGGCCGGTCGAAGATCTCTTTCCCGCCGAGGCGCTGCTGACCCATGCGGGCCTGCCGCTGGTGGCGATCGTGATTCCCAACACGGGTCCGGTGAGCCGCAAGGAGCGCGACGAATTGAAGGACTTCGGACACGAGCGCGGACTGCGCGTCTATGACGATCCGAAGCGTCTCGAACGCGATTTCCAGGAGGCGATGGTCAAGGTGCGCGAACGCACCGGCGTAGGCGAAAACGACCTGCTGCTTGTGGCCGGCTGGCCGGGCAAGCCCGAAGGCCAGCGCCCCGAAGAGACGGTTTTCAAGGCCTGCGGGCAGCTCCGGTTACAGGCCGCGCAGAAGTTCAACGACCGCCATGGATTGCTTGATCCGAAAGTGTTCAAGTTCCTTTGGGTTCTCGATTTCCCAATGTTTGAATGGGACGAGGAAGACAACCGCTGGGTGTCGGCGCATCATCCGTTCACGTCGCCCAACGACGAGGATCTGGACAAGCTGGAAGGCAACCCGGCGCGTTGCCGGGCGCGCAGCTACGACATCGTGTTGAACGGCGTCGAACTAGGCTCTGGCTCGATCCGTATCCACCGGCAGGATGTGCAGTCGCTGGTTTTCAAGGCCCTTGGGTTCAGCGAGGAAGAGGCGACGAACCGCTTCGGATTCCTGCTGGAAGCGCTGACCTACGGCGCTCCGCCGCATGGCGGTATCGCGCTTGGGCTGGACCGGTTGGTGATGATCCTGGCGGGCGAATCGTCGATCCGCGACGTCATCCCGTTCCCGAAGACGGCGCGCGGCAGCGATTTGATGTGCGACGCACCGTCGCCGGTTTCCGACGCTCAACTCAAGGAATTGCACATCCAGCACAGACGCGGGTAGCGGGGCAGCGCAGACAGAATACCGCGCCCTTACGGACGCGGCTCGCCGGCCACGCCGCTGCCGCCGATGCCCCGAGTTACCATGAGAGAGGATTCATATAGGAGATCCTCATCATGGAATTTCTTGCCGCCAGCCTGCTTGAACTCATCACACAGACCTCGACGAATCTGCCACCCGACGTGCGCGACGCCATGGGCATCGCCCAAGCTCGCGAGGACGCCAATTCGCGTCCGGAACAGGCATTCAACATCATCGCGCTGAATGTGGACATGGCCCACGACGATGAAGCGCCCATCTGCCAGGACACGGGCATGCCGACCTTCATCGTGCACACGCCGGTTGGCGTGAACCAGATCAAGATCGCCGCCAGCATCCGCCATGCGGTGGCCGAAGCGACCCGCCGCGGCAAGTTGCGGCCCAACTCGGTGGATTCGATCACGGGCGAGAATTCGGGTAACAATCTGGGTCCCGAAACGCCCGTCATTCACTTCGAGCAGTGGGAAGAGAACGAGATCGAAGTGAAGCTCGTGCTCAAGGGCGGGGGTTGCGAGAACAAGAACATTCAGTATTCCCTGCCCTGCGAACTCGAACATCTGGGCAAGGCGGGACGCGACCTCGATGGCGTGAAGAAATGCCTCCTCCACGCCGTCTGGCAGGCGCAGGGACAGGGCTGCGCCCCCGGCGCGCTGGGCGTCTGCATCGGCAGCGACCGCGGCCATGGGTATGCGGTGGCCAAGATGCAACTGTTCCGGCTGCTCGACGACGAGAATCCGAATCCTGTGCTGGCGGCGCTCGAAGCAGAGGTGATGGAAGAGGCCAACAAACTCGGTATCGGCCCGATGGGTTTCGGCGGCAAGTCAGCGCTGATCGGCTGCAAGGTCGCCGCCGCCAACCGCCTGCCTGCCAGCTTTTTTGTCTCGGTGGCTTATGACTGCTGGGCGTTCCGGCGGCTTGGCGTGAGGCTCGAACCGAACAGCGGCGCGATCACGAAATGGCTCTACCGCGACCCGGAGGAGACTGTCGGGAAGATGGCGAAGATCGAAGGCCTGCCGCTCACGGGCCGCGAGATCATTCTCGAACCGCCTGTCACGGAAGAGCAGATGCGGGCGTTGAAAGTCGGCGACGTTGTGCTGATCCGCGGCGAGATGTATACGGGCCGCGACGCCGTGCACGCCCATCTTATGAAACATGCGCCGCCGGTTGACCTGACGGGCGCGATCATCTATCACTGCGGACCGGTGATGTTGAAGGAAGGCGAAGAGTGGAAGGTGAAGGCGGCCGGCCCGACGACGTCGATCCGCGAGGAGCCTTACCAGGCCGAAGTGATGCGCCGCTACGGCATCAAGGCCGTGATCGGCAAGGGCGGCATGGGCCCGAAGACGCTGGCCGGGCTGAAGGAGGTCGGCGGGGTTTACCTTCACGCCATCGGCGGCGCGGCGCAGGTCTATGCGCGCACGGTCCAGAAGGTCCTGGATGTTCACCTGATCGAATTCGGCATCCCTGAAGCCATGTGGCACTTGAAGGTGCATGATTTCGCCGCCATCGTAACCATGGACTCGCACGGCAACTCGCTGCACGCCGAGGTGGAGAAGGCCACCGGCGAGGCTCTCCATTCCGTGAAGATCTGACCGGTTTCAAATCCAGCCGCGCATGGCGATATAGTGTTGCCATGCGCGGTTTCGTATTTGTACTCATGTTACTGGCGGGATGCGCCGCCAACGCTCAGGAGCAGGGGCGATGGTTCCCCTTTTCAATCGATCAGGACGGCTTGACCGGCGCGGTTGATTTTTCGCACTTGAATCGTCCACTGACCGCGGCTGATCGAATCACTGTGAAGGGCGGCCAATTCGTCAACGCCAGGGGTGAACGTGTCCGATTCTGGGGCGTCAACTTCGCTTTCGGCGCGAACTTCCCCGAGCCCAAGGACGCGCCACGTATCGCCAAACGGCTGCGCCGGCTCGGCGTCAATCTCGTCAGGCTGCATCACATGGACACGTCGCCGGACTCGGACCCGGCCGTCTGCCGCTCGATACTGACAACGGGTCCGTACCCGACGTTCAATCCGATCGCCATGGCGCGGCTGCGCGGGTTCATGAACGCGCTGAAGGCGGAGGGTATTTACGTCAATCTGAACCTGCATGTCGGCTACCTGTTCAGGCCCGACGTGGACAAAGTCCCCGGACCCTCGCCGCTGCCGACGCATTCGAAACCGCTTCATATTTTTTACCCGCGGATGGTGGACTTGCAGGCCGTATTCACGAAGAGGCTGATCGAGGGCCTTCGCTTGAAGAACGACCCCGTACTGGCGATGGTCGAGATCGCCAACGAGGCTTCGCTGCTGTTCTCGCACCAGGCGCGGCAGATTGAAAAGTTCGTCGTGGGCGAGTACAAGACCGAATTCGACCGGCAGAAGTCGGTGTTTCTGAAAGGCCGGCCGGAGACCGAGGAACTGCTGGTCGAGTTCCTGATTGATCGCGACCGCGCCTATTTGAACAGGATGCGCGACGTAGTCCGAACAACCGCGAGCAAGACGGTGCCGATCGCCGGCACTCAGGTTGAATTCGGCGGACCGCTGACGTTTGATTCACATGACGGTTTGGACTACCACGACGATCACTTCTACATCGACCACTACAACTTCCCCAACCAGCGATGGGATGGCCGCGATTGGCGCATCCGCGATTCGTCCGGCGCCTCCTCGGGTTACCTTGTTTATTTGCACAAGGCCTTCGCGCGCCAGGCAGGCAAGCCGTTTACGGTGAGCGAGTTCAACCAGGCCTTTCCCAACCGTCAGGGCGCGGAACTCGATCCCACATTCGCCGCCTTCGCCGCGCTCCAGGATTGGGACGGGTTGATGCACTTCGCCTACGAGCACGGGCGCGATTGGGACCGTAAAGGCCCTTCGGGGTTCAACCTGAATGGCGATGTGACGAAGTTGGCCGCATTCGCCCAGACCGGCTGGATGTACCGCACTGGCGCAATAGAGGCGGCGCGGCGCGAGTTGAAGATCGCCATGCCGAAAGCGATGCGGATGAAGGCGACGGCGGAGCGCCAGCAGTTCAACCTGGCCAGGTTTTTCGAGGCCAATGGCGTGAACCCGAACGTCGCATTCCAGCACCGCGTGTCGATCGACACGTCGGCCACGGAGCCGATGAAGATCGACGCGCCGTTGCCGCCCTACCGCGCCGACACAGGCGAGCTTGCATACGACGGCAAGCGCCAACTGTTCCTCATCAGCGCCGGCAAGGCGGCGGGCGTCTTTGGGTTTGCCGGATACGAACCCGTTCAGGCGGGACCGTTCGAATACAAACTCGACAAGACGGGCCGCGGTTTCATCGCCTTTCTGGCGACGTCTCTCGACGGCAAGCCGCTGGCGGCGTCGGAGCGGATACTGATCACCAATCCCGGGGCGACGCGCGGCACGACGGACTTCATCCACTATCCGGGAACGGCCGATTGGTGGACGCTCGCGCCCGAACCAGGCTCGGGTAAGCCGTCCGGTCCCTATTCGATTCCACAGACCGTGCCGTTGATGGAGCGCAACGACGCCACGCTGACGTTGCGCAGTACGGCCACGAGCCTGACCGTCTTTCCGCTCGATATGACGGGCGCGCGGGGCAAGGGAGTGGCGGCCGGCAGGACGCCGACCGGCTTCCTGATTCGTTTGGACGCAGAGACACCGTGGTATGAAGTGGCATCGAAATAGCGCAACCCCGGATCAGTTTGCTAAACTAAGAAAACAGCTGATGGCCAGGTAGCTCAGTTGGTAGAGCGCGGCCCTGAAAAGGCCGGCGTCGGCGGTTCAAGTCCGTCCCTGGCCACCATTTTTTCAACAACTTACGGGCAGCCAGCCAACCTTCCAATCAGCGCGTAGTACATATTTGGTACAAGCCGCGCCGAAGACCACCGTTCATCCTACCTTCCGCTCCATCAACTTCCACATCGCCCGAGCCGTGTCACCGGTCCTGGCTATGTGGTGTTTGGCCAACTTGGCGTAGCGCTCGGTCATCTTGATGTTTGAGTGACCAAGGATCTTCGCCAGTTCGTACAGGTCGCCGCCGTTCATCATGTACCAGGAGGCGAAAGTGTGCCGCAGGTCGTGGAACCGGAAGCCCTCGACGCCGAAAGGGCAAGGGCAGCCTGGTTACAGCGGTGGGAGGAGTATGCCCTCCGCAGCCTGCCCTATAACGCCACCCCCCAGGTGCGCCTGGATGTCCACCA
The DNA here is from genome assembly GCA_947084845.1 of uncultured Bryobacteraceae bacterium. Taxonomy (GTDB): domain Bacteria; phylum Acidobacteriota; class Terriglobia; order Bryobacterales; family Bryobacteraceae; genus PNKE01. The sequence goes on along the minus strand of CAMTUE010000011.1, from coordinate 4,329 downwards.
ACAGCTCCGGGCGCAGTTGTCCGGCCTCAACCCCCTCCCAACGGACACGACCGTTCAGGGTCTACTCCAGGCCATCATCGATAGGGCCATGCGCATCGCCAAGTACCGTCAGCAATCCCTCGACATCATTGACCGTCTGATGAGAAGCTTGCCCTACGACATCCAGCACGGGAGAGAATTCGCCGTTGAGAAGGGCGCAGCGCTCACCTTGATGACGGAAGCTGTTGACCTGTTGCCCGTGGATTCCGGCGAGGAGTTGAAAGGGGCTGCGGCCAGGCTGGCAGTGGAGCCGGTCCTGAAACGCTATCAGCAATATCGAGCCTGTCAGTCACTGCTCCAAGGACTGTATGGAATGATGCCGCGGGCGAACCAGGCGGAGAAAGAGGCGGCATGGCGGAGCCTGGCTGCGGCGCTGGAGAAGCTGCCCGTGGGGACGGCCCAGACCAGGTTGCAGGAGGAGCGGGACAAGGTGGTGGCGGGGGCGATGGCACTGGTGGAGAAGCGGGAGGAGAGTGAGCGGCGTCGGGCGGCGGAGGAAGAGAAGAAGATGGAAGCGGCCAGCAAACGTTCAGCGGCTGAATCCACAGTGAGGATGGCCATCTCCCATGTGGATCAGGTTCTCAAGGAGCTGGAGCGGGAGGGGGAGGTGGAGTTTGATGGCTTCAATGACCGGTGGGACACCTGGAGGAAGATGAAGGAGCTGGTCGGCCCTCTGCTGGTGGAAGAGTTGATGAAGCAGCCGGAGATGTCACGGGAGGCGGTGCGGAAGAGGATTGGGGTGCTGGTGCGGAAGAGTCTGCCGTCGGTCGTGCCGGAATAGATGGGCGATGCGGGCCAGGAGAATGAACTGGGTGGGCTGGGTGGGTGGGGCACTTCTCCCCTATACATATACGAATAGGTCTTCTCTTCTCTCACGCGTACCGATGGAAGCCCCACCCACCCAGTCCCCCTGGGGACCTTGCGAATGGGATTCAGCAGGGGACGGCATGGTTAAGTGGATGCCGGCGGCCCTGGACGGGATTGCCAGAACGAGGGGGCCAGCACCACTTGCTGGTGTTCGCTGACCGATGAGGTCCTACTTGGCCTGGACGACGACGCTGGCTGTCCGGAGTCTTGTCGCATCGCGCATCCGTTCCGCCTCGCTCCCCGAGAAGACCAGGGCGCTGTGCGACATCTGTTTAATGAGGCGCCCGCTCCAATCGGCCCTCATCACTCCCGAGTCCGTATGATCGAGGCCCAGAATGTGCCCGATCTCATGTGCCGTTGCGTGGGCAAGCAGTTCAGCTGTCTGCCATTGACTCCCCCTCCTCAACTCCTCGACATTCTTCGTCATCACCGTGATCCTGCCCCGCCCACCCCAACCGCGCTCGGCCAGCCCCAGATAGTCCGCGTGCACCGCTGATCCCTGAACGCCTTCACCGCGGATAATCCGCAGGAAGATGTCCCCCGGCTGCGCGTGGCTGCACCGGTCCTCGCCGAATTCACTACCGCCTCGACCGCAGTCCACCCATTCGACCTGGATCCCGGTCGCCGCCATGATTTTTTCCAGGTCCTTCCGTAGTGAATCTGTCGTCCCTCTCTGCAGAGAAACGAAGTCATATGTGAGGAGTCTGATGCTGACCGCCTCGGACTTTCCTGTTTCTTGGGTAGATGCTCCGCTTGGCATCGTCCCGGCGTTCGCCAGGCTGATCACCGAGAACATTGCGACGAGTGTTGCCGAGTTCATTCGGCGATACTGCGCCGGCGCGGGTCAGCGAACCATGTTCAGCGGCTACTCAGTCTCTGTGCTGGCTTGCTGTCCGTGTCTCCTACTAAGTTGCCTGTTTATAAATACTTGGATGGACTTCTACTCCGTAGGGAATTGAGGATTGAATTAGAAGTCGAGGGTGAACTTGATTCTGGTGAGGGTGAATCGGCGCGGATGTATACTAAACCGTGGTCATTGACGCGAACAATGGGCAAATCCGCTTCGGCGTGTTTGAACTGGACACCCGGTCCCGGGAGTTACGGCGCAACGGGGTGCTGGTCAAACTACAGGACCAGCCGTTCCTGGTGCTTCTCGCCCTGATCGAAAGGCCGGGAGAGCTTGTCTCGAGGGAAGAACTTCACAAGAGGGTATGGCCTGACGACACGTTCGTTGACTATGAAGTAGGGCTGAGCCGGTCGGTGAACAAGTTGCGGGAGGCTCTAGGGGATACGGCCGAGAACCCGCGATTCGTTCAGACACTGCCAAAACGGGGCTACCGTTTCATCGCGCCGGTGGATGGCGGAGAACGCGTCTCCCCACCAGCAGAACCGCTCATCCCGAGGAAAACTCGACCCCGCTGGTGGTTGGCCGCGATGGCCGTCCTTCCGTTGGCGGCGGTTGGTGGCTGGCTGCTCTGGCAACGCAGCGTCGTTCCGTCGCCAGCGCCAAGAGTGAAAGTGCTGACGTCGTATCCGGGTTTCGAGAGTCAGCCTGCTCTCTCGTCAGACGGGAGCAAGGTCGCCTTTGTCTGGAGTGGTCCGGCCAGCGACAACGCGGATATCTACGTCAAACTGGTGGGATCAGAGAACCCTCTGCGTTTGACGACCGATCCGGCGTCCGATGTGGGTCCATCCTGGTCTCCAGACGGCAAGCGGATCGCCTTCCTGCGATTTGCGACTGGCCGGATTCCGGCCGTCCACTTGATATCGCCGATAGGGGGCGACGAACAAAAAGTAGCGGATGTTCCGGACGCGGGCGGATATCCACTCTCGTGGTCGCCGGATGGGAAATGGCTGACCTTCGCGAAATTCAGTGGCGATTCCGCGGGCGTTTATCTGCTCCCTGTCGATGGCGGCGCCCCCCGGCGCGTCACTTTTCCCAAGCCGCCGGCCTATGACAGCTATCCTGTCATCTCCCCGGATGGGCGGCGCTTGGCCTATGCCGGCTGCACCAGGACCTTTTCGTGTGACTTGTACATAATGGAACTGGATTCCGCGTATGCTCCCCAGGGACAGCCGCGCCGGATCACCCAACAACAGATCTCTATGATGGGTATTGCATGGGCAGGAGACTCGCTTGTCTACAGTGGATCGTTCAGTTGGGGCCTGTTGCACTATTTGTGGCGAGTCAAGGCTGATGGGGCGAGTGCCCCGCAGCGATTGGACATCGCCGGCGTCTACGCCTCGGACCCGACTGTCTCGCGAATCAGCAACCGCCTGGCGTTCGCCAGGTTCGTCAAGAACTACGACATCTGGAGATGTCAAATTGGCGGGTCACAGGCACCCTTGATCACATCCACCTTGCATGAGGGGAACCCGCAATTCTCTCCGGATGGGAAGCGGATTGCGTTTGGCACGAGCCGTTCCGGCGAAGAATTTAACATTTGGGTGGCGGAAGCGGATGGATCGAACCCAGTTCAGCTTGTGCACCAACTCGGACGAAGCGAAGGTTCACCCAAATGGTCTCCGGATGGCCGATGGATCGCATTCGATTCTCTGCGGCCAGATGGGTACCAGGATATCTTCGTCATCGATGCCACCGGCGGGCACCCGCGCCGTCTCGATCTGGGATTACACGAAAATGGCGTCCCGAGTTGGTCTCGCGACGGCAAGTGGATCTACTTCTTCTCCGATCGCACGGGCCGCAACGAAATTTGGAAAGTACCCTCCGCCGGCGGGCATGTCGAGCAGGTAACCGAGAATGGAGGATCCTTCGCGCTGGAATCGACCGACGGCAAGACCCTCTTCTACACAAGGGGGCCGTATGGCACTCCTTTATTCGCCAGACCCGTGAACGGGGGCCCCGAACGAAAGGTCCTCGACTACACCGGCAGATGCAGGGACTTCGTGGTCTTCGAGGACGGAATCTACTACTGCGGCCAACGCGAACGCGAACAGACCCCGCTTCTCTTCCATCAGTTTTCCAGTGGCGCCAGCCGCTTGGTCACAACAGTCGATGGCTTCTTGGTCAACGGACTGACCGTGTCCCCGGACCGGAAGTCGATACTGTTTGCGAGGAGCGGCGTCAATGGCGCCGATCTGATGTTGATCGAAAACTTCCGGTAGACCACACGCCGCCGGGATTCTGCAGGTTCAGTAGCGTCGGGTGGGTGGGGCACTTCTCCCTATACATATACGAATCACTTCTCTCTCTCACGCGTACCGGGAGAAGCCCCACCCACCTGCCCCACCCAGGGGACCTTGCGAAGGCGAAGAGCGAAGGGGACAGCCTTATAGCTGGTATGGGCGTGTTTTGAGCGAAGCGAGTTTTCCACAGCCGCCGCCGGCGTTCATCTGTGGAAATCATCCTTCGCCGCCCTTGCAATCGCCGCCCATCGGCGTTAGCACTGTAGATGGTCCGGC
>CAMTUE010000010.1:0-55178 GCA_947084845.1 uncultured Bryobacteraceae bacterium | reverse complement strand
TCCGGGCGCTGGCCTTCAAATGGCTGCGGATCCTGCACAAGTGCTGGCAAGACCGGACGCCCTACGAGGAAGCGCGCTACCTGGCAAGCCAAGCGCGTCGAGCGGCCCCGCGTTCCGTACTTCAACCAGACGGGTTGAAAATCCAGTGGAAATCCGTGGCAGGATTCTTGAAGGCAGAGCAAAATCCTGCTTGACAGAACAACTCAGATGTCTTACGGTCGTGGCTCTGATCGGAGCCGCGCGCGTCCGCAAGCGGGCGTCCAGTAGAACCTGATCCTGCGGTCAAAGCACCAGGCCGATTCGCCAGCCACCGTTTCAGGGGGTCCCGGCGGCAGGGGACTTTTCTCGCGCGACAGTCACCTTACTGAGAGTCGAGGCGTAGTCGGCCACGCCCTGATAGAGAGCTTCGGCGAGCCGGTCGCGATGCTCGGAGCGCTTCAGAAGCGCCTCTTCCCTGGCATTGGTGACAAAGCCGACTTCGGCGAGGATCGACGGCATCGACGCCCCAATGAGAACGACGAAGGGAGCCTTCTTCACGCCCCGGTTCCTGGCGGTGGCGGAGGGGGAGTTGAGGCCGTAGAGCGAGCGCTGGACGCGGCGGGCGAACTCCCTGGATTCATCTATCTTGTCCTTGAGCGCGATCTTCTGAAGCAGTTCACTGAGCTCGAAGATGGACTTGCCGTGGCCGGCGTTTTCCCTGGCGGCGACTTCGAGGTCGGCCTTCGAGTCGGTGAAGTTGAGGTAAAAGACCTCCGGGCCGGAAACGGCGCGGAGCGGAGATGAGTTGACGTGAATGGAGAGGAACAGGTCGGCGCGATGGCGGTTGGCGATGGCGGTGCGTTCCTCGAGCGGGATGTAGACGTCGGAGTCGCGGGTGAAGACGACTTCGGCGCCGAGGCGCTGGACAATTAGAGCGCCGAGGCGTTTGGCGAGGTCAAGGACCAGTTCCTTCTCGACGACGCCGCCGGGGCCGGTGGTGCCGTGGTCGTTGCCGCCGTGACCGGGATCGATGACGACGCGGTTGAGTTTCAGGCCGAGGGCGCGGGTCAGGGAGGTGCGTCCGCCACGGCCGAGGTCGGCGGGCTTTGGCGCGGCGCTCAACTCGAACGGACGCGCCGATTCATTCGAAGGCGCCGCCTGGACGGGCGGAGTGGAGACGCGGACCGGGGGCGGGGTGAGTTCGTTCGGTTGAGGGTTGGTATTGGCCGTTTCGACGGGCGCGGGTCGAACCTCGGGTTCGGCGGTGCGGGCGGCTACTGAAACTGGAGGCGGCGGGTTGACCGGCTTTCGAGCGGCAATCGCCGTCCGTGCCGGCTCACGAACTGGTTGTGGGGCGGGATCGCTGGCAGGAGGCTGACTGGAGGAAGGCGGCTGCGTTTTGTCGATGTTCTCAGTGATGATCCGGCCTGAGTCTGATGGCGAGGGCCTTGATCCGGAGCCCTTGGCGCGAAGTTCGATCACCAGGCGGTAGGGGTTGGCAAGCTGGCTGATCTCGAAATCCACCTGTTGCTTCAGATCAAAGACGACTCTGGCAACCGTGGACTGGTTGAGGGCAATCCGAATGCGCTCGACGAGCGGATCATCGACGTTCATCACCCGCGAATAGCCCGGTTCGAGTTTGATCGCGCAGCCGTGGAGGTCCAGGAACAGCCGCGGAGGCTGGAGGATCTGGTCCCGCTTGAACGTGACGTCCCCGGTGAGTTGGATGGCGATGCGGGTGACGGGGCCGACGGACCAGACGCGGACGGAGGTGAGGGCAACCGGGGCAGCCGAGGCCTCGGCACAAAGAGAATTCGCCGTGGCCAGGCACGCCAGGACCGGGATCAGACTCGTCAGGCGTGCCTTAATGTTCATAGGCGCGGGAGGGTCTTTCTGGCGGCCACGTCTCTGGTGACGAAGTGGATCAGGCCGGATTCATCCGTGAACGATTCCAGGGCTCGAAACGGAACCTGCCCGGGGGCAGGGTCGGCCGCAGCGGCGGGTTCCGGGACACTGGAGGCAGTCGACTCCGCGCTGGGAGCGGCGCGCCGAACGACGCTGAGCTTGCGTCCCACTTTCTCGACGTATTGCTCGGTTTCCCGGTAAGGAGGAATGCCGCGGTACTTCGCCACCGCGCCTTCCCCGGCGTTGTATGCGGCCAACGCGAGACGGTCGTCCTTGAACATCTCCTGGAGGTAGCGCAGGTACTTCACGCCCGCCTCGATATTCTGACGGGCGTCGAAACTGTCGGTGACGCCGAACCGCCTGGCAGTGGCCGGGATCAACTGCATCAGACCCTGGGCGCCCTTCGGCGAGACGGCGAGCGGGTTGAATCCCGATTCCACCGAGATGACAGAGTGGACGAGCGCCGCTTCGACGCCGTGGGCCGCCGCGGCCTGATTGACAAGAGCGCCGACGTCGGTGACCGGCGGCGAAGCCGGCTGGACGGGCGCGCCGCCGGATTGGAGGGCGGGTTGATTCAGGGACGGGGAAGGAGGGAGCACGGCGGCGGCGGGAGTGCGTTTGACGATCGAGGTCCGGATGAGACGGCCGGAGCGCGCATCGGCGCGAACCACGCTGCGGACTTGCAGGCGAGACTCCGCCGGAGCCGCCATGGAGGAAGCGGCGAGGCCGGCGAAGATGAAACAAATCGCCCGTGCCATGTTTTTTCCATTATACGGGCAGCGTCCAGCTTTTTTCATCGGTAAATGCACTGAGGGAAAGGGTTTGCCTACTGATAAGATTGTCTCATGCGACGGGCAGGGTTCGTCTTGAGCGGGGGCGCCAGCCGCAGAATGGGACGTGACAAGGCACTGCTGAGCTACCGGGGCATGGCGCTGGCTGCCTGGGTGGCGGCGCGGGTGGAGGAGGCGGCGGGCCGGGTCAGTCTGGTGGGCGGGGGCGAAAAGTACATTCATTTGGGTTATCCGGTTCTTAGCGAGGCCTATGAAGGCAGCGGGCCGTTGAGTGGAATCGAAGCGGCGCTGCGGCAGGGCGGGGCCGAATGGTCGCTGGTGGTGGCCTGCGACATGGCAGGGGTGCGGGCGGAATGGTTGCGGGAACTGTTGCATACGGCCGAACAATCGGGAAGCCGCGCGGTTTATGCCTGTTGCAGCGACGGCGCCTGGGAGCCGCTTTGCGCGGTCTATCATGAAGACTGCCTCCCTGAGGCGCAGAGCATGCTTCTGGAGGGCGCGTTCAAGGCGACGGTCCTGTTGAACAGAGTCAATGGTTTGGCTTGGAGGGCGGGATGGGCGGACCAGTTGCGTAACATCAATACGCCCAGCGACTGGGCGGCAGTGAAAGACGAAGGATGAAGGACCAGTATCCGTATTACATTGAGTTCCGCCACGTCTATAAGACGTTCGACTACCCTGTTTTAGTCGACTGTAGTTTTCACTGCGCTCCGGGCGAGACGCTGGCGGTGATCGGGCGCAGCGGTGTGGGCAAGTCCGTAAGTCTTTCTCACATCATGGGTTTCATGAAGCCGGACGCGGGACGGGTGATCGTGGCGCACCGGGACATAACCGACCTGGACGAGGCCGAACTGCGCAGAATCCGCAAGAAAGTCACGATGGTCTTCCAAAGCGGGGCGCTGTTCGACTCGCTGACGGTTGGGGAGAATATCCTCTTCTCGCTGGAGTTGAGGGAGGACTACGACGAAGCGAACCGGGATGAAGTGGTCAAGGGATTGCTTGATCTAGTGGATCTGGCCGAGTACGAGGACGCCTATCCGACCGATCTTTCGACGGGATACCGGCGGGGCGTGGCGATCGCCCGGGCGCTGGCGGCGCAACCGGAGTGCGTTTTGTACGACGAGCCGACGACGATGGTGGATCCGATCATGTCAGAGCAGATGGGCCGGCTGATGGTGCGGCTGAAGCAGCAGCTTGGCCTGACGTCGATCGTGGTGACCCACGACCTGGATCTGATGCGGAAGGTGGCTGACAAAGTAGTGTTTCTGTTTGAGAGCAGGGTGATTTACTTTGGCCCGGTGGGAGAACTGGAGTCATGCCGGCATCCGCATGTGGTCGATTTTCTGGCGATGGACCGGGTGGATCTCAGTTCGATGGGCGGCGGCTGAGGAAGGGGACCCAGGCGGGCAGGCGGTCGCGCCAAGCCGGGGCCGGCTGGTCGGAGGCCGGGAGTTGTGGGGGTTGGCCTTTGATTTCCTCGGGCGTGTACCATCTTCCGGGCAGTGTTGCGGCGTGGCGCGAGGCAAGGCGGACGCGGAAGGCGTTGACGGAGTAGCGGCGCGTCTGGAGGGAGCCGTCTTTCTCGACGACCACGGCGGAGAATGCGGTAGCTGTGTCTCCGGAGCGGCGCTCCAGCAGAATGGGCAGGAAGCCTTTGAGGTTCCGTTCGATATAGGAGGTCTCGTAGCGATGGCGGCGGGTGTTCCATGTGAAAAGACGGAGACTGTCGAAGTCGGCTTCCTGTCGCGAGGACGCGGCCCAGAGCCAGGCAGGATGGGCGGTTCCGTTGCGATCCAGGGTATCTCCCACATGGAAGAACGCGGCGATCCGGGCGCGTTCGGCGTGTTGAGCCACATCGTCGGGGATGGCCATGAGCAGCATACGGGCAAGCACCCAGCCGGAGCGGCCTTCACGGGCGCGGACCAGCGACCACGTCTCCATTTGTACTGATGCGGCGACGGGTGGAGGCGCGGCGAGCCGGGCAGGAGGAAGACCGCCGGAGAGGGCGAGCCAGTCTTTGGGGAGTCCTGGCGGTAGTGGCCGCGGCGGCGGCGGATACTCGGGCTTGCGTGTGGTTTTCCGCGTGACGGACTTGGCGGCCTCGAGCGCGGGCAGCAGCGGCGCCGGCGGCGTGTAGGGAAGCCGCGGCACGACCTCGTGCGCGATGACCTCGACTTTCATGCCGGGGGTGATCTGGAAGATGGTTGGCGCCTGGCGGTTGGGCGCGGTATGGACGTTGAGGGCGTCGAAAACGGTGGCTTGCCCCTGCGACGGCGCCTCGGCTGTCTGGTGTGCAAGTTCGCGCAAATGCTCCATCCCAACGGTCGAGAGCAATTGCCATGAATCCGCCCAGCCAGTCACGCCGGAGGCAGTGCGGAGTCGATAGAAACGCCGCCTGCGGCCCAGGATTTCGACTCGCTCGCCGTGCTTGAGCGTCGCGACAAGCGGCGCGCGAGCCACGAGTTCGGCTCGTATTTGAAGCGTCGCCGGAGCGACGAAAGCCTCCGCCAAGGCCGGTTCACGGTTGGGTTCGTCGGCGCAGGAGATCGAGAATAGCGCGGCACAGAAGAGCAGGACGGCCGCTGGAACCCTGCTAACTGATGTTTTCCTTAACAAAAGCTTCGAAGCGGTCCATACCTTTCTTGAGATCATCCATCGAGGCTGCATACGAAATGCGGACGTGGGCGTCGGTGCCGAAGGCCTCGCCGGGGACGACGGCGACATACTTCCGGGCGAGCAGTTTCTCGGCGAAGGCCATGGCGGTGGGCAGGCCGTCCGGCGACAGAACGCCCGAGATGTTGGGATAGGCGTAGAAGGCGCCGCGGGGTTCAGTGCATGTGACACCGGGCATGGCGCGCAGGCGCGCCACGACGTAATCGCGCCGTTTGTGGTATTCGGCCAGCATTGTCGAGACGGAGTCCTGCGGACCGTTGAGAGCCTGGATGGCGCCTTTCTGGGCGATCGAGGTCGGGTTCGAGGTGGAATGGGACTGGAGTTTGATGATCGCCGTGCATACGGCGGCCGGGGCCAGGACGAAGCCGATGCGCCAACCGGTCATGGCATAGGTCTTCGACAGTGACCCGGCGACGATGGTGGTCTCCTTGACGCCGGGCACGGCGGCGGCCGAGAAGGGGACCGAGTCGTAGAGGAAGTGGCTGTAGCACTCGTCGGTCATCAGCCAGATGCCGTGGTCGCGGGCGAGGCAGGCGATCTTTTCGAACTCCGCGTTGTCGATCACGGCGCCCGAGGGGTTGCAGGGCGAGTTGATCATGATGAGGCGGGTTTTCGGCGTGATGGCCTGCTTCACTTCGTCGGCCGTGAGGGCGAAACCATCCTCCTCGCGGGTCTCGACAAAGACGCACTTGCCGCCGGCGTAGTTCACCACATCCTTGTAGGTGACCCAGTAAGGAACGGGGATGATGACCTCGTCGCCGGGATTGAGCACGGCCTGGGTGATGTTGAAGATGGCGTGCTTGCCGCCGACGGTGACGACGCATTCGGCGGGCGTGTAGGTTGTCGCGTAGTCGGCGTTATGGCGGTCGCAGACGGCTTGGCGCAGCTCCTGGACGCCGGCCATGGCCGTATAGCGCGTGAAGTTGGCGTCGAGCGCGCGGACGGCGGCCTGTTTGATGCTGTCGGGGGTTGGGAAATCCGGTTCACCGACTCCGAAATCGACGACGTCTTCACCGGCCCGGCGCAGGCGGTCGGCTTCGGCCGAGACCTTTGCGGTGGAGGAGACGCTGATCAGAGCGATGCGGTCAGCGAGTGAGGGTGTGGCTGGCATGAGGCTGCTGGGACTCGATTCTGTCTATTTTGGTTTTCCCGGAGAGTGACGCGGCTATCCGCCTGGAGCGAGGAGCCTTCGTCGAAGCATCTCTTCGACGGAGGGAGGCACCAGGCCACTGATGTTTCCACCGAGCCGGATGACCTCCTTCACCAACCGGGAACTGATGAAGGAATGGTCTTCACCGGCCATCATGAACATGGTTTCGATCTCCGGCGCCAATCGCCGGTTCATGAGCGCCATCTGGAGTTCGTATTCGTAGTCCGAGATGGCCCGGATGCCGCGCAGCAGGAGCCGTGCTCCCTTGCTGCGGGCGTAGTCGACGAGGAGGCCGTTGAAGCTGTCGACCTCGACATTCGGGAAGACCTGGAGGACATCCGTTAACATCTGGACGCGTTCTTCCAGGGTGAAAAGAGGAGCCTTCGTGTCGTTGCCGAGGACGGAGACAACGAGTTTGTCGACAAGGGGGACGCACCGCTGAACGAGGTCGAGGTGACCGTTCGTCAGCGGGTCAAAACTGCCAGGATAGACTGCGACGAGGCCGCCATCCACTTGCGTCACGTATAAGTCTCCTTACTTGAACGAGGGATATTGCTTCATTGTAGCTTATGGACGGAGCCGGTTCACCGTCCGCGACAAAGCGGGCGCGCAGAGGATTGCGGCGAGCACGAGCGGCCAGAACCGGCCGTCCCAGATGGCATAATTATGCAGCAATTCCGGCCATGGGCGGCCCATCACGAAGTGAAAGAAGCCGAACTCCCAGGTGACGGTCAGCCACAACCAAACGAATCCAATCTGCCAGGCCTGGCTGTGGGATGTGAACGGGCGTTTCTTGCCGGCAAGGACAACGGCTATTAGAATCAATGAGATACCAGTGGCGCAGGAGGCCTGGTGGGCGGGGAGTTCATCCAGAAACCGCCTGATGACGAGTTCGCGGAACGCCCCGTTCGTGAATGCGATCGCGAACAGGAGAAGCCAAACGGCGATTGCTCTGGGCCAGGTCAAGGGGGTTGAGTCCTGCTTGGGCCGGTGTCAGCCGCGCCAGCGAACGCCGAGTCCGAGTTCCTTTCGGGCATAGGCGACGCTGCGTTCGACGTGCTCACGTTGCTGGAATTGCATGGCAGCCTGGAAGGGTTCGGGGACGGGACGGCCGGGGAGATCCTCGATGACCATGGTGCGTTCATAGGGACGGCCGCGGCGGGCGAGGGCGAGGAAGCGGGCAAGGTCGGCGGCGCGGGCTTTGGGGAAGATCTTCCAGTAGGAATCTTCGAGATAGGGGATGACCTGGGGAGGGCGCCCGGTGATGGGTTTGATGTAGACGTACACGTCGGGGCAGAGGCGGCGGGCGGCGGCCATGATCTCCTTGAAATCGACCACGCCCTCGCCCAAAGGAACCCATTGGACGGCGACGCCGCGCGGATGTTCATAGATGACCGAGTCGCGCAGGTGGAGGGTGAGGATGTAGGGGGCCATGGTTTCGAGGGTCGTCATGGGGTGTTCAAGGACAAAGACGGGGTTGCCGGTGTCCATGTAGGTGCCGACGAAATCCTTGCCGGCTTCCTCGATGATGGTGCGGTGCTCCCAGGCCTGGAAATCCTTGTGGATCTCGATGGCGATTTTGAGGCCGGCGTCGACGACTCGGGACCTGGCTGCCTTGAGGAGCCTGATGGCCGTCTCCATGTGCTGCTCGGCGGGCCCTGGGGGCAAGGAGGCGCGGTCGCTGGCGAGGACGCAACGGAGGAGCGGCGAACCCATGGCCTTGGCGCGCTGGGCGTTGTAAGCGATGTTGTCGACCGAAGCCTGGAAAGCGCCGGGTGTGCGCGGCATGATGCCGCCACCGCCGGTTTCGAGATGGAGTTGGCGTTCGGACGCCCAGGTTTTCACCTCGGCCCAGTGGGCGGGGTCCTTGGTTCGGGGGTCGAGGGAGTCCTGAAGGAAGATGGCGTCGTGCTTCTGCCCGGCGGCGTAGTCGAGCAGTTGGCGGTCGGTCCAGCGAAAGGCGCGGAGGCAATAGGTGTTGAAGCCGGCCTTCATCGGGTGGCTTTGAGCCACTGCGGCAGGGGCGAGGGCGGCGGATGTGGCTAGGAAGTTTCGACGTGTCATCGGGAGGGGTTCTCGGGCGAATGCTATCACAACGGCGCGGGTCCGGCGGTGAATGTACGCTGTGAGCATGGAGTTCAATGCACCTTGGAGGGAGAGGCCGCCGCTGACGGGCGGCGCTGGCACGGTTGTGCCGGTTGGGGCGGCCGCGCTGGTCATGCTTATCGCAAATCGGGGATATGCGCGATGCGGTGAAGCCGTCAGAATGGAGGGGTCATGAAAAAGCAGGTGAACGCGCCCGCGCTTGGGACGCTACTGGACTCCGGCGACCGAACGCTGTTCGAAATGCGGACCAAGGGCAAGGGGCCGGAGGGCGAATTGCCGCTCACGGCGGATTTGCTGCGGAACTCTCCCTCGGGCGATTTGTTTGGTTGGACGATGAACGCCGGCATGGGTTGGGACCCGCAGGCGATGGGCAACGCCGAGGTCCTGCTGCTTTCGACGCATGGGGGATTGCGCGCGCCGGATGGGACGCCCATCGCGCTGGGTTATCACACGGGCCACTGGGAGGTGAGCCTGCTGGTGGAGGCGGCCGCTCGTGAACTAAAGAGCCTCGGCGCGGTTCCGTTCGCGGGATATTGCAGCGACCCCTGCGATGGACGGACGCAAGGCACGCCGGGCATGTTCGACTCGCTGCCTTACCGCAACGACGCCTCGATGGTCTTCCGGCGGCTGATCCGTAGCCTGCCCCGCCGTGACGCCGTCGCGGGCGTGGCCACCTGCGACAAGGGACTTCCGGCGATGATGATGGCGCTGGCGGGCACGCGCGGGTTGCCCTGCATCCTGATCCCGGGCGGAGTGACGTTGCCGGCCGAGGGCGGCGAGGATTTGGGCGTGGTTCAGAGCATCGGCGCGCGCTACTCGCACGGCTTGATCACGCGCGAATATGCCGCCGAGATGGGCTGCAAGGCATGCGGCACGCCCGGCGGCGGGTGCCAGTTTCTTGGAACCGCGGCGACCGCGCAGGTGGTGGGAGAAGCGCTGGGGATGACATTGCCGCACGCCGCGCTGGCTCCATCGGGCGAACCGGTGTGGCGCGATATGGGCGTCCGCAGCGCGCGGGCGCTGCTGCGTCAAATTGCCCTCGGGATGACGATGCAGGATGTGCTCACGCAGGCGTCTCTTGCAAACGCGATGACTGTCCATGCGGCGTTTGGCGGGTCGACCAACTTGATCCTGCACCTCACCGCGGTCGCTTATCACGCCGGATTGAAACGTCCATGCGTCGACGACTGGGCGCGCGTCAACCGGGCCGCGCCGCGTCTTGTCGATGCGCTGCCAAACGGACCGAAGAATCATCCGACGGTGCAGGTGTTCATGGCGGGCGGCGTACCGGAGGTGATGCTGCACCTGCGGCGCGCCGGGTTGCTCGACACGAGCGTCATGACCGTGACAGGCGAGAAACTGGGCACGCTGCTCGATTGGTGGCAGGACAGCGAGCGCCGCGCGGCGCTGCGAAAACGGCTGAAGGACGCCGATGGAATCGATCCGGACGATGTCATCATGCCGACGGATCTGGCGCGCAGGCGCGGCCTGACATCGACGGTCTGTTTCCCTGTGGGGAACCTGGCTCCTGAAGGGGCGGTGATCAAGAGCACGTCGATTGACGAGTCGGTGGTGGGCGAAGACAATGTCTACCGCAAGCGCGGTCCGGCGCGGATCTATACGACGGAGATCGCCGCGATCGAAGCGATCAAGAGCGACGCGATTCAGCCGGGCGACGTGCTGGTGCTTTGCTGCCGCGGCCCGATGGGAGCGGGGATGGAAGAGACCTATCAGTTGACGAGCGCGTTGAAGCATTTGCCGTTTGGCAAGCAGGTGGCTCTCATCACCGATGCGCGGTTCAGCGGCGTTTCGACGGGCGCCTGCATCGGCCACGTCTCGCCGGAAGCGCTGGCCGGCGGCCCGTTGGGCAAACTGATCGACGGCGACGTGATCGAAATTGTGGTTGATCGAAACCGGCTGGAAGGAAGCGTCGATCTGGTGGGCCATGGTGAGGATTCGTTTGGTTCTGAAGAAGGCGCGAGGGTTCTGGCGGGGAGACAGCCGCGGACCGACCTTGCGCCGGATCCCAATCTGCCCGACGATACGCGGTTGTGGGCGGCGTTGCAGGATGCCAGCGGCGGGACGTGGGCGGGCGCGGTCTATGATGTCGATAGAATCCTGGAAGTGATCGAGGCGGGTAAGCAGGCGCTCGCCGGACGGAAGGAGAGCCAGCAGTGAAACGAGTGATCGCGATTGCCGCAACGTTTGCGGCGCTGTGGGCGGGCGAAGGCAAATGGACTCCGCAGCAGGTGTTGCAGCTGAATCCGGCGGAGCTGAAGCGCCAGGGATTGCAGTTGCCGGTGAACAGGCTGTGGGATCCGGCGCGCGGCACGGGACTGCTGGCCGCGACGGTGAACATTGGCGGCTGCTCGGCCGGGTTTGTCTCGGAGAGCGGGATGGTTCTGACGAATCATCACTGCCTGTTCGGCATGATTCAGGAGCACAGCCGTCCGGGCCGCGACCTGATCACAGACGGTTTCATTGCGTCATCACGCGACCAGGAGTTGCCGTCGAAGACGGGCCGCGTGCAGGTTCCGCGCAGGTTCACGGACGTCACGAAAGCGATGGAAGCCGCGGCGCCGGCGGGCGCGAGCGACATTCAACGGGCCAAGGCGATCGAGACGAAAGAGAAGCAGCTTGTGGCCGAGTGCGAGAAGACGCCCGCGGCGCGATGTCGCGTGGCGGCTTTCGACGGCGGCGTGCAGTATGTGCTGGTCGAGTCGATGGAGATTCAGGACGTTCGTTTGGTCTATGCGCCGCCGCGCGCGATCGGCGAGTATGGCGGCGAAGTGGATAACTGGATGTGGCCGCGGCACACGGGCGATTTCGCGATGGCGCGCGCTTACGTCGGTCCGGACGGCAAGCCGGCCGCCTACAGCAAAGACAACGTTCCGTACAAGCCGGAGTTCTTCTTTCCGATCTCAACGACGGGCGTGAAGCCGGGCGACTTCGTCATGGTGCTTGGCTATCCGGGTACGACGGTCCGTTCACTCACAGCGGTCGAGATGGCCGACCGTCAGAAGAATCTGTATGAACGGCGCGTGGTTGTCCATGGCGACTGGATCCGGCTGATCGAAGAGGCGGCTAAGGGCGACGAGGCGGGTACGATTGCCGTCGCGGCGACGGTGAAGAGTCTGAACAACGTATACAAGAATGCCGGGGGACAGCTCGCCGGATTGAAGCGCGGCAACATCATCGCGAAGCAGAAAGCGGCGGAAGCGGCGGTCGAGAAGTGGGCCGCGGGCAAACCCGAATGGACGGCCGCACTCGACGCGAAACGCCGGCTCGACGCCATGGTTGGCGAAAAGGAAAAGACCGCCGCGCGCGGGTTTCTCCTGCAGGCGAGCGCTTCAGGTTCGGCGGCGCTGCGGCAGGCGTCGCAACTGGTCAAGCTCGCAGCCGAGCGGCAGAAGCCGGATGCCGACCGTGAGCCGGCCTACATGAACCGCACGCTGCCGATGATGAAGGCGGGTCTGGAACGAGCCGAGAAGAGTTACTTCCGCAAGGCCGACGAGGCGGTCTTCTCCGATTGGGTCGAGCGCGTGTTGGCTCTTGGCCCAGCGGAACGTATCGCCGCCATCGACCAGGCATTCGGATCGGGCGACAGGAAGGCGAAGATCGCGCGCATCTTCGCCGGGACGAAGGTCACATCTCTCGATGATCGGCTCAAGATGTTCGAGGAGACACCCGCACAGTTGAAGGCCCGCAAGGACCCGTTGCTCGACTTGGCCATCGCCCTCCAACCCGAACTTGACGCCCAGACCGAAGCGGGCAAGGCGATTGACGGCGCAGTGGCCAAACTCCGGCCGCTCTGGAGGAAGGCGGTCATCGCCCATGCGGGCAAGCCCGTCGCCCCGGACGCCAACTCGACATTGCGGGTCAGCTTCGCCCATGTGAAGGGATATGCGCCGCGCGACGGCGTCATCCACACCCCGCAGACCTCGCTGGCCGGCATGATTGAGAAGCACACGGGCGAAGATCCCTTCGATGTGCCCGCGCGCGTCCGGGAAGCGTTCGCCGCGGGCAAGAAGAGCCGCTGGACCGACGCGCGTCTGGGCCAGGTGCCGCTGTGCTTTCTTGCGGACGCCGACACGACCGGCGGCAACTCCGGCAGCCCGACCGTGAACGGCCGAGGCGAACTGGTCGGGCTGAACTTCGACCGCGTTTGGGAAAACGTCGCCAACGACTTCGGCTACAACCCCGAGATCGCCCGGAACGTGAATGTGGATATTCGATTCTTCCTGTGGCTGCTGGACGAAGTGGAAAACGCGGATGCGATCCTGAAGGAACTCAAGATCCGTCGTTAAGCCGATTTGTTGCTGTGCCGGTGGCGGACCTTCTTGCCGTCGAGTTCGTCGACGTGCATCACGTCGAGAAACTGCTTCAATCGCTCCGCGTAGGGTGATCCGGACTGTTTCAGCGCTTTGTGCTGCGCCACGGCGCCGTCGCGGTCGCCCGTCATCAACAGATTCATGCCAAGCAGGTAGCGCGCCGCGCTGAGCGTGGGGTTGATTCTGATGGCTTCCTGGTAGGACCTGATGCGCTGGGGTCCGAGTCCGGCCTTGCCTTGCGCGAAGCCGAGTTGGAGCCAGGCGCGGGCGTTCGACGGGTCTGCATCGACCACCTTGCGGAGATAGAAAAGAGCGCCTTCGATGTCATCCACCCAAAGGTGGCCGAGGGCGCGCGCGTAGGTCTCTTCACGCTCGCGTGAACGGCCGGCATTCCACTGGGCGAGCGTCAGGCGCCTGCCCGCTGCAAAGCCGCGAAGACGATCGCCCGGCACGGCGAATGAAAACACCTTGCCGTCGACGGTGCGCGAGATATGCCAGCCGGCGAACAATCCGTGTTCGTCGTAGAGCGGGGCGTTGACAGGCTGATGCGCCGGGGTGCATTCCAAACGGGCAAGCACACCTTCGGCCCCGGTCTCGCGCGGTTCGAGCACTTTGGCGCCATGTCCAGCCGACTGCGCAATGGTTGGCTTCTGGGACGCTTCATCCGGACCCGGCCGCGCCTGCAATCCGATCCAGACGACGGCGATGCCAAGCTCGACGTCATCGCCGGTCACCCACACCACTTGATGCAGCGCGCCGCGCTCGTCCTCGACGGATGCCGCCGAGGCGCCATAGAGCGCATCACGGCTCACATAGGCCAGGCCCCCGGCGCGGATCGCGGCCTCAGTGATTGTCAGAAGGCGTCCCGAGCCATCGAATGTGAGCAGTTTCGGAGCGGCCTGCGCCAGTGGGCAGGCGAGCAGCATCGCGGCAAATACAGCCTTCATCACCTTCACTGGACGCACCCCGAAATCAAGCGGTTCCAGCCCGATTGTGTACGATGAAAGATTCAGGATACATTCCAGCCCACATTGAACCGTACACAATGGACCCTCAGCAACCAGATCTGAAGAAGACCGTCAACCTGCCCCAAACGGGCTTTTCGATGAAGGCGAACCTGACGCAGGCCGAGCCCAAAATGCTCGACAAGTGGTCGGAAACGGCGCTGTATGCCAGGATCCGCGACGCACGCCGCGGGCAGCCCGCATACATCCTTCACGACGGCCCGCCCTACGCCAACGGCAACATCCACCTCGGCCACGCCTTCAATAAACTGCTGAAGGATTTCATCGTCAAGTGGAAGACCATGGGCGGCTACGACTCTCCCTACATCCCCGGTTGGGACTGCCACGGGCTGCCGATCGAGATCAAGGTCGACGGGCAGTTGGGCGGCAAGAAGGCGAAGATGACCACGGCGGAGGTGCGCGCCGAATGCCGCAAGTATGCCGCCAAGTTCGTCGATCTTCAAAGCAAGAGTTTCCAGCGTCTGGGCGTCTTCGGCCGGTGGGAGGACCCGTATCTGACGATGTCGGCCGATTATGAAGCCGTCATCGCCGGCGCGTTCGTCGACTTCCTCGATCAGGGCTACGTCTACAAGGGTCTGAAGCCCGTCAACTGGTGCATGAGTTGCCGGACCGCGCTGGCCGAGGCTGAGGTCGAGTATGAGAATCATGCGAGCCCATCGATCTGGGTCCGTTTCCGTCTGACTAGCGATGCGGCGGCGATCGACTCGTCACTGGCGGGCAAGACCGTCCATGGCCTGATCTGGACGACCACGCCGTGGACGATTCCGGCAAACGTCGGCATCGCCTTTCACCCCGGATTCGACTACTCCGCCATCGAGGCGCGCGGCGGCGTCTACATCATCGCTTCGGAGTTGGTTCAGGCCACGGCGGACAACTGCGGCTGGCCCGAGTTTAAGGAACTGGCCCGTTTCAAGGGTGAACGGCTGAACGGAAGCGTTTTCCGGCATCCGTTCCTGGAACGGGATTCGCTCGGCGTGCTGGCCGATTACGTCACGCTCGAACAGGGCACTGGCGCCGTACACACCGCACCCGGCCACGGCGCCGAGGACTACATCACGGGACAGAAATTCGGTCTGCCGACGTTTTGTCCCGTCGATGCCGGAGGGCGATTCTTTCACGCTGATGGCGCGCCGGGCCGTTTGCCCGAAGAGATCATTGGCAAAACGATTTGGGAGGCGAATCCGATCGTATCCGGCATCCTGCGTGAAGCTGCGGCGCTGCTCGGCGAGAAGCGCCTCGATCACAGTTACCCGCATTGTTGGCGATGCCACAAGCCGACCATCTACCGCGCCACGGAACAGTGGTTCATCGGCATGGACCGCAACGATCTTCGTGCGCGCACGCTTGAGGCGATCAAGAACGTCGAGTGGCATCCCGAGTGGGGCCAGGAGCGGATTTCGAATATGATCGCCACGCGGCCGGACTGGTGCATCTCCCGCCAGCGGGCCTGGGGCGTACCGATCACGGTGTTTTACTGCGAAGGGTGCGGCGAGGCGTTGACGCGGCGCGAACTGCTGGACCGGGTGGTGGACAAGTTCCGCCAGCACACTTCGGACGTCTGGTACACGCAGACGGCCGCCGAGTTGATCGGCCCCGGCGTGAGTTGCGCCAAGTGCGGCGGCACGGAGTTTCGAAAAGAGAACGACATTCTCGATGTCTGGTTCGACTCGGGGGCGAGCCACCTGGCCGTATTGACGGAGAAGAACGAATTGCCCTGGCCTTCGGATATGTATCTGGAGGGCGGCGACCAATATCGCGGCTGGTTCCATTCGTCAATGCTGGTCGGCGTCGGGTTGCGCGGGTCGGCTCCATACCGGGAGTGCGCCACGAACGGCTGGGCGCTGGATGGCGAGGGCCGGGCGATGTCGAAGTCGCTGGGCAACGTCATCGAACCCGAGGAGATCATCAAGAAGTACGGCGCCGACGTGTTGCGCCTTTGGGTGGCGTCGGTGGCATTCCACGAAGACGTGCGTATGTCGGAACTGGTCCTGACGCGCATGACCGAGGCCTACCGGAAGCTGCGGAACACCTTTCGATACGCCCTTGGCAACCTGCACGACTTCGACCCGGCGACGGACGCCGTCGAGGCAGTCGAGTTGCAGGAGATCGACCAGTGGATTCTCCATCGAGCGTCGGCGCTTACCGGTCAATGCCGCGGGTGGTATGACGAATTCGCCTTCCACCGCGTGTATCAGGCGATCTACAACTTCACCACATCTGACCTCAGCTCGGTCTACTTCGACATCCTGAAAGACAGGCTCTATACGGCAGCCCCGGCCTCGAAGGCGCGGCGCAGCGCCCAGACCGCGCTCTATCGCGTCAACCATGCGCTGGTTCGTCTGGTCGCGCCGCTGCTGGCTTTCACGGCTGAGGAAGTTTGGTCGCACATGCGGCGTGTTGAAGGGTCGCCTGAGAGCGTCCATCTGGCGCTGTGCCCCTTGCCGGAGGAGTTGACCGCGGGTCTTGCCGGCGACGGCGAGGCTCTGCTGACGAATTGGGCGAGGCTGCTTGAAGTGCGCGACCAGGTTCTGAAGAGCCTTGAAACCGCCCGTAGTGAGAAGTTGATCGGAGCGCCGCTGGAGGCCAAGGTGCTTCTGGAGGCCGACGAGTCCTGGATGCCACTGCTGAAGAAGTACGAGAGCGAACTGCCGTCCCTCTTCATCACGTCTGAAGTCGAACTGGTCTCGTCTTCGGGCGGAGCGGAGATTGCCGTGACCATCAAGAAAGCCGGCGGCGAAAAGTGCGACCGCTGCTGGAAGTACACCCGCGACAAGGGCAGTGACGCTGCCCTGCCCAGCGTCTGTGCCGCCTGCGCCTCGGCCGTAAAGGAGATGCTCGGCAACTGATGCTTCGCTTCGATTGGCGTCCTCTGGCACTTTCAGCCGCCATCGTGGCGGCGGACCGCGTGTCCAAGCATTGGATCGAGACCTTCGTCGACGACTGGCGCGTCATTCATGTCATCCCAGGTCTCTTTCAAATCGTCCACACGCGGAACACCGGCATCGCGTTCGGGATGTTCCAGAGCGATGAGGGACGCGGCAGTCCGCTGCTGCTCGTGTTCAGCCTCCTGGTGATGGCGTTCATCGCGTGGATGCTTTGGAGTTCCATCAAACCCGGCTCGGCCGACCATTGGACGAACCGCTATGGCCTTGGTCTTGTCCTGGGCGGCGCGGTGGGCAATCTGCACGACCGCCTGCGCTGGGGCAGCGTGACCGATTTCCTGGACTTCTATCTCGGTTCGAGCCACTTCCCGGTCTTTAATGTGGCCGACAGCGCCATCACCGTTGGCGCCGGACTATTGATCCTCGGCATCTGGCTTGGGCAAAGTAAACCGGGAGTTCGGTAGGACACGGCTCCCGGCCTGTCGCGCTCAACCACCGGGCCAACGGCCTCCCCTACACCGTGCAGATCTGAACGGCTTCGGCCAGCGAAGTCAGGGGATCCCGCTTCGGGACGAACTCATGCGCGAAGTAACCCTGGTAGCCGGTGTCGGCGATCGCCTTCGCGATGGCCGGATAGTAGAGTTCCTGGGTTGAGTCGATCTCGTTTCGGCCGGGGTTGCCGCCGGTATGATAGTGGCCGATCCACTGGTGGTTGTCCCGAATCGTGCGGATCACGTCGCCCTCCATGATCTGCATGTGATAGATGTCGTACAGCAGTTTCACGTAGGGTGAATTCACGGCCTTCATCACCTTCACGCCCCAGGGCGTTTTGTCGCACATGTAGTCGGCGTGATTGACCTTCGAATTCAATAACTCCATCACGACAAGGATGCCCTTGTCTTCGGCGTACTTCTTGATGCGGTTCAGCCCGATGATGCAGTTTTCGGCGCCCTCGTCGTCGCTCATGCCCTTGCGGTTGCCCGAGAAAACGATGATCGAACGGGCCTTGGCGGCGGCGGCATCCTCGACCATGACCTTAAACTTATCTTCAATTGCGCCGTGGCTCTCCTTGCGGTTGAGCCCGTCTGGGATCGAGGTTGGGCCGGAGACGACAGTCAGCGCCAGTCCGTGTTTCCGGGCCACGTCCCATTCGGCGCGGGGCAGGAGATCGACGGCCTGGATGCCCAGTTTCACACATGCCGCGGCCATGTCCTCCATGGGCGTCTTGGCGTAGCACCAGCGGCAGACGGACTGCTTCAGCCGACCGGCCGCGGGTGCGGCGATTGTCGTGTTTGTGGACGCGGCAACAAGGCCCGCGGCTCCGAGAAATTGACGTCTCTCCATGCCGCATTGGGTAGCAGAAGGCCGGCCCGGTTGTTCGGCCACGGCTGCCGCGGGGCGTTTTGGAGGACCGGCGGAAGCGAGGTTCGCGCCATCAACGGCGGGACCTGAAAGAGGGATCCGGGCTAGGATGGAGGTGATGGCGCTTGTACTTTTAGATGTCCAAATCCAGAGGCTCGAAGTCTGGTTGGAGCGGTCCGCGGAAGCATCCGTTTATCTGGTTGGAGCAGCCATCATCAGCGCCCTGATCGCCTGGGCTGCCCGCCGGTTTTCCCGCTATTCAAAGAATCGGATCCGGGAGCGCGGCGGCCAGGACGAGAGCGAAGTCCAGAAGCAGACCGCGACCATCATCACGTTGGTTCGCAGGATTACGTTGGGGATGCTGTGGACTCTGGCCGTCATCCTCGCCCTCGAGAAGTTCCGCTTCGACGTAAAGCCGCTGCTGGCTGGAGCCGGCGTCGCCGGCGTCGCTCTGGGCTTCGCGGCGCAGAGCCTGTTGAGGGACTGGATCAGCGGATTCTTCCTCATCACCGAAGGCCAGATCCGCATCAACGACGTGTTGAGGATTGGCGAGTTCTCCGGCTCGGTCGAGAAGATCTCGCTACGCACCATATCCTTGCGCGCTTACGACGGTACGCTCCACGTCATCTCGAACGGCGGTATCCAGGCCTTCTCGAACCAGACAATGTCGTTTTCCTACGCCGTGTTCGAGATCCCGGCCGATTATGCTCAGGATGCCGACCGGATGATCGATCTGATGCGCGAGGTGGACAGCGCCCTGAGGAGCGACGCCGGGTTTGCTCAGTCGATTCTTGAACCGATCGAGATCGCGGGTTTGGACCGGTTCACCGAACAGGGCGTCGTCATCAAGGCCCGGATCAAGACGCAGGCCAGCGGCCAGTGGGTTGTCGGCCGTGAGTTCAACCGCCGTCTGAAGATCGCGGCCGACGCCGCCGGCGTCAATGTCGCCACCGCACAGCGAACTGTCAGGTTCATTCAGAAGGACGAGCCTGCATGGGGCGGCCAGCCTCCTCCGACGGAGCCATCCACGCCCGGTGAGGCGGGCCAAAGGTCGCGCGAGGAGCGGAACAAACCGGGGGAATAGACGAATCGCCGAATAGGGAGGGACACCCATGGTTGAGTTTGATCGCAGGCAGTTGTCGGGTCTCGAGTGGCATCAGGAATCCGCTTTCGGCCGCAGATACAGCCTGAAGTCTGGCGACTCGGTGCTGGCCGAGGTTGCTTTTGTCAAGACCCTGGGCACGTTGGCCGAAGCTCGGACGGCGGGCAACGCGTGGTCGTTCAAACGCAAAGGGGTCTTCTCGTCGTCCGTTGGAGTCCGTCCGCTTGGCGAGGAGCGTGAGGTCGCCACATATCTGCCCAACTGGACTTCGAGCAAAGGGCTCCTGAGGATCGAGGGCGGCGAGGAGTTTCAGCTTCGGGCGGCTAACTTCTGGGCCAGCGAATGGCTCCTGTCGGACGTTGACGGCGCGCCAGTCCTGCGCTTCCACAACCGCGGCTTCCTTAAGCACGGCGCCCAGGTCGACATCGAGGAGAAGGGCAGGGCCCATCCCCAACTCGAACTGCTCATTACCCTCACGTGGTACATTCTGGTGCTCCACCAGATGGATTCCTCCGTGGCGGCGGGAGGCGCATGAGCCGCAAAGGGCTTGCACCTGTAACCGCCCGCCGGCCGGCGTCGAGGCCGGGTTGAGCCTTGCGGAGACTCATCTCACAGCCGCCCACGGCGGATTTTCCGGATTCAGTGTACCGCTTGGCGGCGGCGCGACGATTTCAGACTGGCTCGTCGCGGACTGGCGCCGGACATGCGATCTCGAGATCGATCTCGTCACTCCCTCGATCCTCGGTGCGAACGCCCGCCAGCGGGCCCAGTCCAACCGCTTCGAAATCGCGGCCGCCCGCATGGAGTTGATTCTCGGTTTTTAATTCTGCCGGCAGATCTCGAGCAGAGCGGCGGCGATGTGGTCGATTGGCAGGATCCTCTCCGCGGCTCCTTTTTCGATCGCTTCACGCGGCATCCCGAAGACCACGCACGATGCTTCGTCCTGTGCGCAAGTCCGCCCACCCGCCTGCCGCATCGAGAGCAGCCCATTGGCCCCGTCGCTGCCCATGCCGGTCAGGATGACGCCAGCCGCGCGCGCGCCCGCTTCCTCGGCGACCGACTGGAACAGGACATCAACCGACGGCCTCTGATAGCAAACCTTCGGCCCGTCGTCGAGGTGGACCCGCCAACCGCCCGCCTGCCCTTGACGGACCCGCATATGCCGGTTGCCCGGCGCGATCAGCGCCAGGCCCGGGCGGGTCTGATCGCCCTCGCAGGCCTCCCTTACCTCCATTGCGCAAACTTTGTTCAACCTCTGGGCGAAGGCAGCCGAGAAACCCGCGGGGATATGTTGGGCGATCACCATCGGTGGCATCTGCGCCGGCAGTGCAGTCAGGACGCGCTCAATCGCAACGGTGCCGCCAGTCGATGCACCGATGGCGACCAGCATCGACTGCTTCAGCATTCCACCAGCCTGCGCCTGCTGCCCGGAGCCAGGTCCCGGTGCGCCCGCTGCCGCCGGTCCGTGCCTCACCGCCAGCTCGCGGTTTTCCGCCTGAGCACTGCCGGCGGTCCGCCCGGAGCCCGGTCCAGGCGGACTCTGGGCATTCCCGGCCATGCCCCGCAGCCGCGCCCCGGCCGCCGCTCTTACCCGCCGCGGCAGATCCCCCTTCAGGTCGCCGACCGAATACGGCCCGCCCGGCTTTGCGAGCACGTCCACCGCCCCTCGATTCATCGCCTCCAGCGCCGCCTGTGTCGAGCTCTGCGCCAGCGAACTGATCATGATGACCGGCAACGGATGGTGGCGCATCACTTTATCGAGGAACGTGAGCCCGTCCATTCTGGGCATCTCAATGTCGAGCGTGATTACGTCCGGTCTCAGGCTCAGGATCTTGTCGCGGGCAATGAACGGGTCAGGCGCAGTGCCAACCACTTCGATGTCCGGCTCCGCTTCAAGGATCCCGGAAAGGACCTTTCTGACGATCGCCGAATCGTCAACGACCAGGACGCGGATCTTGGGCTTGCTCAGCATTGTTACTCCGCGAGGTTCAGGTACATGGCGACAGCGCCGGCCTCGAGAGGGAAGGTAAGCCAACTCCGCCTCGCGATGCCTGGCGGTCCGATCTCGGGCGTATCGATGCGGAAACTGCCGTGCGGCTCGATCCGGGAAAGCGCGTTGCCGCAGACCATGTTGGTCATCTCGCAGGCCACCAGCCGCACCTCGGCCTCGGTGATTGTCGATTCGTCTTCCCTGCCCAGGAAACTTGCCGCCAGCCGCCTGGCAGCCCAAGGACCGGCCGCCACGCAGAGCGAGCCCTGCATGTCGCCGCCAAACAGCGCCGTGGCAGCCACTGCCTCTTCCGGCGGAGAATCGAGCAGCACCGCCTCGTCCTCAGGCAATTCGAAGAACATCGTCTCCAGGACCTCCAGCATCGCGGCCTCGCATTCCGCTTTGGCGGGTCCGAATGCTCTCATAAGTAACTCGTGATTCGATTCGTTTGTCATCATCATCCTCCGCGCCATCCTCTGCGCTACCACTTCCCGGCTTGCTTCGCGCTGCCTTCCCTTTTCCTTCGGGGCAACTCCCGGCCCCTTCCCATCCGTGACCCGCCGCCGGCGCGTCTAGAAATCGGCCTCGGACCTGGCTACCCAATCTGGAAATATCCCGGCCAGCACCTGGCTCAGCCTCTCCGGCTGAAACGGCTTCTTTACATAGCCCCGTGCGCCAAGACTCATCAGCGCATCCACTCGCTGCTCGGTTGAATCAGTCGAGACCACCACAACCGGGATCCGCTTCAATTCCGGGTCCACCTGCAAAGCACGCAGAAGACCCTCCCCATCGAGGACCGGCATATTGATGTCGGTCAGAATCAGATCGAAGCCGGATTCGGCCAGCTTCGCCAGCGCCTCCGCCCCATTCGAGGCCTCGGCGCAGGTTTCCATTTGCAGGCCGGCAATCTGCAGCGTCCGCCGCACGAATGAACGCATCACCGGAGAATCGTCCACGATCATCAGCCGCTTTGTCATTGCCCGCCTCCCGTCGCGCCCTGGGCGGACGCCTGTAACTCCCTCTCCCCCTGCAGCGGTCCGCGGACGAAAAACCTCCCCGAACCTACCTCCAACCGGACTGTCCGCGAATTCGTTCCGCCGACGTCCTCGCAATGCACCAGCACCCCGGCCTTCCACAGGATCTTGCGAAGAGCGGCGTAATTGCGCTTGCCTATGTTGAATATCCCTTCCGAATCCAGCACCGCCGCCCCGCCCGCCAGGCGTACCACCAAGCGGCGCTTCTCCGCGCCCTGCTGGTAGGCGCTTCTGAACAGCATCGGCGTGCCGGTGTCGGCGTAGCGGAATGGATTGTCCCTGCCGCCAGAGACGCGGTCCACGGCCGAATCGGGCAACATGAAGTGCAGCATTCCGCCGACTTTGCTGACCGGGTCCCAGATCGAAACCGCGATGCAGGAGCCCAGCGCATAGGTGACAAGCTCGGCCTGTGGGTCGGCGCTCACCTTGCAGTCTCCCACGCCGACCACCAGCGGCCGAGCCGCCCCGTTTGTGCGCGGGCTGCTCTCAGGCCGGTCTTCTATAGACAGCCGGCATGACGTATTCCAACTCATTTCGAACTCCCATTAGTCCCTCTGAATGACCGATTAGCAGCCACCCGCGCGGCTCCAGTCGCGAAGCGAACTTGCGCACAAGCCGCTCCTGCGTCGGCTTGTCAAAGTAGATCATCACGTTCCGGCAGAAGATCACGGAGAATGTGCCGACATGATCGAAGGTTTCCATCAGGTTCAGGCGCCCGAATTCAACGTGCCCGGCCAGATTTTGCCGCACCCGGAAGAAGCCGTCCTGCCCGCCGACGCCTTTCTGCAAGAAGCGCTTGCGCCAGACCTCGGGGATGTCCCGCAGCCGGTCGGCCGGATAGACCGCCGCCCTTGCCTTCTCCAGCGCACGGTTCGAGATGTCGGTCGCCAACAGGCGGATCCGGCTCAGGTTCGCTTCCCCCAACGCCTCGGCTACATGCATCAGAATCGTGTAGGGTTCCTCGCCAGTCGAGCAGCCTGCGCTCCAGATCCCGAATCGCCCCGCGGCCTGCGATATCTCCGGAAGGATCTTCTTCCTGAGCAGTTCGAAGTGCTGCGGCTCGCGCTGGAAGCTCGTGTAGTTGGTCGTCAGAACGTCGATCAGCGAAGTCAGCTCCCGGCCCGTTTGATCGCCTCGCAACATCTCCAGGTATTCGCCGATCGTGCCCAGCCGGAGTTCCGAGACGCGCTTGGCCAGGCGTGCTGTCACCAGCGCCTCCTTGCCCTGCTTCAGGTCGAGTCCGAAGGTGCGGTAAGCTAACTCGCGCACCTCTCTGAACTGGGCCTCGGTCACCCGCTCCGGCAGCAGGCCCTCGCCGGCCTGCGTGGCCGGTATCACGCCTGCATCCAGCGCCCCGCCCGTCCGCGCGCTCATGCCGCTCTCGCTCCGCCCGCATGCAGCAGTACGCCCACATCCAGGATCAGGCCCACCTTTCCATCGCCCAGGATCGCTCCCCCGGAGATGCCGCGCACATGGCTGAAGGCAGGCCCAAGGGTCTTGATCACCACCTCCTGCTTGCCCACCATTTCGTCCACGAGCAGGCAGAAGTCCCGGCCTTCGCTCTCGCCCACGATCATGAGCCCTTCGGTCGCATCCCTCCCGGTCTCGGGAAGGCCCAGCTTGCGCGCCAGCCGGTACACAGGGACCAACCGCTCCCGCACCATCGCCATTTCGCCCTTGCCTTCCACTGTGAAAATCGTCTCCGGCGTCGGTTTGAACATCTCGCGCACGGCAAAGATCGGCACGATGTATCGCTCTCCTCCCGCCGTCACCACCAGCCCCTCGATGATCGCCAGCGTCAGCGGCAACTTCAGCAGGAAGACGCTCCCCTTGCCCGCCCGCGATTCGATGTCAATCCGGCCGCGGAGTTTCTCCACCTGTTTGCGCACCACGTCCATGCCCACGCCGCGCCCGGACACGTCGGTCACCTTCACCGCCGTTGAAAAACCCGGCTGGAAGATCATGTGGAAGATCTCCTGATCGCTCGGATTGGCGTTCGGCGCAACCAGACCGCGCGACATGGCCTTCTCCAGGATCCGGCGCCTGTCCAGCCCGCGTCCGTCGTCAGACACCTCGATCACAATCTGGCCAGCCTGATGGGATGCTCTGAGTCTCAGCTTTCCGGTCGCGGGCTTGCCGGCGGCTTTGCGTTCGGCTGGACTTTCCAGCCCGTGGTCCATCGAATTGCGGATCATGTGAACGAGCGGATCGGCGAGTTCCTCCACCAGAGTCCGGTCCAGTTCGACATCCTCGCCTATCATCTCCAGCTCAGCTTTCTTCCCCGATTTCCGGGCCAGGTCCCGCACCAGCCGGTTCATCTTCCGGAACAACTGTCCCACCGGCACCATGCGCATCGCCATGGCCGTCTTCTGGACTTCGGCCGTCACCCGGCCCAATTGAGCTATGTCGCGCTGCAGCCGCGGCGTCCGGACCGAGGCCAGATCCGGATTGTGCTTCAGCATCGACTGCGCGATCACCAACTCGCCCACCATGTCCACCAGGTACTCCAGCTTGACGGTGGCAACTTTTACGGCCGCCACCTCGACTCTGGCGGCGCTTTCGGGCGCCCGTTCAACCTGCGCCTCCGCCGGCTTCTCCTCCAGTGCCCCGGCCTGTTCCGGCGCTATCCCGTCGAGATCGGAGGACTCATCCGTATCAGCCATCGCGCTCTGCACTCGCGCTACCAGCGATGAGTGCTCCGCCGGCGCGCCGGCGGCCGGGTTCTCGATGAACCTCAACCACGCTCCGATGTAGTCGCCGGCCAGGAGAACGGCTTGCACCCGCGCCGGCGTTAGAACCAGCGCTCCCGTTCGCGCCTTGTCGAGCAGCGTCTCCACTTCGTGCGCCACCGCCTGGATGACCTCATAGTCGAGAAATCCAGCCAGCCCCTTGATCGTGTGGAAGCTGCGGAACACCCCATGCACCGCCTCGGCGTTCGAGGCGCCGCTCTCAATTTCAATCATGAGGGCTTCGATCCGGGACAAGTGCTCCCGCGCCTCCATGAGGAACTCCTGCACCAGTTCCGGATCCTCGGCAAGTTGGTTCACCGGCGGCGCGGCGGTTCCGCCGCCCCCGACCTCTTGAGCCAGGTTCGCCAAACTGTCTGGCGCGCCTCGCTCGATTCCGTCGCCTGTCTGGGTCTTCTGCATTGACATTCTCTCGTCCTTCGGCTCGCCAGCCATTTCCCGGCTCGACAGCCGGCCTTCGCGGCGGCGGCGCCTGCGTGGCGCGGCCGCCGGAAGACCGGAATCGACCTCAATCGCTGATTAGAAATCCTGGAAACCGTCCTCCATCGGGAACGGATTGCCGGCCTTCTCGCCTGTTCCACCCGGACGCCGGGCGGCCACGGCCACCGCAGGACCGCGGCTGGCCCGCACGTGTCCCGGCGTTCCTCGTCTTGCCGCCGCCATGCTCGCCTGGACGTTCTCATCGGTCCCCACGAGATGGCGGAGACGTCCCACCGCGTCGTTCAGACGGCTGGCCTGGGAGCTCATCATCTCGCCCGCCGACGCGCTCTCTTCGGCGCTCGCCGCGGTCGACTGCGTGACGTTTTGCATCTGCGCCACCGACCTCGAAATCTGGTCGATTCCACGCGCCTGCTCCTGGCTGCCCACATGCACTTCATTGGCCAGCACACTGATGCGCGCCGCGTTCTGAACCACCTTCGAGACCCACTCGGCCACGTCGTCCAGCTTCGCCTTGCCCTCGTTCGACCGCACGATGGACTCTTCGATCAGTTCCGAAGTGTCCTTGGCGGCCTGCGCCGACCTTTGCGCGAGGTTCCGCACTTCGTCGGCCACCACCGCGAATCCCATGCCCGCCTCGCCCGCGCGAGCCGCCTCGACGGCCGCGTTCAGCGCGAGGATGTTCGTCTGGAATGCGATCTCGTCGATCACTTTGATGATCCTCCCGATCTTCTGGCTCGACGCGTTGATCTCGCGCATCGACGAGATCATCTCGTCCAGTTTCACGTTGGTCTCTTTCAGCATCCGGTCGACGGTCTGCACCTCAGTGGCCGTCGTCCGCGCATTCTCGGCGTTCTTTTGCGTCATCGAGTTGATCTCTTCGGTCGAAGCCGACGTCTCCTCGAGCGATGCCGCCTGTTCGCTTGATCCCTGCGCCATCGACTGGCTGGCCGAGGAGACCTGCGACGCCGCCGAGGCCACCTGCCCCGCGCCTTCGCCTATCTCGGCCGTGATCCGCCGCAACTGTTTGTTGCCTCCGTGCAACGTCCGGAAGCTGAAAACGGCCGCGCCCACCGCAACCACGCACAGGATGATGGCGATCCATTGCGCCGCCACGGCGCGGCTTTCAGCCGCGGACGCCATCGACTGCATCTCTTTGTCCTGCACCTCCACCGCCCGCCGCGTCTGCTGCGAGACCCGCTCGCTCAACGGCCGGAAACTCTCCGCCTGCATCTTGTTCGCTTCGTCGAACCGCTGCCCCTCAAGGGCGCCGGTCAGCATCGGAGTCAGCCTGCCCCACTGCTCGACCGATTCGCCGATCTCGGCCTGCGCCGCGCGCAACTCGCGGCTCGCCTCGAACGTCTTCAACCGGCCCAGAACCGCCCGGCCGCGATCCAGGTCCTCCTGCATCGAGCGCTTCGCCGAAGCCATCCCCGCGCTGTCCGAGGTCAGCCCGCTCAGCATCATCGACTTCTGCGCCGTCACCATCTCCGCCACCCGCACTTCCATCTCGCCCATCAACGCGCTCTTTTGCGCATCCACGGTCGCCGTCGCGTGCAATGCGCCGCGAAGCGACACTATCGTGTATACGCTGAAGCCTCCCACCAGGAACAGAATCACCGTCAGTGCGGCTTGCGCCGCCGTCAATTTCGCGCCGAAACTGGCTTGCTTGTCTTGCATGGCTGTTTACTCACCTTCCGTAACGATTTCTCAGCCGTTGCCGGCCGCTACTGAACCCCGCCTTCCTCGAACATCGGCAACTCATCCAACCGCCGGATCTCCTGCGCCGACAACACACGGTCGATCTCGAGCAGAATCTTCACCTTGCCCTTGATCTTCGCCATGCCCAGGATGTAGTCCACCCTCAGGTCGTCGCCAAACTGCGGCGTGTCCTCGATGTCGCTCTCCTGCATCGTGAGGACTTCGTTCACACCGTCCACGATTACGCCCATCATCAGCGGATGGCCTTTCTCCTGCACCTGCACGACGACGATGCATGTGCGTTGCGTGTACTCCGCCGAGTCCAGTCCGAACTTCAGCCTCAGGTCGATCACGGGGATCACTTTGCCCCGCAGGTTGATCACACCTTTAACAAAGGACGCTGTCTGCGGGACCGAAGTGATGTCCTGTATGCCCATGATCTCCCGGACCTTCAACACTTCGACGCCGTATTCCTCCCGGCCCAGGTGAAATACCAGATACTTGCCGCCGCGGTTCTTTTCCGCTGAAACGACTGCCACAGGCGCTGCTTGCACGCTACCCTCCTTGGTCGCAATCTGCGGACCGCTCCAGTCAGCGCTCCACACTGCCCATATCGGTGCGCCTCTGCCGGACTTGAGCTTGCTTGCGCGCAAACCTCCCATCTCGCACACAAATCCCTATCGAATGTCCCGTGGAGCCACCCGCGCCGCCGCCGGGCGCCGCCCGTTCCGCCGCCTGTCCCCCGCGCCCCTCAGCGCACCGTTTCCGGCGTGGCAAAAATAAAGAACCGGGTCCTCCTCCGGAACCCCATCGACTGGTAGAGCGCACAGGCTCCCAACGATGACTGCAACACGATCGGCCCCTTCGCGCCGGCCTCGCGCGTCCTTGCCACCACATGCCTCACCGACACTTCGCCGAATCCCATCCGCCTGTATTCAGGCAGCGTCGCCACCGAATATACGCCCACTACGCCGTGCGATGCCGCAGCCGCAGCCGCCGTTACCGGCCGCCCGCCGGCATACCCGATCCACGCCCGCAACGTCCCACCCCAAAACTCCGGTTTCGCGTATACGGCCACCGCCATCGCATGCGGGATATGAAAACTCGCGCAAACCAGCATTGTGAAGTGGTCCCGCGTCAGTTCGTCCTCCACCTGCCGGAACTCGACGGAAGGCGCCTTCCGCCGCTCCGGCGCCAACTCGGCCGCATCCATCCCCGGCGACTCGGCGATGCAGTTCAACCCCTCTTCCGCAAACGTCTCATACAGCCGCACAACTTCCCGTCTAGGCAGGTCGTTCTCACAAATCCAGAACGACCACGGGTACCCGATTGCCTCGTAGTGCCGCCTCGCAGCCCGGATTCGCCTTTTCAGTTCCCCATGCACATCCGGGACCGCCGCATCGAGCAGAGCAATGTTGAACACCGAATACGCCACCGGCGAGGTGACCAGGACAGTGCCCGCGCGTCTTTCCACCTCGCCATACCCGGACAAGGCCACGGTCAGGTTCCTTGCATTCGCATCCGCCAGTTTCATAAAAGACTAAACGGATCCACGTCGATCACCAGCGCCCCAGCCGGCCACTTCTCTTCCACTGCACGCCGGAGCACCCCACGCAGCAATTCGTTCAACCGCGGCCTCGATGCCGACTTCACCAGCGTCTGTCGCCGGAATTCGTTCTTCAGCCGCGGCACAGGCGCATCCGCCGGCCCAAGCACCTTCACCCCCTCCCCCGGCTTCGCCAGCAACTCGCCCACCACCCCGCTCATTCGCTCCGCCTCCTCCTGCTTCTCCGCCCGCACCAGCACATTCGCCAACGCGCTGAACGGCGGATATCGCATCAGCCGCCTGAACTCCAATTCCTTCTCATAGAACCCCGCGTAATCCTGCTTCGCCGCATAACGGATCGCATAGTGGTCCGGATTCAGGCTCTGCACAACCACCCTCCCAGGCAAATGATGCCTCCCTGCCCGCCCCGCCACTTGAGTCAGCAACTGAAACGTCCGCTCCGCCGCCCGGAAGTCAGGCAACCCCAACCCCGTATCGGCCGACACCACCCCCACCAGCGTCACGTTCGCTATGTCATGCCCTTTCGCGATCATCTGAGTCCCGACAAGGATATCGAACCTGTGCTCCCGGAATCCTCCCAGGATCCTCTCATAGCTGTCTTTCCCCTGCGCCGTGTCCCGGTCCAACCGGGCGACTCTCGCCCGCGGGAAGTTCCGGTGCAACTCGTCCTCCACTTTCTCCGATCCGCTCCCAACGAAGTGAATGTAGTCGCTTCCGCACGCCGGGCACTGCTTCGGTACCCGAATCGCGTAATCGCAGTAGTGGCACAGCAGGCGGTTGTCCCGCCGGTGGAACGTCAACCCCACCGCGCAGTTCTCACACCCGACCCTCTCCCCGCATGCCCTGCAAGCCACCGAAGACGAAAACCCCCGCCGGTTGAGCAGCAGCATGCTCTGCTCGCCCGCTTCCAGTTTCGCCCCCAACTCCTCCAGCAGTCGTCTGGAGAACAGGGCGTTCTTTCGCGTCTCCAGAAATTCCTGCCGCATATCGATAGTCTCGACCTCCGGCATCGGCCGCCCGCCCACCC
Organism: uncultured Bryobacteraceae bacterium; assembly: GCA_947084845.1. Lineage (GTDB taxonomy): Bacteria > Acidobacteriota > Terriglobia > Bryobacterales > Bryobacteraceae > PNKE01. The sequence goes on along the minus strand of CAMTUE010000010.1, from coordinate 25,368 downwards.
TCTCAGTCAGTTCCAGCATGACGGACTTGCCCCGCGCCACGTTATGCCTGCTCTCCAGGCTAGGTGTCGCCGACCCCAATACCACGGCCGCATTCAACGCCCGCGCCCTCACAATTGCCACATCCCGTCCGTGGTACCGCGGCGACTCCTGCTGCTTGTAACTCTGGTCGTGTTCCTCGTCCACGATAATCAATCCCAAGTCCGGTACCGGCGCAAACACCGCCGACCTCGTCCCCACTGCCACCCGCGCCTTGCCCGTGCTTAGCCTCCGCCACTGCTCCGCCCGGTCCTTGTCGTTGAACGCCGAATGCAGAATCGCCACCAGCCCGCCGAACCGCGCCTGGAACTGCCCCAACATCGCGGGCGTCAAGCCGATCTCCGGCACCAGCAGCAGTGCCCCGCGCCCCATCTGTAGCGCCGATTCGATGGCGCTCATATACACTTCCGTCTTGCCCGACCCCGTCACCCCATTCAGTAGATATGTCTGAAACAGCCCCGCCTCCATCGTCTTCCTGATCTCGTCATGCGCCGAACGCTGCTCCGCATTCATTACATGCACCGGCCGCGCCCACCCTTCGTCCCGTTCCAAACCCTCCGCCTCCATCTCCACCAGCTCCCGCCGCCCCAGCGCCCGCGCCGCCGCCCCAGCGCCTTTCACCTGTTTGTCCAGATTCTCGAGATTGTGCGACCCCGGATGCAGTTCCAGAAACGCCAGCAACTCCCGCTCTGCCTTCTTGAGCTTGACGCCCTCGACCCGCCCCTTGAATGCCACCCGCAGGCTCCCTGCCGCCGCCCGCATCGGATCACGCGACACGATCTCCTGCTCCGCTTCGACCAGTCCCTTGTTCGCCAGCGTTTTCAGTAACTTGCGAGCCCCAGGCACTCTCCCCTCCAGAGTCGTCTCCGCGAGTGCCCGCTTCGCCAGGCTGTGCAGAATCTCAACCGACGGGTCTTTGCCGAATTCGCCGATCAGGACCTGTTTCACCAGATCCCGTCCCCGCTCGGTCAGCCCCCACACCTTGCTTCGCCTCAACTCTCCGCCCAACGGAGCCATCGTCCTCAGGACTTCCCCCAACGGTGCGCAGTAATACTCGGCGATCCAGCGCCCCAATGCCAGCAGGCGCGCGTCAAACACCGGCTCTAAGTCCACCAGTTTCAACGCCATCCGCGTTTCCACCGGCGGCTGGTCGTTGTGGACCCTGAGCGCAACCCCGGTCAACTGCCGCGCCCCGAACGGCACAATCACCCTGCACCCGGCCTTCACCCGCCGCCCCAGCGTCTCCGGCAGCGAATAGGTGAACACCCGGTCGAGCGGGACCGGCAGGCTGACGTCGACGAAAGAAAAGTGGCTCTCCATGGGCAGGATGAGTAACCTTAGGAATTTGGCGGCGTTCTTCAATCTAGCAGGAGTTCACGAATGAAAACACTGATTTCCCTTTCCCTGATGCTTTGCTTGCTCTGCGGTGTCGCCCTCGCGGCTGATATCGATGGCAAGTGGCTATCAGAACGCAAGATGAACCGCGATGGCCAGGAGTTCACCATCAAGCAGACCTTCGACCTGAAATCCGAAGGAACCAAGCTCACGGGGAGCATCACCATGGCTTTTGGCGACATGGAGCCTCGCTCGATGCCGATCAGCGACGGCAAAATTGACGGCGCCAAGTTCAGCTTCGCCGCCACCATGTCCACACCCAACGGCGATTTCAAGACGACTTACACTGGAACCGTCGCGGGTGGCGTACTAAAGGGCGAGTCGGTCCGCGAAGGCGGCGAGCCGCGCCCGTTTGAAGCGAAACGTCAGTAAGTGTCCGACAGAAAGAGTATACCCATGAAAACATTGACAATCGTTGCAGTTTGCCTCTTCTTGCTGTGTGGCGCCGCCATGGCCGCCGACATCACGGGCAAGTATGTGGCCCAACAGAAGTTCACCCCGCCCAACGGCGGTGAGGAACGCACCATCACCATCACCTTCGATCTGAAGTCGGCAGGCGACACAATCACTGGCACGGTCACCGGCGGCGGCATGCGCGGTGGCGGTGGCGGCACGGAACCGCCGCCCGCCAATCCGATCAAGGAAGGCAAACTCGACGGCAGCAAGTTCACCTTGAAGGTGGTCTCCCAGGGCCGCAACGGTGAAGTGACCACGGTCTATGCCGGCACGGTGGAAGGCGCCACGCTGAAGGGCACTTCCATGCGTGAAGGCGGCCAGGGCGAACCCCGCCCCTTCGAAGCCAAAAAGCAATAGTTCGTTTGTGTTCGCGGACGCCCGGGGCTTCGCCGGAGACGGCGGAGCCCTATGTGTCTTTGCTCGCAGCTCAACCGGACCGGTAGGTCCGTCCCGCTTGGGATTAAGCTGAGGTGGCGTGCCTCATGACCATCGCCTTTCACAAGCCGTACGGGGTGTTGACGCAGTTCACCGATCCGGATGGAACGGGGCGGAGGATTCTGGGCGATTATGTTGGCGTCGAAGGCGTGTACGCGGCGGGGCGGTTGGACGCCGATAGCGAAGGCCTGCTGATCCTGACAACCGACGGCGGGTTGCAGCATCGTCTAACAGATCCCAGGTTCGGGCATGAAAAGACCTATTGGGTGCAGGTGGAGGGGGATCCCGATGATGCGGCGCTGGAGCCGTTGCGGCGGGGCGTGACGATCCAGGGGCATAGGACTCGGGCCGCCAAAGTGCGGGTGCTGAGGGAATCGCCGGAGGTCGCGCCGAGGGACCCGCCGGTGCGATTCAGGGCTTCGATTCCGACTGCGTGGCTGGAAGTGACGCTGGCTGAAGGGCGCAACCGGCAGGTGAGGCGGATGACGGCGGCGGTTGGCTTCCCGACGCTCAGGCTGATTCGAGTGGCGATTGCCGGGGTGCGGCTCGACGGACTTGAACCGGGAGCCTGGCGGGAGTTAAGCACGGACGAAATAAAGGCGCTGATCCGGGTTTGATCTCCGGTGGAACCGCCTGCACGCCGCGTCCATCTTACCTATATGGAGCCGGAGCGCAGGTTCTTGCGTGACGGCTTGCCGCCGGCGGACTGGGTGACTCGGGCCTGTCGTGACGGCGCGGCGGGGGGCGTGATTCGCTTCACGCCCCCTCCGAACTTATTTTATGGCGACCCGGGTTTCAAGACGCACCGTCCTGGGCGGTAAACACTGCTTGTTATCGCAGGCCTGGTAGCGGGCAGTGACGACAAGGTTGTGGGTGCCGGGCTTGGCGTCGCGATTCACCTCGATGGGGAGGGTGAATTCGACTTCTCCAAAGTAAAACTCGACTGACATGTCGAATGCCTCTTCGTGGGCCGTCAGGGGGACAGGCGCATCGACCGCGCCCACCAGCTTGAACTGCTGGGGCGGCGGGACGGCAATCTGAGTTGCGATGGGTCCGCCCTCCAGTTGCCTCAACGAATAAAGATGCCAGCCCTCCTCGATCGTGGCGGTCAGCAGAGGCTCGACTCTGGCGCCCGGCCGCGCCTCGGCGGGCGCGGAGAGGGACCACTTGACGGGGTTCAGCTTCGGTCCGGGTTCCTGCGCGTTCGGTTCCTGGGCGGAGACGGCGGCGGCGAGCGCGAGTAGTGGAAGAAGGATTCGCATCGGCCGATTAGATGTTCCGGATCACTGCCTGGGTGAATTCGGCGGTATGCGCTGTGCCGCCGACGTCGCGGGTGAGACAGGCGCCCTGGCGGAACGTCTCGGAAAGAGCGTGCTGCATACGGTTGGCGGCGTCGCCCTCGCCGAGATGGCGGAGCATGAGGATGGCCGAGGACAAAAGGGCCGTGGGGTTGGCGAGACCGCCGCCCGCGATGTCGGGAGCGGAGCCGTGGACAGCTTCAAAGACGGCGCATTTTTCGCCCATGTTGGCTCCGGGGACTACGCCCAGACCGCCGACCAGGCCTGCGGCGAGATCAGAAACGATGTCGCCATACAGGTTGGGTAGCAGCAGGACATCGAAGGTCTCGGGGCGCATGACGAGCTGCATGGCTGCGTTGTCGACGATCAGCTCGTTGTAGGCGATTTCGGGGTATTCGGCGGCGACCTCGCGGCAGCATCGGATGAACAGGCCGTCGCTGAGCTTCATGATGTTGGCTTTGTGAATGGCGGTGATCCTCTTGCGGCGGTTCAGGCGGGAGTATTCGAAGGCGTAGCGGGCGATCCGGGTGGAGGCGAAGCGGGTGATGATTTTGAGGCTTTCAACGACATCTTTAACCACTTCATGTTCGAGGCCCGAATAGAGATCTTCCGTGTTTTCCCGGAAGATGACCATGTCTATGTTGACGTCTTCAAAGCGCGTCTTGAGGCCGGGCAAGGTGTACACAGGGCGGACATTTGCGAACAGGTCAAGTTGCTTGCGAAGCGCCACGTTCACGCTCTTGAAGCCGCCGCCGATGGGGGTGGTGACGGGACCCTTGAGTCCGACTCCAGTGCGCTCGAGCGACTTGATGACGCACTCGGGCAGGCTTGCGCCGCTCTGTTCGATGATCGTCGCGGTCAACTCCTGCCGGTCCCATTCGATGGGGACCTTCAGTGCCGCCAAAACCTCGAGCGTGGCCTCGGCGACTTCAGGGCCGATGCCGTCTCCGGGGATCAGGGTGACTTTGTACGCCATAATTCGATGGTAGCCCAGCCGCCGTGCAAAAATGGAGGGTCATGTCTGAAGTCACACGAGCGCTCTTATCCGTCACCGACAAAAGCGGTCTCCTTTCCTTCGCCCAGGGCTTGGCGCTTTTGGGCGTGAAGCTGGTCTCAACTGGCGGGACCGCAAAACTGCTCCGGGGCGCGGGGCTGGAGGTACAGGACGTCAGCGAATTGACCGGCTTTCCGGAAATGCTGGACGGGCGGGTGAAGACGATCCACCCGCGAGTCGCGGCCGGCGTTCTGGCGCGACGCGGCGTGCCCGAGCACATGGAGGCGCTGGACCATCACAACATCCCGCTCATCGACATGGTGGTCGTGAATCTCTACGACTTCGCGGCGGCGGCGGCCAGGCCCGGCGCGACGATCGAGGAGCTGATCGAGAATATCGACATCGGCGGCCCAACCATGATTCGCGCTGCCGCCAAGAACTATCAGGACGTCGCGGTGGTGACCAACCCGGCCGACTATGACGCCGTCCTCGCCGAGATGCGGGCCTCGGGCGGCGGTCTCGGCCTGAAGACAAAATGGAACCTGGCGCGCAAGGCGTTTGCGCTGACGGCGCGCTACGACTCCGCCATCACCGCCCGGCTCGCGCGAATCGAGTTGGAGGACGGGGTCTTCGCCGATCACGAGACCTCGTTGCCGGCTTCGCTGCACATCCTGTCGCCACGCAAGCAGTCGTTGCGGTATGGCGAGAATCCTCACCAGCAGGCTTCCCTCTACGGGCAGGGCGACTCGGGCGTAGCCAACGGCAAACAACTTCAGGGCAAGGAGCTTTCCTACAACAATCTGGTGGATCTGGATGCGGCCTGGCAGTTGGCCTGCGAGTTCTCCGGTCCGGCGGCGGCGATCATCAAGCACACCAATCCCTGCGGGTGCGCGCAGCAGGATGCGCTGGTGGACGCCTACCTCAAAGCCCTGGAAGCGGATCCGATTTCGGCGTTCGGCGGCGTGCTGGCATTCAACCGGGAGTTGGACGAGGCGACGGCCCTTGAAGTGTCGAAGCTCTTCGTCGAGGCCATCGCCGCGCCGGCGTTCTCCCAGAAGGCTTTGTCCGTGCTGGCGGCGAAGAAGAACCTGCGGCTGGTCGTGGTGAAAGCGGGGGCGCTGGACGAGCCGGTGGTGAAGTCGATCACGGGCGGATATCTGGTGCAGACAGCCGACCGGGGCATGGTTGCGCGCGCGGACTGCAAGGTGGTGACACAGAGGCAGCCGAGCGAAGAGGAATGGGCGGCGTTGGAATTTGGCTGGAAGGTGGCCAAACACGTCAAGTCGAATGCGATCGTCTATGCCAGGGCGAATCAGTTGCTCTCCGCCGGGGCAGGTCAGATGTCGCGGGTGGATTCGGTCAAAGTGGGAGCGATGAAGGCGGTGCTGCCGCTTGATGGTTCGGTGGTGGCTTCCGATGCGTTCTTCCCGTTCCCGGACGGAATGGAGTTGGCCGCGAACAACGGCGCGACTGCTTTCATCCAGCCGGGCGGATCGGTGAAAGACGGAGAAGTGATCGCGGCGGCGGACAGGTTGGGAGCGGCAATGGTGTTTACCGGGATGCGGCACTTCCGGCATTAGCCGCGGTGGTTGTTAGACTAAGGGATTACCAGCCATGACAGCGCAAATTTTCGTGACGATGAAGAAGACGGTTCTCGATCCGCAGGGACAGACCATTCAACGGGCGCTGAGCTCGATGGGCCACACCGAGATCGCTTCAGTCCGGCAGGGCAAGTATTTTGAGATCGAGCTAACCGGCTTGGACCGTGCGGCGGCCGAGGTGACAATGAACCGCGTGGCCGAAGAAGTGCTGTCGAACCCGGTGATCGAAGAGTTTCGCCTCGCGATCGTCGACTGACCTGACCCCTGGGAGACCTGATATCGAACCATGTGCGGGATCATCGGCTATGTTGGTCATCGCAAGGCACTGCCCATCCTGCTTGACGGGCTGAGGCGGCTCGAGTACCGGGGCTACGATTCCGCCGGCGTGGCGGTGGGCGGCGAGGGCGGGGTGCTGCAGATTCGCCGGGCTGCAGGCAAGTTGCACCAACTGGAAGAGGCCGTGAGGCTCAACCCCGTGGAGGGCTGGTATGGCGTCGGCCACACCCGTTGGGCGACGCACGGACGGCCGACGGAAGAGAATGCCCACCCGCACCAGGACTCGAACGGCGAAGTCGTCGTTGTCCACAACGGCATCATTGAGAATTACCTCACGCTGAAGCAGGAACTCCAGGCGGAAGGCCACGTCTTCAAGACCGAGACGGATACGGAGATCATCCCTCACCTCATCGAACAGAACTTTCAGGGAAGTCTGGAAGAGGCGGTGCGGGCGTCGGTCGGGAAGATGCGAGGCGTCTTCGCATTCGCCGCGATATCGAGCCGCGAGCCCGGCAAGATCGTGGTTTGCCGCAACGGTCCTCCGGCGGTGATCGGTCTGGGCGAGGGCGAGTTTTTCGTGGCCAGCGACGTACCGGCCATCCTGGCGTACACGCGCGACGTGATTTTTCTACAGGACGGCGACATGGCCGTACTCACCGCCGACGGGGTTCAGGTGACCGGCTTCGACGGCCGTCCGTTGAAGCGTCAGATGTCGCACATCCTGTGGGATCCCATCATGGCGGAAAAGGGCGGCTACAAGCACTTCATGCTCAAGGAGATCTTCGAGCAGCCGCGGGCGGTGCGGGACACCGTGCTCGGACGTGTCGGACAGGAAAGCGGCCGGGTCTTTCTGGACGAGATGCAGATCACGGCGCGCGAGTTCGCCGAATTCGATCGGGTGAGAATCGTGGCGTGCGGCACGTCCTGGCATGCGGCCCTGGCCGGCAAGTTCATGATCGAGCGGCTGGCCCGGATGAGCACGGGCGTCGATTACGGCAGCGAATTTCGCTACCGGGAGCCGATTCTAGGCCCCGATACTTTGACCGTGGTGATCTCCCAATCCGGCGAGACGGCGGACACCCTCGCCGCGCAACGCGAAGCCAAGGCCCGGGGGTCTCGCACACTCGCCATCTGCAACGTCATGGGGGCCATGCTCTCACGGGAGGCCTCCGGTACGCTGTTGACTCATGCCGGCCCGGAGATCGGCGTGGCGTCGACCAAAACCTTCACGGCGCAGTTGACGGCGCTGCTTCTTCTGGCGCTTTATCTGGGACAGGCGCGCGGCCGGGTGACGCAGCAGCAGTCTGTCGCGATGTGCCAGCAGTTGATGGCGATTCCAGGCAAACTCGAGCAGGTGCTGTCGGAAGAAGCCCAATACGAGGATCTGGTGCAAACGCTGTACAAGGCGAATGATTTCCTCTACCTGGGCCGCGGCATCCACTATCCGATCGCGCTTGAAGGCGCTCTGAAGATGAAGGAGATTTCCTACATCCACGCCGAAGGCTACCCGGCGGGAGAGATGAAGCATGGGCCGAACGCGCTGATCGACGAATCGCTGCCGACCGTGGTTATCGCGACGGCGGACCCGGCCGACGTGGGGTCGGTTCTGCGACTGGAGAAGACGCTGTCCAACATCCAGGAGGTGAAGGCGCGCGGCGGCAAGGTGGTTGCCATCGTCAGCGAGTTGAGCGACGAGGTCGAGAAGGCGGCGGACCATATCATCCGGGTGCCTCCGGCGAGCGAACTGCTGCTGCCCATCATCGAGGTGGTGCCCCTCCAGTTGCTCGCCTACCACATCGCTGTGCGGAGAGGTTGCGACGTGGATCAGCCGAGAAACCTGGCGAAAAGCGTGACGGTGGAGTAGCGTCAGGTCATGCGCCAGGCAGCCGGTGTAATTGAAGTCCGGACGCGGGGCAAGGGCCTGTATGAGGTGACAGAGGAAGTCGAAAGGTGGGTGAAGGCGCAGGGGATGCAGACTGGATTGTTGACGCTGCTGTGCCGCCACACCTCGGCGTCACTGGTCATTCAGGAAAACGCCGACCCCGACGTGCAGACCGACCTGGCCGAATACTTCGAACGCATCGCGCCTGAAGATCGCCACGCATACGTCCACACGATGGAGGGAGCCGACGACATGCCGGCGCACATTCGCAGCGTCCTGACGGGGGTGAACCTGTCGATTCCGCTCGTCAACGGGCGGCTGGCGTTGGGGACGTGGCAGGGCGTCTACGTGTTCGAGCACCGGCGGTCGCCGCATCAGCGCGGCATCGCGCTGCACTTGATCGGGGACTAGCATGACGGCCTGGGTTAGTATGAATCAGGGAGATTGAACATGAGCCTGTCCAGACGCAGTTTTATTGAATCCGCGGCGCTGGCCGCCCTGGCGCGTCAAGCCGTCGCGCAGGAGCGGGACCCGAAGACTGGGATGCCGATGAGGACCCTCGGCAAGACGGGCGCAAAGGTGTCGCTGCTCGGCTTCGGCGCCGGTTCGCGCTGGCTGGCCTATAAGGATCCGGAGAAGGCCCTTGAGGCCCTGGACCGGGCCCTGAAAGCGGGCGTGAACTACGTGGACTCCGCGGCAGGCTATGGTGACGGCCAGAGCGAACAATGGCTGGGACGGTACCTGAAGACGCACAGGAAGGACTTCTTCCTGGTGACCAAGATCAACGGCAACCGCACCTACGATGACGCCATGAGAATCATCGAACGGAGCCTGAAGAATCTGGGCGTGAGCCAGGTGGATCTCATGCACATCCACGCGCTCGGCAACGAAGACGATCTTGCGAAGATCGAAGCGCCGAACGGTCAGATGAAAGCGATGCTCAAGGCCAGGGACGAGAAGATGACGCGCTTCCTCGGCGTCACCTGCCACCAGAATCCGCAGGTCCTGAAGACGCTGCTCGAGCGGCACGATCTCGATTCAACGCAGATGGCACTGAACATCGCCAAGATCGGCAACACCGCGCCGTCGGACAAAGCTGGGCAGGGGATGACCGGCCCGTCGGGATTCGAGGCGATCGCCATGCCCGTGGCGTTGCGCAAGAAGATGGGCTTGACCGCGATGAAGGTGTTCGCCCAGGAGAAACTGCTGGGCAAGGCCTCGCCTGAGATGCTGCTGCGCTATTCCATGACGCTGCCTGTGGCCGTCGCCGTGGCGGGCATGCCGCAGATCGAGCACATCGACTTCAACACAAAGGTCGCCCACAACTTCAAGCCGCTCACGAAGAAGGAAATGAGCGAGCTTCCCGACAGCGTGTCCGCGCAGATGCGGGCATCGATCGACAGCTTCTTCACCGATCACGAAGACTGCTAAGAAACCTCCGAGCCACCCCGTGGCATCAGCTCCCTGTTTCACTCGGACGCGCCCCAACTCCTTCACGGATTGAGGGCGCGTTCGGCTTATTCAGTCGAAAGGATCTCCGCGCCGAGATCGAGCAGTTTCGCGTTGAGATTCTCGTAGCCGCGTTCGATAAGGCCGACATTGGTGAGCGTTGAATCGCCCTCCGCAGCCAGGGCGGCAATCACGTAACTGAAGCCGGCCCGAAGGTCGGGGATATGGATCTCGGCTCCGCGCAGCGGCGTGGGCCCTGCGATGACGGCGGAATGCCTCCAATTGCGCTGTCCGAAGCGGCAGGTGAGGCCGCCCAGGCATTCGCGGTAAAGCTGAATCTGCGCGCCCATGCGGTTCAAGGCTTCCACGTAGCCGAAGCGCTGCTCGTAGACCGTCTCATGCACGATCGAGATGCCGCGCGCCTGGGTGAGAGCGATGACGAAGGGCTGCTGGTAATCGGTCGTGAAGCCCGGATAGACATCGGTTTCGAGCGCGATTGAACGCAGGCACTCGCCGGCGCGCCAGAACTCGATGCCATCGTCGCGGACCAGGAAGTCGCCGCCGATCTGGCGGTACTTGTTCAGAAACGTCATCATGTCGACCTGCCGCGCGCCGCGGACGAAGATCCGCCCGCCCGTGGCGACAGCCGCCGAGGCCCAGGACGCGACCTCGAGCCGGTCGGGCATTGCGGTGTGGTCAAAGCCGTGAAGTTCGCGCACGCCGACGATCGTGATGACGCGATCGACGTCAACCGAGATATAGGCGCCCATCTTTTGAAGCACCATGATGAGGTCCATGATCTCGGGTTCGATTGCCGCGTTTGAAAGCTCGGTGACGCCCTCGGCGCGGACCGCCGAGAGGATCACCTGCTCTGTGGCGCCGACGCTTGGGAATTCAAGTCGGATCTTGGTGCCGTGGAGCCTGTCACAGGTAAGATGCGAAGCGCCCGCCTCTTCATGCAGCGTCGCGCCCATCCGCTGTAAGGCGTTCAAGTGAAAATCGACAGGGCGCTGCCCGATGCGGCACCCCCCCAGTGAAGGCACCGGAGCGTCTCCAAAGCGCGCCAGGAGCGGCCCGCAGGTCAGGATGGGGATGCGGCTGCGGCCGGAAAAGTCGCGGAGCACGCTGCGCTCCATCGGCTGGATATTGCTGGCGTGGATGACGATGACGCCGCGTTCGGGACGTTCAACCTTGCCGCCCAGCGCTTCCAGAAGTTCAGACACGATTGCGACGTCGGCGACGTCGGCGACATTGCGCAGGGTGCATTTTTCGCCGGTGAGCAGCGCGGCCACCATGATTTTCGGCAGCGCGTTCTTGGCTCCGCGGACCGCGACTTCGCCAGACAACGGGCGGCCGCCTCGCAGGACAAGACGTCCGGTTTCGGCCGCCGCGGGACTCATTGAAAAAGCTTCCTCTCCCGCTTCAGAAACGCTGGCGTATCGATATCCTCGAAGTCAAACACATCGTCTGACGGAACCGCATCGGCCTCCACAACTTGCGGGGCCGCGGCGGTCTGGGCCGGAACCGGCGTGGACTGCTCGACGAAATCGATATCGAGGACCGTCTCCTCGACGGCCGGCTCGTCTTCAACCAGCGTGACCTCCCTGACGGCCGGCATCATGCTAATGAAAATCGGGGCGGGTTCTGGTTCTTGATCAGGTTCGTCGAACAGAGGCGTGGAATGCACTGCGCGCGCGGCCACTGGCTCGTCGGGCGCAATCCGCGGCGTCGATTTCCGGCCGGGCAGTGAGGGCGCGTCAACTTGCGGCAGGTCTTCGCGCATGAACCCGGTGGCAATGACCGTGATCCTCACCTCGTCTCCCAGTTGCTCATTGGGCACCAGGCCGAAGTTGATCTGGACCTCGGGATTCTCCGTCGCTTCGCGCACCAGGTTGCAGGCGTCCTGCATCTCGTGGAGGCTCAGCGAGGAGGAAGCCGTCATGTTCAGCAGGACCGCCCGGGCACCCTTCAGCCCGCCCTCTTCGAGCAACGGGCAGGCGATCGCTTTCTTCGCGGCCTCGAGTGCCGCGCCTTCACCCGTTGCGCTCGCAGTCCCCATGACGGCGAATCCCATGCCCAGCATGATCGCCCTCACGTCCGCGAAGTCGCGGTTGATCAGGCCTGGCGTCGTGATGATGTCGCTGATGCCCTGGACGCCCTGCCGCAGCACGTCATCAGCCATCCGGAATGCCTCGAAGAAACTGGTGCCGCGTGGGACCAGATCGACGAGCCGGTCGTTCGGAATCGAGATCACCGTGTCAACGGTGGCATGCAACTCGGCCAGCCCCCTCTCTGCCTGCCGCAGCCGCCTTGGCCCCTCGAACTTGAAGGGACGCGTGACGACGGCGACCGTGAGCGCGCCGAGTTCCTTCGCCAGCGCGGCAACCACCGGCGCAGCGCCCGTGCCCGTCCCTCCGCCCAGCCCCGCGGCGACAAAGACCATGTCGGCGCCTTCGAGGATTTCAATGATGCGGTCGGTATCCTCCAGGGCAGCCTGGCGGCCGATCTCCGGATCCGAACCCGCGCCAAGGCCATGGGTGATCCGCGCGCCCAGTGCAATCTTGTTAGGCACTTTCGAGGCGCGCAAGGCCTGCGCATCGGTATTCAGAACATAGAACTCGACGCCCGTCACGCCGAGGTCCATCATGCGATTGACCGCATTTGATCCGCCGCCGCCGACGCCGATCACCTTGATGCGGGTGCCGCCGAGCGATTCGTCGGTAATCTCGAACTTCAGGGAATCGAAAGCGTCCATATCTTCCATTGTGCAACCTCTCAACCGCGATTGGAAAAAAGATTCAGGAATCGCGGTCCCGTGTTCCGGCCGCGCCGCTGTCGCAACTTCGCCGAATACATCGCGAGGCCGGCAGCCGTTGTCCATTCAGGGGTGGCAAGTTCGTCCGGAACCTGATCCACTCCCCGGATGAATCCGAGCCGCGCCTGGCATCCGAGTACGCGTTCCGCCACCTCGACAACGCCCTCCATCTGCGCGGCGCCCCCGCAGAGCACGATACCCTCGTGCAGGCTGAGCTGCCGCGCGAAGTCGACCCGGAAACGTTCGACATACTGGAAGATCTGGGTGGCGCGCGCCTCCAGTATCTCGATCAGGTCGCGGCGGCCTAGTTCGCGGCCGGGGCGCCCGGGCGCGGGCGGCAGTTCAATAACAATGTTGTCGGCCGTGAGGCCGAGCAGCGCGCACCCATGTTTTATCTTGATCTCCTCGGACTCCTCGATCGACAGCGCCTTCACCTCGCTGATGTCCCGCGTGAAATGTTCTCCGGAGAAGGGCATGCCCATCGCGAACAGCGCCAGGTCTCCGTCGTAGTAGACGATTCCGGACGAATGCGCGCCGATGTCGAGCACCGCCGCGCCACCCGCCCGTTCTTCGGCTAGAACGCAGCCATAGGCTGCGGCCATGGCTTCGAAGACCGTCTCTTCGACATCGATCCGCGCTTGCTGAACGACACTGAGCAACGTTTGATGCTCCTGCGCGCCGATCGTGATCAGCAATGTGTGCGCCTCCAGGCGCAGACACTCGACGTTGAGCGGATGCAGTGTCGGAGACTGGCCGTCAACAGTGAAGTCCTGCGGAAGCACCTGCAGCAGCGTCCGGCCCTCTTCGAGTGGGGCCATGGCGGCCAGTTTGACCGAATAGGCGAGGTCCTCGCGGCTGATCCGGCGTGCATGGCCGAAGTCGTACACGCCGCGGCCTTGCTGCGACCTGACAGCGGGCCCGCCGACGCCGACCACCGCTGACCCAATGTCGAACCCCGAGGACTTGCGCGCGCCGTCCATCGCTTCGCGAATGGATGCAACCACCCCGTCCTGGTCGGCAATCTGGCCGCGGTGCCAGCCCCGCGATTCTGCCACGCCATGCCCTGCCCATCGCATCACGCCGCCTTCGACCGACAGGACGAATACCCGCGTCCACGCGCTTCCGATGTCCAGCCCAACGGCGATCTCGCCTTTCCGCTTCACTCCCGAGCCCCTCCTTCCGGCTTGGATGGTTCAGGTGATGACTTCAGGATGACCCGCTCGTCCATCGTGAGGTCCAGCACCACACGGTCTCGCAGGACGTGGCGGATCCTGTCGGCATTCCTGCTGAAGTAGTCGAGCCGCTTCCGCCACGCTGTCTCTCCCAGTAACAACTCAATTGTGGCGCCCTGAATCTCATACCCGATCGCCACGGCCGGTGCGGCGGACAGATCGACTTCCGGGATACGATCGCGATAAGGCGCCAGTTCATCCATCACCTTCATCATCAGGCGTGCCCTGGCGCGGCGCTGCTCCTTCGGATCTTGAACCCTGACACCCTTCAGCAGCGGCAACGCCAGCGCCTTCTGCGACCTGATGCCCAGAATCTCCCCGTCGTCGTCAATCAACATCGGCTTGTATGCGACCGGGTTCTCCATCGACCCGGTAACGGCGGACGGCGCCTGGATGAAGGCGATCGGAGAGCGCTCGATGACCTCCACCGCGACGCGGTTTGGCCAGATGCGCCGCACCGTGGCCGACTTCACCCAAGGCAGTTCCTCGACCTGGATCTTCCGCTCCTTCGGATCCAGTTTAAACAGGCTGCGGCCCCGGTCATGATCGAACACTTCGAGGATCGCTTTCATGCTCGCATCGCGTACGCCCGTCACCTCGATTGCTGGCGCCTGGCCCGGCAAGGCCTCCGTGCCGATCCTGAACCTGTTGTCGTTGACCAGAAACTCCTCGCCGCTCCACGCCAGCCAGCCCGCGGCGAAAACGGCAGCCACGACGCCCAGAGTCATGCCGGCGAACTTCAGCATCCGGAAGGCGTCGAGCCCCCCTCGCCGCGGGGACTGGTCGGCGGGGAGGTTGTCATACTCCGGCGGCTGCTTCTTACGCCTCGCCATGTGCATCCTCCTCGGTGGCATCCGCTTGCCGCAGCAGTTCGAGCAATTGCGGCCCGAGAGTGGTCACGCTGCCCGCGCCAAGAGTGAGCACCACGTCGCCTCGCTGAAGGGCCGGGAGAATCACCTTGGCGGCCTCTTCGATCGGGCCGGCGTAAGATACGCCTTCGTGGCCGGCGCTGCGCATCCTGGCAACCAGAGCTTCGCCCGTGACACCCGCGATCGGCTGCTCGCTGGCCTCATAGACGCTCAGGACAAAAACCTCGTCGGCGGCATGGAAGGCCCGGGCGAACTCGTCCATCAGTGCCGCTGTTCTCGTGTAGCGGTGAGGTTGAAAAATGACCACCAGGCGGCCCGGCCCCAACATCCGCAGGGCCTCCAACGTCGCTCTGACCTCTGTCGGATGGTGGCCGTAATCGTCGATCACCTTGATGCCGCCGGCCGAACCGCGCCATTCCATCCGCCGCCCGGGCCCGCGAAACTTCGAGATCGCATCCGCGGCCACATCCCCCGCTATGCCCATCCGCATCGCGGCGGCTAACGCGGCCGCGGCGTTGAGCGCATTGTGGCGGCCGGCGACGGGGATCTGAACGGCCAGTGTATCGCGGTCGTCAAGGATCAGCGTGAACCGGCTTCCGGATGCGCCGCAGGTCTCATCGGCGATTCGGATCTCCGCCCTCTCTGACCGTCCGTACCAGATGACGCGCCTTCGACAGGCCGAAAGCGTATCGACGGTGACCGCATCGTCGGCGCACGCGATCACGGAGCCATGGAAAGACACGCGGTTGCTGAACTGGAGGAACGCCTTCCGCACAGATTCGAAGTCGCCATAGTGGTCGAGGTGTTCACGGTCGATGTTCGTGATAATTGCCACTTCGGGCGAAAGTTCGAGAAACGATCCGTCGCTTTCATCCGACTCGGCGATGAACCACTCGCCCGCCCCCAGCCTCGCGTTCGACCCGCCAAAGGCAGGCACGGTCGATCCTATCGCGGCGCTCGGGTCGAACCCGGCTTCGATTGCGATGGACGCGAGCATGGATGATGTGGTCGTCTTGCCGTGACTGCCAGCCACGGCGGCCGACCTTTTCCCGCGCATCAGTTCGGCCAGAAGTTCGCCCCTGCGGACAATCGGGACGCCTCTGCGCCGCGCCTCGGCGAACTCGGGGTTGTCCTCCCCCACCGCCGAAGTGACGACCAGCGCCGCCGCGCCCGCCGGCAGATTCTCCGCCGCGTGTCCGATCGCAATGTGGATGCCAAGCGCGGCAAGACGCTCAGTCGAGGGCGACCGCTTCGCATCGGATCCCGTAACCACGCACCCCATGCGGTGCAGGATCTCGGCCAGACCGCTCATGCCGATCCCGCCCGCTCCCGTGAAATGCAGAGGCTGTGTACCAAAAAACATTCAATTAACCTATTGTTCAGGCGTATCGGCGGTGCTGTCAATGTTTCCCGCGCATTGTTCAAGCAGGCTCGCGGCGCGCTGTGCCGCGCCGGGCCGGGCCATTCCGCGGGCGTGCGCTCCCATCTGCGCGGCAGTATCCGGGTCCGAAGCCAGGCGCAGGATCTCGCGCGCCAGCAGCGGCCCGTCGAGTTCACTGTCGTCGATCATGACGCATGCGCCTGCCCGCGCCATCGCCAGCGCATTATGCCTCTGATGGTCGTCGGCGGCGAAGGGGAACGGAATCAGAATCGAGGGCCGGCCGGAGGCGGCGATTTCGCTCACAGCGCCGGCGCCGGACCGGCTGACGACAAGCGATGCCGCGGCATAGGCCGCCGGCATGTCGTCCAGGAAGGCCACGACTTCGCCGCCGGCGCCGCAATCGCTGAATGCCGCCTGCAATTCGCCGGCTTCAGCTTCACCGCATTGAAGCGTGACCGTCACCGGCGAGGGGCTTCGCGCGAGCAACGGCCATGCCTCTCGCGCTGCCCGGTTGAGTGACCTGGCGCCCCGGCTGCCGCCCGTGATCAGCACATGAAACGGTGAACACGGGGCGGCGGGCGGGATGGCGAAGAACTCGTCGCGGACGGGCAGGCCGGTTCTCTCGGCGCGCCCCCGTGGGAAGTAGCTTTCCGTCTCCTCGAAACTCACAAGTGCGTGCCGGACCCACCGTCCGGTGCGCCTGGACACCAACCCGGGCATCGCATTCGGTTCCATTGCGACAATCGGCGTGCGTCTCACGATCGCCGCCGCGACCACCGGTCCGGCCACGTAGCCGCCCATGCTGAACACGGCCGCGGCCCCATGCCGTTTCAGGATGAGACGCGCCTGCAAAACCGCCGCCGGAAGTTGCGGCAGCGTCGCCGCTGCCTTGCGCCAGCCGACCCGGTTGAGCCCGCCTATCTCGATCCATTCAATTCGGAACCCGTGCTTCGGCGCGAGTTGGGCCTCCATGCCGCCACGGGTCCCCACGAAAACGCAGTCATGGCCTCGCCGCCGGAGTTCTGTCGCCACTGCCAGCGACGGCATCACATGCCCGCCGGTTCCTCCGCCCGCCATGATGAAGACTCTTCGATTGCCGGTCAGTGAGTCCTCCTACTCAGCGGCCCGTTCGCTGACGCTCATCATCAGGCCGAATGTAATGAGCGTGCAGATCAGCGCGCTGCCGCCATAGCTCACCAGCGGCAATGGGATGCCCTTGGTGGGCAGGATGCTGATCACCATGCTCATGTTGAACAAGGCCTGGGCCGCGAGCAGCGAGACGCAGCCCAGCGCGAGGTATCGGCCGAAGACATCGTGGGCGGTCCAATAGAGACGGAATCCGCGCCAGAAGACAATCAGGTAGCCGCCTAGCAGCAGGGTCGCTCCAACCAACCCGGTCTCCTCCGCGATCACTGCGTAGATGAAGTCGGTATGCGCTTCCGGAAGGAAGCCAAGTTTCTGGATGCTGCGGCCAAGGCCCACGCCCGTCACTCCGCCGCTGCCGGAAGCGATCCGCGCCTGCCGGGGTTGGTGGTCGGGGTCGCGCGCGGCCTTGCTGGCGGCCAGATGCGGCTCCAGCCATTTCAACCCCGGCGTCTCGTGGATGGTCTGTTCGGTCACGCTGAAGTAGGCCATGATCCGGAATACGCGGTAGGGCTTCTCCTGGAGAAAATAGGCAAAGAGACCCGCGCCCAGCAGCAGCGTGACATAGAAGTACTTGCGCTCGATGCCCGCGACGAAAAAGACCACGACCGCCGGAACCAGAACGATCACCGCCGTTCCGAGGTCGCCCTTGGCGATCAGGAAGGTGAGTGCTCCCACGACGAGCGCCGCCGGAGCCAGCGTGTAGCGGTCCATCACCTTGTTCTCCCTCCTGGACACGAACCACGCCAGGAAGAGAACGATAGCCGGCTTGGCAAGCTCGGAAGGCTGAAACTGCACGCCGGCAAACCGGAACCAGCGGTGCGCGATCGGGTCAGCAAATATCACTGCCACCAGCAGTACACCGGCAATGCTCACCGCCAACCAGATCCAGAGAGGGTGCTGGAGACGCGAATAGTCGAGCCTCTTCAGCCCCAGCATCAGGCCCACTCCCACCACGGCGAAGCCCAGTTGTTTCGCGGCGTAGGTCCAGTTCTCCTTGCCGTGCATCACCTCGGCCACAACGCTCGACGCGCTGTACACCATCACCAGGCCAAACGCCATCAGCAATAGCGTCACGCTGAACAGCGGCCAGTCCGTCCTCAGTTTTGCCGGCATGTTCCCCTCAATCCTCCAATGCGCGCACCAGATTCTTGAAAACCTGTCCGCGGTGCTCATAACCGTTGAACTGGTCGAAACTGGCGCATGCGGGCGCCAGCAATACTGTGTCGCCGGGCCGGGCGTGTGCATGTGCGTGGGCCACGGCCGGCGCGATGTCGCCGCACTGTTCGATATGAACCGCGCCCTCGATCTGCTCTGCTATCTTGTCCGCCGCCGCCCCGATCAGCAGCGCCCCGTGCGCGCGCCGGGCCAGCGGATCTCGCAATGGCCTGTAGTCGCTGTCTTTGTCCTTGCCACCCAGGATCACCCACAGTCCGCTGTCGAACGACTCCAGCGCCTTGATCGTCGCGTCCACGTTGGTCGCCTTCGAGTCGTTGAAATAATCGACTCCTCTCAATCTGCGCACAAACTCGATCCGATGCTCGACGCCGGGGAAACCCGCCACCGCCCGCCGCATCGCTTCCAGACCGGCCCCCGCAAGCGCGCAGGCGCAACCCGCCGCCAGTACGTTTTCAAGATTGTGCCGGCCGCGCAGGCCGATCTCGCTCGCAGGCATCCACGCTTTCGTCCCCGCCATCAGCGTCGATCCGTCGAGCCAGAAACCCTTCTCCACCGGGCCGCCGGCGTTGAACCAGTGCACGCTTCCGCGGACACTCGCGGACCACGACCGCGTGATCTCATTCTCCGCGTTCAGCACCGCGAAGTCGCCCGGCTGTTGCCCGATGAACAGATTCAACTTCGCCGCGGCGTACTCTTCGATCGTGTGGTGGCGGTCCAGGTGATCGGGCGTCAGATTCAGCCCGACGCCGATCTGGACGCGCGTCCGCCGGAACATCTCCGTCTGGAAACTCGACAGCTCCAGCACGTTCCATTGATCGTCCCGCGACGCCTCGACCATCGCCGCCACAGCCTGCGTCCCGATGTTGCCGCCCACCTGCGCCGGGATCCCGCACTCCTTGAGCAAATGCCCGGCAAGCGCCGTCACCGTTGTCTTCCCATTTGAACCCGTGATGCCCAGGATGGGCCCGCGCAGGAAATGACACGCAAGTTCAACGTCGCCCGTGACCTCCACGCCTCTCTCTCTCGCCTCTTCGAATAGTTCCTGGTCGGGCCGCACGCCAGGGCTGAGCACGGCCATGCTGGCGCCCTCCAGCACGCCGGCTCCCTGCACTGCGAACTTCACGCCCAGTCTTTCAATGACCGCCGCCGCCGCCCGCAGTTGCTCCAGCGGCTTGCTGTCGCAGGCGGTGACAACGGCGCCATGGCGCGCAAGGAGTTCGATCGTCGCCAGGCCCGACTTGGCGAGACCGAAGACTGCAACCTTTCTCCCGGCCAGGTCCATCATCACCTCAACTTCAACGTGGTCAGCGCAAACAGAGCCATCACCAGTCCCGCGATCCAGAAGCGCGCAATCACCTTCGATTCCTCCCAGCCCATCTTCTCGAAGTGGTGATGGATCGGCGCCATGCGAAACACGCGCTTGCCCGTCATCTTGTAACCCGCCACCTGGATGATGACGCTCAACGCCTCGATCACGTAAACCCCGCCAATAAAGATCAACAGAATCTCATGCTTGATCAGAACCGCAAGCACGCCCAGGCTCCCGCCAAGCGCCAGCGATCCCACATCGCCCATGAAGACCTCGGCCGGGTGCGCGTTGTACCAGAGGAACCCAAGGCTCGCCCCGGTCAGCGATGCCGCGAAGATGGTCAGTTCCGCCGCGCCCGGCAACCGGGCGATGTCAAGGTAGTCGGCGAACACCCTGTGGCCGCTCACATAGCACAGCACCGTCATCGCCCCTCCGGCGATGATCATCAACCCGGCGGCAAGCCCGTCCAGTCCGTCGGTCAGGTTGACCGCATTCGAAGCGCCGACAATAACCAGCCAGAGGAATCCGAAGAAAAACACAAACGCCAGCGGGTACGTGAACGGGTTCCCGAGCAGTGACTCTATCAGCAGGCCCGGCCGCCAGCTTTTGAAGAAGGGTACGTTCATCTCCGTTGAATACAGCCCCTTCGAACGCAGCACAAGCAGCCACACACCCAGCAGCACGACAAGCACGATTTGCAGCCCCATCTTCTGCCTCCCCGTCAGGCCAAGGTTTCGGCCTTTCTTCACCTTCGACCAGTCGTCGAGGAATCCGATCCCGCCATATCCGAGCAGTCCGAACAGAGCCACCCAGACGTAAGGGTTGGTGAGGTTGGTAAACAACAGGGTGGGAATCACCACCGCGATGATGATCAGCAGTCCGCCCATCGTCGGCGTACCGGCCTTCTTCATGTGGGACTCAGGGCCGTCGTCCCTGATGTGCTGGCCGATCTGAAACTCGCGCAACCGGCGGATCATCCACGGACCCAGAAAGAGGACCACGAGCAGCGCCGTCAGGCTGGCGGCGAGTGTGCGGAACGTGACGTACCCGAAGATGCGGAACGGCGTGAAGTGCGGATACAGTGTTTCGAAGAAGAGCCAGTACAACATCTCAGTCGTTCTCCAACCGGGCCGGCTCCATGAAGGCCGCAAGCGCCAGTTCCATCCTTGTCCCGCGCGAGCCTTTGATGAGGATCGCGTCACCCTCGCCGGCAAACTCCCTCAGCCAGGCCCCCGCGTCACGGGCCGTTTCGAAATAGAAAACAGCCGGTTGATGCCCTGCGGCCTTCGAGGCTGCATCCACCAGCGACGACGCCTGGCCCTGAATGCCCGCCACCACGTCGATGCCGCGCTCGGCGGCGTATTCGCCTACCTCGCGGTGCAACGCTTCGGACCACCGGCCCAATTCCAGCATCTCACCCAGCACGGCGATCCGCCTGCCCGCGGGCGTCCGGGCCAGCAGGTCGATCATCATCTTCGCCGCTTCCGGGTTCGAGTTGTAACTGTCGTTCCAGATCACGGCCCCCCGCGCGTTCAACCTCTCGAACCGCATCTTCGGCGGAGTCAGCGTCTCAAGCCCCTGCCGCGCATCCATGAACGGAACGTCCATCACCCTCGCCACCGCCAGCGCGGCCAGGCACGCCATCACGCCGCCCAGCGCGGGCAGCGGGCACGCCACCGGTTGGCCATCCACGCGGAAACGCGAACCGAATTCGGTGTACTCGACATCGGTGGCTCGCAGTGTCGCGCCCTCGCCTATGCCGTACGTCACCACGCGCCCCCCATGGGCGTCGCCGAAAGTGCGCACTCGCGCGTCGTCATGATTCAACACCGCCACGCCGTCGGCCTTAAGCGCCTCCACCAGTTCGCGCTTGGCCGCGGCCACGCCCTCGATCGAGTCGAAGTTCTCGATGTGGGCTGTTCCCACGTTGGTCACCACGGCGATGTCAGGCTGAGCGATTTCGCAGAGTTCGCGGATCTCGCCCGCGTGGTTCATCCCGATCTCAAGTACGGCCACTCCCGAAGCGTCCGGCATGTTGAGGATCGACAGCGGCACCCCGATATGATTGTTGTAATTGCCCTGCGTCTTGCCCACTCGAAAGCGCGGCGCCAGCGCCGACGCGATCGCCTCCTTCGTCGTCGTCTTGCCCGCGCTCCCCGTCACGGCCACCACCGCGCGCCCCCATGCCGCCCTGCGCCGCGCGGCCTCCTGCTGCAACCAGATCAGCGTGTCGGGCACGATCTCCTGAGCGATCGCCGCCTGCACAGGCCTGGACAACACCGCCGCCCGCGCGCCCTTCTCAATCGCCTGCGCGACGTATTCGTGCCCGTCATGGCTCTCCCCGCTCAGAGCGACAAAGGCCTGTCCTGGGTGCAGCGTGCGCGTGTCGGTGCTCGCCCCTTGGCAGATGATTCCCGCGACCTCAATTCGCATCGCCGCTCCCGTTCCGCCGGTATCCGAGCGAGGCAAGGATCTCCCCCGCCACTTCACGGTCGTCGAAGTGAATCGTGCCGGAACCCAACACCTGGTAGTTCTCGTGGCCCTTGCCCGCCAGGATCACAACGTCCCCTGGACGCGCCTCCGCCATCGTCCTGCGAATGGCCTCGCGGCGGTCTGGAATCACGTCGAACCGCGTTTCGCACTTCTGCACCCCAACCCTGATATCGTTGATGATCTTCAGCGGGTCCTCGCTGCGCGGGTTGTCGCTGGTCACCACCACGAAGTCGCTTAACTCGGCCGCCGCCTTGCCCATCAGCGGACGCTTCTCCTTGTCGCGGTCGCCCCCGCACCCGAACATCGTGATCACGCGCGCCCGCGTCAGTCGTCGCGCCGCCTGGATCACATTCCGAAGCGCATCGTCGGTATGCGCGTAATCCACCACCACCAGAAACGGCTGTCCGAAATCCACCCGTTCAAATCGCCCCGGAGCGCCTGGACAGTTGCTGACCGCCGCGGCCGCATCCCCCGCGTCGATCTCCAGCGCCAGCAGCGAAGTGAACGCCGCCAGCAGGTTGTACACATTCATCACGCCAGTCAGTTTCGACGTGACCGAAAACCGTCCGCCCTGCCACTCGATGACGAACCGCAACCCTTCGATCCCCGTCGCGACTTCAATCGCCCTGACCGCCGAGCCCTCCTTCAATCCGTATGTCAACATCTCCGTGCCCGGCGCGGCCTCGATCCTGCGGCCCCAATCGTCGTCCCTGTTGATCGCCGCGAACCTGGGCGCCTTGCCGCCCGCGCCCTTGAACAACAGGCACTTCGCCGCGAAGTATTCTTCCATCGTTTCGTGGAAATCCAGATGGTCGCGCGTCAGGTTGCTGAAGATCGCCGTATGGAAATCGAAGCCGTGCACCCGCCCGAGTGCCAGTGCATGGGAACTCACTTCCAGTGTGCAGTCGGTTCCCCCGCCCGCCGCCACTTCGGAAAAAATACGCGCCAGGTCGAGCGACTCCGGCGTCGTGTTCACCGCCGGCCGCACCTCGTCAAGCACGCGGTATTCCACGGTCCCCACCATCCCCGTCCTGCGGCCCAGCGCCCGCAGGCACTGGTCTATCACATACGCCGTCGTCGTCTTCCCGTTCGTCCCCGTCACGCCCGTGAGGCGTATTTTCTGGTCGGGGCAATCGAAGAATCGCCGCGCCATTTCGGCCAGCGCCTTGCGGCCATGCGGGACCTGGATCCATGGGACGGGGAAGCCCTCCGGCCCTCCCGTCTCGCTCACCACGGCCACGGCGCCCTTCTCCACCGCCTGCGCCGCGAACTTGCGGCCATCTTCGAACTTGCCGGGAAACGCAAAAAACACGAAGCCTGGTTCCACCCGGCGCGAATCGTATTCGATCCCCTCGACGCCCAGATCGCGCGCAACCGCGCCCGGATCAGTCGTCGCGAGAATCTGGCCGAGCGTCTTCACTGCCTTGCAAACTCCACCCTGACGCGGGTTCCCTCCGGCAGCACCCCGCCCGGCGCCGGGTCCTGACGCTTTGCCCTGCCCGCCGATCCAACCACCTCGACCTCAACTCCAAGCGCCGACGAACGCCGCATCACGGCCACGAGAGCCATCCCGCGGAAGTCCGGTACCGTTGGGCCTGCCAGCAGCGGACTCGCCGCGGGGCTTGGCGCCGCAACGCCGGCGACGGCGGCCTGCCCCGGCTGCGCCAGCGGTTCAATGCTGGCCGGAGCGGCGGCGATCGATTGCCGCTGCGGCTCCGGTACGCTTGTCTCCGGCATGTCCATCGGCACTTGCAGCATCCGCAGTGCCGCCGCGGCCACCTTGGCGAAGACCGGCGCGGCCGCGGCGCCGCCCTGCCGCGGAGTTCCGCTCAGCGTCACCACCACGACGATTTTTGGATCGGATACCGGCGCGAATCCAATGAACGACGAATTGTGGCGGTTCACCCAGCCCTGCCCCTGAACGAACATCTCGGCCGATCCGGTCTTGCCCGCTGAGCTCCACCCGCCCATCTTGGCCCTCTTGCCCGTGCCTTCCACCACCACCCGCTGCATGATCTGCCTCAGCAGCGCCGCGGTCTCGCCCTTGATTACGCGCTGCGGCTTGTTCCGCAACACGGGCAGTTCTTCCATCGTGCCGTCGGCGCGGGGCCGCTGCATCCTTTCGACAAGGTGCGGTTCGATGAGATAGCCCCCATTGGCCACCACCGCCGTCGCGCGCGCCAACTGAATCGCCGTTGCCGCGATCTCGTGCCCGAACGCAATATACTCATGCGAGTTCTTGCTCCAGCACCAGGGATCGTTCGGCCCCCTGCACTCCTGCCTCCGCAGGATGCCGATGTCCTCGCCCGGCAACTCGATCCCCGTCTTCCTGCCCATCCCAAACTTCTGCAGGTACGTCCACAGCACCTTCGGGCCCAGGTCGATGGCCACCTTCGCCACGCCGATGTTCGACGACTTGATCAGGACCATCGGCAACGGCAGCACCCCGTAACCGTGATGCAGATCCGTAATCGGCTTCCGGCCCGGCCGCGGAAACCGTCCGTTCTCGCAGTTGATCGTCGATTCTGGCGTGTACTCGTGCGTATCCAGCGCCATCGTGACCGTGATCATCTTCATCACCGATCCCGGCTCGCACGGCGCCTGCACCCCCAGGTTGCGGCGCCGGTTCATGGCTGCCTCGCGCGCCGGCTTCTCCGCCGGCACCTGCTCGCTGGGATCGAAACTCGGGTAGTTCGCCATCGCCAGCACCGCGCCGTTCTCGGGCCGCATCACGATCACCGTCGCGCTCTGGGCGGCCGCGTCCACCACGCCCTGCGCCAGCGCCTGCTCCGTCTCATACTGAATCCCGCTATCGATCGACAGCGTCAGGTTCACCCCTTCCGCCGCCGGCTTCTCCACCCACGTGATGTAGCGGTCCTGCAGCGAGTCGGTCAAAACCCGCATCGAGCCTGCCTTCCCCTTCAAATCCGCGTTCAGCTTCTGCTCGATGCCCGCGTTGCCCTCACCCGCGCTGTTCAGGCTCCCAATCACGTGCGCCGCCAGCGTCCCGTTGGGATACTCCCGCCGGCTGTCGGGCACGATTTCGATATATGGGAATGGCTGCAGTTTCAGCCGCCGGATCTCCTCATCGCTCACATGGCGCTTGAGAACCAAATAGGAACGC
>CAMTUE010000009.1:0-64449 GCA_947084845.1 uncultured Bryobacteraceae bacterium | reverse complement strand
TCGGGGAGACCTGGAGTTGATCTTTCGTGAAGTGGAAGACCGGGACCTGGTGGTCCGCGCCCGGAAAGGGGCTGTGGATGCTTACAACACACTTGTGTCCCGATGGGAAGTCCGGATGTACAACTATCTGTTGCGGATCACTGGCTCGGTGGACGATGCCATGGACTTGAGCCAGGATACGTTTCTGAAGGCGTACCAGAAGCTGGAGAAGCTGGACGATGCGGGGCGGTTTGGGCCGTGGCTATACAGGATTGCGCATAACGAGGCGATCAGCCACTTCCGGCGGCGCCGGCCGGAGACGGGGATCGATGAGGTCTATTTCAAGGCCGACCTGTCGCCGAGGATGAGCCCGGTGGAAGTGACGCTGGCAGTGGAATCCGCTTTGGACCGGCTCCCGCCGGATCAGAAGGAGGCGGTGGTGTTGAAGGTCTACGAGGGTTTCAAGTTCGATGAGATCGCCGAGATCCTTGGATGCCCCGCCTCCACGATCAAGTCGCGGGTGTATACGGGTTTGGAGACGTTGAGAACGATTTTGGCCCCGGTGACGAAAGGGGAGAGGCAATGAGCTGCGAATCATTTGACTGGAAGGCGTATGCGCTGGGAGAGACGGCGGGGGCGGAAGGCGCGAGGCATGAAGCGCATTTGAAAGAGTGCGCCGGATGCCGCGAAGAGATGTCGGGATTGAAGGTGACGGTGACGGCGCTGAAGCGGCTGCCGAAGATGGAACCGCCGAGGAGGATCGCGTTTGTCAGCGATCCGGTGGCGGAGCCGGGATGGTGGGCGCGGCTGTGGGCGTCGGGTCCGCGGTTGGGCTTTGCGTCGGCGGCGATGTTGTCGGTGGCGATTCTGGGGCATGGGGTGATGTCGCGGACGGGGGCGGGCAATGACGGGGTGGAGGCGAGAGTGGCGCAGGAAGTGGCGCGGCGGTTGCCGGCGGCGGTGGGGCAGGTGGTGAATCAGCAGGTGGCGGCGGAACTTGCTCCGGTGATGACGGAGTTGCGGGGGCGGCTGGATGGGTTGGAGCGGGGCAATCTGGCGAAGGTGCGGGGCGAGTTGGATGAGCGGCGCAAGGAGGATATGCAGGAGATCCGGGGGGCGTTCGAGTTGATGGAGCGGCGGATGAATACGCGGTATCTGAGCGCGGCTCGATTTGGGGGGAACTGACGTGGTTAAGACGATTGCGGTGTTGGCCGTGGCGTCCGTCCTGGCTTGGGGCGAGACGCCGGTACCGTCGCGGGACGAGATCGGGGCGGTGGAACGGAGCATGTACGACAAGCTGCTGAAGTTTCATGTCGAGGCTCCGCCGGACATTCTTGGATTGCCGCGGGGGCTTTATCTGGACGGGTATGGGGCGGTGTTCACGGCGGAGATCAGCCCGCTGATGACGCCGGGGATTTCACCATTCCGGCCGTCGATGACCAAGGAGGAGATCGCGCGGATCAGGAAGGCGAAGGAGCAGCGGATGCCCGAGGTGCGGGTGATGATGCGGCAGATGCTGGTGGACGCGGCGGCGACGCTGGACCGGGTACCGAAGAACGAGCGGATCGTGATCGGGTTTGTGCTGTTCTACAACAAGTGGGAGGACCGGGGGGCGATGCCGCGGACGATCACGATGCTGGCGGAGAAAGCGGCGCTGCTCGAAGTGGCGGCGGGCAGGGGCGGGATGCAGGCGCTCGATACGGCGATCCAGGTGCGGGAAGAGTAACGATGAGGCTCGGCGAAATACTGATGGGGCGGGGTCATCTCTCGCAGGACGAGCTGGACCGCGCGCTGGAGATGCAGGGCGAGCGGGGGGACAAACTGGGGCGGATCCTGTTGGATCTTGGATTCGTGTCGCAGCGGGACTTATTGGGGGCGCTGTCGGAACAGTTGTCGCTGCCGATCGCGGTGCTGGATGCGCCGCCGCCGATCACGCCGGAGACCGAGCGCCTGGCGCCGAGGTTTCTGCGGCAGACGCGGACGATGCCGCTGCGGATTGAAGGATCGACGCTGGTGGTGGCGATGGCCGATCCGCTGGACTTCGAGACGCAGATGGCGGTGAGGGCGGCGACGGGTCTTCAGGTGAAAGTCGAGTTGGTGTCGGAGCAGGATATTGCGGATGCGCTGGACCGCCACTATGCCGAGTTGAAGGGGGACGAGGCGCTGGCGGAGGGCCGCGACGGCGAAGAGACGGCCGCGGATCTGGAGCACCTGCGGGACATGGCGAGCGAGGCGCCGGTGATCCGGCTGGTGAACGCCATGATCGGGCAGGCGGTGGAGAAGCGGGCGAGCGACATTCACATCGAACCGTATGAGAAAGAGTTCCGGGTGCGGTTCCGCGTGGACGGCGTGTTGCAGGACCAGGATCCGCCGCCGCGCGAGATGAAGGCGGCGATCATCAGCAGGGTGAAGCTGATGGCGAAGCTGAACATCGCCGAGCGCAGGCTGCCGCAGGACGGGCGCATCAAGATCAAGACGATCGGACGCGAGGTGGATTTGCGCGTTTCGACGCTGCCGACGCTGTATGGCGAGAGCGTCGTGATGCGGTTGCTGGACCGGTCGGCGGGCGATTTCTACGATTTGTTGAATCTGGGTTTCGACGACCACATGCTGAAGCGGATGGAGCATTTCACGTCGATGCCGCATGGGATCTTTCTGGTGACGGGGCCGACGGGGTCGGGCAAATCAACGACACTGTATTCGGCGCTGAAGCGGATCAATCAGTCAGACAAAAAGATCATCACGATCGAGGACCCGGTTGAGTACCAGATGGACGGGATCAACCAGATCCATGTGAACACTCAAATTGGATTGACGTTCGCGATGGGGCTGCGGCACATCGTGCGGCAGGATCCGGACGTGATCATGGTGGGCGAGATCCGCGACTACGAGACGGCCGAGGTGGCGATCCGGAGCGCGCTGACGGGCCACTTTGTGTATTCGACGCTGCATACCAACGATGCGCCGAGCGCGATTACGCGCCTGACGGACATGGGGGTGGAGAACTATCTGATCTGCTCGTCGGTGGTGGCGGTGCTGGCGCAGCGGTTGGTGAGGGTGATCTGCCCGCTGTGCAAGGCGCCGGCGGGAGAGCGGATCACGCCGATGGGCGAGACGATTGAGACGTTCCGCGGGGCGGGTTGCGAACGGTGTTTCAATACCGGGTATCTGGGGCGGCTGGGCATCTTCGAAATGATGGAGATGAACGACCGGTTGAGAAAGATGGTGATGGCGAACGCGGATGCGTCGGACCTGACGGCGGAGGCGCGGCGGGCCGGGATGAGGACGTTGCGCGAAGATGGGTGGATGAAGGTGGCGAGCGGGGTGACGACGGCGGATGAAGTGCTGCGGGTGACGCAGGAGTTTTAGCAATCTCGATGACCACGTATCAGTTCAAGGCGGTTGGGCAGGACGGGCGGGTCCGCACGGGATCGCTGAACGGCGAGAACGAGAAGAAGGTGATAGCGGAGCTGCGCAAGCAGGGGTTGACGCCGGTCTATGTGGGGACACAGACGCAGGGCCGGATGGAGATGAAGCTGCCGAAGCTGCAGTTCGGCAAGCGTAAGGACGTTTTGTTCTTCACGCAGGAGTTGTCGACGCTGCTGAACTCGGGGGTGCCGCTGGACAGGGCGCTGGCGATCACGACGGAGTTGACGACGCGGACGGAGTTCAAGGGGGTGGTCAACGACGTTCTGAGGAGCGTCAAGGGCGGGCGATCGCTGGCGGATGCGCTGGCGACGAAGCCGGAGTATTTCGCGGACTTCTACGTCAATATGGTGCGGGCCGGGGAGGCGTCGGGGTCGCTTGGGGCGATTTTCGAGCGGCTGAGCGAATACGAGACGACGCGCGACGAATTGAAGGGGTACATCATCAGCTCGATGATCTATCCGGCGCTGCTGTCGCTGGTGGGCGTGGCGACGATCGTGCTGATGCTGTATTTCGTGGTGCCGCGGTTTGCGGCGGTATTTTCGGATTCACGGATGAAGATTCCGACGCCGACGCTGATTCTGCTGGAAGTGAGCAACCTGGTGCGGACCTATGGCGGATGGGCGTTGGGGGCGCTGGTGCTTGCCGCGGCGGGATTCCGGCAGTACATATCGACAACGGACGGCAAACTGTGGTGGCACGGGTTCACGCTGCGGATTCCGGTGTTGGGCGATGCGTTGCGGAAGGCGCAGACGTCGCAGTTCGCGCGGGCGATGGGCACGCTGGTGGCCAACGGGGTGCCGCTGGTGCAGTGTTTGGGGATCTCGCGGGCGATCATGTCGAACTTGAAGATGAGCGGGACGCTGGAGATGGTGGCGCAGGGGGTGAAGCGGGGCGAGGGGTTGTCGGGACCGATTTCGAGGGCGGGCGCGTTCCCGCCGCTGCTGGCGCATCTGTTGTCGATCGGCGAAGAGACGGGGCGGCTGGATGCGATGTTCATGCGGGCGGCGGAGATCTATGACGGCGAGACGAGGGCGGCGATCAAGCGGTTCACTGCGTTGTTCGAGCCGCTGATTATCCTGGTGTTGGGCGTCGCGGTGGGCGCATTGATTTTGAGCATGTTGCTGGCGATCACTTCGATCAACGAAGTGGCGGTATAAGGAAGGTCGAACCATGAGAGAGAGACGCCGGAACTCAAAGCGAGGCGCACGAGGCATCACGCTGATCGAGATGCTGGTGGTGCTGGCGATTATCGCGCTGTTTGCATCGCTGGTTGCACCGCGGCTGCTGAACAAGACCGACACGGCGAGGGTGACGACGGCGCGGGCGCAGATCAACGCGTTCATGACGGCGCTGGGGACGTACAAGCTGGACACGGGCGTGTATCCGAGCACGGAACTGGGACTGCAGGCGTTGCGCACGAAGCCGAGCAACGTGAACAACTGGCAGGGTCCGTATCTGCCGCAGGAGATCCCGGTGGATCCGTGGGGGCGTCCGTATCAATATAAATACCCAGGAGAGCGGGGCGACGAGCCGGAGATCATCTGTCTGGGCGCGGACGGACAACCGGGCGGCGACACGATCAACGCCGACATTGTGAGTTGGAAGTCCCAATAGGAGCGACGATGCCGCGAAGGCAGAAGCAGAGCGGCGTGACGCTGATCGAGATGCTGATGGTGGTGGCCATCATTGCGCTGCTGGCAGGGTTGACTTACCCGACGGCGAGCGCGGGGATGGAATCGTTGAAGCTGAGATCGGCGGGCGACGAGGTGGCGGCGTTCCTTTACCAGGCCGTGGGCAGGGCCGACCGGCGGCAGGAGCCTGTAGAGATCGTGTTTCAGAAGGCCGAGGGCGTGATCACGTCGCGCGGATTGCGGCCGGACAGCGAACGCGAACTGGTGCTTCCCGAAGGAATTCACATCGCCGCGGTGCTGCCGGAACCGCCGGGATTCGAGCAGCCGGCGAGGAGTTACTTTCTGCTGCCGGGCGCGGCGTTTCCGCGGATTTCGATCGTGATTGCCAACCGCCAGGGAAACAGGAAGGTGGTCAGACTGGATCCGATCACGGGGGCGCCGAGCGTGTCGGCGCTGGAGAACGGGGCGCAGTGAGACGCGGGTTCACATTGTTGGAGGTTCTGGTGGCGACGGCGATCATGGGGATCGCGGTGGCGGGGCTGATGGGGAATCTGCGGACATCACTGTTGAACGGGTCGAAGCTGGGCGATTACGACAGGGCGGCGCTGCTGGCGCGGAGGCAGATGGATGCGTTGCTGGCGACGCGGCCGTTGCCGAAGATGGGGCCGATCCAGGGGGTTTTTCCGGCGGAGTGGACGGGGGGCAGGCAGGCGGGGTGGGTGGCCCTGGTAACGCCATTTGAGAGTTCGGCTCCGTTGGGATCGCCGCCGGCGGCGGGGTCGCGGATTCTGGAGAGAATCGCGCTGGAAGTGTGGTGGATGCAGGGTGCGCAGCGCAGGACGATGCAGTTGTCCGCTTACCGGTCGGCGATCGCCACGCCGGAAGATGTCCAGGCGTATCAGATGGGCGCAGGAGCGACGCCGGGCGCAGGAGCGAGGCGATGAAGCGGCGCGGGATGACGCTGATCGAGTTGCTGATCGCGGTCAGTCTGGTGAGCATGTTGAGCGTGGGGATGCTGTACTCGATCCGTGTCGGGCTGGGCGCGCTGGAAGGGACGCAGCGCAACATCACCGAGACGCGGAGGGTGATTGGGGCGCAGCGGATACTGGAGTTGCAGTTGGGCTCGTTTCTGCCGTTCAGGGCCAACTGCACGGTGATGGGGGGCGCGCCGGGCGGGGCGCGGGCGATGTTCACGGGCGAGGCGAATGTGTTGCGGTTCGTGACGGGATACTCGTTGGAGGGTGGGATGCGGGGGACGCCGCAGATTGTCGAACTGTGGGTGGCGCCGGGAGAGCGAGGGGTGGGATTCAGGCTGTTGATGAATGAAATCCCGTGGCGAGGGGCGGTGGGAGCGGGACCGTTCTGCGGTCCGCCGGCGACGCCGGGCCCGATGCCGTCGATGGCGTTCCGCATGCCGCAGCCGATGCCCTCGTCCTTCGTCCTGGCGGACAGGATCGGGGGAGCGATGTTCTACTACCGTGAGTGGTCGAAGCTGGCGGACGTGTCGAAGCCGTGGATGCCGCGGTGGATGAGAGATGATGTCTGGCCGGAAGCTGTGAGGGTGGAGATCATGCCGATGCGGGGCGAGCCAAACCGGACGTCACCGGTGGGCGTGACGGCGAGGTTGGGAGTGACCAAACCGCCGGGAGAGCCAATTGCGTACTAGGCGAAGTCAGGAAAAAGGCGGGGCGCTGCTGGCGGTGCTATGGCTGACAGTGGCGCTGGCGGCGGTGGCGTTTTCAGTGGCGGCGATGGTGCGGGGCGAAGTGGAGCGGGCGGGCAACGCGGTGGAGGGGTTGAAGGCCAGGTACCTGGCCGCGGGCGCGCTGGACCGGGCGGTGAACTACATGCTGTACGGGCCGGGACAGGAGATGCCGAACGGGATGGTGCAGTTCTGGAAGCCGGGGATCCCACTGCTGATGATGGCGTTTCCGGAGGGGGAGGCGGCGGTGGAGGTGATTCCGGAATCGTCGAGGTTGAATGTCAATACGGCGACGCCGGAGGAGTTGACGCGGTTGATGCTGGCGTTGGGATTGCCGCCGATTGCGGCTCAGGCGGTGACGGCCGGGATTCTGGACTGGCGCGGGAATGCGGAGACATCGACGCCGTTTGACCGGTTTTATCTATCCATGGTTCCGTCTTTCCGCGCGCCGCACGCGTCATTGGAACAGATTGAAGATCTCTTGTCGGTTCAAGGAGTGGACCCGGAATTGTACTACGGCCGCTACGAAAGAACGCCACAGGGCGGATTGGTTGCACACGCGGGGCTGAAGGACTGCCTGTCGGTCTACAGTCCCGGCGGCGCGCTGGATCTGAACACGGCGGAAGCGGAGACGATGCTTGCGGCAGGGGCCCCGCCGGCGGCGGTGGAAGCCACCGTGGCGATGAGGCGGACGGCGCCGATCAGACAGGTTCAGATGGAGATGCTCGCGCCGCTGTTCGGGCCGAGCTTTGGCCGGTTCAGGTTGGGAGGGGAATCAGTCTACACGCTGAGGGCGACGGCGCGGCCGAGGCGTCAGGACGGGGTGATCTCCGACCTGCGGCGTAGCGCGACGATGACCGTCGCATTCAACCTCAAGATGTATGAGGACGGGTTTACGGTCCTGCGGCGACGGGATGACGCGGTTGGTGAAAGGATGCTATTCGACCCATGGCCGCAATGACCCATCCCCTGCTCAGGCGGGCGCTCAGTTTCGGGTCCGGCATCGGGCTGTCGCTTGGACAGCGCGATCTGCGTGTAGCGGTCGTGCGAGTACGGCCCACGGGACCAACGCTGGCGGCTGAGACGGTGATCCAGGATTTCCGCGACAGGCCGGCGGCGGAGTGGGGAAACGAATTACAGCGTTTCCTGGCTGCGCATGAGGCCGAGCATTATGTTGCTCTGGCACTGCTGCCGAGGGAAGAGGTCCTGCTGCGGATGGTCCCGCTGCCGGGTTTGTCGGACGAGGACACAGGCTCGGCGATCCGGCTGCAGGTGGACTCGCTGCATCCCTGGGGCGACGAAGAAGATGTTGCGTTCGACTGGCAGCGGCTTGGTGAAACGGCATTGTGCGCGGTGGCGCTGGCGCGGCGGGAGCGGGTGGACCACTACACGGCGTTGTTCGCCGAATCAGGGGTGAAACTGGCGGGGCTGAGTTTCGCCGCAAGCGTCGTTTACCGGGCATCGAGGCTGTTTGGCGGCGAGTCAAGCGGGTCAAGGCTGGCAGTGGCGGGACTGGCGGGTCACGCCGGCGGCATGGTTGAAGTCTATGGTGAGAGCGAAGCGTGGCCGTTGCTGTCGGCGCAGTTTGATCTGCCGGTTGAGCGGGCGGTCGGGCTAAGCGCCGCGGAGATGAGGATAGAGGTTCCTGAAGAGATCCCGGACGTCTTCAGCCTGTTGCCGCAGACGGTGAAGGCGCCTGATACGGCCGATCTGTCGGACCAGGCCCGCTCGATGCGCGCTCCTGCCTATGCCGCGGCGCTGGCGGCGGCTTGCCTGCACCTTGGCGAACCGCTGAACCTGCTGCCGGCGGCGTTGAGGAGAGGCGTCTCGAAGGCGGTCTATGCGCCTACCGTTTTGTTGGGCACGATTCTGGGGGTGCTGCTGCTGGGACTGGTGTTTGAGGGGAGTTGGCTGGACCGGAACCATCAGGAGCGGCTTCAGGCGGAGATCAGGAGACTGGGGCCGGCGGCGCAGAAACTGGAATCGATTGACAGACAGACCGCCGCGATGGCGGAGCGGATCAGGTTGATCGACGGCTTCCGCAAGCGGCCGGCGAGCGACCTGGATGTGGTGAGGGAGATCAATCGACTGCTGCCGCCGCCGGCTTTCGTTCAGCAATTGACGATCGACGAGCAGACGGTCTTCGTGGCAGGGGAAGCAGATCAGGCTGAGTCTCTGCTCAAGGCGTTCGACTCTTCGCCGCTGTTCCGCGAAACGGAGTTCACGATGCCGCTGAACCGCGGCCAGAGCGGCGAGATGTTCAGGCTGCGGGCAAAGCGGGAGGCGGCGCAATGAAGACGCTGACTGAGCGCGACCGCCGCGCAATCATCCTGCTGGCGGCTCTTGCGGTTGTGTTCCTGGCAGTGCGGTTCTGGCCGGAAGGCGATTCCGCGGGGGTTGTGGAATCGGCGAGCATTCCCCAGGCTGAACGCCGGGTGCAGAGACTGCGCCAGATCGACAGGTCATTGGCATCCCGGGAGGAGATCAGGAAGCGGGTGGGGGAGGCGCTTGCGGACCGGGAAAAGGGCCTGATTCGGGCCGAGACAGCGGCGCAGGCGGAAGCGCAGATTCTCCAGATTGTGAGGAGGGTATTGCGCGCGCAATCGCCGCCGGTGGAGTTGCGCGGCAGCGAGTTGCGGCAACCGCGCCCGGTGGGGGAGGAATACGGCGAGGTCAGTGTGCAGGTGAACCTTGATTGCGGGATCGAGCAGGTGCTGAATCTGTTGTCGGATCTGGGAAGCCAACCGGAAGCGCTGGGGACTGTGTCGATGTCGTTTGAATCGGCAAATCCGAAACTGAAGACGGTACCGATGCGAATCGTGGTCTCGGCGCTGGTTTCGAAGCAACTTCTGCCAAAGAAGGATGGGCTGAAATGACGCGCAGGCTGATTGCGCTGAACCTGCTGCTGGTCGCCCTGATCGCTGCGGCGGGTTGGCGGTTGCGGGTGGCGTGGGTGGAACGCGAACAGTCCTCGGTGCGATTCTTCGCGCAGCCCGTCGCGGCGCTGGTTCCGCCGGTTGTGCTGATCCCGAATCCGCCGGCCAAAGTGAATGCGATGACCTACCTGGATGTCGCACAGCAACTGATGTTCAGCCGCGACCGCAATCCGACGGTGATCGTCGAAGTGGTGGCGCCCAAACCGATGCCTGCGTTGCCCCTTTACTACGGCATGATCAACCTGGGCGAAGGGCCGAAGGTGGTGCTGGCTCAGACGCGCGACAGCGGGCAGAGGAGCTATCAGGCCGGGCAGCAGGTTGGGGAGTTCAAGTTGGTGGCGATCGAGCAGTCCGGGCTGATCTTTGAATGGGAAGGCAAGAGGGTGCCTGTAACTTACGCGGAGATCCGGGACACGCGTCCGCCGGGGCAGGTTCAGAACCCGGCCAACCGGACATCACCGGCGCAGCCGGCGCAGCCGCCAAAGCCGGCCGGAAGCGCGGTTTCGATCGGCTCCGCCTCCACGGCCGGCCCGGGAGCCGACTATGGCGGTGACGTGAGGCCGTGCGTGGCGGGCGACACAAGTCCGGAAGGGACAGTGTCGGGCGGGTTCAAGAAGGTGTTGGCGAACTCGCCATTCGGCAAGTCCTGTTTCTGGGAAAAGGTGAAGTGACATGAAGCACATGATGCAAATGATGATGATTCTCGGTCTGATGGGATGCATGGCGGCAGCGGAGCCGCCGAAACCGGAGACAAAGCCGCCCGCAGGGTTGCCGGCCGGCGCCCAGGCAATCGACCAGCGGACCTGGCGGTACACGGACGGCGCCGGCAAGACGTGGCTCTACTACCGGTCTCCATTCGGGCTCAGCCGCGGCGAAGAGAAGGAAGTCGTGAAGGAGACCGAGGCGGCCGCGAGCAAAGATAAAGATAGGGTTGCCGCTCCGGCCCCCAGGATCACGTCGGTGAAGGGCGAAGTGGTGTCGTTTGAACGCCCGTCTCCGTTCGGCAAGAGCGTATGGACGAAGAAGAAGAGCGAACTCGAGGCCGAGGAACGGCTGGCGCTTGAGCAGTTTGAAAGCGCGGCTCCTGCCGCGAAGAAATAGCGAGGCTGGCCCGACATGAGAGATCCCCGATTTATCCAGAGCAGTACCGTGCAGAGCTGGATCGCCATGATCCTGCTGCTGGTCCTACCGTCAGGAGTGGCGGCGCGGCAGGCGCCTCCGCCACAGGCGGTTCCGCCAGGATTCGGCCCCCGGATCGAGCAATCGACGCCGGCGCCGGCCGCCGCAACGCCGGCTGCCCCGGCCACTGGCGAAACCAGGGCGGGGCTGCCTCCCAATGAGCCGCCCGCCGCTACATTCGGTGGCTTCAGCCTGCAGAACGTCAACCTCGCCGAGGTGATTGACGCCCTGGCCCGGCAGCTCAAAATCAACTACATTCTCGACCCGAAGGTGCAGGGCGGCGTGACGCTGAACACCTATGGCGAGGTCAAGGGGATCGATCCGCGCGAATTGCTCGACACGATCCTGCGCATCAACGGGGCTGCCATGGTTCAGACCGGCAGCGTTTACCGCATCGTTCCCCTCAACGATCTGGCCAATATGCCTCTCCGCCCGCAGCAGGACGAGCGCACGATTCCCGAAGACGACCGCGCGATGCTGAACCTGGTGTTTCTCAAGTACGCCAACGCCGAGGAGTTGTCCAAACTCCTGAAGGAGTTCCTTGGCCCGGAAGGAAAGATCTGGAGCTACGCGCCCGCCAACCTGCTTCTCCTGCTCGACGGCCGGCGGAGCATGAAGCGGACCATGGAACTGGTGACCCTGTTCGATAGCGACGTGTTGGCCAAGCAGCGCGTCCGGCTTTACGACATTGCCAACAGCCGTCCAAGCGAGCTCGCCGGGGAGTTGGAGGGACTGCTGAAGTCGATCTCGATGGGCAAGGACCTCCAGTCGATCCGGTTCGTGCCGGTCGACCGGATCAACATCCTGATCGCCGTCGCGCCCAACCCGGGCGTCTTCACGCAGGTCGAGGAGTGGATCAAGAAACTTGATGTCAAGGTGGACAATCCGTCGGGCAAGACCGACACCTATGTTTATAGAGTCAAGTACGGCCGCGCGGAGTCCCTGGCGTCGTCCATCATGTCCTTGTTTATGTCGATGATGGGGGGCTACGGCGGGATGGGGATGGGCGGCTTTGGCGGGATGGGTGGTTATGGCGGAATGGGAGGCTTTGGCGGGATGGGCGGCTATGGCGGCATAAGCGGCTACCCTGCGATGGGGATGGGCGGCTACGGAGGGGCGGGGGCCAGCGGATTGGGCCAAAGGCCGACGACCGGCGGGGTGGGTTCGACCGGCGCGGCGGGACAGGGAATGGCGCAGGCAGGCGTGGCCCAGGCCGGCGGCCTGATGGCCATGGGCGGCGCCGGAATGACGGGCCAGTACCTTGGAGCCGGCGGCATGTACGGCGGCATGGGCATGGGCGGACCTCGGGTTGTCCCGAACATGAACGACAATTCACTTCTCATCCTGGCCACGGGCGAGGAGTACGGCAGCATACTGAAACTCCTCAGGCAGTTGGATGTGCCGCCGCGCCAGGTCCTGATCGAAACGAAGATCTATGAAGTGACCCTGGGCGGCGCGCTCAGCTACGGGGTTTCGGCCTATCTTCAAAACAAAGGCACGGCGACGGGAGGCCGCAGCCTGTTAGGGGGCCTGACAAGTAATGGGATCGCCCTGACCGCCGGGGCCCTCGTCGGCCAGAGCCGGGAGCTGTTCGCGGCCCTGAACGCCTCGGAAGTGCGCACGCGGACGCGCGTGGTTTCCGCGCCCAACATCATCGCCACCGATAGCGTGACGGCATCAATCAATGTCGGCCTGGAGGTGCCCACGCTGCAATCGCAGGCGGTCACGGGCGCGCAGTCCGGCGGCAGTTCCCTGTTCGCCAACACGATTTCCAACCGCAAAACCGGTGTGACGCTGAGCATCACGCCGCGCGTCAACCCGAGCGGCGTCGTCACCCTGGAAGTGAACCAGGAGGTCAGCACGCCTCAGGCGCCGGCGACCGGGTCCAACATTCAGTCGCCGTCGTTCAGCCAGCGGACCATCACCACCCAGGTCACCGTCCAGGATGGCGACATGATCGCCATCGGCGGGATCATCAGCGAGACAAGCGCCGACACGAGTTCGGGTTTGCCGTTCCTGCACCGGTTGCCGCTGATTGGCGCGGCGTTTGGCGGCAAGTCGTCGAACATGCAACGGACCGAACTGATCATCTTTATTACACCCAGGGTGATCTACGACACCAACGAGGTCGCCGAAGCCAGTGACGAGTTGAAATCGAAGATGCGGCGCTTGCAGCGCCTCATGCAGGAATAGGCCAGGGACTCGGTCCAGGGCCAACGCCTGTACACGCGGCAGACAAGACTCCCAAGAAAGCGGCTATAGACCGCGCCCGTCCCTGCCGATATACAGAAGGAGGGCGTGCTGAACGGCTCAGGCGTCTTCGAGCGCCGGCATCCGGTCAGCCTGTCAGGTCCGACCACGATGCAGGCGCATGATGCGGGAAGAAGATGGTGCGGGAGGAAGATGGTACGGGAGGAAGAGTGCAGGGAGTCGCCAGGGGTCCGCGAATGAGGTTGAACCGGACAACGGAATCCTTGACTCATTGGCGTATTGCATGGTCTAATACCCGGAGAAGGGGTTTAGCGCCCGCCTCGCAACTTCGTGCCACAGGCCAAACAAAGCTTGACGGCTGGGTAGCGAGAGTGATATGAATGTGCTGTATGCGTCCGGCTGGAAGCGGCATTCATGTTGGCGTTAATCCCGCGGGCACAGAAAAGACAGAGATAGAACTCTAACGAATACGATATGAGAATCCGGAAAAGCACAACCTGGGGGTTGGGATGGGGCGGGGCGAGCGCGAGCTTGCCGCGGGCCAACCAAGTCGCGGGTGCGTCCGAGGTTCCGCACTCACTTCTGCTTGAGGCTCAGGTTCACGAGTCCCTTCATCAATTCGAATCCGCATCTTCACAAGGAGAAGGAAATGGTTGATTTTCGTAAAATGATGCTGCTCCTGGTTGTCCTGGTCCTCTCGGCCGGGTTCGCCAGCGCGCAGTTCCTGAATACGCTCCAGTGCGTCGCAAACGCTGGCGTTCCGCCGCCGGTACGCGCTGAGGGCTTGGCTGAAGAAGTTGGTCAGGTGGTTATCACCTGCACCGGTGGCGCCCCGACCGCAATCGGTCTGGCAATTCCCACCGTCAACGTTCAGGTCTATCTGAGCGCGAACACGACACTGTCGTCCAGGCTGCTTTCCAGCACTGCCTCGGAAGCGATGCTGCTCGTCGACGAGCCGGGTACGCTGGGTGACGGCAAGGTCCAGCGTCTCTGCCCGGCGCCCGGCAATTGCACGGTCACGTCGGCCAACGGCAACGGCACCGGTAACTACACCGGCGTCGCGGGCCGCCCGAACGTGTTCCAGGCAATTAAGTCGACCGAAAATTCGGTCACTTGGCTTGGCGTTCCGATCGATCCCCCAGGCACGGCGGGCAACCGCACCATCCGCCTGACGAACATTCGCGCCAATGCGAGCCAGGCCTTTGTTGCTGGTACGCTGATCCCGTCCAACATCGTGATGTACATCACGATTTCCGGCACGGGCGCTCTGCCTCTGGCCAACAACGTTCTGAACGTTGCTTATGTCCAGAAGGGCATGACGTTCTCCGCCACCACCGGCACCTGGAACCAGTGCGAGCCGGGCACCTACTCCTACAACATCCTGTTCAGGGAGCAGTTTGGTACCGCTTTCCGGAACAACAACCCCAACAATACGCCTGCTCCGACTGCGCAGATGACCCCCGGGGCCATCTACAACACGGAGTCCATGTGGTCCAACAACTCCATGGTGGCTGAAGGCGGGAGCACTTTGGGCGTCGGCGCCGGCGTTGCCTCTCAGGGCACGCGCCTGATCGCCAGATTCCTGAACATCCCGGCGAACATCACGCTTACGGTTGGCAACAGTGGAACCAGCCCGAATGGCGATATCGCCAACATCGTTAGCAGCTACGACAGCAACGGCGCT
This sequence comes from uncultured Bryobacteraceae bacterium, assembly GCA_947084845.1. Taxonomy (GTDB): domain Bacteria; phylum Acidobacteriota; class Terriglobia; order Bryobacterales; family Bryobacteraceae; genus PNKE01. The sequence goes on along the minus strand of CAMTUE010000009.1, from coordinate 49,698 downwards.
GGCGGCAGTGTTAGCTACGTGGGGGCGACGGCCGGCACCACGACGGTCATCACCACCAACAATGCCGTCAGCTCCGGCATGGCGGTATGGGAAGTGATCACGTCCAATCCGGGCGCGATCAGCGCGATCACCATCCCTGTGTCCATCACCTATGTTTCGAACCCGCTGCCTGGTCTGACCACCCTCGCCAGCCCCGCGTCGGTTACGGGCAACTACGGCCCCACCTCGACTCTGGGCAGCCAGCAGCTCACCACCATCCCCGCGCCGCGGTTCGTGAACGATCCGTCTTCGGCCGCGACGTTCGTGATCAACCCCTGCCAGACCAACCTGCTGTTCCCCTACATCACGAACGCACCTGGTTTTGACACGGGTCTCGCGATCTCCAACACCAGCAAGGATCCGTACAGCACTCCTGGCCAGCAGGGTATCTGTACGCTCTTCTATTACGGCGCCGTCAGCGGCGGCGTATTGGCGGATTCCACCGATACTTCGGCCATCGTGCCGCCTGGCGCGCAGCTCATCTGGACGCTGTCGGCTGGCGGTCGCGTCAACACGGCAGGCTCCGTTGCAAGCGTTCTGGCGAAGAACGACTTCACCGGCTACCTGATCGCGCGCTGCAACTTCCAGTACGCGCACGGCTATGCCTTCGTCAGCGACCTCGGCATCCGCAATTGGGCGCAGGGCTACGTTGCTCTCGTGCTCGACCAGGGTCTCGGCACCTTCAACGGTACGCTCACCACCACGAGCACTGGCGGAACCATCGTTCTGACGCCGCCGCTGACCCGGACACTGGTGAAGAGCGAGTCGCTCAACAACTAGTCAACCGCCTTCTCGTAAGGCTAAACCAGTGGGGAGGGCTTCGGCCCTCCCCATTTTTTTAATCTTGTTGCGCACGCACTTTGCGTGCCGCGTCGACAATCGTGTCGACGCCCGGAGAATGCCTCCGTACTCATGCGGAGGCGGCAAACATGAGTGTTCGCGCCACATTGCCGGTGGCGCTCCGAGTAGCCGGTGAACTCAGTCTCCCTTGCGGTTTAGACTGCGTGAACTCAAGTCAGCCTCTTGCGCCCGCCCTTTTTTGTTGCTCCGGTTGCCCGCCTGTGGTACGCTGAAATTGGTTCCCGCCGCGTTCCCACCCGCCCAAAAACCACATCTGTCACTTGAGGTGAACATGAATTTTCGTGGGATTCTGCCCATAATCCTTACTTGCTTTGTTGCCGCGGCTGTTCCGGCCAGCGCCAGCAATGTCTTCGTCCTTCCGCCAGGAACTCAAGGCGGCACCGGCCTCGCCTTCAGTGAATCATTAGTCGCTGGGGGGTCCGTCTCCTTGCCGTCCGGCATTCATAGCACTCTGGTCACGCCGGCCGGGAACAAAGCGATCTTCCTTTCCTCAAACGCTTCCGCCCCTGTGACTTTCGTTACGCTGGCCGGCGGCCAGATCACCGGAGCAGCGCGAACGATTCAATTGGATGCGACCGGAATCACGTCCGGGATGTTGACGCCGGACGGACAGAAACTGGTCGTGTTTGGCGGGGCGAATCCTGGATGGCTCTTCATCATCGACCTCGACACGGAGACGGTCCTGCCTTACGGGCGGCGAGTGCCCATCAACGCCTTTTCGCTCGGTACCCCGATTGACTTCGTGGTCACCCAGGACAGCCGCTACGCCATCGTCCTCACCGTTGCCGGTGCGCGAATGGCCGCCTTCGACCTGCGGACCGGCGTGAATGTGGCCCAGGTTCCTTTGGTGGGGTCGCCCAACGCCATCAGCATCTCTCCGGCAGGGTCCGTCTTCCTCACCGGCGCGAACACACTTTCCGAGTACAGGCCCGAACCCCCGTTCGACAGGGTCGCCTTCTCGAAGATCCAGGTGTCGCCTGGGAAGTTGTACTTCTCTCCCGACGGCCGTTACGCGCTGGCTCCCAGCGAAACGGCAAGCAGTTTTTCGGTCATCCTTTTCGACAGTGCGAGTCCGGGCGCCAACGACACCGGCGAGCCCACTTCGATGGGTGTCCTGAATGCAGTCCCGATCGTCATCGGGAACAACGTGGCCAAGCCCACCCGGATCTACTTCCGGTCCAATAACCTGGCAATGGTCTACTTTGGCGACGCAGGCCGTTTCTTCAACGTGACCGTGCCAGGCATGTCGGGTGGCATTTTGGAGACGCAATTCGGCTTTATCGGAACACTCAGCGGCGTCACCGGTGTGTCGTTGAGCGACGAGTTTCCGAGCGGCAAGAACATGTACTACACCACCCCGGCCGGCCAAGTTACGCGGCTGGATCTGACGGGGCGGTTACAGCCGTCCGCCACCCTGGCGCAGTTCGGTACGACCTACTTCGGGAAAGCCGCCAGCGCCGGCACCCCGGTGACGGTGATTCCATATGGCGCAGGACAGACGGTGGCGCCCGGCGCGGTTCTGAAGCGCTACTCGGTGCGAGTGCTCGATATCGACGGGCGGCCTGTCTTCAACACGCTGGTACGGTTCCTGGCCGGAACTCAAGGCGTGGGCCTATCGATTGCGGAGACACGGACCAACCTTGACGGGTTGGCTCTCGTTACAGCCAGCGCGCCGCCTGTGAACGGACCTTTCACCGTCACGGCGGAAGCGAGCGGCGTGGCCGTCGCGCTCACGTCGACCGTGGTTGGCGCGATTGGCGGAGGCGGCGAAGTCGAAGGCGCTCCGAAGATTCTGAAGGTGAGCGGAGACGGCCAGTTGAGAGCGGTGCAGTTTGGGCCGTACAATCCGCTGGTTGTCCGGGTGGTGGATGGCGACGGGAACGCGCTCGCTGGCCGGGAGGTCACGTGGTCGGCGCAAACCGGGGTCGTCCTGCAGGGAAGTACCACCGCGCTGACGGATGCGAATGGCGAAGCCAGAATTGGATGGGTGGGTTGGGCGGCTCCGGTTTTCGGAGAAGTCTACATCAACTACTTCATCACGGCGTCGGTGCCCGGGATCGGCATGGTGACCTTCACCCAAACCGGCTACGAGCCGAACTATTTAGGAATCCAGTCTCTGCCGGCGACGCAGGTTGTGAATCCAACGCTGGAGAATCCAAACATAACGATGAAGTTGGGGACGAAGGCCGTGGATGCGGTCCGGATTAAAGTCTTTTCAGTGGTGGGCGTCATCCTCAACGCGCCGTTCCCCAACGTAGGGTTGGAAGTCCGGTCTTTCAATCAGGACCCGACAGTCGGACCTGTTGCGCAGTGCGAAGGCGGCATAGTCTTCACGAAACTGGACGGCACGGCCTCCTGCACACTGACGGTCAAAGGTAAGGTCGGTTCGACTAGACTGTTGATCGACGTTGGCGGCGGATACAACCAGTTTGGCGCCTCGGGCATTGGCACGTACACGCTGACCGTGACGCCTGGCGACCCGGCGGTCCCGGTGATCATCCAGGGCAACAATCAGATTGGCAAACCGGGCGAACTGCTGCCGGTGCCGCTGACGATCGAAGTCTCGGATGGTCTCGGCAACTTGCTGAGCGGATTGCCGGTTACGTGGGCTGTGCAGACCCTGGGCAGCATCTCGCTGTCGAATACTTCGACGGTGACGGGTTCGAACGGGCGGGCCAGCACAAGGGTTCAGCTGGGGTCCAACCCGGGCTCCTTCAACCTCAAGGCCACGGTCGAGGGCAAGGAGGTCACCTTCAAGGTGACGGTGGCAGCCCAGGCCGGCGGCTTCAACAAGGTCTCGGGCGACAACCAGACGGGCGTCATCACGGGTCAGCCGTTCCCCTCGCCGCTGGTAGTTCGAGTGACTGACACTCTGGGGCAACCGATGGCTGGGGTGACAGTCAGCTTTGGGGTGACAAGCGGACAGGCGGCAGTGAGCGTCAACTCCTCGGCGACGGCCAGCAACGGTCAAGCCTCGGTGAACGTCACGGCAGGCGTCGTGGCGGGTAACATCACGATAAGCGCCTCGATCCCGAACTTCCCGCCGCAGGTCTTCACCCTCAGCAGCCGGGCGCCCGGGCCGGTGCTTTCATCCACGTCGTTCAGGAACTACTCGACCAACGAAGCCGGAATCGCTCCCGGACTGCTGGTGATGATCAGCGGGCAGGGCGTGGCGACCGGTGTGAACGGGGAGTTCTGGGCGAATATGCTCACCGCAAGACTGCCCGAGAGCATGCTTGGGTTCAAGGCCGAATTCGTTTGGACGGGTGGCAGAGCGTTTGCGCCTGTCATGGCGATCAGCAATAACGGCACATCGGAGTGGGCGCTGGTTCAGATTCCCTTTGAACTGACCGGCACCACAGCTTCCGCCATCGTGACGGTCGCCGGGGGGGGAAACACCACGGTGCAGAACATCCCCGTGCGATCGCTCATGCCCGGTATCCTCGAAGACAACTTCGCGGGAGGACGCAGGGCCGCCATCGCCGTCCGTTCGGACGGAGAGATTGTGTCTCCAACCACCCCAGCGAGGAAGGGCGAAGTCATCCGGATGTATGTCATCGGAATGGGCCAGACCAGACCTTTGGCGATAACCAACCGCGTTGGCGATCCGAATCAGGTGATCGCGCTGCCGGTGCAGGTTGGCTTGGAGGGTGGAAAGGTGGCGCGCGTCGTCGAGGCGAAAATGGCTGAGAACCTGGTGGGCATCTATGAGATCCTCTTCGAGATCCCACAGGATGCGCCGTCGGGGGCCAATGTGGCGATAGCCTGTTCGGTCGTCACCGGGCCAGGCGCAGCGACCTGGTCGAATGAATCCAGGATTTCGATTCAATAGTTTAAACCGCAAGCACACCAAACGCGCCGGCTGGCCTAATGGCTGTCCGGCGCGTTTTCCTTTGGTGGAAGCATGCATCTTAGCGTCTAGACACTATTTTTTCTTGACAGTCACGCTATCATGTTTTATAGTTTAGGTGTGATCGTTGATCACTAACCAAAGGAGGTATGACAATGACGCTACTTACCACTCGAAGGACACTTAACCCGTTCCTGGTGGACGTGCCTGTCGCCGCGGGCTTCGAAGAAATGATGAACCGCCTGTTCAACGAACCTGCCGGGACGCGTCCCTGGACTCCTTCAGTCGACATCTCTGAGACAGACAACGAACTCGTGCTGAAGGCCGACGTGCCGGGTGTGAAGCTCGAGGACATCAACATCGAAGTTGAAAACGGGACACTGTCGCTGAGCGGGACCCGGACGTTCTCCGAAGAGCAGAACAGCGGCAACTACCATCGCCAGGAGAGATTCTATGGCAGCTTCCGCCGGGCGTTCCTGCTGCCGGAAACGGTTGATCTCGACAAGGTGGCCGCGAGTTACGAGAACGGAGTGCTGACAGTGGCGATGCCGAAGAAGGAGATCGCCAAGCCAAGGACGATCAAAGTTGGGGTGACGAAGTAATCCCAGCCAGCGTGGAGCATCGGCCGCCATCCACTCCGGGTGGCGGCCTTCGTATGTTTGCCGTCCGCTCGGCCCCTCCAGGCGACCGTTCGCAGCCGGTAAACCTCCTGCGGACGGGTTTCGTTGACCCCCGCCTGAGCGATTGGGTAAACTGAAAATCGGTACGCCCTGCCTGGACGCTTCCCGAAGCGCGCCGATCCACACTGACATTTTGATGGTTCGCGTCATGACGAACCGTTGAGGTGAGGTGAAGCAGGCAGCAGAGGCGAGAGCTTGGAGGTTCGCATTGGCTGACGTCAGCAAACACATTTTCACGTCGGAATCGGTCACCGAAGGACATCCCGACAAGATTTCGGACCAGATCTCGGATGCGGTGCTCGATGCCGTTCTGAGCGAGGACCCGACGGGCCGCGTGGCCTGCGAAACGTTCATCACCACCGGACTCGTTGTTGTCGGCGGCGAAATCACTACCTCGACCTATGTCAACGTGCCGGACCTGGTCCGCAGCGTAATCAACGACATTGGGTACAACGATGCGTCTTACGGGTTTGACTGCAAGACCTGCGGTGTCCTGAATGCCATTCAGTCGCAGTCGCCTGACATCGCCATGGGTGTTGACACCGGTGGAGCCGGCGACCAGGGCATGATGTTCGGTTATGCCTGCGACGAGACGCCCGAGTTGATGCCTTTGCCGATCATGCTGGCCCACAAACTCGTGAAGCGCCTGTCGGACGCCCGCAACAACCAGGAACTGAACTTCCTCCGCCCCGACGGCAAATCGCAGGTGAGCGTCGAGTATGTGAACGGCAAGCCGGCGCGAATCGACGCAGTGGTTGTTTCGACGCAGCACCACGACACGATTTCCACCGAGGACCTGCGCGCGCAGGTGAAGGCGGCGATCATCGACCCGATCGTGCCGTCCTCGATGGTTGACGCAAACACCAAGTTCCACATCAATCCGACGGGCCGGTTCGTCATCGGCGGTCCGCATGGCGACACGGGCCTGACCGGCCGCAAGATCATCGTCGACACCTATGGCGGCATGGGCCGTCATGGCGGCGGGGCGTTCTCGGGCAAGGATCCGACAAAGGTCGACCGGTCGGCTTGCTACATGGCGCGTTACATCGCCAAGAACATCGTGGCCGCCGGGTTGGCGAGCCGCTGCGAAGTCCAACTCGCCTATGCCATCGGCGTGGCCGAGCCGGTTTCGGTTCTGGTCGACACTTTTGGGACTGGATTGCTGGACGAACAGCGGTTGGTCGAGATCGTCCGCGCCACTTTCCCGCTGACGCCCAAGGGCATCATCGAGCACCTGCAATTGCGCCGGCCCATCTTCCGGGCCACCGCCGCCTTCGGCCATTTTGGCCGGACAGGCAACGGGTTCACCTGGGAAGTGACCGACAAAGCGGCAGCGCTCCGGGACGAGTCCCGCGTCGCAACGGCGCGCGGTTAAGCAAGAAGAGCCGCACTTTCGACATCGGGCCGCATTCTCCATGGGGGAGGCGGCCCTTTCTCTTTTCATCGGAGCGGCGGCAACTCCGGGCGGGCGCTTGCTACCCTAAAGGGGATGAGGACACACGACCGCACGAGAGGACTCCTGCGGACGCCGCGCCTCCTGGTCGATGTCCTGGCCAAGGGGCGATACGATTTCATCTACGACCGGATGCCGATTACGGTCACCGGGATGACTTTCGCAAAGAGGCTCAACCTCCTTCTGGCGGGGACTCACCTGGTGCGCCGGCAGTTGCGGCCCTGGAACATGCCGTTGCACCTGGAGATTGAACTCACCAACTTCTGCAACCTGCGTTGCCCGGTGTGCCCCACGGGCACGAAACAGTTGGAACGGGAAGCCCTGTCCATGCCGCCGGCTCTCTTCGAACAGGTGTGGGAGGAAGCTGCGCCTTACCTTCTGACCACATCGCTTTTTGGTTGGGGCGAACCGCTGCTGCATCCCCAGATAGATCAGATACTCAAGATCGCCCGCAGGCATGACGTGGCCACGCTGCTGTCCACCAACGGGATGCCGCTGCGCCACGAATCCGTGAGGGAGGCGCTGGTCGAGCACCCTCCCACCACTCTCATCGTCGCCATCGACGGCATCACCGACGAGACCAACTCGCGTTTCCGGGTGGGCGCGCAACTGGAGCCGATTCTAACGGGTGTGCGCAAACTCGCCGAGCTCAAAAGGCGGCGGAAGGCCAGCTATCCGGTGCTTCAGTTGCGCTACATCGTCATGAGCCACAACGAGCATGAAGTGGAGCACCTGGAGAAGTTCGCCCGGGAGCATGAATTTGAACTACTGACGTTGCGCTCGATCTCCATCTTCGACACCCCCGAAGCCGACGCCGTTCAGGGCGGTTTTGTGCCGGAGAACGAGTTGCTTCGAGCGTACAAGTACAAAGAAGGGAAGCGCCAGAAGCGGGATGGTTTCGTTTGCACGATGCCGTTCTGGTTTCCGGGGGTCTTTGCCGGTGGCGAGATCGTGTCGTGCGATCAGGACCACAGCGCGAGACACGTTTTCGGCAGACTCGACGGCACAAACACGTTTCGGGAGATATGGTTCAGCAAACAGGCCGCTGAAGTACGGAAGCTCGTGCGGGACGAAAGCGAGAAGCTGAGTTTCTGTCGAAACTGCCCATACGCGGACCGGCCAACGACGGATTGCAGCCTGGAATCGCGACAGATTGTGGATGACTCCGTCTATCCCGGCCTCGTCGTGGGCGGAGCGAAATGAGTGTGTACGGCATGAAGTGGTGTTGCCGCCGATGCCGGATGTAATCCGGATCGGGATCATCGGTTGCGGCAAAGTCGCCTGGGAGCGGCACTATCCGGCGTTGCGCCGGTTGCCGGAGTTCAAGGTAGACGCAGTGTGCGACACAGACGCCGCCCGCGCCGGCCGGATCGCGGCTTTGTACGGGGCGAGACGAACTTTTGCCGACTTCCACGAACTCGCCGGGCAGGACGACTTAGACGCGGTTGCCGTCCTCACGCACACCGGCGCCCATGCCGAGACCGGCATCGCCGTCCTGGAAGCGGGGAAGCACCTGTTCATCGAGAAGCCGCTTGCGCTGACGATGGCAGAGGCGGATCGGCTGATCGAGGCGCGCCGGAGGTCGGGCAGGGTGGCGCAGGTCTGTTTCAACCTGCGTTGGCACCGGCTGATTCGCGAAGCGAAGGCGATCATTCAAGCTGGGGCGCTGGGACGGGTGAAGGCGATCCGCAGCGTGCACACGCACGACCGGACCGGCGAGGATGCTCCCAAGTGGCACCGGAAGTTGGCGCTCGGCGGGGGCGTGTGCTTTAACGAAGGGGTCCACCACTACGATCTGTGGCGCTATCTCCTGGGCCTGGAGGTTCGGGAGGTTTATGCGCTCAGCGTCCCCTCGGAGGTCTACGAGGATGAAACGAGCGTCATCTCGGCGACTCTGGACGGGGGAGTTCTGGCTTCAAGCGTCATGAGCTTTCTGACGGGTCCGAACAGCGAGGTGGAGGTGTTTGGAGAGAAGGGGCGGCTGGTGATCTCGCTGTACCGATTCGATGGCTTGCAGTTCTACTCCAGCAGGACCTATCCGGGCGCGCATGTGGACCGGCTGAAGAGAGGCGCCCGTGCGCTGCTTTCATTGCCTGGGTTGGCGGCGGATGCCAAGAATGGAGGCGGATTTCAGGCCACGTTTGCAGGCTGCTGGAGGAGTTTCGGCGAATGCGTGCGAACCGGTCAGACGCCCGTCTGCACGCTGGAAGACGGCCGCAGGGCGCTCGAAATCGCCCTTGCCGCCGCTGTGTCGGCCACCAGCGGCAAACCGGCGGTTGTCCGCACGGACGATGCTGGACGGGGTGGAGAATGACGGATGAAGGCGGGCAGATGGATGGCTCGCCCGAGTTTTCGATCGTTATCCCGTCGAGGGACAGGCCGGCGCAACTCCAGTTGTGTCTCGCGGCTCTGGAACGGTTGGAGACCCCGAGAGATCAGTTTGAAGTCATCGTCGTCGATGACGGCAGCCGCGAACCCTATGACAAGGTGGTGGCCGGGTTCGTAGCGGCGATGCAACTTCGCCTTGTCCGGCGTGACGGCAATGGGCCTGGTCAGGCCAGGAACGCCGGAGTGTCAATCGCGAGGGGCCGGTTTGTCGCACTGACCGACGACGACTGCGCGCCCGCGCCGGACTGGATCACGCGGTTAGGCGAGGTCCTCCGGCGGCAACCGGATGCCCTGGCGGGGGGCAGGACGGTCAACGCGATTCCTGAGAACCTCTGCTCGGAAGCCAGCCAGGTGTTGATTTCCTATCTTTACAGCTACTACAACACCGGCGAACACGAGACGCGGTTTTTTGCGAGCTGTAACTTCGCCCTGAGCGCCGAAGCGTACCGCCAGTGTGGCGGATTCGATGTACGATTCCGGCTGGCGGGCGGAGAGGACAGGGACTTTTGCGACCGCTGGACCGCGTCAGGCAAACCGATGGTCTATGTCCGCGAGGCCGTGGTCCGTCACTCGCACCGGCTCAGCCTGATGGGCTTCCTGCGGCAGCACTACACCTACGGGCGGGGGGCCTGGCACTTTCACAGAGCCAGGGCGGAGCGCGGCTCGGGGCCAGTCCCTGTCGAGCCGTTGCCGTTCCTGACCGGGATGCTGGCCTACCCGTTCAAGGACAAGTCCGTCCGCCGGCCGCTGGCGGTTTCGCTGCTGATCGGAGCCAGCGTGGCCATGAATGCCGTGGGGTATTTCCACGAGCGGTTCCAGGCCGGGAACTTTGACCAAACGAACCTATGATCCTATAAGTATACGAAAATAGGGCACTTACCTATTTGGACTGCGTTCTACGTCAATTGACGTTATTTAGACAGGGGCCTGCTACGGCGCGGCCTTGGGCTTCTTCGGTTACCGATCCGTCGAAAGTCATGGCTGCCCGGCGGGGGGCGGGCAGAAGCCCTTTGCAGGCTGAAGCCCGCCCCACCGGGCGATCGGGACGGCGACTTAATAGCGGTAGTGGTCTGGCTTATAGGGGCCTTCGACGGGGACGCCGAGGTAGTCGGCCTGCTTCTGGGTGAGGGTGGTCAGCTTGACGCCGATCTTCTCCAGATGGAGCCGGGCTACTTCTTCGTCAAGTTTCTTTGACAGCGTGTAGACGCCCACGGCGTAGGTGTCCTTGTTCTTCCAGAGGTCGAGTTGCGCCAGCGTCTGGTTGGAGAAGCTGTTCGACATGACGAAGCTGGGATGGCCGGTGGCGCAGCCGAGGTTGACGAGCCGGCCTTCGGCCAACATGAAGATACAGCGGCCGCCGGGGACGTGATACTTGTCCACCTGCGGCTTGATGTTCTCTTTGACGACGCCGGGGGCGTTGTTGAGGCGGTCGACCTGGATCTCGTTGTCGAAGTGGCCGATGTTGCAGACAATCGCCTGGTCCTTCATGTTGAGCATGTGGTCGAGGGTGATGATGTCGCAGTTGCCGGTGGTGGTCACATAGATGTCGCCGCGGCCGAGGGTGTCCTCGATGGTGGTGACTTCGAAGCCTTCCATGGCGGCCTGGAGGGCGTTGATGGGGTCGATTTCGGTGACGATCACGCGCGCGCCGAAGCCGCGCAGCGAGTGGGCCGAGCCTTTGCCTACATCACCATAGCCGCAGACGACGGCGACTTTGCCGGCCACCATGACGTCGGTGGCGCGCTTGATGCCGTCGGAAAGCGATTCACGGCATCCATAGAGGTTGTCGAACTTCGACTTGGTGACCGAGTCGTTCACATTGATGGCAGGGACGAGGAGTTTGCCCTGCTGGTGCATCTTGTAGAGGCGGTGGACTCCAGTGGTGGTCTCCTCGGAGACGCCGCGCCAGTCCTTCACGATGTCGTGCCAGCGGGTGGGGTTTTCGGCGTAGACCTGCTTGAGGAGGTCTTTGATTACTTTCTCTTCATGGGATTCAGAGGGCGTGTTCACCCAGCCGTCGCCGTTTTCGAGTTCGTAACCTTTATGGAGAAGAAGGGTGACGTCGCCGCCGTCGTCGACAACCAGTTCGGGGCCCTTGCCGCCGGCGTGACAGATGGCCTTGTAGGTGCACCACCAGTACTCTTCCAGCGTCTCGCCCTTCCAGGCGAAGACCGGCACGCCGGTGACGGCGATGGCGGCGGCGGCGTGGTCCTGGGTGGAGAAGATGTTGCAGCTTGCCCAGCGGACTTCGGCGCCGAGGTCGGCCAGCGTCTCGATCAGGACGGCGGTCTGAATGGTCATGTGCAGCGAGCCGGTGACACGGACGCCCGCAAGCGGCTTTTCGGCGGCATACTTGCGCCGGATGGCCATAAGGCCGGGCATTTCGGCCTCGGCGACAACGATCTCCTTGCGGCCCCAATCGGCCAGGGTGATGTCAGCCACCTTGTATTCGGTGGTGGCGGGGTTTAGCGTGGTGCTCATGCGGACTCCTGTTTCAAATCAACCGCGGGCAACGTGACGCAACTGCGTCCTGCCCGCTCCAAAATCTCGCCTGCGAAAGATTCATATCGTTCTATCGCGATACATTGATATCATACTTAGGAACCACCCATGCAGTCAATCCTAAAAACGATCAAACTTCTGTCGGACCCGAGCAGGTTGAGGATGTTGCTCCTGCTGGAGCGCGAAGAGTTGTCGGTGGCCGAGTTGCAGGATATCCTTTCGATGGGGCAGAGCAGCATCTCGACGCACCTTTCGCAGATGCGGCAGGCTGGTTTGGTTGAGGACCGGCGGACGGGGAAGAATGTCCTTTACCGGCTACCCGGGGCGCAGTCGCGGATGGCAGGGTTCGCGGGCGTGATGGAACTGGCGCATATGGCCGCGCGAGAGGTCCCCGAGTCGGCGCAGGACGAAGAGGCGTTGCGGTTGGCGCTGGTGAAGCGGCGGGACAAGGTGAAGGCGTATTTCGACGAACTGGCGGGGAAGTTCGGCAAGCAGTATGTGCCGGGACGGTCGTGGAAGGGTCTGGCTGAGACGTTGCTGAAACTGATGCCGCCGATGGAGATTGCCGACCTTGGCGCGGGCGAGGGGACGTTTTCGCAATTGTTGGCCCAGCGGGCGGCGCGGGTGATTGCGGTGGACAACTCGGAAAAGATGGTGGAGTACGGGGCGCGGTTGGCGCGCGAGCACGGGTTGGACAACCTGGAATACCGGTTGGGCGATATGGAAGCGGTGCCGATCGAAGACGGTTCGGTGGACCTGGCCTTTTTCAGCCAATCGCTGCACCATGCGCAGCATCCGGAGCGGGCCGTGCGGGAGGCGCATCGGATATTGCGCGCAGGGGGGCGGATCGCCGTGCTTGACCTGTTGAGGCATCACATGGAAGAGGCGCGGGAGCTTTACGCCGACACGTGGCTGGGGTTCAGCGAGGTTGAGTTGTCAGGGTTTCTGAAGCAGGCGGGGTTTGTGAACGTGCATGTGGATGTGGTTCACAGAGAAGAGCAGGCGCCTCACTTCCAGACGGTACTGGCGGTGGCGGACAAGCCGGCTTAGCGGGTGGTCGAGTCTGGCCGTTCGAAGACGAGGATGCCAGTGAAGTAGTCCCCGCGATCGCAACTCAACAGACTGGGGCCCTGGCGGAAATGCCGGCGCAGGGCATCGATCAAAGTGGCGTCGATGCGGGGGCGGCCGCCCGAGAGGAAGTACACGCGGAGCGCGCCGGACTGGCTGAAGACATGGGCGGTGGCGAGGGCCTCGGTGCGCAATGGAGCCAGATCGGCGGCGCGCAGGTGGGCTCCCTCGTAGCCGGGGTGAGCATCGATGATCGCCGGGAACGACTGTTCGCGCCATGCGCGGCGTGGGGCGAGCGAATCCAGATAGTAATCCACCGGTGGGCGGCTCAGGCTGCCGTAAACCACGACGTCGCCGGCGGCGAGGGAACTCGACAGAACCTGAGCGGCACGGCGTGCGTCGCAGCGGGGTGCGCTCGCCTTCGAGCCGATGAAAAAGAGCAGGGCCACAGCGGAGATACTAGCGGCCAGGGGTGCGGGTTTGATTCTGGAAAGCAGGCAGCCGAGAGCGATGGCTAGGGCGGGCAGGGCGACGATGGTGAAACGCGAGTAGAAGAAAGGTTTCCAGAAAGAGATCAGCAGGGGCGGCAGGAGCGTTGCCGCGTAGATGGTGAGAACCCAGAGCGGCACGGACGATGCGGGCGTGCGGCGACGGAGTTTTCCGGAGAGGAAGAAGAGCAGGAATAGCGGGACGACACCAAGGTGCAGAAAGGCGAGTTCGCCAAGCATGGGGAGGGACGGCGGTTTGAGCCATGCAGCGGAATCGCCTGAGTTGTTGACCTGGGCGGCCAGCACGGGCAGCCAGAGGACGGAGAAAGGCAGCAGCGCCACGGCGATGGCGGCGAGCAGTTTCACGGCCCGGCCGGGGAAGTGGACGACCGACGCGAGAGCCAGGGCGGCGACGAAACAAAGCGACCAGATATGAGTGAAACTGCCGAGCGCGACGGTCAGCATGAATGCGGCCCAGATGGGCGGTCTGGCCGGTTTTTCGGCGGCGATGAACCAGAGCCAGAGTGCGGAGGCGGAGAGGAGTCCGGCGAGCGAATACATCCGAACCAGTTCGGCGCTGAGGACGGCGAGCGGCGTAAAGGCGTAGATGGCGGCGCAGAGAAGGCCGGTTCCCCGTCCGGCGAGGCGGCGGCCGAGGAGAAAAACGACGACAGCGGCGGCGATATGAAAGAAGATAGACAGCAATCGAAGGGCGGGTTCGCCGGATCCCAGAAGCCGGACCCAGGGTTGAAGAATGAGGAAGTAGAGCGGCGGATGAACGTCAGCGCGGACCGTGGCGAGCAGGTCCCGGAGCGATAGGCTGGCCGCGGTCAGGCTCCAGACATCGTCGGCGCGAATAGAACGGTTGATGTTCAGGCAGGCGGCGGCGAGGATGGCGGCCCAGACAAAGGCGTGAAGAGCCAGTTCTGACTTCGGGATGGAATTGCGGGGATCGGCGCCGGAATGTATCGGGTCCAATCACGTCATCATACGCGAACCGGGGTCAGCGGTCCAGGAAAGGATCCCATCCCGCTGCCTTGATGGCTCGACCCAGAAATTGGATTGCGCCGGGCTTGCCGGGTGTGAGAGTGCCGATGCGGATGGAGCCTCGCGGCGGCCGTTTGCCTGGCGGGAGGGAGAAGAGGAGTTCGTAGTCCTCGCCGCCGTGGAGGGCTTGGTCTAACGTGGCTGAGGCGGCTACAGGGACGTTGTCGAGTTTGGCTGCGAGGCGTGAGGCGAGAGCGAGGCGGTGGAGATCGAGGGCGAGGCCGTCGCTGATGTCGATGCAGGCGGTTGCACGGAGGCGGCGGAGAAGGAGGCCGGCGTCAAGTCTGGGTGATGGGGGCAACCGATAGGCAGAGGCGGCCATTGCGCCGAGGGGACCCGTCACGAAGAGATCGTCGCCGGCTTGCGCTCCACTGCGAGTCAGGGCGCGGCCGGTTGGGGTGGAGCCGATCACGGTGATGTCGGCCGAGAGTTGCGCGGCCTTGGTGAGGTCGCCGCCGGCGAGCGCGACGGAGTGGGCTTTGGCGAGGGTGCAGAGTCCGCGGTAGAAACCGCTGAGCCAGCGCTGGTCAACGGCGGCGGTCAGCGCGAGCGAGACGAAGCACCAATGCGGGTTGCCGCCCATGGCCGCGATGTCGCTCAGGCCGCGTGCCAGGGCTTTCGAGCCGCAATGGTAGGCGCTGTGGGTGGACAGGGCGAAGTGGACGCCGTCGACCAGCATGTCGGTGGTGACAAGAAGTTGGCGGCCGCGGGGCGGGGTGAGGATGGCGCAGTCGTCGCCGATCAGATCGTTGCCGGACCAGCGGCGGATGGCGCGGATGAGATCGAGTTCACTCACTGCGAAGGACGAGGCCCGAAGGCAGTTGTTCGCCAAAGACGCGTCCCATCGAATCGAGGTCGCTATCGCCCTCGCCTTCGAAAATCTTCAGCAGAGACGGAGAATCCGCCAGGGTTCGGCGGATGAGGTCTTGCGTGGTTGGGGGGAGATCGCGGGTGGAGTCGCCTGTAACGTGGCCAAGACGGGCGATGCACTCTTCAGCGCCGGGGGTGCGGGTGATGGCTTCGATCCAGCGCACGGCGGTGGTCGCGGGCAGGACCTGATTCGTTGGCCCGTAGAAGAGTCTGCGCGCGCCGAGACGGGCGAGGCACCAGAATTCGCTCGGCGTGGCGTCGTTGTTGCGGATGCGCTTGACCAGCGCGTTGCCGAGGTCGGTTCGCGTTCCCGCGGGCAGGGCTTCAAGGCTGGCGGCGCAGCGCCACATTTCGCGCAGAAGGCTGGCATTGACGCGCGGGGCCTTGGCGCGGGGCAGGAGCGTGGCCGCGAGGCGTTGGAAGAGATCGGCCTGCTGGTTCTTGTTCAAGCCGCCGGCGACGCGGCCCCAGAAGATCCACCACTGCGATTCGCATTCGACGCGGGTGGGGAAGGTCAGGCCCTGGGCCCAGACGCGGCGTGCGAGATCGATGCGGAAGTCGTCGCCGGGGTAGCCGAAGCCGGGCCGGAGACAGAGACCGCAGAGGTTGAGCCAGCGGACTTCGTGCGGCGGGCCGAGTTTGCGCCCGTCGGCGAGTTCGAGAAAGACGTCACCGAGGCGGCGGATGGTCTCAAGCGGCCAGGAGTTCTTGCCGAGGGCCAGGGCCTGTTCGAGGCGGGACGGCAGATCTTCGGGCGCAAGATCGCCGCCAGCGAAAACCAAACGAATCAGTTTTTCGGCTTCATCGACCGCGGCGGCGCTGACTACGGCGACCGGTTTAGTTCGTTTGGTCTGCTCGGCGAGGACGGGCTTACGGAGTTCGAACTGCAAACGCCAGCGGTGTTCGCTGACCTTGGATTCAGCCCAGATTTCGAGCGTGCCGACCTCGGTCAGATGCGCGCCCAAACGAACCGGGACGTTTCGTTCCTCGGCTTTACGGCCGAAGCGGATGACGGATTCGAGAGGGGCGTGGTGGTGGAGTTCGTCCGATGGGCCGAATTCGACGAGGTCGCCGACCGCGTCGTCGGCCCGCAGAAGGGAACTGTAGAGGCGGAAGGAGACGGCCTTGTTGGCGATGAGTTCGAGGTTTTCGAGGTCGAGGGTTTGAGTGGACCCTTCTTCGGCGCCGCGCGGGACGAGGCAGACGGTGCGGATCTTGTCGGATGCATCCTCGATTCCGAGGAAGTAGGAACGGGGCAGGCCGCCGCGGACGAGAACGCCGGCGCCGCCGGATTTGACATGAGAATAATAGGCAGCGCCGACGGCGACGGCGAGATCAAGGTCGTTGTTTTCGAAGACGAGGGGCCGCTTGCCGTACCAGCGTTCGACCACATCGGCGACGCGGTGGCGGAGGATTTCGGGGATGAAGAAGCCGCCGTTGAAAAGGATGGCGTCGGGAGCGGGCGCCTGGGAGGATGTCAGGAATGCGGCGAGGTGGCGGGTGACGGCGGGGTCGGAGACGTAGGGCAGGCCGAGTTCGCGGAAGAGGCTGCGGGCCTCTTCGGCGGGTTTCTCGGAGAGGTCGCAGAAGGGCAGGAATCCGTCGAGAGCGAGTTCGAGCGCCTCCTCGCGGAGGATGCTGGTTTTGAGCGTACCGCCGACCAGTGATGAGCCTGCGCCCAGGACGGTGATTTCGGCGCTTTCGAGGGTGGACGACGAAAGCAGGCGCTCCTTGGCGGCACTGCACTGGCGGCGTAAGGCGCTGCGTTGGCGGAGCGAGAGCTTCGTCGACAGCTTGGATTCGACGAGCCAGCCGAGGGTCAGGTCGAGGTTGTCGCCGCCGAGGAGGAGATGTTTACCGACAGCCGTGCGGGTGAATTCGACGCGGTCGTTTTCACGTTTGAC
Organism: uncultured Bryobacteraceae bacterium; assembly: GCA_947084845.1. Lineage (GTDB taxonomy): Bacteria > Acidobacteriota > Terriglobia > Bryobacterales > Bryobacteraceae > PNKE01. The sequence goes on along the minus strand of CAMTUE010000009.1, from coordinate 32,548 downwards.
GCGGATGAGGGTGAAGTCGCTGGTACCGCCGCCGACGTCGCAGACCAGCACGGTCATGCCGTCGAAGAGGCTTTTCTGGGACTGCGCCAGGTGGTTGGCGATCCAGGAATAGAACGCGGCGGCGGGTTCTTCGAGGAGAGTGACTTTGGGGAAGCCGGCCTCGGCGGCGGCCTCGACGGTGAGTTCGCGCGCCTCCTCGTCGAACGATGCCGGGACGGTGAGGACGACGTCCTGATCGGCGGCGGGCGGGCGGCCTGACGATTCCCAGGCCTGGCGGAGATGCGCCAGGTAGCGGGCCGAGGCTTCGACAGGCGACATGACGCGGCCCTGTTCCTGGGCGTCCCAGGGGAGGATTTTCGCGCGGCGGTCGACTTCGGGATTCGAGAGCCAACTCTTGGCCGAATGGACGAGTTTGGTCGGGACGAGCGCGCCCTGTTCGCGGGCGAACTCGCCGACATGGCCGTCGCCTTCGAGATAGAGGAAGGAGGGCAGGGTGCGGCGGGGTTCCGTGGCGGTGGCGGAGACGGGTTGTGGGATGTCGAGAATGTGGACGGGCGGGAACTCGGAGCTTTCGGCCTCGCGCGGGTCGATGAAGGCGAGTGCCGAGTTTGTCGTGCCTAGATCGATACCGAGCTTCATTTGACCGCCTGCCGTCCGACTGGAGAATTGCGCTTGGGGCGAAGGCCCGGGCGCGATAGTTCAAGCGTACCTATTTCGATGCCGGAGAGACTCAAGGGCTATTCGACTTCCAACTCGGCCGGGGCCAGGATCGACACCGGTTGCTTCTGAGGAATGGCCGGCAGCGACACGCTGTCGACGCGCCATCCCTTGTGGCGGAGGATTCCGCCGGCGGGTTTGCCCTGCGGCGGAAGGTTGCCGACGAACTTGATGGCGTTCGGGTCGCGGGCGAGTGCGCCGGCCGATTCCGGTTTGGTGAAGGTGCCTTCGACGCCGTCGATGACGGGGGCGAACTTCATGTACTTGCCAAGGGTTTCGTGGCATTGGGCGTGGACGTTACGCACGGCGGAGCCGACCTGGTCGTCGGTGTAGGGGCCGATGTCTTCCATCAGGAAATCGAGCAGGCGGGCATCGCGCTGGAGGATGCCGAGAAGTTGCAGCGCTCCGTCGGACGGTTTCGTCTCGGGCGGTTTTGGGGGCTCGGCCTGCTTGCGGGAGGCCTTTGAGTAGCCGAACTCAGCGGCGATATCCTGTGGCAGACTGCCGCCGAGGATGGCAAAGAAAGACCGAAAGGCCATACCGATGTGGCTCAAGAAGCGAGTACCTCCAAACTCCCAGGATACAATGCCGGCCCGGGCGGCCCGGAGCGGGCCGGTTAGCGCCGGGCGCCTTCGACGACCGACTTGTCGCGCAGTTTGGAGAGTTCGCGGCGTGCGATGGCGGCCCAGTAGCCGTTGGGGTCGGCTTTCAGGTAGGCGCGCCAATGGCGGACGGCTTTGAGCGGTTCGCCGTGTGACTGCTGGAGGAGGGCGATGTTGTAGTGGGCGTCAGGGTAGTCGGGCTGTGCGGATAGCGCCGCCAGATACTGTTCGAGGGCCTTGTGCCAGTGGCCGGTTTCGTCGTGGAGATTGCCGAGGTTGAAGTGGGCGAGGGCGTAACCGGGACGTGCTTTGAGGGCGCGGCGATAGCAGTCTTCAGCCTTGGGCCAATCGCGCTGGTTGTAGTGGATGGTGCCGAGGTTGACGAGCGCCGAGGCCTGTTCGGGATCCAATTCGAGCGCCTTCTCGTAGGCCGCGACAGCGCGGTCGATGGAAATTCCAGCCTGCTCTGCCTCGACGCCCTTTTCGAACCAGGTCTCCGCCTCGTTGGATCGCGCAGCCTGTTCGCGCGCCTGAGTTGCATCGGCCTGGCCGGAAGGGAAATCCAACATGCGGCGAATCGTTTCGCGGTCGAAGTCCAAAAGGAGTTGCCCGGAGAGGGCTTCCATCTTGCGGCCATCGACCTGGACGGAGACTCTGCGCCCGTCGGAGAATATCTTCAGTTCAGCAAGCGGATCACTGACGTGGCTGAGGCGTGCGCGAAGGGAAGCGAGGATCATTCGGATGCGTTCGACCCGGAAGCGATTCCTGCGCAACTCCCGCAAGGCCTTCAGGGCAACGAGATCGCGGAAACCGTATTCGCGAGCCGGGGCGACGAAACCGGACTCCTCCCATCTGGCAAGAACGCCCTCGCTCAGTTTGAGAAGACGCAGCACTTCTTCACGGGAATACGAGCGTCTGGCGCCTTCAGCCTGCACGGGAGGAATTGTAGCATGAGGGTTAGCCGGGGCGTTGGGGCAGCGGGCGCCGGTTCCGCCGATTGACTTGAGCGGGGCGCGGGACGGATACTGGGGATAGTCAACATGCAACTGAGTGTCAACAACGAAGACGCCGGCAGAGCGCGTCTCACGCTTGCCGATCTGGACGAAGACGGCGCGGGTGTTGTGGACAGAATCGACCTGCCAGCCGACCTTGCGGACCGATTGATGGAACTCGGATTCGTACCGGGCCATCGTGTTTCGGTGGGCAAATCAGCGCCTGGCGGCGACCCGCGCGTATTCCGTGTGGACGGCTGCGAGATTGCCCTGCGGCAGGAGACCAGCCGCTGCATCTTCGTCCGTCCCGACAGGGAGGCGTAGGTGCAATGATCGGGTCGAGGCAAGGCGCTGGCGCGGATGCAACCGGTCAAGCGCCTGGGCACAGGCTCGTAGTAATCATCGGACCGCCCAATTCCGGCAAGTCCACGCTTTTCAACCGCCTGACCGGGCTGCGCCAGAAGGTTGCCAACTTTCCCGGCGTGACGGTGGAACATCGCGTCGGGAAGGCGCATTTGGCGGGCCACCATGAGGTCGATCTGGTGGATCTTCCCGGCGTCTACAGCATGACTCCACGCTCGGAAGACGAGCGTGTGTCGCATGATGTGCTGAACGGGAAGATGGCCGGACTCGAACGGCCGGACGCCGTCCTGTTGGTGCTGGATTCGACAAACCTGAACAGGCACCTTTTGCTGGCCGCGCCGATTCTGTCACTCGGATTGCCGACCCTGGTTCTGCTGAACATGGCCGACGACCTCGGCGCGCGAGGCGGCAAGGTCAACGTCGATCTGCTGGCCGCCCAACTCGGAACTCCGGTGGCGCTCATCAGCGCATCGAAGGGCGAAGGACTGGACGCGGTGCGGCGGTTCCTGACGGGCGGTATTGGAGTGCCGAGGCCGGTGCAATTGCCGGTTCTCCAGGACCTGCCGGCGTGCAGGCAGTGGGCGACGCGCGTGGCATCGGACTCGCGCTATTCACGTCCGGCGCCTCAAGTGTGGACGCAACGGCTCGACAGCCTGTTTCTGCATCCGGTGGCGGGGCCGGCCGTCTTCGTGATCGTCGTGTTGTTCGTCTTCCAGAGCATTTTCACGGGCGCGCGGCCGATGATGGACGGGATCGAGTCGCTGGTGAGGATGTCGGGCGGAGGGCTGGCAGTGTGGCTGGGCGACGGGTGGCTGAAGTCGCTGGTGGTGGATGGCATCTGGAGCGGAGTCGGCGCGGTGGTGATCTTCCTGCCCCAGATTCTGCTGCTGTTCTTTTTCATCACGCTGCTGGAGGATTCGGGTTACCTTTCGCGGGCGGCGTTGATCGCTGACCGGACGATGGCGAGAGTCGGCTTGCAGGGGAAATCGTTCATCCCCCTACTTTCCGCGTACGCCTGCGCCGTCCCGGCGATCATGGCGACGCGGACGATCGAGAACAAGCGGGACCGGATCGCCACGATTCTGGTGGCTCCGTTCATGACGTGTTCGGCGCGCCTGCCGGTCTATACGCTGATCATTGCCGCCTTCATTCCGGAAAGGCCCATCATCGGCCCGCTGCTCGGCTCGCGCGCGGCGGTGCTGCTGGGGCTTTACCTGCTGGGATTCCTGGCGGCATTCGTCACGGCGAAGATGCTCAAGTCGTCGATTCTTCAGAGCGAGAGGACGCCATTTGTCCTGGAGATGCCGCCGTACCGGATGCCCACATTCCGGTCGGTCTCGCTGCGGTTGCTGGAAAGGGCCAGGGCGTTCCTGACGCGGGCCGGCACGGTGATCCTGTGCGTGTCGATCGTGCTGTGGGTGCTGGCCAGCATTCCCATGGTCGCGGGCAAGGCGCCAGCCATCGAGCAGAGCCTGGCAGGGACGCTTGGCCGCGCCATCGAGCCTGTAATTAAGCCGCTCGGGTTCAATTGGAAGATCGGCATCGGGCTGGTCACTTCGCTGGCCGCGAGGGAAGTGATCGTCGGGACCCTTGGCACGATCTACGGCATGGATGGCGCAGCGAATTCGGACGGACTGCAAGAGGCGCTACGTTCAGATCTCACCTTTGGCGGCGCTGTTGCGCTGCTGGTGTTTTTCGCGTTTGCGATGCAGTGCATGTCCACGCTGGCGGTGGTGCGCCGCGAGACGGGCGGCTGGAAGTGGCCTGCGATTCAGTTCGCCTACATGAGCGGACTGGCGTATATCTGCGCCTTCCTGACCAATCAAATTCTCTCCTGACCTGACTTTGCCGGATGCTAGCATGAGTTGTGAAAGTGAGCGAGTCCATGCGTAACGTCATCATTATCGGTTCCGGATGCGCCGGCAACACGGCTGCGATCTATACGGCTCGAGCGGGTCTGTCGCCACTGGTGATTGGCGGACACGAACCTGGCGGCCAGCTTTCGCTGACCACGGAAGTGGAGAATTTCCCCGGCTTCCCGGAAGGGATCATGGGGCCTCAGCTTGTCGAGAACATGAAACTGCAGGCGATCCGCTTCGGCGCCGAGTACGTCTCGGGCAAGGTGGAAGAGGCGGACCTGTCGAAACGGCCATTCCGGTTGAAGGTGGACGAGGAGTGGCTGGAATGCCAGGCGCTGATCGTGGCGTCGGGCGCATCGGCGCGCTGGCTGGGGTTGCCGAACGAACAGAAGCTGATCGGCCACGGGGTGAGTTCCTGCGCCACGTGCGACGGATTCTTCTATCGCGGGAAGAAGATCATCGTCATCGGCGGCGGCGATTCGGCAATGGAAGAGGCGAACTTCCTGACGCGGTTCGGCGAAGAGGTCACCATCATCCACCGGCGCGAGGAGTTTCGCGCATCGAAGATCATGCTGGACCGCGCCAAGGCGAATCCGAAGATCAAGTGGCTGCTCAACACGGTGGTCGAGGACATCTTCGACGTTGAACAGGGCGTCGTCACCGGCGTTCAGTTGAAGAACGTCAAGACGGGCGAGGTCTGGAAGCAGGACGTTGACGGCTTCTTCCTGGCCATCGGACACGTGCCGAACACGCAGCCGTTCGTGGGCCAGATCGATCTGGACGCGGAGGGCTTTATCGTCAGCCATGGCGGCGCGCGAACGAACATCCCCGGAGTTTTTCATGCGGGAGATGTCGAGGATCGGACGTACCGGCAGGCGATTACGGCGTCGGGGGCGGGCTGCAAGGCGGCGATTGAAGCCGAGCGGATGCTTGAAGCCGAAGGGCACTGAGCCGGACTGTCCGAGGCTCGCCCGTCACCGCTACTGTCACCGCTACTGTCACTGCGACTGTCACTGCGACTCGACAGCGGCGGCTGTATGCGGTATACCAACCACATGAGATTCGCCGCGTTCCTTCTGCTCACTTCGCTGGCCGCAGCCGCGCCGCTCGACCGCGATGCCCGCTGGACGTTATGGACTCCGCGCGCTGAGATCGCGCCCAAACTGAGCCGCACGGGCGGCGCGCTTGTCGTCGAAGGCGGCGGCAACGCGGGCGTATGCGGAGGCTGGCTGCTCGATTCTCCGGACGTCCGGCCCGGCTCCTGGTACCGGCTGGAGGCGCGCTATCTGGCAGAGGGGTTCAGCCATGAACCGTCCCAACTCTTTGCACGGCTGGACTGGCGCACGAAAGACGGCAAGCGGACCGGGTCGCCCGAATACGGCTATCAGATCAGGCAGGAAGGCGGCCGCACACATCTGACCATCGAGGCGCCCGCGCCGGAAGGAGCCGCGTCGGTCCAGGTCCAACTGTTCATCTGGAAAGCGCCGGCGGCGAAGGTCGCCTGGGATCAGGTGAGTTTGCGGACGATTGATGCGCCGGGTCCGAGACCCGTCAAGGTGGCGGCGATTCGGTTGCGCCCGAGAAGCGACGACCCGGTGGAGCGGTTCATCGAACTCACGCGGCGTTCGGTGCCGGCGGGGACCGACATCATTCTGTTGCCGGAGGGGATTACGGTTGTCGGCACGCCAAAGAAGTACGCCGACGTTGCCGAGTCGATCCCCGGCCCGACGACGGCGCGTCTGGGCCCGCTGGCACGCGAGAAGAAAGCGTGGATCGTGGCGGGGATCTACGAACGGGAAGGGAAGATCGTCTACAACACGGCGGTGCTGATCAACCGCGCCGGCGAGTATGTGGGCAAGTACCGTAAGGTCTACATCCCGCGCGAGGAGATGGAAGGCGGCATCACGCCGGGCGACAGCTACCCTGTCTTTGCGACCGACTTCGGCAAGGTGGGAATGATGATCTGCTACGACGTCTTCTTCACCGATCCGGCGCGCGGGCTGGCAACGAACGGGGCGGAACTGATCCTGATGCCGATCTGGGGCGGCAAGGAGACGCTGGCGCGGGCGCGTGCCGAGGAGAACCATGTCTTCCTTGCCACGTCCGGCTACGATTTTCCGGCGCTGATCTTCGACCCCGTCGGCGAGACGCTGGCGCGGACGGAAGTGGATGGGACAGTCGCGCTGACGACGATTGACTTGGCGAAACGCTACGACGAGCGCTGGCTGGGCAACATGCGCGGGCGCTACTTCCGCGAGTTGCGCACGGATGTGGACGACGATTCGCGGACCAGATAATCCAGCGGTATTGGGCTACTGCGCCGGACGCTGATAGGGGTCCTTCATGTAACGGGCGGCCTCTTCCTGCGCGCCCTGGGTATTGTCCTTGGTGCGGATGGCCTGGGTGTATTCATTCATCGCGCGCTCGCGCTGCTGTGTGACGTCGAAGACCTTGCCCATGTTGATGTGGCTCCAGACCTCGGTCCACTTGGGATCGAGATCGCCATTGAGGGCCTCGCGGAATTCGTTCACGGCCGACTGGAAGTTGCCCTGGAGGAAGAAGACCTCGGCGATCCGGTAATGAGCCAGAGAGCTGTTGCGGTTGGCTTCCAACGCTCGCTGGTATTCCTTCAGCGCGTCGTTGTAGTTGCCAAGTTCGGCGAACTGTTCGCCGCGGCGGATGGCCACCGAGACTCGCATCTGCGGGCTCATGCGCAACACGCGCGAGTTGGGATCGACGATGATCCGCTTGGGTTTGCCAAACGATTCGACGGCGAACTCGGTCTGCGGGCCGACCACTTCAACGCGTTTCTCTTCCGGGTTGCCTTCGGTCTCGATCCGCAGGTCGACGGGCATTCTGAACGTATCGAGATCCTGGGTAATCTTGCCTCTGACGCGGAAGCCCTTCTGCGTGCGGTAGACGGTGTATTCCGTCTTGAATTCCGGCGCGCCGGTCGATTCCAGCCACTGGATGAAGAAGCCCTGGAGGTTCTGCCCCGCGATTTTCTCGGCGGCTTTACGGTAGTCCTCGGTGGTGATCTCCTTGTTGGCGAAATCGTTGGGGATCGCCTTGACCAATTTCGAAAAACCCTCGTCGCCGAGGACGCCGCGCAGCATATGCAGCGTCGCCGCGCCCTTGCTGCCGGTGACGGCGAAGAACTCGGGCGAGTAGTCCTCGTAGCGCGCGGCCTGTAAAACCGGGGCGTCGGTGACCGTCATGGCGTCGACATAGAGGTCGCGGATTTCGCCTTCCATCACCTGCGCGCCGTGGGCGTGTTCCTGATAGAGGATCTCGGCGTACTTGGCGATTCCGTTGGCGATCCAAATGTGGTTGCGGCCCGCTGGCGAGACGAGATTGCCATACCACTGGCGGGTGATCTGGTTGGCGAGCAGGCGCTGCGACGGTTCACGGCCGGCAGCCGAACTCGAAACGAAGAGAACGCCAGGCGCGGAGTAGCCCGCTGGCGCGCCTTTGCCGGTCTCGACGATGGTCATGTTGGCCTGCTGCGGAGTGCCGAAGATCGAGGTCAGGTAGGTCATCACCTTGGCTGTCTCTTCGCCCCACGCCTGAATCTGCGACTGCGCTTCGCCGCGGAAATAGAAGTCAGTGGTAACGCCCTGGGCTGAGACTTTCCTCGCGCCCGCCGGGACAATGGCCACGCTGCCGCCGAAGCCGGGCTGAAGCGATTGGAACTTCGTCGCGGCGCCCTGCTGCAACTCGACGCCGCTGGAGATCGCCTTGTAGCCCTGTGGCGTCTCGACGGTAAGTTCCATCGTGTAGCGGTCCGACGTGTAGCCGGCGACGGGGAACCAGCGGCCGGGGTAGAGGAGCCAGGCGTGGTCGGTCTGCACCGTGGCGAAGCGGATTCCATAGATCGGCGAATCCTCGTCGCCGGTAAGACGCCCGCCGTATTCGAAGCGGATGGTGACGGGCTGATCCTTTGCCAACGGTTGGGCGAAGTTGACGCGGGCAGTGAAGTCCTCGAAGTTCCGCGTGCTCTGGAGAGCGTTGCCCGATGCGTCCACGACGCGCGTGATGTTGAGGGCGTTGTGCAATTCAAACGTCGCGGACATTGTCCGGTCAGCCAGAGGGATGAAGGTCACCTCCGCAACGGCCTCAATGGACTGGCTCGCGAGGGCGGGCTTTAAGTTGATTTTGTAGCCGACAACGTCGACGCCGGCGCGGCGGTCCTGCGCCTGTGAGGGGAACAAAGCGGAGGCGGCCAGCAAGGCCATCAGCAGCGGGGTCGTGAACTTCATACTCAGTGTTTCCCTTCACTAATAGATGCGGCAATCCGGTCCGCGGCGTGTTCAATCGGATCATGGCCTGTCGAAAGCGCGGCGGAGACCCGGGCCAACCCGTCCAGCATCTTCTGGCGGGCCTGCGGATCGTCAAGCAACCGGAGCGACTCGGCTGCGATGCGCTCGCCGGTCATTTCATCCTGGATGAGTTCCGGGACAACCTGCTCGCCGGCCACGAGGTTCACCATCGAATAGAACGGCACTTTGACCAGAGGCCTGCCGACCAGCCAGGTCGCCCTGGAGACCTTGTAGTAGGTCACCATCGGCGCGCCCAGCAGGGCGGCTTCGATAGTGACCGTGCCGCTCGCGGGGAGCGTCAGGTCAGCGTGGACGATGGCGTCCCAGGTCTCGCCGGTGACGAGCGTGGCGCCGGTGGATTCCAGAAACGGCTTGAAGAAATCCGGCCCGAAGCGCTTTGCGGTGTCCTCGGGTCCGGCGACAGCGATGGTGCACTCGCGGCTGGCACGGATGCGCGCGACGGCTTCGGCGAGCGGCTGCAAATGCCGGCCGGCCTCGCCTGGGCGGCTGCCTGGGCAGATTGTGATCAGGGGACGATCCTCCGGGATGCCATGTTTGGCGAAGAAATCCTTCCGGTTTGTGGCCGGGCGGACCAACCTGGACAGCGGATGCCCGATGTAGGTCGCCCGAACACCCCTCTCACGGAAGAACTTCTCTTCGAATGGAAAGATGCAGTACAGCTCCTTCACGTTTCGTCTGAGCTGTTTGACCCTGCCTTCCCGCCAGGCCCAGGCCTGCGGCGCGACCAGATAGAAGACGGGGATATCCATACGGGCAAGCTGCCGGGCGACGCGGAGGTGGAAGTCCGGACTGTCGGTGAGAATCGCCGCCACCGGTTTCAGCCGCTTCGCTTCCGCCAGCAGTTTTCTGTATTCGCCATAGATCCGCGGGATGTGGTGGATCACTTCGACGATTCCCACCACCGCCAAACTAGCCATCTCGACCACGGGCCGGATCCCGGCTGCCTTCATCTGCTCGCCCGCGCAGCCGAACAGGTCGACGTCGCCGAGCCGCGCACGAAGCGCATCGGCCAGCCTGGCGGCGTAGCGATCCCCTGAAGATTCGCCGGCCGAGATCAAAATGCGCGTGGACACCTCCTCTCAGTTTATCGGGGTTGCGCGGCGGGTCTGGTAGACTGGAGACGGCGACCTGCCCCCGCAGGGCGCTATGTTTCTCAAATGTCTTCGCCGAATCTTCTCCAACGGCTTACCGTACGCCAGTTTGCCGACCGCTTCAACGGTGAAATGGTCGCGCTCGGAAACCGCTTCCGATATTTTTGCTCCGCTACCCTGCTTGGTCCCGAGGATCTGAAAGAGTACCTCGACGAGCCGGTCGCCGCGTTGCCGCCCAAACTCGCCGCGGTACTGCCGCCGATCCAGATCCTGCTGGTTCCCTACCTGAGGCATTCGGCCGCCGGCCAGGGGAAGAAAAAGACCGAGGTGTTGGTGGCCACGGAGAAGCCCGACGAAGACAAATCGTCCCTGTCGGCGGCGCTGATCGCCTCTCCCGATACGGTGCTGGCCTTCGCGGTGAAGGAAGCCGAAGTCGCCGACTACCACTATCGCTTCTACCGTGCGATCGCCGAGATCATCGCCGGCGCCCGTGTCCCGGCGGACTTCGCCGACCTCCTGCGCGACGAAATCCGGGCCGGGGCGCATGGCGAAGTCGATGAAGCGTCCTGGCGATTGAAGGTCGAACTGCGGGAAGGCGATGCCGATGCGGCCAAGCCTCCACGCAAATTCACCGCATATGTCCGGCAGAGTTTTATCGATACGCTGACGCTCTACCTGCACGGCATCTGCTGCGATATCGACGTCGATCCCGGCCCGCGTCAACTGGCCAGCAATCTCATCCGCAAACGGCTGCGCTGGCTGCGGGATCTCTATCCGCCGCCGGAAGGCTACTCGGTTCTACCCGAAGACTCCAAGACCTAGCTTTACACAGCAAAGTACTTGACAGGAACAACCGAATCGGTTCTAATGTCTTCGTGGGCATTGCCAATTCTCATCCTCCGCGCTTCCCGGCCCCTACTCCGATCCACGAGCACGCTCTAGGTCAGATCGATTTCATCCGCAACACGATGGAGCGGGCGGGTTCCTTCACCGCCGTACCCGGAGCCGGCGGCATCGCCATGGGCGTCACTGCCGTCGCGGCGGCATTGCTGGCCCATAGCCGGGCATCCGCCTCCGGCTGGATCTCCGTCTGGGTGCTGGAGATGGTGCTTGCCCTGCTCATCGGCTCCGCCGCCATGATCCGGAAGGCGCGCCGGGACGGGCTCACGCTGTCGTCGGGCGCGTCGCGCAAGTTCATGGCCAGTTTTCCGCCGGCGCTGCTGGCCGGCGCGATTCTCACCTGGCCGCTTTACCATGCCGGCCTGCTCGACGTTTTGGCTTCGGTATGGCTGCTTTTATATGGAGTGGCGATCATTGCGGGCGGAGTCTTTTCGGTCCGCATTGTGCCCGCGATGGGGGTGGCATTTATGCTGATTGGTATGGGTCCGCTGCTGGCTCCCGGGATTGCGCGCGATCTGTTTCTTGGCGCCGGCTTCGGCGGGTTGCATATCGTTTTCGGCTGGTTGATTTACAGGAGGCATGGTGGCTGAACCATTGCGCAAGAAATCAATTCCTGGCGATGGTGGAGGTCTCGACCTTGTGCGCCGGGATCTGCCTGAACTGGAGCGACTCATCCACGAGAAGTCCCGGCTTGGCATCGTCAGCGCACTGGCGGCCTCTTCGCCGCTCTCATTCGGCGAACTCAAGGAGATCCTGGGAGTGACTGACGGCAATCTCAGCGTGCACACGCGGAAACTGGAAGAGGCCGGTTATCTCGCCTGCACCAAGTCCTTTGAAGGGCGCATCCCGAGAACCGAATTCAGTCTGACGCCGCAGGGGCGCAAGGCCCTGTCGAAGTATCTGGATCACATGGAGGCGCTTGTGCGCGCCATGCGAGGCAGCGCCTGATGACCGCGCCGGTCCATCTCGCCATCATCATGGACGGCAATGGCCGCTGGGCCACCGCGCGTTGCATGCCCCGGATCGCCGGACACTCGGCCGGCGCAGCCACGGTCCGGCGCGTCGTTGAAGCCGCGCCTTCACTCGGCATCGGGACTCTCACGCTCTACGCGTTCTCCTCGGACAACTGGAAGCGCCCGGCGGCCGAGGTTTCGGGGCTATTCTCCCTACTCGCGGATTTCCTCCAGCGCGAAACCATCGATCTGGTACGGCAAGGCGTTCGCTTCACCGCCATCGGCCGCCGCGACCGTCTGGATCCGAATCTCGTCCTGCTGGTGGAATCGACCGAGACCGCCACCCGGGCGGGCAGCGCACTTCATCTCCGCGTGGCCATAGACTATTCTTCCCGCGATGCCCTTCTGGCCGCCGTGCGAAATGGCGCGGAAAGCCGCGAAGAGATCTCCCGTATGCTCGGAGGAGTCCCCGACGTTGATCTGCTCCTGCGGACGGGCGGAGAAAAGCGGCTCAGCGATTTCCTGCTCTGGGAGAGCGCCTACGCCGAATTGTTCTTCACCTCCACAGCCTGGCCGGACTTCACCATCGCCGAACTCAAATCGATGCTCGCCGACTTCCAGTCCCGCGACCGCCGCTTCGGAGCCGTTCCCTCGATTCCCGCCTTCGCCATGCGATAGAATCGGCGCATTATGCAACGCCGATCGTTCCTTGCCACCTCCGCCCTTGCCGGTTCGGCCAGTCTCCCCGCGGTTGCCGCCGCGCAGGCTGGCGCCGCCGCACCCGCGATCCTCGAATTCCGTTACTTCCGCTGCCGCAACACCACCGATAACCAGCGCGTCCGCCTGACCGACTGGCTCTCGCGGACCGTTGCTCCCGCTTGCGCCCGCATCGGCGCCGGCCCGTTTGGCTTGTTCAGCGCCTCGATTGGCATGGACACGCCGTTCATCCTCGCCGTTCTGAGCCACCCGTCGCTCGCCCAGTTCGAACAGACACACGCCAAACTCATGGCCGACGATGCCTTCCGCACGGCCAGCGAAGCGTTCTTTGCCGCACCGGGCCTGCCGTTCCAACGCATGGAAACCCAGTTGCTGCGCGCCTTCAAGGGCTTCCCGGCGATCGAGATTCCACCGCGGAAAGATGGAGCGCGGCTGTTCGAACTGCGCTGCTACGAGTCCAACTCGCCACTCTCGCTGGCCAAGAAGATCGGCATGTTTGAGAACGGGGAAATCGATATTTTCCGCAAGCACGCCTTGTTGCCCGTTCTGTTCGGCGAGATGGTCGCCGGCCCGAATATGCCAAACCTGACCTACATGGTGGCCCACGATTCGCTCACCGCGCGCGAGGCCAACTGGCGCGCATTCGGCGGCAGTCCCGAGTGGAAGAAGATGGCCGCCACGCCCGGACTCAGCGACGGCGAGGTTGTCTCCAACATCAGCACGACATTGCTCTCGCCACTCGCCGGTTCGCAGATCCGCTAGCCGCACCAGGCATGTTCGACCCGAGAGAGCACCCGCACCGGCGATTCAATCCGCTCACGCGCGAATGGGTCCTCGTCTCGCCCCACCGCACCAAACGGCCCTGGCAGGGCCAGGTGGAAGAGGTGCCGCCGGAACACCGCCCGGCCTATGATGCGGGCTGCTATCTCTGTCCGGGGAACAGCCGCATCGGCGGGGCCGTGAACCCGCAATACAGATCAACCTTCGTCTTCCAGAATGATTTCGCCGCTCTCCTGCCTGGCACCGTCGAGGCCGCGGCCGGGACCGATCCGCTGTTTCAAATGGAACCTGTCAACGGCGTCTGCCGCGTCGTCTGCTTCTCGCCGCGCCACGATCTCACGGTCGCCGAAATGACGGTCGATGAGATCCGCCCGGTCGTCGATTGCTGGGTTGATCAATACACCGAACTGAACGCAACGCCCGGGATCGGCTACGTTCAGATCTTCGAGAACCGCGGCGAGATGATGGGTTGCAGCAACCCTCACCCGCATTGCCAGATCTGGGCGTCGTCCGTGGTGCCGAACGAAGTGGCCAAGGAAGATGCGGCGCAAGCTGACTACTTCCGTGCGAACGGCCGCTCTTTGCTGGCTGACTATCTCGAACGCGAACTCGCCTCGGGCGAGCGCATCGTCGCCGTGAATGATAGCTTCGTCGCCTTGGTTCCCTACTGGGCCGTCTGGCCGTTCGAGGTGATGATCCTCAGCCGGCGTCCCGTGTCCGGACTCGACCAACTCGAAGACGCCGAACGCGACGGCCTCGCCGCCATCCTCAAGTCCGTCACCACGCGCTACGACAACCTGTTCCGGATCTCGTTCCCTTATTCCTTCGGCATCCATCAGCGGCCCGCGCAATCGTCCGGCGAAGGCTGGCGCCTGCACGGCCATTTCTACCCGCCGCTGCTGCGGTCCGCAACCGTCAGAAAATTCCTCGTCGGCTACGAAATGCTCGCCATGCCGCAGCGCGACATAACGGCCGAATCCGCCGCCGCCCGCCTGCGGGAACTTCCCGAAACCCACTACCGCCACCCCAGGAGTTGAAAATGACGCGCCTTGCCGACGTTCCACGTCGCTGATAAGGATGCAGCGCCGCTGCTTGCGGTATGATCCAGTTGACGGAGGTGACCCGACGTGGTTTTGATCTATGTCCCCTGGTGGATGTGGGTGGTGCTGGGGATGGTGCTCCTGTTGGGCGAGGTGCTGACCCCTGGCGGGTTCTTCATCATCTTCTTTGGCGCCGCCGCGGTGGTGGTGGGACTGCTGAAGGCGCTCGGTCTGGAGATGGCTCTCGCTTATGAGTTGATGCTCTTCGCTGTCCTCTCGATTTGCGGCCTGCTCTTTTTTCGCAAACCCCTACAGCGAAGATTCCGGCAATTGACGCCTGACATTCTGCCCGACGAATTGACGGGCGAATCAGGGACTGCGCTGGAAGAGATCGCGGCTGGAGCGACAGGCAAGGTCGAATTGCGCGGGACGTCGTGGAGCGCCGTGAATGCCGGGGAATCGCCGTTGCGCGAGGGCTGCGCCTGTCTCGTGGAACGGCTGGACGGGCTGACCTTGACAGTGAGGGCGAAATAGGCGGCGTCTGGGAATTGTTGGGAGAAAGGTACGATTATGGACCCTGGAATACTCTTTGCTGTTGGCCTTTTTCTGTTGCTGGTGTTGATCATCATCGCCAAGACGGCAGTGGTGGTGCCGCAACAGAATGCGTATGTCGTGGAGCGGTTGGGTAAGTTCGCCGGCATCTTGCAGGCGGGCTTCCACATCCTGACGCCGTTCGTCGATGTGATCCGTTACCGGCACTCACTGAAAGAACAGGCGGTCGATATCCCGGAGCAGGTCTGTATCACGCGCGACAACGTCCAGGTTGCGGTGGACGGGATCCTCTATCTGAAGGTGCTGAACCCCGAGCGGGCCTCCTACGGCATCTCGGACTACCAGTTCGCCATCCGCCAACTCGCGCAGACAACATTGCGCAGCGAGGTGGGCAAGATCGATCTCGACCGGACATTCGAGGAGCGGACCAAGATCAACGCTTTGGTCGTCACTGAACTGGACAAGGCCAGTGAGCCCTGGGGCGTTAAGGTGCTGCGTTACGAAATCAAGACCATCACGCCGCCGCACGACATCCTGGCCGCCATGGAAAAGCAAATGCGCGCCGAACGCGAAAAGCGCGCGACGATTTTGAATTCCGAAGCCTCAAGGGAAGCAGCCATCAACAACGCTGAAGGCGACAAGCAGAAGGTGATCAAGGAGTCCGAGGCCAACAGGCAGTTGCAGATCAACCAGGCCGAGGGCGAAGCTTCGGCCATTCTCGCGGTCGCATCGGCGACGGCCGAGGGCCTGCGCAAAGTGGCGGCGGCGATTCACGACAAAGGCGGCTTCGAGGCTGTTCAGTTGCGCGTGGCCGAGCAGTACATCACCGAATTCGGCAAGATCGCCAAGGCCGGAAACACGCTGATCGTGCCCGCCAATCTGACCGACATCGCCGCATTCCTCGGCACGGCGATGAGTGTGATCAAGAAAACCGACGGGGGCGGCGGCTCTGTCGGCAGGTAAGCAGGGCAAAGAGACTGAGATCAAGCTGCGGTGCGGGTCTGCTGACGAGGCCCGCGCCCGGCTTCTGGAGTCCGGCTTCATTGAGACCATGGAGCGGACCTTCGAACGCAACGAGGTCTTCGACACTCCAACACTTCTGTTGCGCCAGGAACGAAAACTCCTGCGCCTGCGCGAATACGGCCAGGACCGTATCCTCACCTACAAAGGGCCGCCGGAAGCAGGCCCGCACAAGACCAGGGAAGAGATCGAGACGACTGTCGGCGACGCCGCGGCCGTGCGCGAAATGCTCACCCGGCTGGGCTACACGGTCGTCTTCCGGTACGAGAAATACCGCGCCGGGTACGAGAAGGACGGGGGCCTTGCGCTGGTCGATGAAACGCCCATCGGTGTTTTCATCGAACTGGAAGGCGCGCCGGATTGGATTGACTCTTCCGCCCGGCGGCTCGGCTTTCTCCCCGAACACTACATCACGGAGAGCTATGGCGCGCTCTATTGGGCGTGGTGCGGAGAGCAGGGCATCGAGCCTGGCCACATGGAGTTTTCCGGCGGCGCGGCCTGTGGTGAGTGATTCCTCTGCCGCCGGGGGCGGACGCGCTCCTTTGACCTACAATGGTTATCGTGCAGGGTAAACTAACCATGGAAGAGGGCGTCGGCTGCCTCGACGCAGTTCGCAATGAAATCGGCCGGGTCATCGTCGGGCAGCAGGATGTCATAGACGGCGTGCTCATCTGCATGTTGTCCGGCGGACACGTCCTTCTGGAGGGCGTGCCGGGTCTGGGCAAGACCACCCTGTTGCGCACTCTCTCTCGCGTGCTTCATCTGAATTACTCCAGGATTCAGTTCACGCCCGATCTGATGCCCGCCGACATTGTCGGGTCGATGGTGATGGAAACCTCCGACGGCGGCCACAAGGTCCTTCGCTTCCAGCCCGGCCCGATCTTCGCCCACCTCGTGCTCGCCGACGAAATCAACCGTGCCACGCCCAAGACGCAATCGGCGCTGCTGGAAGCCATGCAGGAGCGCACAGTCACTTCCGGAACGACCACTCACGAACTGGAACGTCCCTTCCTGGTGATGGCAACCCAGAACCCCATCGAGATGGAAGGAACGTATCCGCTCCCCGAGGCGCAACTTGACCGCTTCCTGATGAAGATCCTGGTCGAGTATCCATCGCGCGAGGAACTGAACACGATCGTCGAAAGGACGATCCAGTTCGAGGAACCGGTCCTTCAGACCGTCATTGGACGAGACAGGATTCTGGCCATCAGAGACCTTTGCCGCAGCATCCTGGTCGCTCCTCACGTGCAGGAGTTCGCCGTCAGCCTCGTCATGGCCACTCAACCCGGATCCGCGAACGCGCACCCCATGGCTAACAAGTACATTCGCTACGGATCGTCTCCCAGAGGCGCCCAGGCGCTTGTCGAGTGCGGCCGGGTCTCCGCGTTCATGAAGGGCCGGGCCCACCTCTCCGTCGATGACGTGAAGGGCGTGGCGGCCTCGGTTCTGAGGCACCGGATTATTCTGAACTTCGACGCCCATGCCGACGAGCAGACCCCCGAATCGTTGTTGAAAGAGATCATCGGCGCGTCGGCGGCCGCGGCCGCTCGCGTCTGATCCGGACCCTGAAGAGATGCCGGCGCCGGTCATTGAAAGAGCGCTTCTCGAGAAGCTCGAGCGGCTCACCATAAGATGGCAGAAGTCGTTCAGAGGACTCGTCGGCGGTCATAACCCTTCCCGCTACTCCGGGCCCGGCCAGGAGTTTCTCGATCACCGCCGCTTCCATCAGGGCGACGACCTCAGGGCCGTTAACTGGCGCGCCTACATGCGGCTGGAAAAACTCTTTCTCAAGATGTTCGAGGTCGAGCCGCGCACGCCCATCCGCCTGCTGATCGACGCCAGTGCATCCATGATCGCCGGCGCGCCGAATTCAGAAATATCCAAGTTTGACTACGCCCGCCGCCTCGGAGCCGCCCTCGTCTATGTCGGCCTCGTGCGCCACGACTCCATCGTCATCCAGCCCTTCCACGACCGCCTCGACGACACAATGATCGCCAGCGGCGGCCGCCACCGTTTCGGCCCGGTGGCCGACTTCCTGGGCGATCTTCAACCCAAGGGCCGCGCATCCATGCTTGAAGTGGCGCGCCTGTTCATCAACAAGTACCCAAAGCCCGGCCTCGCCGTCATCATCTCCGACTTCCTCGACGACGGCGACGTCCTCCAGCCCCTTCAATACCTGGCCGACTTCGGTCACGAACTCCTCCTGATGCAGTTGTGGACCGACTTCGACCGCGATCCCGGCGCCAGCGGCGATCTGCGGTTGCAGGACGCTGAAAGCGACGCGGAACTGGAACTGAGCCTCAGCGAGGACGCGCGCCAGGCCTACATCGCGGAGTTCGACCGCTACTGCGGCGCGGTGGACGACCTCGCCATCCGCAACGGCGGACGCTACGCCGGCTTCGCTACATCCATCCCGCTCGAGGACGCCCTCTTCCGCGCTCTCGATTGGGCAGGCGCGACGGCGGCGAGGAGGGGCTGCTAGGTGTTCTTCGCCAACCTCACACTTATCGAACTTGCCGTCCTGTTCACCGCCGCCGCCGGCCTCACTGTCGCTCTCTATCTGCTCAGCTTCGCCCGCAAACAGGTGCGGGTATCCACCTTGCGATTCTGGGAGGCGGCCAAACGGGCGGCCGAACGGAAGAAACGCAAACGGATCGACGAGCCCTGGTCTCTTCTGATGCAACTGCTGGCATTGGCCTGCCTGCTGCTTGCCGTCTCCCAGCCCAGATGGGGATCGCCCGAATCAGTAGGCCGCGATCATGTGCTGCTGATCGATACCTCGGCTTGGATGGCGGCGCGCTCGTCTTCCGGCACAATCGAACAGGAAGCGCAGCGAAGATCTCTGGAGTGGTTGGCGACCTTGCCCGCCGAGGACCGCGTCATGGTGGTCGAGGCCGGCCCCGTAGCCTCTCCTAAGGCGCCATTCGATTCTGATCGGGGCAATATCGAGGCTGCGATTCGCGCTGCCCGGCCCGGCTCCGGCGCGCTCGACCTCGAACAGGCTTTCGGCCTCGCCACGCAGGCTCAGCGGCTCCAGGCGAGACGGCCGGGTGAGATCGTCTATGCAGGCGCCGGCCGCGTGAGCGACGCCCGCCCGGAGACAATTGCCGTCCCCACAAACCTCCGCGTCCTCCCGCTTACCGCCGTAACTCGCAACGTCGGCCTGGTCCGTTTCTGGCTGACCAGGGCGGAAGAGCCCGGCGGTGGCTGGAAAGCGTTCGTCACTGCCCGAAACGATTCCCTCGTCCGGCGCCCGGTTCCCGTCGCCCTCGCCATCGGAGGCGCTGTGGTGGGCACTCGTATGCTCGACCTCGCGCCCGGAGCCGAGGCCACGGCAAGCTTCATCGTCAACACAAGATCGGCCGCCTGGGTCGAGGCCCGTCTCGGATCGAACGACGCGTTCCCACAGGACGACCGCGCCGTGCTCGAACTCCCCGCCCAACCCGTCCTCCGAATCGCCGTCTTCTCCAGCGAACCCGACCCTCTCAAGCCGCTCCTCCAAGCCGATCCGCGCAACGAGGCCACCTATTACACTCCCGCGCAGTATAGGCCGGACATCGCCGCCGACCTCGTCATCATCGACCGGTTCGCCCCCTCCGCCCCGCCCCAGCGTCCATCCCTCTGGATTGAGCCGCCGCCAGGGGTGAGCCCCATCCCGGCCCGCCGGTTCACCACTCCCCTTGTCCTCACCGGCTGGAACACCATGCATGCCCTCGGCGCGGGCCTGCGGTCACGCGACGTAAAACTCGAATCCGGGCTCATCTTCGACGAGGTGGACGGCGACCTCACCATCGCCGTGGCCGAGGGGAAAGTCCTGATGGCCGCCCGGCCCGGCGCGACAAAACTCGCCGTTCTCGGCTACCACCCCGGTCGCCCCGCCTTCCGCTACGAACTCTCCGCGCCTCTGCTCATGGCCCACCTGCTCGAATGGTTCGCGCCCGAAGTCTACCTGCGCCGGGAAGTTCTCGCCGGCACGCCCGGATCCATCTCGGTCGATTTGGACGAGACGGCCTCCACCGATGCTGTCCGCGTGTTGAACAGCAATGGAGACTCGCTCCCGTTCACCGTCGATGGCCGTTCCGTCCGCTTCTTTGCCGCCGAGCCTGATACCGTACGGGTCATCGCCGGATCGGCCGAACGAACCTTCTCCGTCTCGCTGCCCGACGCCGGCCGGTCGAAATGGACAGCTGCGCCGGGCGTGAAATCGGGCCCCGGACCTAAGCAATTCTCGGCTGCCGGGCCTCGCGACCTATGGCCCTGGTTTGCATTCGCCGGCGCACTCCTGCTGCTCGCCGAGTGGTGGATCTATGGCCGCAAGCGTGCCCGCGCCGGCCGCGAGAGACGCCTGATGGCCGCGCTGAAACTGGCTGCGGTCCTGGCCGCCCTGGCCGCGCTCATCGAACCGTCCATCTCCGTCAACGAATCGAAGATGGCCGTCAACGTCCTCGTCGACACATCGTCCAGCGTCGACGAAAACGACATTCTCCGTTCCGCAACCGTGGTCAGGACAATCCAGGACAGCCGCGGCCGCAACGAGGTCAGAGTCCTCCCCTTTGCCCGCCACCTCCAGTCGGGTGCGTCGCAGCCTCCCGGCGGCATCGGGCGCGCCAACGGCGAAGAGGGCAGGGCGACCAATATCGAGAGTGCGCTGAGGGAAGCCATGACGGTGCTGCCCTCAGGACTCGTGCCGCGGATGGTCGTCGTCAGTGACGGCCGCGAGACCCTTGGATCCGCCGCCCGCGCAGCCTATCAGGCGCGTCAACTCGGCATCCCCGTCGACACCGTCCTGCTCTCCGGCCGCCCCGAACCGAAGCTGAAACTCACATCGCTCAGGATTCCCGCCGTCGCCTTCACCGGCGAAAAACTCCCCATCGAAATCACCGTTGAGAGTCCCGAAGCGGCCAAGGCGACAATCGAAATCCTCGCCGAAGGAAAGAGCATCGGCCAAAGCAACATCGAGTTGCAGCAAGGCTCGAACTCCCTCCGCGCCACCGGTTCCATCCTGACCCCCGGTGCGATCAGCGTCACCGGAATCCTCCGCGCCGATGGCTTGGGCGAACTTCGCTTCGAACAGGCGCTTGCGCTCAGACGGCCGAAACTGCTTTACCTCTCCCAGGACACGCCCGGCATGGAAACCCACATCATGGGCGTCCTTCGCGCATCACAATTCGACGTCGTCCCGGCGGCCGACCTCCTCAAAGTCGTTCTCGACGACTACCAGATCGTCCTCTTCAATAATTTCGACATCGAAACCCTGCCCCTGCCGACCAAGGCCGGACTCGAACAGTTCATCCAGCGCGGCGGCGGCGTCCTGATGATCGGCGGCGAACGCAATCTCTATGTCGACAAGAAAGGGCGCCCGGCCGATCCCTTCGACCGCGCCATGCCCGCCACCGTCGCTCCGCCTCGAAGCCCCGAGGGTACCTCCGTCATCCTCATCGTCGACAAGTCGTCCTCCATGGAAGGGCGCAAGATGGAACTCGCCCGCCTCGCCGCGATCGGCGTCGTCGAGAACCTGCGCCCCATCGACTATGTCGGCGTCCTGATCTTCGACAACTCCCACCAGTGGGCCGTGCCGCTCCGCAGGGCTGAAGACAAGACGATGATCAAGCGCCTCATCGCCGGCATCACCCCCGACGGCGGCACTCAGATCGCGCCCGCTCTCTCCGAATCCTACCGCCGCATGCTCACCGCCACCGGCGCTTACAAGCACATCGTGCTCCTCACCGACGGTATCTCCGAGGAAGGCGATTCCATCAGCGTCGCCAAGGAAGCCGGCGAGAAGCGCGTCACCATCTCAACCGTCGGACTCGGCCAGGACGTCAATCGCGGATACCTCGAAAAAGTCGCCGCCGCGGCCAAGGGCAAGGCCTACTTCCTCACTGATCCTTCGGGCCTCGAGCAGGTTCTCATCAAAGACGTCATGGAGCACACCGGCTCCACCACTGTCGAAAAAACCATGGAGTTGAAAGTGGTCGAAAAGGCCGAAGTCTTCCGCGATCTCTCGCTCGAACAGGCCCCCGCGCTCAAAGGCTATGTCCGCTTCGACGCCAAGAAGGACGCCGATCTGCTTCTCGCCGTGCCCGGAGACGCGGGCAAGGACGATCCGCTGCTGGTCCGCTGGCAGTATGGACTCGGCCGCGCCGCCGTCTTCACTTCCGATGCCAAGGCCCGCTGGGCCGAAGGCTGGGTCGCCTGGAAAGGCTTCGACAAGTTCTGGGCCAACATCCTCCGCGACCTCCTGCCGCACGCCCAGTCCGGCGAAGCGACGCTAACCCACGACTCCGTCAACGGCACTCTCGTCGCCGAATACCGCCTCGCCTCTCATGTCACCGCTCCCGCTGAACCGCCCACGCTCTATGTCCTCGGACCCGGCGGTTTCCAGCGCCCCGTCACGGTCGAAAGAGCCGGCCAAGGCTACTACAGGGCTCTCATCCCGATCGGCGCGCGCCAGGGCTTGTTCCGTGTTCGTCCTCTTGCCGATTCTGCCGCGTTCCCCGAAGTCGGCAGCTACATCCCCGAGATGGAGCTTTCGAGTTACGGCAACAACCCGCTCCTGATGAGACAGATCGCCGGGTTCACCGGCGGCATCTTCAATCCCAACCCGCGCGATGTCTTCTCGACAGGCGGCCGTTCTGTCCCTTCCTCGCTCCGCCTCTGGCCCGGACTCCTGGCCCTCGCCCTGCTCCTGAACCTGGCCGAAGTCGCCTGGCGAAAGCTCAAACGCAGCTAACCCGTTTCCTCGCAAGGCCGCATCCGGCGTGGCGCCGGCACCCGCGCCTTCAGCGTCCAGGCTCGTCTGGACCGCTCATCCCTTCGACAACTCAACCACCGTCTCGATGTGAAACGTCTGCGGGAACATATCGACGACAGTCGCTTTCCTCAGGCTGTAACCGCCCCCGATCAGCGCCGCAACATCCCGCGCCAGCGTCGCCGGATCGCAACTGACAATGTGGATCCTCTTCGGCGAGAGCCGCAACAGGTGCCCCGACACATGCTTGCCCAACCCGCTTCGCGGCGGGTCGGCTACGACAAAGTCCGGCGCCGTCTTCAACTGCTCCAAATGCTGCTCCGCCTGCGCCCGGTGGACTCCAATCGACAGCCCCGCCTTGCCCGCGTTATGCTCCATGTCGCGGATCGCCGCCCCGTGGCTCTCCACGCCCACCGCCGTCTTGAACCGCTTCGCCAGCGGCACCGTGAACAAGCCCACGCCTGCATAAAGATCCAGCGCGTTCTCCCCTGCGGCGTCCCCAATCGCGCATTCGACCAACCGCTGAACCAGGTGCCTGTTCACCTGAAAAAACGACCCATGGCTCACACGGTAAGCGAACCCGCCCACTTCATACTCCAGCGCTCCCGTCTCCGCCCCCGGTATGAACTGCCCCAGCCACTCGAAAAATCCGCGCGCCAACCTCCGCCCGCCGTCCGTCTCCAGCGCATTCACCATCACCTGCTCGCCGTTCGTGAACAACTCGATCGACTTCAGGAAACGCGGCCAGTGCGGATCATGCAGCTTCTTCTTGATCACCCGCAGCGCCTCGTTGATCGCCGGCGCAGAGATCGGGCACTCGTCAATATCGACCAGCTTGTGCGACCCCGCGGCAAGATAGCCCATCCTGGCCCGGTCGATGTGAAACTGGTTGCGATTCCTGTAATACCAGGGGTCGGCGCTGATGGTCTCGATCGATCCCGGCGCTTCGAACTTGCCCACGCGGCGGAACGTCTCCGCCACGATCTCCACCTTCCGCGCCAACTGGTAATCGGCTGCCGTGTGCTGGTAGTGGCACCCGCCACACTTCTCGAAGACCTGGCACAGCGGCTCAACGCGGTCCGGCGACGCTTCCAGCCGCTCCGACACCTGCGCTTCCAACACTGACGCCCGCTTCTTCGCCGGCGTCAGCCTCACCCGCTCTCCAGGCAGGACAAACGGCACAAAAGCCACCTGCCCGTCGATCCGCACCATCCCCGTTCCCCCATACACCCACTTCTCCACCGTGTACTCCGGCGTCGCCGCCGGCGTCACTTCCGGCTTTTCTTCCGGCGCGCTGGCCGGTTCCGTATTGTTGTCTGGCACGTCAATCACTTAGGATGAAGATTACCCTTCCTCGAACAGTCTTCGCATGAAACCACGCGTATTGTCGGGCATTCAGCCCACCGGATCATTACACATCGGCAACTACCTCGGGGCCCTCAAAAACTGGGTCCGGATGCAGCCCGACTACGAAAGCATCTTCCTTATCGTAGACCTTCACGCCATCACACTGTACCAGGACCCTGCCGAACTCCGTCAGAAGATCGAGCAAACCGCTGCCGTCTTCCTCGCTGCCGGCATCGACCCCAGGCAGTCGCCCGTCGTCGTCCAGTCCCTCGTCCATGGTCACGCCGAGCTCACCTGGCTGCTTACCTGCGTCACCCCCATCGGCTGGCTCGAACGCATGACGCAGTATAAGGACAAGTCCTCCAAACAGGAGTCCATCGGCAGCGGCTTGCTCCAATACCCCATCCTCATGGCCGCCGACATCCTCATCTACCAGGCCAACGTCGTCCCTGTCGGCGACGACCAGTCGCAGCATCTCGAACTGACCCGCGACATCGCCCAGCGCTTCAACGCCCTCTATGGCGACACCTTCGTCATGCCCGCCACCCAACTGCCCACCGTCGGCGCGCGCATCATGGGTCTCGACGATCCCACCAAAAAGATGTCCAAGTCCACCGGCTCTCCCGGCCACGCCATCTCTCTTCTCGACCCGCCCTCCGTCATCCGCAAGAAGATCATGCGCGCCACAACCGACTCCCTCCCCGGCGTCGACTACGACAACATCGGCCCCGGCGTCGAAAACCTCCTCACCATCCACCAGGCCTTCAGCGGCTGGACCGCGGACCAGATGAAATCGCACTTCGCCGGCATGCGCTACGGCGATCTCAAGAAACAGGTCGCCGAAGCCGTCGTCGCCGGTCTCCAGCCCCTCCAGTCCCGCTACGCCGAAATCATGGCCGACCCCGGCTACCTCCATGGCGTCCTCCGCGAAAGCGCCGAACGCGTCACGCCCATCGCCGATGCCACCGTCCGCCTCGTCAAGGAACGGATGGGTATCTACGTCGGTTGAGTTGCCATGGCTGTAAGCGGAGGATCTTCCTACTCACTTTCCGCTTACTCCCGCCTGTTGCGCGACAACCGCGACTTCCGCCTTCTCTGGCTCGCCCAGATCGTCTCCGAACTCGGCGACTGGTTCTATGCCGTCGCCATCTACTCCCTGCTCTTTGAACTGACCGGCCAGGCTCGCAGCGTCGGCTTCGCCGTCGTCCTCCAACTCCTCCCGCAGGTCTTCATGGCCCCCATGGCCGGCGTCATCAACGACCGCCTGCGCCGCCGCAGTGTCATGATCTTCGCCGACATCGTCCGCATCTTCATCGTCCTGGCCATGCTCCTGGTCACCTCCGCTTCGATGGTCTGGCTCATCTGGATCCTCCTCTTCTGCGGCACCACCATGTGGGCGCTCTTCGAACCCGGCCGCACCGCCATCATCCCCAGCATCGCCAGAAACAAGGAAGAGATCGTGCTCGCCAACGCCCTCTCTTCCATGACCTGGTCCATCAACCTCGCCATCGGTTCCGCCATCGGCGGCCTCATCGCCTGGAAGTTCGGCCGCCATGCGGTCTTCGTCATCAACGCCTTCAGCTTCGGCCTCTCCGCCCTTCTTCTCTACGCCATGAAGGTCAACGAGACCCATAGCCTCAATAAACCGCCCGCCCGTCTCAAGGACCTGATCGATTTCAAACCCACCATCGAAGGCTTCCGTTACGTGAAGAGCGACAAACGCATGTGGTCCACATTGCTCGTGAAAGCCGGCATGGGACTGCTCGGCGCGCACTGGGTCCTTCTGCCCGTCTTCGGTGAACGCATCTTCCTCTGGAAACAATCCGGCGCCCTCTCCATGAGCCTGCTCTTCGGAGCCCGCGGCGTCGGCGCTCTCATCGGCTCCCTGCTCAGCGGCTACCTCGCCAGGGGCAAGCCGGACCTCATGCGCAAGGGCATCTTCTACGGATTCCTGATCGTCGCCGCCGGCTACATGGCACTGGGCGGAGCCTCGTCGCTCTGGTGGGCCTGCTTCTTCATCATCCTCGGACACATCGGCACGTCGCTCTGCTGGGTCTATTCAACCACGATGCTTCATGAAATGACCGACGACCGCCTCCGCGGCCGCGTCTTCTCCGCCGACTTCGCCGGACTCTTCCTCGTCATGAGCGTCGTCAGTTTCGCCGCCGCATCCCTGGTCGACATGGGCGTCAGCGTCCGCTGGGTCGCCTTCGGAACCGGCCTCCTCGGCATCCTCCCAGCCATCCTCTGGCAAGCCGCCCAAAAGCGCTACTTCAGGCTTTAGGTGGGGCGGGCTTCAGCCTGCGAAGGGCTTCAGCCCGACCGCGCCGCTGAAGCCCCAAACTCCCCCAACACCGCAACCAACCGATCCAAATCCGCCTCGTTGTTATAGAAGTGCGGCGACACCCGCAACAACCCATGCCGCGCCGACACCAGGATCCGCTCAGCCTTCAACGCCGCCGCCACCCCCGATGCATCCGCCATCGGAGCCGCCACAATCGCCGAATCCCCGTACGGCAACGGCTCCAATCCCATCTCCCGCATCTGCCCCCGCAACCGCCCCGCCAACCCCAAAACCCGCGCCTCCACCTCCGCCGCACCCAACTCCAAAAACATCCCCACGCAAGCCCCCAACGCATACAGCAGCGGCGACGCCAGCATCCCGCCCTCATACATATCCGCGTTGCCCGTGAACTCCGGCGCGCCGTGATGCAGATTCTCCACGTTCCGCCAACCGTGATGCGACCGCCACCCCACCGTCAACGGCCTCATCCGCCCCCGCAACTCCGGATGAATCGCCGCAAACGCCACCCCCGACGGGCAGCACATCCACTTGTACGCATTCACCGCCAGCATCGACGGCTGCAACTTCTCGAAATCGATCCGCAACGCCCCCGCCGATTGCGTCGCGTCAACGTACAGCAGAATCCCCCGCCTCCGGCACTCCGCCGCCAGCGGTTCCAGCGCCACACGGTAACCCGTAATGTAGTTCACCGTCGAAACCACAACCAGTCGCGTCTTCGCTGACAGCGCGTCGATCAACCCTTCCGCCGCCACCTCCCGCAACACCGCCCCGCGCGCATGCGGCGCATACACCTGGTTCGGAAACTCCCCCTCCAGCGTCAAAATCTCCCCGCCCGCCTCAAACTCCACCCCGTTCAACAACAACCCCAGCGCCGAACACGAATTCGGGAAATACGCCACGTCTCCGGCCTGACAATTCACCAGCCGCGCGATATCCGTACGCAGCCGGTCATGATCGTCAAACCACGAAAGGAAGTCGTAACACGCCTCTTCCGTGCGATGCGCCAGATGCCCGGCAATCGCCCGCTCAGCCCGCCGCGGATGCTGCCCGAACGTCGCCGTGTTCAGATACGTCCACTGCTCAAGCGAAGGAAACTCAAGCCTCGCCCGCGCCCAATCGGTCATTTCGCTTTAGCCGCGGCCACCCGCTCCGCCACCCACGCGACAACCTCGCCCACCGCCACCTCTACCTTCACATTCCCGCGCCGCTCCACCACTTCAACAATCCCCTCGCTCAACTTCCTGCCCAACGTCACGCGATACGGAACGCCAATCAAATCGGCGTCCTTGAACTTCGCCCCCGGCGACATGTCGCGGTCGTCATACAACACATCGACGCCCTTCGCCTTGAACTCCGCATACATCGCATCCGCCGCCGCCCTCGTGCCCGCATCCGAAATCTTCACCGGAGTGATGACCACTTCAAACGGAGCAATCGTCACCGGCATCGAAATCCCATTCGAGTCGCTGTAAAGCTCCACCGCCGCGCAAAGCACGCGCTCCACCCCGATCCCATACGAACCCATGATGACCGGCGTCTCCACCCCATCCTGGTTCAACACATTCAAACCAATCGACTTCGAATACTTATACCCAAGCTTGAAAATGTGCCCGATCTCGACCGTCTTCGCAATCTCCAGCGGCCCGCCCGTCTCGATATCCGTATCGCCCTCGGCCACCTGCCGCAGGTCATGGAACGTCGCTTCGAAATCCTCGCCCGGCGTCACGTTGCGCAGATGGTAATCGTCCCTGTTCGCGCCCGTCACCATGTTCTTGCGGCCGCGCAAAGCCTCGTCGATCAGGATCGGCATCGTCTTCACGCCCACCGGACCCAGCGACCCCGGATCAGCCCCGAAAAGCTCACGAATCTCCTCCGGTTGCGCCGGCCTGAAATCGCCGCACTGCGCCGCCGTCTGGAACTTCGTCTCGCTCAACTGGTGATCGCCCCGCAACAGGCAAAGGAACGGCCTCGCGTCCCCGGTCATCGCCACAAACGACTTCATCTGCGAACTCGTCGGGATCTTCAAAAACGCCGACACCTCGTCAATCGTCTTCTGGCCCGGCGTGTGCACCAACTCCGGCGTCAAGTCGCCCTCGGGATCGGCCTCCGCCGGCGCCACGGGCCGCGAAGTCGCCTTCTCCAGATTCGCCGCATACCCGGTGTCTTTCGAGATGACGACGTAATCCTCGCCCGCCGTCGTCTTCACCATGAACTCCTGCGACTGCGACCCGCCCATCGCCCCCGAATGCGCCTCCACCGTCACATACTCCAACCCGCATCGGTCGAAGATCCGGCAATACGCCACCCGGTGCTTCTCGTAAGCAACGTCCAGACCCTCCGGACCCAGGTCAAACGAATACGAGTCCTTCATGATGAACTGCCGCACCCGCAACAGCCCCGACTTCGGCCGCGGCTCATCCCGAAACTTCGTCTGGATCTGATACCAGATCTGCGGCAACTGCTTATACGACCGCACCTCGCCCCGGGCGATGTCGGTCATCACCTCTTCGTGCGTCATGCCCAGACAAAGCGCCCGCCCATAGCGGTCCTTAAGCCGGAACATGTTGTCGCCCATCACGTCCCACCGCCCGGACTCCTGCCACACCTCCGCCGGATTCAAAGCCGGCAGGTAGAACTCCTGCCCGCCAATCGAGTCCATCTCCTCGCGGATGATCCCCTGGATCTTGTTCAAAGACCGCTGGGCCAGAGGCAGGTAGTTGTAAATGCCAGCCCCCAAAGGCCGGATGTAACCAGCCCGAAGCAGCATCTGATGGCTGACAACCTCGGCCTCAGCCGGGTTCTCGCGCAAAGTAGGAATAAACAACCGGGACCACAACATAGGGAACCCTCAGGTTATCATGGGGCCAGGTTCACTCATCGATGGGACGGGTATTCACGCATTACGACAACCTCAAGGTGACACGAAACGCCCCACCTGAGGTGATTCGGGCGGCCTACAAGACGCTGTCCCAGAAGTACCATCCTGACCGGAATCCGGGAGACGCTCAGGCGGCACGCATCATGACTTTGATCAACGCTTCGTACGAGGTCTTGTCTGATCCGGTGAAGCGTCGCGACTATGATCTGCGGTTGGAGCGACAAGAGCAGGCATCCGCGGATGCCGCAGAATCCAACCCTCAGCCTCAGCCAACACCACGGCCAAAGTCTCAGGAGTTGCGACGTTCAAGCATTGACATCGGCGCGATTGCATCTAACCTTCGGCAATACTGGGTTGCATACGGGCTCTTCGCGATTTTCATCTGGCTTGGTGTGGCAGCGTTCCTGCCGAGGACTCCGCTGCCTGGCCCCAAGCCATACTCGGCAGAACCGGCCCCAGAGCAGCAGAAATTTGTGGCACCTACTCCTGGGGACGAAATCACTCGGTCGCCTACCCCGGGGCGGTCTGGGTACGAAAGGCCGAGCACAGCGCCGAATGGACTACCTAAAACTGCGCATCTTGACGACATAGTTTCTATTGAGGGGTACGAAAGGCCGAGCACAGCGCCGAATGGACTACCCTGGCCGACCACGGCCGGATACGTCCAAGGATACAAGCGAGTTCATGCGGACGGCCTCTCAGTGGTCACGGTGGACAACAGCCAAAACGACTCTGACGTCTTCGTGAAGCTTGTTTCTCTTGCAGGGGAGAAGGCCTACCCAGTTCGGCAGTTCTTCATCCCGGCCCGTGGGAAGTTCACCGTGGGCAAAGTCACAACTGGTCCTTACGATATTCGCTATCGTGACCTGAGCAGCGGGTCGCTGTCTCGTACTGAGTCGTTCACTCTCGAGGAAAGACCCACGGGAACCGGCACAGAGTACAGCACGATCACGATGACTTTGTACAAAGTAAGAAACGGGAACATGCGAACGTATCCTCTGTCGGACAATGAGTTCTAAGAATAACCCCAAAAGAGGCACTCGGTAGATCAGGCCGGGATAGGGCGTTTTTGTTAGCCGCGCACACATGATGGCGCTAATCCGGTAATCCGGGACAGGAACACAATGCCCCTTTTCCTGGCCCGCCCAAACCACAACACCTTGTGGCCAACGGCGTCTCGATCCGTATCAAGCCCAAACCCACGCCCATATCCTGGGCTTTTGCCGTTAGGGTAAACGGTGCCTTGTGTTCCAGTCCCACATTCCCTTTCCCTCGATCTTCGGCCGCTTCGGCCGACTGCCCACCATGGCGTCCCTACTCGCGGCTCTTCGCCAACGCGATCGCTCTCGACAGCAAGGATGCTGTGAACTTCTCAAACGTCAACTCTGGGTTCGGTTCCCTGTACTTGCCCTGAAGGCCGCCCTCGGCATCTGAAAGCAAGAAGCAAGCCGAATCGTAAAGCCGTTCGCGAACCAGTTTCGTGAGCAGCACTTGGTAGCGCTCTGCGTACGACGAATCCTTGAACTCGGGGAACACCGGAAAGTGCGGTTCGCGATTGCTCACCGGGTTCATCGACCCGGCGGTCTCTTCGAGCAGCATCAGATATCCGAGCCATGGTCGCGACGAGGGCTTGAACGCCCCCTCACGATACGCCGCCCACAGGTCCGAGGCGCTTCCTATGGCCTCCTCAGTCCGGTTGTTGAAGTTGTTCCCGAACGAGGGGCCCACCTGCGACTTGAACTCAATCGCCGCGACCAGTTGCCCATCCGAGACGAAGAGCAGGTCCCATTTCTTCTCAGGCCGATACCACCCGGGCAACTCCAAGGCCTTCGAGCAATGAACCTGGGTCTGATCGAGGCCGACTTCGCACAAGAGGTCTCGAATCAGGCCTACGAACCCTTGCATCTGCGCGCCGCCCGTTACGGCTGACCGTGCCCCTGCATCCTTAGTGCCGCTTACAGATCCTTGCTTGACGGCCTGTTCGGATCGGGTATTCCAGAATTGACGAACGGCCTCACGTACCCGCCGATCGAGATCTGCCCCGCCGCTCATCGAACAGCAATCCCATTCACCGCTTCGATCGTCGCCTTACTGAACAGCGACCCGGTCTCATTCGCGACGCGCGTGTGCGCCATGTCGAAGTAGTGTTCATCGACCTCGAAGCCGATACTGTTCCGGCCCGCCTTCGCCGCGGCCACGGCGGTCGTCCCCGTGCCCAGAAACGGATCGAGCACAGTGTCCCCAACGAAACTGAACATCCGAATCAGCCTCTCCGCCAACTCGACAGGATACGGCGCGGGATGTTGCCGTGTCGAAGCCCCGGTCAGCCCCGACCAGATCTGCTGGAACCACCTCTTGTGGTCCTCGGACGAAATGACGCTCAGTACGCGGGTGGCCACGTCAGGCGCGCGATACCCGCCCGATTTCCGTTCCATAAGGATGAACTCGATGTCGTTCTTGATGACCGAGTTCGGTTCATAGGGCTTGCCCAGGAACCCGCCGCCGCCGTTCTCGACTTCGTAAGCGGCATTCGCGATCTTGTGCCAGATGATCGGTGACAGATTGTCATACCCCATGCGCCGGCAGCGCTCCTGGATCGACGCATGAAGCGGCACCACCGTATGTCGCCCTTTGTTCTGCCGCCGTGACAGACACACATCGCCGACAACGCAAACCAGCCGGCCGCCCGGAACCAAGGCCCTCAAGCAATGCGCCCAGACTTTGTCCAATTCATCGAGGAACTCGTCGTAATCTTCGATGTGACCCATCTGCCCTGCGGAGTTTCGATAATCCTTCAGCGTCCAGTAGGGCGGGGATGTGACGACGAGATGAACGCTCTCAGGCGGCAGCGCATCCATCGCACGTGCATCGCCCAAGTTGAGCCGGTGGCGGGTAGGGATGCGCTGGACCGCCTCGGCAATCAGCCGGATGAGCCGCTCGTCCTTCGCGATCCTCGGGATTGCGGTCTGCGGGTTGTCGAGATCCCTAACCTCGGCGGGCAAGTAGTCTTCGATATTGAACGCGCTGCTGCTCTCCGCAGCGGGTGCGAATTCGAGGCGAGGCCGGATGAGGGGCACACTCATGAATCTATAGTGCTTGCCACGGACGGTTCTTCTCGGACCGGACGGTGGCGCTTGTCAACATAGTAACCCGTCCGGCCACGATACCACGGCGAAATCGCGCGAAGGGGTCGCGAAGGGGTCGACCCCCGTAGCGCAGGCGATCCCGCCTGCCGTGCCGGCAATCGTGCCGGCAAGCCCTCTTCCCACTCCTCACCCCACCCCGACCACCAAGCATTCCCCAAAATCGAGCCCGGCGCAAAACCGAGTCCCCGCGATAGC
>CAMTUE010000008.1:0-16540 GCA_947084845.1 uncultured Bryobacteraceae bacterium | reverse complement strand
GACCTTCCGGACGTACTTCGCGCCGGCGGACTTCAACGAGACGGCCAACACGCTCGGGATGCCGCTCTACGCCAAGCAGGAGCCCCGCAAGTTTGGCCGCGGCACGGACCTGCACAGCCAGAGCAATCCGCTGCCGATCTGTCACCGGCCCGAGATTCTGGTCAAGGGCACGAAGGCATAGCCGATGTCCTGGGATGCGGCGATCGGGGCGCTCAACGCGGCTTGCCTCGCGACGTTTGGCCGGGAAGTCACTTACCGGCCCGGCGCGGGCGCCCCTACTGTCATCATCGGAATCCTCGAAACGGGAGCGCGGCTCGAAGAGAACGCTCCTGGCACGTACGCCCTACTGTTCATCCGTGCGGCGGACTTGCCGGCGCCGCCGGAACGCGGTGATGAAGTGGAGGTTGCCGGCGCCAGCTACAAAGTGTTCGAGATTGAGGCCGATGCCGCCGGCGGTGTGAAGCTCGCCCTGCGTGTGCAGTGATCCACCATGCCCAGCGTCAGAATCTGGCAGAAGAAACGGCTGGTTCTTGACCACCTGAACTTCCGCCAGCACCAGATGTTTAAGGTGGGCACGGTCGGCGTGGCGGCAGTGAAGAACCGGTTGCAGGCCGCACTGGGCCCGGAAGACCAGCCTGCCAAGCCGCTCACCAAGCGTTATGCAATCCAGAAGACGAAGCTCGGGCTCGGCAACCGCCGCAACCTGAGCTTCACCGGCGGCATGCTGCGCAACCTGTCGCTGCGCACGGTCAGCGAGAAGGCAGCGAAGGCCGGCCTGACCTCGCGCAAGGACCGGATCAAAGCCTGGGCCAATCAGAAGCGTGAGCAGTGGTTGGTGTTCTCGCCCAGGAACCGGGCGGCGGTGGTGGAAGCGGCGCGGCGAGTCTTCGAAGAGATGAAGAAGCGCCTCCTCTTGGAGAAGAATCTGGGCGGGAAGCAGCGATGATCGACACTTCCGAACTTGTCCACAACCTAGTCGCGTTGCTCCGCGACATCCCGGATTTGGCCATGGAGATGGGTGGCGATCCTGACCGGATCTACGCGTACCACGACCAATACCCGAAGCGGGCGAGCCTGACGAACGCGATCCACACGATGCCCGCGCCGGGGATCATGGCCGTCTGGCAAGGAACGGCGCCGGGCAGCTTTGGCGGCGTCGATGTGTGGAAGCACCAGGTCACCCTTTATCTGCGGGCGCGCGAAACCTTTGACGGCGACCCTCCGACGGCCTACTACCGTCTGTTCCGGCTGATCACGAAAGGGGTCCCGGCCTCTGCGGGAACGCCCATGCTCAACGTTACGGTTCATCCCTCCTGCTACCCCATGGACCTGCCGCTCATTCAGCGGCAGACGGACGCGGAGGGGCTGGATTACTTCGAGGTGCCCATGACATTCACGGAGATCGGCGATGAGTGAACGCAACACCGTGTGGCTGGCTGCCCCGTTCGGGCAGGGTGAGCCGCGGGAGGTTGAAGCAACGCCCGAGACCCTGGTGCCGTTGCTTGTAGCCGGGTGGTCGCAGTGCGCCCCGCCCGAAATGGAGGTGAAAGAAGATGTCGACGAGTAGGCTGCAAGAGGTCCTGATCTGCTTCGGCAAGCAGAAGCAGGCCGATATAGCCACGGCGAACACCGGCGTGCAGATGTGGCAGTTGCGCAAGCTCAACGCCGCACTCGCCAATCCGAAGCTCAACACCGAGAACGACGCCGAGGAGTTCGGCAAGGGCCACGAGTTCCCGACCCAGTCGTTCCAGACCTCCTGGGACGCGGGCAGCGCTCTTGAGAAGTACCTGAGCGCCGAGATCGCCGCGTGGGCGATGGCGTTCTCGCTCGGCAAGGTGGTCAAGTCCGGCACCGCGCCCAACTTCACCTACACTTGCGCCCCTCTGTTTCCGGCCAACGGTGATGCAGCGGAGTTGCCCTACTTCAGCTTCGTCGAGCAGATCCGCCCGGGCGCCGCCGTGGTCCTGGACCGGATGGCGGTGGGCTGCGCCATCGAGGGCTGGACGATCTCGATCGGCAGCGGGCCGGGCCGCGCCAATTCGAAGATCAACGTGGAGTTCCTTGGCTCAGGCAAGATGACTGAGCCGTCGGGCATCGTCGTTCCAGCGGCGACACTCGAAAAACTGCTGCCATCGGCGTCGCTCGCGCTCACCATCAACGGCGTCAACTACGTCACCAGCAAGAACATCGTCTCGCTGGAAACGTCGTGGAAGAACAACGTCCGGATGGACGGCGGCTTTTTTCCCGGCTCGGGTTTCCAGGCGACGGGCGATGCCACGAGCGGGGCCATCCGCGGGCGGCTGGAATTCGCCAATCGTCAGGGCACGCTGAAGTTCGTGGCCCGCTTCGTGAACGGCTCGACG
The DNA here is from genome assembly GCA_947084845.1 of uncultured Bryobacteraceae bacterium. Lineage (GTDB taxonomy): Bacteria > Acidobacteriota > Terriglobia > Bryobacterales > Bryobacteraceae > PNKE01. The sequence goes on along the minus strand of CAMTUE010000008.1, from coordinate 14,177 downwards.
GAGTTGACCAAGCTCAAGAACCAGTCCACCGGTGCCGCCGTTCTCTCGCTCACCTACGATGCCAACAACTCTCTCGAAATCACCTGGCCGAAGGTTTCGTTCGCCACCGCCGAACTGGGAGAAACGGATGGAATCGTCACGGTGTCGGTCGAGTGCCTGCCGATGTGGGATGCGGTGAACGGCATCGTCTCGGCCGTGGCTAAATGCGGCGTGGACAGCATCTGCCAGTAGAAAGGACTTCAATGGAAACGACTCCCGTTGTGTTTGACGCCGCGCGCCCGGTCGCGCTCAATCTCCGTGCGCCAGGAGGCGTGAAGACCGTCCGCGTCCGATTCCCAACAGATGAGGAGTGGATCGATCGCCAGCGCCGACGCAAGGTCATCGTGAAGCAATTGGGGCGCGGGATCTCTGAAACCACGATCCCAAGCTCCGAAGATACCGACGCCGCACTGCTCGCCAAGATCCGCGTGGCTGAGCCGGACGCGCCCGAGGTGGACGCCTTTGAGGCCAGCCGAGTCATCGAGCAACTAGGCCAAGCCGAAGTCGATGATGTGGCCCAGGTGGGCGACGGCTTCGAGGTGACGATCCGGGTGCCTGGCGGCACAGTGACCCACCTATTGCGGATGCCGTCGGCCAAGGATGTCTTCGAATACCGCCGCGGATTCGCGCGGGTGCTGGACCTTCCCTACAACCGCCAGGAACTGATCATCAACCTGGCGCCGGCGGGCGTGCTGTACAAGAAGTTGGCGCAGGCCGCCGAGGGGTATGCCGGCGATGTTCCTGTCATCCATCAGGCCGTTGCCGTGAAGGCGGCGATCGACGCCCTCGATGCCTCGTTCCAGGAGACCAGCGACCCAAACGGACCAGCGGGGAGTGGCCAGAGCAGCCCTCCCTGCGATTCCTGATCCACTGGGCGTTGCGGCGGGATGATCTCTGTGATCCGGGCCTCTGTCCTGACGCCCCGGATGATGGTGGCCGATGCGACCACTGCCCGCTGGATCGGCTTGACGCGGCCCAGGCGTCGGAACCCGGCCTATTGTTGCGGCGCGCCATCGATATCCGCACCGCCTTGAAACTGGGCATCCCCATCGGCCTCGGTGATATCCGGGCGGATGAGTTTCGGGCGTTGGTGGTGCTGGAAGAGGAACGGGACCGGCTGGACCGTGAGCAGATGAACCCGCATGGCCGATAACAAGCTCGAACTCGTCGTCGAGGTCGACGTCAACCGCGCCAACGCCTCGATCAAGAGCGTCAACGCCGGGCTGTCGTCGCTGGAAGCGACCGCTGTGAAGACCGCGCGCGGAGCGTCGTCCGGCCTTGACGGGATGACGGCTTCCATCGTGAAGGGCGCGGCGGCCGCGGGCGTGCTGGTTTCCGCGTTCGAGAGCGTCGTCGGCTGGATCAAGACGCAGATTGTGGAGACCAGCAAGCTGGCCGCCCGCAATGAGACACTCGCTGTCGTCAACGCGCAACTGGCGCGCGCCAACGGATACAACGAAGGCTCTATCGAGCGCCTGGTTCCCAGGCTGAAAGACCTGGGGATTACGACCCAGGCATCGAGCGACATCGTCAACAAGATGATCGCCTCGCAATTGGACCTGTCGAAGGCCACCGACCTGGCGCGGCTGGCGCAGGATGCGGCGGTGGTGGCCGGGCAGGACTCGAGCCAAGCTTTGCAGGGCATCATGTCCGGCATCACCACGCAGCAGATCGAAGTCCTGCGCACTTACGGCATCAACATTCAGTTCGAGCGGGCGTTCAGCGATGCCCGCCGGCGGCTTGGCAGAGACCTGACCGAGATTGAGCGCCGGAATACGGCGCTGAATGCCGTGCTGGCCGAGGGGCCGAAGATCGCCGGTGCGTATGAGGCCTCGCTCGGCACGGTTGGCAAGCAGATGGGCTCGTTGAGCCGCTATGTCGAAGAGGCCAAGGCGGCCATCGGCGCCGAGTTCCTGCCCGAGATGCGGCGCATGATCGAAGGTCTCACCGAGCTCGCCAAGTGGGTGAACCGCAACTCCGACGCGATTGGACTGTTTGCGAAAGCCATCGCCGCGGCGGCGATTGGCGTCGCGGTGGCCAAATGCGTCGGTTGGATAATGGGCGCCAAGTTGGCCGTGGATGCGCTGACGCTGGCCTTGACCAGGAATCCGTTCACGTTGATTGCTGTCGGAGCTGTGGTGGCCGGCACGGCCATCTACGAGATGAACCAGCGGACCCTCGAGGCCAACGAAAAGATGCTGGGCCTGATGCGCGCCGCCGATGACATGAAGCGGATCAACGAGGCCATCAACGCCGGCAAATCGATCGAGGACCTGAAGAAGATGGGCTACACGCTCGATCAGGTCCGCGAGGCGATGTTTGGCGGCAAACAGGGAGCCAAGGAGTTCTTCGACGCCTTCGACAGCGACGAGTTCAGGAAGCGGATGAGCGACCTGAATCGGGTTGGTATCGATGCGGAAGAGGCCAGGAAACGCAAGGCGGAGGCCGAAGCGCTGGCCAAAGACATCGGGAAGCACCAGATCGCGGCTGAGCGCGAGTCCGCGAAGGCCGTCACGCAAGCACGCCGCGCCGGACTCACCGGCTTTGCCCGTGAGATTGCGGCCATGGGTGAGCAGGCAAAGCAATGGGCGACGTACACCGACGACAAGGGTGTCGAGCACAAGGCCGGGTTAACCAAACGTGCCTGGCAGAACGTGATTGACGAGTTGTCGGTGCGCTGGGCCACATTCCGGGAGAAGTCACGGCAGGAGACGCGCGAGCAGTTGGCCGATCACCTGCGCGGCGAAGAGGAGGCAGCAAAGCGCAGGCTGGCGCTGGAGTCCTCGGTTTATCAGAAGCGGCTCGAATACAACGAGGAGATCGCCCGGAAGAACCTGGATCACCTTGGCCGCATGATGGGCATTGAAGAACAGAGCGTGGACTTGAGCCGCGATGAGCGAGTCCGCGCCCTTGAGAGCTTCGACGCGCAGACGCTCGAGCAGAAAGCCGCGGTCGAAGCGCAGAGAGCGCAAATCGAAATCGATCACATCGGACGGGTCCACGAGATCCGGATGCGAATGTTTGCGCTCGAATCGTCGACCATGTTGATGGACGAAGAGGCTAACATGGCCCGGCTTGGCTACCGGGCTGACGAAATCAAATCGAGGATCGCGGAGTTGACCGCACAGCGGGACGAGATCCGCCGGGCCAGCGAGGAATCAACCGGCGCCGCGATCGATGCCGCGCGCCAGAACGCCTCGAACCGGACGGCGGGGATGGTGCGCGACCATAACCGGCAAATTTTTGACACATTCAAGCGCCAGGCCGAAGGCGTCTTCGACGCGCTGCTCGCGAAGTCGCAATCCATCTGGTCGGCTATCGGCAACTCGCTGAAGACGGCGCTGCTCACCGCTATCAAGGATGTCGTGACCTCGCGCGTCGCGGCGATGCTGATGCAGTTGTTCGGCGGTCAGAGAGTGGCATTCGCTCCGCAGTCCTCGGGCGGCGGCGTCCTGGGCGGTCTCGGCGGATTGCTGGGCGTTGGGGCGACTCCCGTCTTTGGCGGAAGCGGAGTCCCCGCCGCGACCCCGCCGTTTATCCCGAGCGGGGGGACGCCCGGCGGCGCGGGTGCTGGAGCCGGTGGCTGGGGCGCCATGGCCGCTGGCTACAAGGGCTGGCTGACGAACCTCGGCAACATTGGCTATGGGCCCAAGGGTGGCGACTTCGGTGGCGAGGTGGCTGGCTCCTACCGGGGTGTCGGCGGCATGACGGGCGGCGCGATGCTCGCCGGGGGTGCGATGCTCGCCATGGACGGGCTGCGGCGCGGCGGGTGGCTTGGCATGGCGGAAACCACCGCGGGCGGCGCGATGATCGGGTACAAGTTTGGCGGGCCGATGGGCGCAGCCATCGGCGCGGGGGTCGGCGCACTGGCAGGGACGATCCGGATGTTGATCAAGGGCGCGCAGGAGAAGGCGCGGGAGAAGATCAAAGCCACCTACGGCATCGATATCCGCGACAAGGGCGTGCTGAGGCAGATCGTCGACATCGCCAAGCAGGGCTTCGGCGGCAACCTCGACATGGCCATTCGCAGTCAGCAGATCCGGGATCTGATCGAGCTGTATGCGATGTCCACCGGCCAGGGCACTTCCGGGCTGCCCGCGACGATGCGGCCCGTGTCGATCCTTCAGCAGGGCGGCAGCCTGTTCCAGCAAAGCACAGGCGGCCTCACGTTTGACCGCATCGGTAGAGGCGCAGCATCCGCGGCTGGTCCGACGGTGATCAACATCACCGTGCCCGGCGCCAAGGAGTTCTTCGAGAAAGAGACCGTGCGGGTTGTTGTGGAGAATCCGCGCGCGGTGCAGTCGGCGGCGATGACTGCTACCAAGTCGAACGCCGGCCGCCGCGAGATGACGAGCCTCCAGTTGAGTCCGGGGTTGCTGACCAGTTAAGGCGTGTCTTCAACTGGCCAGCCGCTCCTTCTCGAGCGCCTGGTGGAGCAACATCTTGATGAAGGTCTGATACGGAACGCCTCGCTTATCGGCCAATGCCTGCGCCGCCTCAACGTCGTTTACCGCCAGGCGAATCGTCACCGATTTGGTAGCCCCGCGCGCGGGCGGAAGCCGCCTCAGCTTGCCTTCTCTCTTCGCCTCGAGGAAGAGCTTGGTCATCATTTCCGGGTGGGCGTCCCACCACTGGGCCTCCTCCTTCTCGGATTTGAACTTCGGGATTCGGACTGTATTTGCCATCTATTCCTCCTCGCGGTAGATTTCCCGCTGTTTGGGGTGCATCGGATGCGCGGTAACAAAGCGGATCTGGCCCTGCCGCTCCGTGATCACGAATGTCAGGAGCCGCCCGGCGGAAGTTTCACCGAGACACAACTGACGATGCTCGTCGCTGCGCAACTGGTGCTCGATTACGAGCGGCCCGTTCAAGTAAGCTTCTTCGCACTCTGCGGGCGAAACGCCGTGCTGGGCGATGTGGTCAACGTTCGCCTGATCCCAATCGAATGCCATGTTGTACCAACAGTGTACATACATTAGTGGCGGAAATCAATCGATCATGCCCGGTCCCATTCAGAACGCCGCGCCGTCCGCGGTTTTGCCGCACAGCCTGTGCCGCGCCTTCGCGCACGAGCGCGAGTACCCGGCCATCGAAAACGAGTACCGCAACGGCGAGTCTCAACGCTCCGTGCAGGCCTCAAACAGCCGTAAGCGCTGGCGGCTCGCGAAGCGGCTCACGCCCGCGCAGTTGCAGGCGCTCCGCGACTTCTACGACGCCCGCAAGGGACCAACCGAACCGTTCTACTTCTACGACCCGTATGAAACCAACCCGAAGTTTTCGCACGACCCGACGGGGCAGGCGGTTACGGGCCGCTACACCGTCCGTTTCACGGGTGCGTGGGAAGAGACCTCGTCGGTAGGCCGCACGGACGTGAACATCGAGTTGGTGGAACTTGCCTGACTTCATCGGTAACATCCAGGTCCCGGAGATCCTTCCGAGCGGCGTGTTTCCGCTCGTGCCCGACTACCCCCACGGTCGCGCGCATGTGCCCGAGGTGGCCGTCCACAAGTTCGGCTCCGGCAACGCCAAGATCGAACAGCGATTCCTCCTCGGCACAAGCGCCCGGCGATTCACCGTCCGCAAAGCGTGGCTCCGCGACCCCGAGCGCATCGCCCTGCGCAACTTCTGGGAATCGAAGTACGGCCCCTATGGCGCGTTCACCTACAACGCCCCGAACGACGACGGCACGGGAACCACGCCCGTCGTCTGCCGCTTCGCCAACGAGCCGCTGTCCTGGGAGATGGCCGCCGACTGGGCCTGCTCACTCGGCGTCACGCTCATCGAGATTCCCACCGTCACGCCTTCTTATCCCCTGAACCAGACCATCGCCCGCTTTCCACCTGCCGCACTTCAAACCGCGCTGCTGTCGCAAGTCCAGGAGATCATCCCCCTCATTCGCATCCAGCCCCTCGAACCCGGCTACCCGGCCATCCATGTTTCCGATCGCCGCTGCATGATCGGCGGCCAGCTTTACCAGGCGCGATTGCTGGAGTTCGACGGCATCTCGCAATCCATCGGCAACGAATCCGACGAGGCACAGTTCACCTTTGGCAACGCCGACCGCGTGATGCGGGATCTCACCAACGACGTCGACCTGTTCCGGGCCGCAATCGCCTTCAGCCTTTTCCACGTGGGCACTGGCATCAAGCTCGATCTCTGGCAAGGGAACATCGTCAACTGGAACTGCGACGCCGGGCCGGAGTTCCGCGTCACCGCCGCAGACGGTCTCTACGAACTGAACCTGCCCTACCCCACGCGCAAGATCTCGCGCACCTGCTGGAAGCGGTTCAAGGATGGCGCCGGCTGCCCCTACGTGGGCTCCGATACCAGTTGCGACAAGGGTTTCGACACGCCGAATGGCTGCCGCGCGCACGGCATGAACGACTACTACGGCGGCATCGTGGCCAGGCCCCAAGGCGTGCGGATCAAGGACAACTCGACGGGCGTTTGGGGCTTCGGGCGGTCCACTCTGACAAGCGTCTCGCTCGTCGCCGACTCCATCTACGACCAGGTCCTGCCTGAGATCTACACCGACTCGCCCTTGCCCGTGAACGCGAAGATCGCCTCCGGCCGCGATGAGAGCGACTTCTACGCAGCGGTGGGTATCGTGGGCGAAGGTCCCATCGGCGCCTACGGCTCGGGGCACAAGCTTGATGGGCAGTACCATCACGGCTACCCCGGATCGCTCGGGCTTCTGACGAGCGTGGGCAGTGATCCGAACCCGGTGCCGTTCGGAATGGACACCGACTCGGCCGTAGACCGCGCGGCTGGCACGGCATTCGTCATGATCCGGCGCTCGGATGCCAAAGGCCTCCAGCTTTCGCGCCTGAGCGAACACGCCATGGAGGCGGTTGTGGCCCAGGGCCTGAGCGGCTGGGTGTGGACCTCGCCCGGCGCCCGGTCACAGCAGGTGCTGACCAACCCCGTGTGGATCACCGTCAACATGCTCCTGCGCGCGCGGGGCCTGCGCTATGCCGGCGCAGCGACCGCTGAGCAGCACTTCGATGTGAGTGCAGCGATCACGGCGGCGGCGATCTGCGACCAGCAGGTCAGCAAGTTGGTGGGCACCGGCGCCGAGACGCAGTTCAAATTCCGCGGCGTGCTGCAAGAAGAAAAACCCTTCCGCGACTGGCTCCAGGAAGTGCTCATGAACTGCCTGGGCTATTACACGTTCGCCAACGGCAAGCTGAAACTCGGTGTCCGCGTGAACTCCTCGGCGGTCGAAGCATTCACCGAAGGCAACATCCTCTTCCGCAGTCTCCAGCTTGCTCCATTGAAGCCGGCGTTCAACCACCTGACCGCCAACTTCGCCGACGAGGATTTCGACTTCGTCGCCAACTCGATCTCGCTGTACGACATCGATCACGCCACGCTCGCCGGCGGCGGGACGGGGCCGCTGTTCCTGAAGTCCACGGTGAATCTCTCCGGCGCGGCTTCGAAATCGCAAGCGGCGCGGATCATCACGATCCGCTTGCGGGAGGAGTTGGGCGGGATCACGCCGGACGAGTGGAAACGGGCGCGCCAGGTCAGCTTCAAGACCACGGTGCTCGCCCTGAACACCGAGCCCGGCATGGTCTGCTCGCTGACGCACCCGGACATGCCCGGCGGGCACGGCGAGTTTCGCGTGACCTCCTGGCGGCTGAACAAAGACTACTCGATCGACATCCAGGGCCGCACCACCACGGATTCCATGTACGACCTCGTCTCCGGCCCCAAGCCCGCCGACGTCGTGCCGGAGCCGCCCGCGGAAGAAGTCCTCATCGACACCGGCGTCCCTGGCGTGCTCAGCGGCACGCCGCGCCTTGGCGACTACGGCGCGTTCGCCATCGACGATATGTCGGTCGCGCCAGATGCTTCGGGCAACTCGAACATCGTCGGCGCGCACGAGACCACGCTTGCGCTCTACTACGTCGATGAACTCAGGACCGGCCTGTGGGCATCCATCGACACGGGCGTAGATGACTCGACCGATCCGGTCACAGTCGCCTGCACGGTGAACCCCGACACCAACCGCGTCTTCCGCGTGGGCGACTTCATCGTCTTCAACGACGAGGCCAAGGACGTGAACAACCCTGGCCGGCGGTCATACGAGTGCGCTCAGATTATCGACATCTCGGGGGGGCAGTTCACGATTCAGCGCGCCTACCCTGGCGTCCCCGAAGGACAGGCGACCTTCGGAACGTTGCGTTGCGCTCATCTCGCCGGAATCCGCTTCTACAAGCTCGACCAGAAGACGTTCACCTTCAGCGTCCGCAGGGGCTTCTTCCGCACGCCGGGCTTGCCCGCGCGGATCGAAACGAAACTGCCTTCGGCCTGCATCGTCGCCGCGCTCTCGGGCGTGGCGAATCACTTCGGCTACGGGCCGTTCACCGTGTTCCCTCTCTCACGCCACAACGAGCCCCACATGCCGGGCCTGCGCACCTGCAATGGCGGCGCCTACACCTTCCAGGTGCCCGGCCCGCTCACCGTTCAGGAGAGCGTTGTCATCCCGATGAAGGTCCAGGATGCGGCCTCGATCCGCTGCATCTACGCCTACCTTCAGCAGGGCACCACGGACGGCCAGTCGGCGTTTCTCGTAAAGATCAGCCGCGACGGCGGCTCCACCTGGGAGCCGCTCGAGTACATGGGCATCGCCCAGTCGCTTCCCGAACCCTACAAGAACACCTACGACTCCCTGGTGAACAACGACGGCTACGGCCTGCCAGCCACGAGAAGGCTGCCGTACGCCGACTACGGTCTGGTGCTGATGAACGACATCACCGCCAGTCCGGCGCCGCAAACGCTTCAGACCGCCTCCTATGGCGCGAACCGCCTCGGCCTGGCAGTGGGGCAGTTCGTTTTTCTCGATCTGGGCGGCGCGAACGAGGAGTATGCCCGCGTGTTGAGCGTCGACCCCGAAGCGCAGACCTTCGAGGCAGTCGTGACGCTTGACCACGCCGCCGGCGAACGCATCCGCCCGGCCATCTGGCCGACGCCCATCATGAACGAGGGCGACGATCTCGCGTTCGATATCATCGCGGTCGCGTCGCCCAGTGCAGGGTCCGATTTGACCGTTGTGATTCAGACGTGAGGAGCCATCGACGAGAACGCCGTTCCGGCCGACAATTCGGTCCCGAATCCGCTTTTCCGGTCTGCCCCACAGTTGCCAATAGCGATGCGCAGATCCTCCTCAACCGCATGTGACAGAGTAACCGCGAGACTGGGTTGACGCGCTGAGCGTGATCTTGCCGTCGTTCCGCGTCGTGTATACCTTGCGGCGTCCGCCAAGGTACGTTGGGATACCGGATGCGTGCTGCGAGTAGTTGGTCTCTTGGGTGTCGTACTGCATCGACTCGTCTGAGATGATCACAATCTCGGGCTTGCAGTAGTCAAAGACCCCAGGCGTGTAGCCGCTCTCGCGGCCGTGGTGCGATGCAACGAACACGTTCACCCGGCAGAGATTGTCCTGGAAGCTCTCTCTCTTCAGCAGCTCTCGCCAGCCGGTCTTTTCAAGGTCCCCAGGAAAGACGATTGAGAGGCCTGGGTAGTGAACGAACAAAACGAGGCTGAGGTTGTTCGTGTCAGTGAATTGGGGATAGTCGTTGTAGAAAACGCTGTACTCCACGCTCGGGTAGACGGGGGGTGACGTGACCTCGCCGGTGTACGTGTCGATCATGCCAAGTAGGGCCTTCATGCCCTCACCGAGTGGCCCTCCCTGGCGCTTGATTGCTCGCAGGCGGTCGGCGGTCAATGACTTGTTCCGATGGAGGATGTGGATAGGGACTGACGCCGCCAGCTCCCGGAGCCGAGGTAACCCGCTGAGGTGGTCCTCATCGTAGTTCGTTACGAAGAACCGCTCGATTCCGGTGCAGCCTGTCCGCCGGAGGTGATTAGCAGGACAGAAGCCCGTCTCATCGTTATGGCCGCAGTCGATCAGCATCGTGTTGCCATTTCGGCCATCACCAGAGCACAGAACCCGTGAGCTACATCGAAGATGTGGATTTCCATGCTACTTCTCTACGCTCCATGTTTTGAGCCGGTGGTCTTGGACAGCGCATCGCAAGCGGCCAGCAAGGCTCGGGCGTACGCAAAGCCTGCGAGCTTGACCCATTCGGAATCGATATGCAGGAGCCAGATTCCAAGGTAGGCGGCGGACAGGCCACCGCTGAGGAGTGGTAGAACAAGCGGGACGCCCGTCACATTGCGAGACAGGAACGCAGCAAGAGAACCGATGAATGCGAGGGAGGACACCCAGATGCCAACTCGTCGCAAGGCCCAGAAGTTACGCCGGAAACCATAGTTGACGTTCTCCGAGAAAACGAGCGGGAACTGAGATCTATCGCGCGTTGCCTCTCGGAGCCAGTCCACGCAAGCGGCGTAGACTTGATCGGCGGCAGGTGGGTCAGACGCCTCCTCTTCGCGGTTCGGGAGCTTGACTCCAGGCACCAGCGCTTCGAGGGTAGTGTGGTATCGCTGGCGCGTGACGGGACTGAGGTAATCGCTCCGGTGGCGGAGGAACTGAGTGGTTGGCGTACCACCCCAAACCTGAAAGAGAGCAGGCTCCTTACGCCTGCCGAGATCTCGCCCGAGCTGCGCGAGGAGAAGGGCGAAACCGCAGGTGGTGGCGACGCTGAGAGGCAAGCCGATGGTTCCCGGATCTCTGGTGAAAGACAAGACCACTAGGACGAGCGGCAGAGTTGTTAGCAGAGCGGGGTAGAGGCGCGCCTTGCGCGAGTACGGGTCGAGAGTGATCTTTAGCATACTCAATCTTGAAACCATTCCACGAAGTCGACCTTCTGGGCCGGGCTCCAGCCCTGCCGGGCCGGTGCGTCTGCGCTGGCATGGCGCAAGCTCTTTCCCTGGGTCACATAAGGTGCGATGTTTCGGCGGAGAAGCGCATTGGTGACACGCCGGGACGGATGCTTGGGTGCGCCCTGCTTTGCTGCCGAAATGAAGGCATACCGGGCACCAATCGAGTTCAGAATCGTGGGGCCGATGTTCCGCTTGCTGCCGTGGTGAGGCACTTGCAGTATTTCCAGTCCGCTCAAGTCGATGTTCGTCGAGCCAGCAAACAGGAGTGCGCTCGTCAGCGCCTCGATCCCCGCATCACCGGTGAACAGGAATGCTTTGCCGTCAATGCGCACCAGAACGATTGCGCTCGAATTGTTCTCAGCGCTGGTTTCGCCGGCGTCGTCGAGGGTCTCACGGTCGAACGCCTCTCGGACCCATTCGAGGGCTTCCTTCACTCCCGATGCGATTCTCCCCAAGAAGGGGGTCGCGGCAGGCCCAGGAGTACTTCTGAATCCAACCAGGAGCTTCCGGTAGTCGTCTCGCTCAGGACTGAGCACGTCGAATTGGGCGCCCGCGTGGCTGAAGGCCATTCCCTGGAAGGGCTCGATCAGCTTAACGTTTTTCTTGCTTGCCAGCTCCTCGATCTCCACTGCGGCCTCAAGCCCATCGTAGAGGCGATTCTTGATGCCGTTCACCGTCACGCGGCCGTCTTGGAAAAGGTTCCTTATATACGCAGCGTGGAGCCAGGGGCGGTGCATGAGGATCGCTCCGACGCACAGGTTCTCAATGACCTCTCGAAGGCCAGAGGCGTGATCGTTATCCGGGTGGGTAAGGATCGCGAGATCGACCACACTGGTCCCGTAGTGGGTTTGAACGTGCTTGACGAGTTCTTGGCCTGCTTCCCGATTTCCGCCGTCGATGAGCACTACGGTCTGCTTCATAGATCGGCTCGACAAGTCACCGTAGCGGATCGCGATGGCGTCTCCGCTCTTTTCGCCCTCCCCGACGGCTAGAAAGTCAATCTCAAACGCCATATGGTCTCTCTGCTGCCCGACCGTGAGGTTAAAGCCGGGCAGAAAATGATTCACAGCCACGATTCTACGCTGAACGATGCGTCAACATGACGAGAGCGGGACCACTTCGAATCCCGGCTGACTGACCTCTCGTCCCCGATGGACGACCACATGGCTTTAGAACCGCTCCACAACTTCGACCCGCGCCGAACGGTGCAGCTCCAGGGCTTCAGCGGCCGCGCCGCCACCACCACGCTGCACGACGCCACCAGGACCGGCTTCCAGATCTCCGGCATCTTCCAGGCGGCCGAGGACTTCGCGAACGTCCAACTCTTCAGCGCCTACGATTACTACAACCACCTGCGGCTGAAGCCGCTGCCCGTCACCGACCTTTCCGCGCTCACGCTCCAGTTCGACCTGGAGATCCGCAAAGTCAACGGCGAGGAAGGCAACGTCCGGCCCGACTGCGTCCGCTACGCCTCGGTCGGATGGGACAAACTCACCATCACCGCCGGCGCGGGCGACATCTACGAGGTCCCGCTCATGCACCACGCACAGATCCTGTCAGGAGGGTTCTCCCCGGGCTCGTTCGGCTTCTCCCTCAACGACCGCGACGCGGATACACTCGACGCCGTGCTCGTTGGCCAGCCCACTCCCGGCCTCACTGACAAGACCTACGTCTACTTCATGGGCGCCCGGTGGTCGTGCACGTCCGCGGAGGCCATCGCGTTCTGCGACCTCGAAACGCAACTGCTCAACAACATCGGCGCGCCGAACGTGCCATTTTGCCAACAAGCCATCTGGTGGCGGGGCGACCCGAACTTCTGGCACTACCTGCTGGTCAACAACGGCGGCGCTGGAATTCGCGAAGACGGCGCCACCGATGCCGCCGACATCGCCTCGCGGCTGGCCTTCATGGTCGGCATCTCCAGCTACCTGGTCGACTGCACCGCCGCCGGGAACGTGATCACGGTCGCCCTCGAGCCCGGCGTGAACGGCCCGGTCCAGGTTTCCACCAACAGCGGCTCCGCGCCAGCGACCTTGAGCCGATTCGTGCCCGGCGTCTATACGGCGCAGGTGGCCTCCTCCGCAGAGATCCGCAAGGGCGACTACGTGGGCGTCGACATCGGCAGCGCGAACGATGAGGTTGTCAAAGTCCTGGCCGCTGGGGCGGCGACCTTCACCGCCTATTTCACCAAGCCTCACTACGGCAAGCTCTACAACATCCAGTGTCGGGTGCTGCCGCGGGCGCGGCACTTTGGGCGTGTATTGAAGGATCGGATGGTGGATCACCCACTGCCCGATTACGGCGACCAGCCCAGCAGCCTCGCCGTAGAGAAGTTCGCAACGACCAACACCTCCGCCCAACTCCAACTGCGGCTCATTGAGCAACTGGGCGAGTATGGGCGCGACGCCAACGGCAGCCCCGTGCGCGTCTCCGTCGACGGCGGCAACCAGATCGTGCGCATTGAGAACACGGAGGGAGAGTTCGGTGCAACGTCGTGCGCCACGCGAGTAGAGGGCGCGGACAACAGCCGGGTGTACCGCTTCACCTTCCCCTTCGCGTCGATCTCCGGCTACCGGAATGGAGATCGCAACACCCTCGTCGCCGTCCCTGCCAACGACATCGTCAAAGTCCATCTGACCTTCGCGCCGCGATTCGAGGACGTCGAATTCGGTCTCGCCGCCGGAGGCTCGCTGCACGAAGCTGTGTTGGCATCGCCCCCAGGTACGGAGGAGGAATGGCATGTGGCCGGTGCCGGGGCCATGCTCGGCGGCGCGAAGTATTACACCGGCAGCGCCAGCCTCGAGGAGCGCATCGCCTGCCTCGGCAACTTCGGTCTGGTTCGGCCGGCCCTGGAAGATCCAACCACCTGGTACTACCGCGTGCTCGTCCGCCGCGGCGAGGACTCTTCCGCTCCCCAAATGTGGCCCGCCGGTACACGCATCCAGCGCATCTCAACGATCACAGGAACGCGCTCCGATGTCGAGTGGCAAGTAGCCATCTCGAACATCGCCGCCACCGGCGACCGGTCGCTCAAAGTCGGCGGCGACGCCCCGCGCATTGAGGAGTCCGATGGCCGCTGCCAGTACGAGGGCTTTTGGGAGAACTACGCCTACGGCGCGGGCTGGCCCACGCAGTGGTGGTCGCTCGGCCACGCCAAGCGCTGCGCTCCGAACGATGCGCAAGATCTGCGCCAAGTCACCATCCGCTACTCCTACCCGCGCACGCACGATCTCTACCTCGGCACATGGCTCGGCCGGAATGCGGGCAGGATTGCGGTGCCCATCGACGGCGGTGCGCCCGTCGTTCATGACTTATACCTCAACGACTACAACGGCCTCGCCGCGATG
>CAMTUE010000007.1:0-14215 GCA_947084845.1 uncultured Bryobacteraceae bacterium | reverse complement strand
TACTGCCGTTTGAAGGGCTGCGACCGCAATATCTGGTGGTCTGTGCTTGCGACGTCGAGAATCCTCGTGCCAGGGTCCGGTTGCCAGCGCGATCAAGAGGCAGAAACCACTCTTTGGCCAGTACTCGTTATCCATCTGTAACTTACAGGGACTCACCACGTACAGGGCTTGGTCTTGCGTCACTCGGATTTATCGAAAATTGCGGCTGGGACGGGGCTGTCCCAGGTTCCTGTCCCAGGTTCCGTCTTCCGGATCTGTGTCGGGATGCGGCCGGCGGTGGCCGTACCTACCGCGCCCTCTTGGCAGCGGGTGGCAGCTTGGTTCCTGGCGCCACCTGGTTCTTGATGGTTCTTACGGGGGCAGGGACCGCGCCGGTCTTCCATAGACGCAGCGCGGGCGTTACAACGTCCTCCTGCGCATCCGGGTCTCCCGTGGCGGGTCCGTGCCAGACGCTCCCGCCATAGGTTGCAACGTAGATCAGGCTGGGGTCGGCGGGGTCGGGGATCACCCGATGGCCCCACTTGAAGTTGTATCCGCGAATGCGCTGCCAGGACTCGCCGCGGTCGTCAGAGCGCCAGGCGGAACTCTCGAATCCGCCGGCGTAAAGCGTGGGCGTCTCCTCGCGGGTATCCAGCGTGACGTCGTAGATGTGCTGGTCTTCGGCAAGCACATTGCGCCAGTTCTGTCCGCCGTCGGTCGACAGAAAGACTCCGCCGTCGCGCGCGCCCGCGGCCGTGCGCCGGCCCCAAGCCGCCAGATACAGCCGGTTGGAGTCCGAGGGATCGACGGAGAGCCCGTTCGGGCCGTTTACGCCCGCCGGCAGCGGCAGCCGCTCCCAGTTCTCCGCTCCGTCGGTGGAGCGGTACAGAGCGCCGTCGGAGGGGTTGCCGAAGCTTCCGTCGTCGCTGCGCCTGGCCACCACCAGGTACAGCGTACCGTTGGTGTCCTGCGTCAACCGCCACGCGAAGGGTTCCTTGCCCTCGATACCCGTATTGAACAGCGCCCAATGGCGGCCGCCGTCGGTGCTCTTGTACACGCCGCGCCCGAAGGCGGCGACGTAGAGCACCCTGGACTCGGGGCTGCTGCGCGGGTCCATCAGGATGTGGGTGGCCGCGGTCTGGGGCATGCCGTCGGAGGACTGGCGCCAGGTGAGGCCGCCGTCGTCGCTCACGCAGACGCCCCCTTCGTAGGTCGAAGGCTGCGTGGTACGCCACATTTTAGGACGCGGCAGATCATGGTTGCGGCTCATGACCGCCCACATGCGTCCCTTCACGTCGGGGTCGAACTCGACCCAATACGTAGTGTTCCACCACCGCCGCGGCACTCCGGACGTGGAACTCAGCCAACTCGCGCCCCCGTCTTCACTGCGGAACAGGCCGATGTCGGTGTAGGTAATGAACATCCGTTTGGCGTCAAACGGATCCCAGTGAACGCCGTAGACGGTGGTTACATCGAGGCCCGTCGACATCCAGCCGCCGGCCTCGTCGCGCCGCGAGTATGCGGCGTGCCACGTCTTGCCGCCATCGGTTGTCCGCATCGTGCGCCCGTAGTCGGTTGCATAGGCGATGTCGGGATCCGACGGCGCGACGCCCAGGCTCAGCGGATTGCTGCCCCAGCCCGGCCCGAACCGTTCGCTGATCCAGGCATCGTGAATGTTCGGGGCGCTGGTTGCCGCCTCCTTCCAGACCAGATGCCAACTCTGCCCGTTATCCTCCGTCTTCGCCGCGCCCATGTAGGTTGCCGCACCCTCGCGCAGGCTGGCGTAGGAGAGATAGGCGACGTTGGGATGAGCAAAGCTTGTCGCCACGGCCTGTAATCTTGCTCCCTCGCCGAGGCTGGCCGCCTCGCTCCAATCCGCGCCTCCGTCCCCGGAGACGTAGAGCTTGCCGGCAGTCATTCCGTAGATCACCGGTGGCCCTCCGTCCTCCGGAAAGCCAGCCGAAATATCCAGGAATGTGCTTACGCCCGTTGGGCCGGGACGCGAATGCCACTGCCCCCGTCCCGGACATTCACGTTCGATGTTGCAACCACATACAGCGTCCTGTTGCCGTCCGGGGAGCGCGGATCGACATAGATACGCCGTCCGCCTCCGGTCAGGGTGTGGCCCGGGCGCCAGGTTGCGCCCCAATCCTGGGACTCGTGAAAGACTCCCTGAATGACGGCATAGAGGAGGCGTGAATCGGCCGGATCGACGGCCAGAGCGGTCATCGCCGGCACAGCAGTCCCGCCTGCCTGGAGAACGACGCCGGCGTGGTCGTCGGGCATGATGACGCCGGTGACCCGCGCCGGGTCAGGATACAGAAGGTTCCATTTTTGCCCGGCGTCGACGCTGCGCCACAGACCCACGCCGTAGGCATAGAGCACGTCGGGGTCCGAGGGGTCGAAGACGAACCAGCGGGAGACGCCGCGGAGATTGAACATCCGCCAGGACTCGCCGCCATCGTTTGAGATGTAGGAGCCCGTCATGTCGCAAGCCACCAGGACGCGGCTTGCGTCGTGCGGGCTGACGGTGGGCGTGAACTGCGCGCCTCCACCGCCGGGTCCGATGATCTTCCAGGTGTCGAGGCGCGGGGCGGCGCTCTGGGCGAGAAGGCCCAGACTCACCACGCCGCCCGCCAGAACGAGGGCGATTGCGTGCTTCACACTCGGCTCCCTTGAAAATGACGAACTGGACCCGCTCTCTGCGGCGCGCGGCCTCAGGTTTCGGGTTGTTTTCATGGCCTTTTGCGGCTGGTAACAGCCTTGTGGAACTCCGTATTACTAGCGTTAGAAAGTGACGCGGGCCGAGATTTCGATATTCCGGCCGCCCATCTGCTGGCCGGTGAACTGGCCGAAGTTGGGGTCGGTGATGCTGGTGATCAGCCCTCCCCGTCCGACGCGGTTGAAGGGGTTCAGGAACGTGCCGCGGAGTTCGAAGCTCCGATGCTCGTCGATCACGAACTGCTTGTAGACGCCCAGGTCCTCGCCGACAAAGCGGGCATGGCGGATGTTGGGCAGCAGCGGCCCCAGGGTGCCGAGACGCTGGTTGACGTTCTGGCCGCCGGGGAAAACGGGGGGCGTGCTGAACGCGGCGCGGTTCAGATAGGCCTTCCCGCCTGTAAAGCCGCGGAAATTGAGGGGGGCGTCGCTGTTGATGACGATCTTCTCGCCCTTCACGAGGTCGGCCCTGATCGTGCCGAACGGGTTCGTGTAACCACCGGTGCCGATGCCGATCGGAGAACCGGAGCGCAGCGTGTGGATGCCGGTCAACTGCCAGCCGCCGAGGATCTTGCCGGCCATCCCGCTGATATTGACGAGCTTGTTGGGTCCGATGGGGAGTTCGTAGATCCAGGTGACCTTGGCGAACTGCGGGAAGTGGAGGCCGGTGATGGAGCGTTCCAGGCCGCGGTTGTAGACGTCGGCTACGCCTTCGGCCTCGATGGCGTCATCCATGTAACCGAGCGTCTTGGAGAAGGTATAGGCGGCCAGCAGAGAGAAGCCCTTGCTGAAGTGCCGCGTGGCCTGCACTTGCAGTCCGTTGTAGTTGGATGTGCCGAAGTTGGGGAACGCCTGGCCGATGCCGGTGAACTGCGGGAGAGGCCGCAGGGCCTGAAGCACGGTGCCGGCGAAGCCGGTGAAGGGCGCGGGCACTCCAGTGGCGGCGTTCCAGGGGCGAGGCAGCAGGTCGCCGTATTGCTGGACCGCGCTGAAGGGCAGGTTGTTGAGCTGGTCCAGCCCGTAGGCCATGAGCCGTGTGCCCTTGTTGCCGATGTAGTTGACCTCAAGCACGGTCGAGGCGGGGAGTTGGTACTGAATGCCGAAGTTCCAGTTCTGGACGTAGGGCAGACGGTTGGAATCCGGCGCGGTGTACATGATGCCCATGCCATTAGAAAGGGAGGCGCTCTTGTTCGGCAGCGTGACGGCCAGATCGGGGTAGCGGTCGTGCAGGTACATGATCGGCTCCTCGGCGTGGCGCAGGGCAGTGTTGCCGGAGTTCTTGACGATCGAGCCGCTGAAGCCGAGCGTGCCGCCAAAGCCCCAGCCATTGGCGATTGCCGGGGAGTTGTTGATGCCGTAGCCGCCGCGGAGGACGAATTTCTGGGTGGCGGCGTAAGCGAAGCCGAACTTGGGAGAGAGCTGCATCCAGTTGGTGTCCTGGAAGCCGCGCCGTTTCATGTCATCCACGAAAACGAGCGCGCCTTTGCGGTCGCCCGCGCCGGGGTTGACGGCGTCAAAGGAGAGTCCGGACATGCGGCCGGCGACCTCGATCAGCCCGCCGATCATCTCCCATCGTATCCCCAGGTTGAGGGTCAGCTTGCGCGAGACCTTCCAATCGTCCTGGAAGTAGAAGCCGGCTGAACGCGTGCGGTGGCCGAAGTTAACGGGCGACACCTCACGGCTGGTGGAGGTGACGGCGCCGAGCAGGAAACTGGCGAAGGAGTGGCCGGTCTGGGTCAGGTAGCCGGGCTGGGCCGTGGTGGCGGGGTTGAAGGCGAAGGTGCCCGAGCCGTGCTTATTGCGGGAATTGTAGTAGTAGCGGCGGGTTTCAAAGCCGAACTTGAGATTCTGCTTCGCGCGGACCACAGTCAGGTCGTTGGTGATGATGGTGGAACCGTTGAAGCTGCCGCCGCGGTTGGCCGAGCCCAGACGGCCGCCGGCGCCGATGCCGCCGCCCTGGTGGGGCTGGCCCGCGAACGTCAAGGTGGGGAAGTGGGTGCCGGGCACGTTTTGCAGCCCGATCTTCGCCGGCCAGTCCTGGTCCACGAAGGCGCTTTCGTTGAAGTTGCCGAAGCGGTTGTAGCCGGCGTTGAAGTAGTTCAGGACGGTGGGGGAAATGGTCCAGCTATAGGCCATGCGGCCCATCGTACCGGGCGTGTTCTGATTCTGGAAGACGCCGGAGGGCGTGCCTGGAGGGGTGCCCCAGCGGCCCGCGGGGGAGTTGAAGCGCCGGCGGAAGTTCCGGTTCACCGTCGCGGAAAGGCGGTGATTGGAATTGACGTTGTGGTCGCCCTTCAGCGTGAGCATCTTCTCGTTGAAGATCGGGCAGCATACGCCGATGGATGGCGTGTTGCGGAGCATGGTGTCGAACATGGGGTCGTCGATGGGCGCCAGTTCGAGGATCTTCTGGGAGACCGGGCTGAAGCGGTTCCTCGGGACGATGTTGCCAGGGAACGCATCGCGCACCCAGGTGGAGCCGATCTGGCGGGAGGTTGCAGGATCGTAGATGGACCCAAAGCGGACGGTGCGCCCCGCGGCGTCGGCGGTTAAAGCGGTGCCGGAGGCGGTATTGCCGGTGAAGGCGGGGTCGAACAGGCGCGCGAATTCGCCGCGCTTGAATTCGGGCATCGGGAGTTGGGTGAACGTGGTGGAGCGGAAGTCCTTCAACTTGGTCTGTTCGAAGTTGTGGAAGAAGAAGGTGCGGTTCTTGCCGTTATAGATCCTGGGCAGGATCACCGGACCGCCGACGGAGTAGCCGTAGTTGTTCTGCTTATAGGGCTGGCGCTTGATTCCCGAGGCGTTATTATTGTAGCCGTTGGACCGCAGAGCGTCGTTCTGCACATACCAGTAGCCGCTGCCGTGCAGTTCGTTCGTGCCGCTCTTAGTGGCGAAGTTGGCCACGGCGGTCTGGCCACCGCTATACTGCGCGCTGGTGGTGCCGGTCTGGAGTTTGAACTCGCTGATCGATTCGGCCGACGGGCTGAATTCGTTGTTGCCGCCGCCCTGGATATCCATGCGGCCGAGGGCGATGCCGTCGATCAGGATCTCGTGGGAGAAGGCCTGGCCGCCGTTGATGGAACCCTGCCAGGTTCCGCCCGTGGTGCCGGGCAACGACGAGAAGATGAACTGCTGAATCTGGCGGCGGCCGTCACCGACGGTGATCGGCCACGTGTCGAATTCCTTCTTCGAGACGTAGGAGCCGAGCTCGGCGGTTCCGGTCTCGATCAAAGGCGGATCGCTGGACACCGTCACCTGCTCGGACAACTGCCCGACCTCGAGGGCAAAGTCGACGGTCAGGGTCTGGGCGACGGACAGTTGGATGTTTTCCCGAATGGCGGTCTTGAAGCCCGGCGCGGTGACTGTGATGCGGTAGGAGCCGGGGCGCAGGTAAGGCATCCGGTAGACGCCGGCGTCGGTGGTTTTGGCGGTGAACTCCGAGTTCGTGGAAGTTTCGATTGCCTTGACGGTGGCCGCCGGGATCGACGCGCCCGACGGATCGGCGACGGTTCCGTTAAATGTGCCGCGCTCGCCCTGAGCAAACAGTGAGGACACGAGTGCGCATTGAAGCAGGAGAATTCTGATTCGCATGGAGAGGCCTTTCTGGACTGAGTGGAAGCGGAGCTATAAAGCACACACCGACTCCCACCAATCCGCCTGGGCTGGAGCTTATACCTCGGACTGGACCCAGGTCAAGCATTTTCAAACACATTTACATACTTAAATCTATTGAAACGCAGAGCGAGGGGCGTTTCGAGATGGGCCGTCCGGCTCGCGGACGTGTATCGGGAAGCAACCGATCGCTGGCTGCCGGGTCGTTCAGGCGGCGGACGGCCGTGGGTGCACGGGGCGTCAGCCTGGAGGACGGAGGCGGCGTTCGGCGGTGAGTCCGCTGATGATGTCGCGGGCGTGGATGCGCCATTCGCCACGGCCGTCGCTCAGGGCGAAGGGGATGCGCGCCTGCGCGGAGCCGTTCTCGAGCAGCAGGTTCGAGGCGTACCAGGGGACGCGCACGCCTTCAGGCGAGTAGGCCTCGATGTGGATGATCGACCGATCGACGGGGGCGCCGGCGTCATCGGTGAGTCGAACGGCAAGATCAGCGCCGATCTCCAACCGCGCGATCTTCGACTCCCGCTGAATCAACAGCACGGGCTGGGAGGGCGAGGCCTCCAATTCCGGCGCGGCGACCCCGCCACGCAGGAGGTCGTAGACGGCCTGGCCCGGCCGGGCGAGCGATGCGGCCGGAATCCGGCAGGCGGCGGCGGGCAGGATTCCGAGCAGAGTGGACCGGCCGAAGCGGCGCACGGTGGTGAGCGCGTCGCCGGCGGCGGCCACACTCTTGCGGATGCCAAGGTCCGCCGGTCCCTGGCGCAGGACTCCCTTGCGGGCGGCGGTCCAGGGCGGCTGCGGCCGGTAGCGGCACTTGTCGTCCATGCGACCGGTGTGCTCGTCGGCATGGACGATGCCGCCGCCGTCGAGGAAGGCGTCGATCGCCGAGATCTCGCGATCCGAGAGGGCGATGGAATAGGGCAGGATGAGTACCTTGCAGTCTTTCAGCGCGCCGCTCTCGATCTGTTCGGAGGCCAGGAAGCGGAACTGGACGCCTTGGCGCTCGAGCGCCTGGACCCAGGCGCCGCGGCGCTTCATCAAGTCGGCGAAGGCTTTCGAGGCCCGCTCGGGCCGCTGCATGTCGCCGCTGATGCTTCCATCGGTGATCCAGGCGCCGCGCAGGCTGGCCATCGAGAAATGGACGGCAACGCCGTCGCCGCTGACGATGGTGTGCTGGAAGAGCTTGCCGATGCCCGACTGCATGCGCGTGAAGGCTTCCGCGAGCGCCTTGCCCTGCTCGCTCAAGGCGAGGTCGGGGTTCAACAAAGTGTACTGCCAGAAGATGGAAGCGCCGGTGTGCCCGTAGAAGAGGCGCCGCCACTGCTCCGCCTGGGCGGCTTCCCCGACCGACCCGTAGCCGGTGAAGCCGGTGATGAGCATTCCGGGTTTGAAGAGATAGTGCATTGCGTCCTGGTTGCCGCCCGAGTAGGGCTGGATGTAGTCCAGGCGCTGGTTGATCTGATACCAGTTACAGCCGTTGTGGGCGGTGGGAACCTGTGTCCCGGAGATGGAGCCGCGCGCCTCGGGGTCGATTTCGCGCAGCCAGGCGATCGCCTTTTCAAACGCCGTGACGAATTCGTGATCCATGTAGACGCGGTGGTCGGACCAGGGGGCGAAGTTGCCGTGTTTCTGCGCCTCGGCCGTGGTCATGGGGAGTACCGAATCCCAGTCAGGGAAGGACGAGTTCCAGTTGCGGTTCAGATTCTCAAGCGACGTGTATTGGCTCCTCAGCCAGTCGCGGAAACCGCGCAGCGCATGCGGGTCCCAGTCCACGTCGAACGTGTCGGTATAGCAGGTGAGCGAGGACTCGTCGGCGAGGTAGTAGGCGAACGGCTTCAAGGCCACGCTGGGGCGGACGCGCTCGTTCAACTGCTGCTTGACGCCGCGTTCGAACTCGGGCGACTGAAGCGTGATGTCGCGCGTCAGGTACTTCTTATCGCCGGTCTCGGCGTAAGCCTTCTTGCGTTTCAGATAGGCGTCGCGGCGGTAGTGATAGATCCCGAAAGCCGCCAGATGGGCGCTGACCATGATGCGGAAGTTGCGGTCGGGGCTGGCCAGGGTGGTGATGCCGATGCGCCGGAACTGGTTGTCGACGGCGTTGATCCAAGGCTGATAGGTGCGCGGGCCGAACCAGGGCAGGAGGATCTCGTAGTCGGTCCATTCGCGGGATTCGGCGGTGAAACGGACGGGAATCTGCTCGATTTCGCTGCCCAGAGTCGCCCGGACCCAGCCCGAATGCACCAGCGGGCGGCCGGCCTGAAGCGTGACCTGGCCCTGACCCTGCCCGTGCGCGATGACACGGCCGAGACCGTCGATGAGTTCGATGCGGGCGGGTTGGGCGGCGGTCCAGGAGACGTCGACGCTGTCGCCGGCGGAGATGAGATTCTTTGACGCGCGAAGGTTTTCGACCTTTGGCGGCTGGCCGGTGTCGAGGACGGTGACCTTCCAGTCCGCCGTCGCCTCCTGTTCGAGGAAGTAGCGGCCGGGGGGCAGGCCGGGTTTGGCGGGAGGACGGCCGGTTCCGGAGCGCCGCACGACGTTGAAGCGGTCGCGGAGGCGCCAGCGGAGGGTCTCACGGTCGAAGTTGGGCGCGGCGGCGGGCTCGCGGCGCGCGCAGAAGATGAGCGCGCGGCACAGCATGGCATAGAAGTACTCGAAATAGACGTCGACAAAGCCGTTGCGGGCGTCCATGGGCATATGCCAGCTCAAGCCGGAATTGCGGTAGGAGAAGCCGATCACACGCCCCTTGCCGTGCGTCTTCACGGCGGCGATGGGGCGTCCGCTGTCGGTGGAAATCAGCACCTCGGCGCCGGGAGCCGGCGAACAGGCGTAGTGCGAGAGCAGGGCGGAAGGGAAGGTTTCGACGGGCAGGGCGCGGGCGAGGTAGTGATCGCCGGCGCGCTTCCAGGGCGACTTCTCGGTCTGGCCGGGTTCGGCCGGCTGTTCGAGTTCGTCCTCGTCGCTGGGAGCCGGCGTCAACGGGACCAGCGGCGCAAGTTCGCCGTCGAATGGCCGGATGAGAACGAGGCCGCAGCCCTGCTCGACGCGGCGAATCAGAGCTTCGCGGGAGGCGGGAGTCAGCCGCTTCCAGCCGTGGCTCAGAGGTAGCAGAACGGCGTCGAAATGCTTGCTGCTGGTGAGTTCCTCTTCGAGGTAGGAGTAGATGAGCTTGAGGTCTCCCCTTTCGGCGCGCGCGCCGTAGTCGGAGTTGAAGCACATGGTCCACTTGTTGAGATCCCAGGCGGGGTCGATGGTGACCGTGGTGAGGTCGAGCGACAGGCGCTGCGCGAGTTCGATCAGCGTACGGCCCTCGCCGACCGTGGGAACGGCCAGCAGCCGGATGGGACCACCGGGCAGCGGATTGGCCCATTTGACGTGCGGCGTTTGCACCTCCAGCGTGTACGGAGACTCGAAACGTTTTCCGCTGCCCCGCTTCGCGCCCATCCCGACGTCCTGCGCGCGCAGCGTTCCCGCCGTCGCCGCCGCGCCCACGAACTCCCTGCGATTCCAACGCCAGCTTGTCCGCATGATGTACCTCCCGATGACAGCCTGAGCCACGCCCGCCAGGAGCCTCTCCTGGACGAGCGCGACCGCCATCGTATCACCGTCATGCGATCAATCAGGCCGGAGAGCGTCTGTCCCCGTTCTCCACGTTGTCCGTTGTTCCG
This sequence comes from uncultured Bryobacteraceae bacterium, assembly GCA_947084845.1. Lineage (GTDB taxonomy): Bacteria > Acidobacteriota > Terriglobia > Bryobacterales > Bryobacteraceae > PNKE01. The sequence continues at coordinate 4,244 of CAMTUE010000007.1, read as the reverse complement.
ATTCGCTTCGCCGGCCGGGGCAGCAGGATTTGTCAGGCTGACTCAGCCTTGCCGGGCCGGGTCGCGCGCAACCACACGGTAGCGGCGGTGGCGGATGGTGCCGGTGGTGAAGGCGTCGTCGATGAGGGCGGCGACTTCCTGGCTGTGGCGCTTATGGGAGCCCGCGGCGGGGCTGGCCGATTCGGGGCGGCCGGCATAGAGAACGGTGCGGCGGGTCGAGTCGAGCACCGGCTGGAGTTTGTCGCGGACGAAGGACCAGGCGCCCTGATTGCGGGGCTCTTCCTGGACCCAGACGACCTCGGCGGTGGAGGGGTAGCGGAAGAGCATCGTGTCGATGTCTTCGGCGGGCCAGGGATAGAACTGTTCGAGGCGGACGATGGCGGTGGTGTCCGCGTTGCGGGCATCGCGGGCGGCGATGAGTTCGTAATAGACCTTGCCCGAGCAAAGCAGGATGCGGGAGACGCGGTCGGGGGCGCTGTTGGCGGCGTCACCTAGGACTGGGGAGAAGCCGCCGTGGGTGAAGTCGCGCAGGGGGGAGACGGCTTTGGGGTGGCGCAGGAGGCTCTTTGGGGTAAAGATGACGAGCGGTTTGCGAAGCCCGCGGCGGTCGCGGCCGCCGTACATCTGGCGGCGAAGGAGATGGAAGTACTGGGCAGGCGTGGTGACGTTGGCGACCTGCATGTTGTCCTCGGCGCAGAGTTGCAGAAAGCGTTCGATGCGGGCGGAAGAGTGTTCGGGACCCTGCCCTTCGAAGCCGTGAGGGAGAAGCAGGACGAGGCCCGAGGGCTGGCCCCATTTGGATTCGCAGCAGGAGATGAACTGGTCGATCATGATCTGGGCGCCGTTGACGAAGTCGCCGAACTGGGCTTCCCAGAGGGTGAGGGTGAGGGGGTCGCCGAGGGAGTAGCCGAATTCGAAGCCCATGACGCCGTATTCGCTGAGAGAGCTGTCATGGACCTCGAAGCCGGCCTGTTTTGGGGCGAGGTGCATGACGGGGACGTAAGGGATGCCGGTTTCGTAGTCGAAGTATTCGAGGTGGCGGTGGGAAAAGGTTCCGCGTCCGCTGTCCTGGCCGGAGAGGCGTGCGGGGGTACCTTCGAGGACGAGCGAGCCGAAGGCGAGGGCCTCGCCAAGCGCCCAATCGGCGACGCCGCCTTTGAGAAATTCCCTGCGCTTATCGACGATGGATTTGAGCTTGGGGTGAAGGTTGAAGCCGCTGGGGAAACTGGTGAGTCCGTCGATGATCGTCTCGATGGCCGGTTCGTCGATGGCGGTGCGGGGGCAGGATTGCGGGAGGTCGTCGTCGACGATTTCTGTGACTTCCTGGAGTTCCCACTTTTCGCCGCGGGCGACGGCCTCTTCATGGGCCGTGTTCATGCGCTCCTGGATGGACTTTTTGACGCGTTCGATGAGGCTCTTGTCGGCGACGCCCTCGCGGGTGAGGCGACCGGTGTAGATCGTGGCCACGGAGGGGTGGTTTTTGATCTTCTTGTACATCAGCGGTTGGGTATATGAAGGGTCGTCGCCCTCGTTGTGGCCGTACTTGCGGTAGCAGAACATGTCGATGACGACATCCTTGCTGAAGCGCATGCGGTAGTCGAAGGCGATCTGGATGGCGCGGACACAGGCGTCGGGGTCGTCGCCGTTTACATGGAAGATGGGCGCCTGGACGGTGCGGGCGACGTCGGTGCAATAGGTCGACGAACGGGCTTCATCCGGCGTCGAGGTGAAGCCGAGCTGATTGTTAATGATGAGGTGAATGGTGCCGCCGGTGGTGTAGCCCTTGAGCTGCGAAAGCTGAAGGGTTTCGGCGACCACGCCCTGGCCGGCGAATGCGGCGTCTCCATGGACGAGGACGGGCAGGACCTTCTGCCGCTTGGTGTCGCCCATGTGAGTCTGTTTGGCGCGGACGATGCCTTCGACCACCGGATCGACGGCTTCGAGGTGAGACGGATTCGGCGAGAGCGAGATCTTGATTTCGCGGCCCGACGTGGTGCGCTGGATGCCGGATGCGCCGAGGTGGTATTTCACGTCGCCGGACCCTTGGGCCATTTCGGGATCGACGTTGCCCTCGAATTCGCCGAAGATCTGGGCCATCGACTTCGAGAGGAGATTGGCGAGGACTGTAAGGCGCCCGCGGTGGGCCATGCCGATGACGGCTTCCTGCACGCCGGCTTCCGCGGCGCGTTCGAGAAGTTCGTCGAGAATGACCATGGCCGATTCGCCGCCTTCAAGCGAGAATCGTTTCTGTCCGACGAAGCGGGTATGGAGAAAGTGCTCAAAGCCCTCGGCTTCGATGAGACGGAGCAGGACGCGGCGGCGCAGTTCGGGTTCAAGCGCCCAGGCGTTGGCTTCGGGTTCCATGCGTTCCTGGAGCCAGCGCTTTTCCTCGGGATGCTGGATGTGCATATACTCGCAGCCGAGGCGGCCGCAGTATGTGTTGCGGAGCGTTTCCAGCGTTTCGCGGAGAGTCGTCACGGAGCGGGCCGCGCCCGACTGGGCCAGGTTTCCTGTGATGAAGTCGCGTTCGAGATCCCAGATGGTGAGGCCATAGGTCGAGGGATCGAGTTCGGGGTGATAGCCGAGGGATGCGCCAAGCGGATTCACGTCGGCGATGAGGTGGCCGCGGACGCGGTAGGCGTTGATCAATTGCAGGACGGCGGCCTGTTTGGCGATCTCCTCCATGCGTTTTTCGTCACGGAACCCTGGCGGCGACGAGCGGCGGTCGGTCTGCCAGCGGACAGGCTGATAGGGCATCCCGGTAGCGGTGAAGATCTCGTCATAGAAATCGTCCGCGCCTTCGAGCAGCGACTGGATCTTGCCGAGGAACATGCCGGACTCCGCGCCCTGGATGATGCGGTGGTCATAGGTGCAGGTCATCGTCATGACCTTGCAGACTCCGAGCAGCGCGCGCGTCTCTTCACTGACGCCCTGGTATTCGGCGGGAAAGTCGATCGAGCCGGTGGCGACGATCGCGCCCTGGCCGGGCATCAGCCGCGGGACCGAAGCCTTGGTGCCGACGGTGCCGGGGTTGGTGAACGAGATGGTGGTTCCCTGGAAGTCGTCGACGGTCAGTTTGGCGGTGCGGGCGCGCTGGACGAGATCTTCGAAGGCTGTGAGGAATTCGAAGAAGTTCATCCTGCCGGCGTTCCTGACGCAGGGGACGAGCAGGGAACGGCGGCCGTCGCGGCCGGCGACATCGACTGCAATACCGATATTGATCTCGGGACGGACGATGCGGTGGGCCTGATCGTCGACTTCGGCGTAGGCGTCGTTCATCCCTGGGGTGGCGGCGACGGCACGCACAATGGCCCACGAGATGAGGTGGGTATAGCTGATCTTGGACTTGCCGTGGAGTTCGCGCCACTGGTTCAGCAGGCGGCGGTTCTCATCGATCACCTTGACGGGGATGGTGCGCTGCGAGGTCGCCGTGGGCATCGAGAGCGAGAGGTTCATGTTCTCGGCGATGCGCAGCGGCGCGCCTTTGAGTGGGACAAGCGACTCGGCGGGGCTCAGAGCGATGGGCGCGGCGGGCGACTTGGGTGAAGGCGCGAGGGGCGGCGGGACGACAGCAGTTTCAAGCGCCTGCGAGTCGGCCGCGGCGGGCTGGGCCTGCTTCTCGGGCGCGCTCTCAAAGACCTGTTGCCAGCTTTCGTCGACGCCGGCGCGGTTGTTCACATACTGCTGATAGAGCTCTTCTTCGAGCCAACTATTGATACTGATTCGCTGATCGGATTCCGTAGGCATGGTAATAATGTCGTCAGGCGCGCTTGGCCCGCCCCCAGTCTAACCAATAGTTTATCGCGGAGATGCGGTGGGACCGGGTTCAATTGTTGGATGCGCTGCGAGCCAGACTGGAAACGGCGATTTGGGGCGGGGGGCGGCCAATTCCTGAGCGCATCTGGACTCCGGCGCATCCGCCGTGACGCGGTCATATGGAGGCAAGGAACCGCCAACCGGGTCAGATGTAGTACATCAGGACATTGCGTTCGTTGGCCGCCGCCTCTGCGCGGGCATCATCTTCCATCGCGCAGACTTGTGAGAGTGTTGTCCGGTCCAGGATCTCCACCATCGCGTCGCGGACCCGAATCCGGAATCCGGGACGAATCCGGGAATCCGGGACGAATCCGGGACAGCCTTATAGCTGGTATGGGCGTGTTTTGAGCGAAGCGAGTTTTCCACAGCCGCCGCCGGCGTTCATCTGTGGAAATCATCCTTCGCCGCCCTTGCAATCGCCGCCCATC
>CAMTUE010000006.1:0-27266 GCA_947084845.1 uncultured Bryobacteraceae bacterium | reverse complement strand
CGGGCGGGGCGAGGTGGAGGCGGGGCTGGACGGGCGAACGGACGTTTGGGCGAGTTGCAAGTAACTGATGAAGAAGGAGATAGCGAGGGGGACGGAGCGGTGCGTCCCCTTCGTCAAATTCGCCAAGTGCTCAATTCAGGCTGTCCCAGGTTCAGGGCGAAATTCTGGAGGAGTATCCCCGTCGCAACCTCCGCGACCTCTACTCTGACCTCACCAGCGGCCAGATCTCCGGTATCCGCCGGGTGGCCGAACTCCTAGTCGGATGAAGCGGACCGACCCGATCCGCAAGTTGGCGGATGCTGGATGCGCGCTCATACGGCACGACACAAAGTGTGAGCGGGATGCAGGTCAAACCAATGAAGATGTGGCGAGTCATCGGAGCGCGGAGGCGCGACGAGACCCTGAGGCTACAAGATGGTGTAGTTATGGCGGGTCAGGAAACGAGGGATTGTGTTCCCGGCCCGTATTAACGTCTTACCGTTTTATTAGAAACAACTCGGCGCAGTCCATCGCGTAGCTTGCCAAAACTTGGAGAGTCATTGAGGTCGACGTTAAGAAACGGGCCAATCTGAGTTGCCCATTCACATTTTACTATCCCTGGAATCGGCCAACCTGCTTTCTTGAGAGCGTGGGACCCTCCGGGGTGAATGGCGTCCGCTAAAACTTCCCATGTCCCACAGCAACTGTCCTGAATGTAAGTGTTGAATATTCGATCCCGGAGTTGGGGATAGGCCCTCCGAACGGCATCTCTGTCTCCGATATACCAAGCCTCGATCTCCTCAAGCGCCAGCCTGAACAGTGTCACTGGCGGCGGGTGGCACTGGCGCAGTAACTCACCTAGTTCGCGGAGGAATACCGCGCAGTCGCGGTCATCGTTATCCAGGACTACAATGACGGCGTCGATGCCGGGCGTCCGACCATATCCTTTCAAAATGCTCGGCAACTGATCAAGAAGGATGCGCTTGTTCGGGGCGATGGTCCCTTCCAAGTTCTTTGGGAGTTTGCCAATTCCCTTGTAACTGTGGATTCTCCAAGTGTGCGGTTTCTCATGGCAGCCAATAATCTTTGGGATCAAATGTCCAAGCAACAATGCTCCGGATTGGTCTTCCACCAGAATCTCGATGTGCATGATCAGCTCACATCGAGATAGTCGCTGTACCAAAGTCCTCCTAACGGAAGTTCTTCTGCGACAAGATTCATGACGATTTCAATCTCGGAAACATGCTGGAGTGTAGAGAAGCCGTCTGGACCTTTTGCAAGGATCCAGACTTCCTCTGGGGTAAGTGCGTCTACGAAGTATGGCTGATGCGTTGTCACAAATATCTGAGAGGCATTCTTCTTGCCTGTTGCGTGTGCGCGAAATTCGTTGGCAAGTGTATTCAATAATTTATGATAAAGTCCATTTTCTGGCTCCTCAATGCACAGGAATGGAGGCGGGTCTGGATCTTCCAAGAGCAGTAGGTACGCAAAGATTTTTAACGTCCCGTCGGACATTTGTTGCGCATAGAATGGGTCCTTGAATGCTCCGTCGTTGAATCGGAGCAAAACGCGCTTGTCTTCCGTAACATGAGTCTCGATTTTTTCAATCCCAGGTATCTTCGAGGCAATGCGCCTCAGAATATTTTCGAACCGTATTTTGTGTTCACGCTCCAGATACTGAACTACGTTTCCGATGTTATCTCCGTGAATGCTGAGGTGTTTTTGCGCGCCGGCATTAGTATGTTCCCGCGCGGCATCAGGATAGAAATAAGAAAGATACCAACCCTTCAAAAAGTCACGAACTCGTTTGATCCGGGGATGTTCCTTTAGAGTCCCCAGAGTCGCAATGCCGAGTTGCCGTAGGTCCGTGAGTTCAACTCGGCTTTTGGCCGTCTCTTCCTCGTCTTGCGCACGGTCCGTACCAAGCCCCTCTTCTCCTTCTCCTTCTCCTGCCCAGACATAGCCTTCACCCTTCGAGAGATTTAGGAAGGGATAGGGCCTTCCATGTTTTTGCCCCTTCCGGCGTTGTCGCAGGATCTCCGACCGGACACAAGGCCTACCCCGCTCGTCAAGGCCAATCTCTAACTCGTACGTAATCGGACGCTCGCCCTTCGCTTCCCGATAGTAGATTTCGAACTTGATTGGCTCATTGCATCCGAGTGAGCGAAGGCGCTCAAAGCTACCGCGGGGCTTCGCCTCGCAGGCGGACTCCACGTCGAGATTCAGGCAATCGGCCACGAAGCCAAATGCATCGAACAAAGTGCTCTTACCGACGCCGTTCTTTCCGATAACGACGGTCAGAGGGGTAAGTGCGGCACCCTTCTGATGGGAGAGTGTCCTTCCAAGAGTGACATCGCGCAACGCACGATAGTTCTGTACCCGAAAACCTTCCAGAAGCGCCATTTGTACTTTACCTCTTGCCGAGGCCATCCCCGGCGTTGAACGGTAGTTTAGCATGGGGCGCATTGTCAGGTGGTTGTGGCCTGGATTGTCAACGGGGACAGGAACACAATGCCCCTTTTCCCAAAGTGTGAAAACCGCAAGATGGAGCGGCTCTCAACTCTGGACGTGGAAGCCGGCCTCTCACTGTGCCTATATGTTGTGGCTTGGTCGCGGCAACAAACGCACCTTGCGCTCCCGTCCCGGTTAAAAAAAACGCGCTACGGCGCCGTGACTGTCCGCGCGCCTTGGAGGGCCTCGGCCCTGAGGCCGCGCATGTACTCAAGCCCCAGCCGGGTCTGATTGTGCACGTAGTTGATATCGGCTGGCTTGCCGTCCTCCATCGCGGGGTGACAGAATTCCCAATTCAGCGTGTAGCCGCCCGCGGCCGCGCGGTCTGCTTCAGACCGGCTCCTCGCCGATGGACGGCATCGGCTTCGCCGCCGATATTCGCACCCCGGCCAGTTTGGCGAACAGGATCGCGATCGGCATGGGTGATGCCGGCGCTCCATGATCATGCGGATCGGGTGCTGACAGCAGAAGGCCCCAAACCGGGATTCGGGGCCTTCTGTCGTCGCGCTGGCGGACGATGCCGCCGTCTTGCGGGCGAACTCTAATTGCGGCGCTTCAGGGTGGGCCGCTCGTCGGGGTCTTCGGTCTTCTTCTTGTCGTCTTCGGTAGCGGATGGGTCGGTTGAGCCCGGAGCCTTGCGCAGTGTCGGACGGTTGGGGTCTTCAGGCGTGGCGCGACGGCGGTTCTGCAGCAGGAGGATGCGGCTTTTCACGTCCTCGAATTCAGAAGTGGTCACGACGTATTCAGGACGCGCCTTGAGCAACTCCTCGATGTTGGTCTGCGCCTTGACGATGCGGTCGCCCGTGGGCGGATGGGAACTCCACCAGCCCGCGATAGTGCCGGGCTTGCGCTTGTTCATGGCTTCGAGCTTTTCAAAGAAATCCACGAAACCGTTGGGGTCGTAGCCGGCCTTGTACATGTACTGGAGGCCGAGCATGTCGGCTTCTTCCTCGAAACCGCGAGAGAACTTCAAAAAGCCGAGCGGGATGGCGACCGACGCCGCCTGGCGAATCCCGTAGCCGGTCCAGCCGCCCATGAAGATCAGCGGAATCGTCATCAGGTTCACCAACTGCCCGCGGGTGGCCTGCTTCGTGCCATGGCGCGCGGCGATATGCGCGATTTCATGGCCCATCACGCCGGCGATCTCACTTTCGTTGTCGGCCAGGGTGATCAGCCCGGTGTTGACGTAGAAGAAGCCGCCTGGCAGCGCCATCGCGTTGGGCTCTTCGGTGTCGATGACCTTAATGGTGACGGGGAACTGGCAGTCTGAATTGCGCACCAGGTTTTGCCCAATGCGGTTGACGTACTCGGCGATCACCGGATCGTCAACAATCTTGGCCTGCCGCTCGATCTCCTGTGCCAGGCCTTTGCCCAGCGCGATCTCCTTCTCGATCGAATACCAGTTCATGCCCTTGCCGACGTCGCGCTCACCGATGGCATCGACATCCTTCTTGGGATTCTTGATCTTCTTCTTCTCGTCGGTCTTTTTCTGTTCGGCTTTCTTTTCGTCAGGTTTCGCCTGGTCCTGCGCCCTGACCGGCGGGGTGGCCACGGCGAGAGCCAGACCCAACGTCAGGATCGTTCGAAGAGTCAGTTGTTCGAGTGCCATCATCTTGCCGCTCCTTATTCAGGTCCGCCTGCTGAACAGTATACGCTCGACTGAGGCGAATCCACTCCCTAACATATGTAACGTACACTCGAATAGATGGGTTACAACGAAGCCGGGACGCTTGAAATGTGGCAGCAGTGGCGGGATGAATTCCCTGTCACCAGAACGCTGACCTACTTGAACCACGCCGCCGTCGCGCCGCTCTGCCGCCGCGCCGCGACGGCGATGCAATGGCTGACCGCGGACGCGCTCGAAAACGGGTCGCTCCATTACGACACATGGATGAAGTGCTACGACGATTTCCGCATCGCCGGCGCCCGCTTGTGCGGCGCCGAACCGGGCGAGATCGCGATGGTCAAGAACACCTCCGAGGGCATCGCAACGGTGGCGTTGGGACTGAAATGGCAGGCAGGCGACAGGATTGTGGCGTTTTGTGAAGAATTCCCAGCCAACTTCTACATATGGAAGAAGTTAGAGGAGTGGCACGGGGTCCGCGTGGAGTGGTTGTCCTATCTCGATCCGCTGGAAAAGGTGGAGGAAGCGGCGCGCGGCGCAAAGCTGCTGGCCATCAGCTATGTCCAGTATCTGAGCGGCTACCGGGCCGATATCGAGGCCATCGGCGCCATCTGCCGGCGGCACGGCGTGTTCTTCCTGGTGGACGCGATTCAGGGTCTGGGGGCGTTCCCGCTGGACGTGCGGAAGATGAACATCCAGGCGCTGGCCGCCGACGGCCACAAGTGGTTGCTCGGCCCGGAAGGCCACGGCATCCTCTACGTTCAGCAGGACTGGCAGGACCGGATTGAACCTGTCGAATTTGGCTGGACGACCGTCAAAGGATACACCGACTACGCCTCGCGCGACATGGCGTTGAGGACCGACGCCGGGCGGTATGAATGCGGGACGTTGAACACAGTCGGTTCGTTTGGTCTGACGGCCTCGATGCAGCTGCTGCTGGAAGTGGGCGTCGAGAATGTGGCGGCCCAGGTGCAGAAACTGGGCGACTTGATCGCCGCGGGTGCGCAGGCGCGGGGCTACGAAGTGATGGGGGGAGAACGGACAGCGAAGACGGGCGCCGGCATCGTCAGCATCCGTAAACCAGAGGTTGACTCACGGCTGGTTCACGCCCGGCTGCGGGAAGCTGGAGTGATGTGCGCGCCCAGGCAGGGATGGGTTCGCCTGTCGCCGCACTTCTACATCAGCCCGGATGACATCGGGCGCGCGCTGGACCTGCTGATCTAGAATTCGATCTCGCCGGTCAAGTATAAAACGCCTTTTCCTGACATCCTGACGCGGTCGCCGGTGAGCTGGCAGCGGAGTTCGCCGCCGCGCGGTGAGACTTGCCTGGCGAGCAGTTCCGTCCTGCCCAGCCGGGTGGCCCAGTAGGGAACCAGGGTGCAGTGCGCCGAGCCTGTGACGGGATCTTCGGGTACTCCATGGGCGGGAGCGAAGAAACGGGAGACAAAGTCGCAACCGAGGTCACCCGGCGCGGTGACGATGACGGCAAAGCGGTCCAGATCCATCAGCCCGTTCATGTTCGGCTTCAAAGCCCTGATTTCATTGGCCGAATTGTAGACGACCATGTAGTCGCGCGACGCATGGACCTCCTCCGGATTGCCGCCCAACGCGGCCAGCAGCCCGGCGCAAGGCGAAACCGCTTCAGGCGGCCGGGAAGGGAAGTCGAGCGTGAGCCAGTCCCCGTCGCGTTCCACCGTCAGCCGGCCGCTCTTCGTGTCGAATTCGACCTTCGCGAGTTCGGGCCGGAGGAACCGGAAGAGGATAAAGGCCGAAGCCAGAGTCGCATGGCCGCAGAGATCTACTTCAGTGGCCGGCGTGAACCAGCGCAAATGGTAACCGTCATCTTTAGGGATGAAGAACGCCGTTTCGGCCAGGTTGTTCTCGAGCGCAATGGACTGCATGGCCGCGTCCGGAAGCCACTGGTCAAGAGGGCAGATCGCGGCGGGATTGCCTTTGAAGACCTCCGAGGCGAAGGCGTCCACCTGATACATCTTGAGGCGCATGAATCCAGTCTAGCCCTCGCGGATCCGCTAGCGCTTTGACCGCAAGATCAGGTTCTACTGGACGACCGCTCCGTCGAAAATCACCTTGCAGATTTTCATTACTTCTGGTGGCCAGAAGGGCCATGAGGGCTTGCTGACGCGCGCGGCTCCGATCAGAGCCACGACCGTGATGGAGTGGTGGTTTCCCGTAAAGGAGCACAATCACGCGGTCACGAACCTAGCGCCGCGGCGTCAGCGTGAACGACTCGACCGGCTTGCCGTCGCGGGCCGTAACGGTCACGGTTAACGCTTCGCTTGTCGCATTGACGCTGGCTACCTGGTCCTGGCCGACGATGAGGTGGTGGAAGTGGTTGGCCCCCTCCTTTGGCAGGATGTGGGCGAAGCGATGGGTGTGGCCGGAGATGATCAGATCGGCGCCCGACTCGTTCGCCAGCCGGGTCCAGCCGTCGTTCTCTCCATCGACCCAGCCCCAGCGCGGCTGATGGACAAAGATGACGCGGAAAGGGGCCGAGCGGATGCGGCCGGCCGTCCGGACGTGGCTGGTGAACCAATCGAACTCCTGGCGGCGATACGCGGCGAAGCTGTTCAGCCCGGCATAGACGTTCGTCGAGTCGGCCTTGTCCTCGCCGCTGTCGATCACGATCAGGTGCATGGGTCCGTGGTCGCGGGCGAAATAGAACCGGCCCTCCGGGGGCATGATGTAGTCGCTTACACCACGGGCGAACGCGCCCCGGGTTTCATGATTGCCGCGCAGCCAGATGAGCGGAACCGTTTGTTTGAGCGCCGCGGAGGCGGGATCGAGCCAGCGGTCGAACAGGTGGTCTTCGCTTTCGATGGTGTGGAAGGCGTCGCCTCCGTGGACGAGGAAGTCCGTCGATTTCCAGTCGATCATGGCGGTGAGCGCGCGGACTCGGTCGACGTCTTCATGCGTGTCGGTGATGAATGCGAATGAGGCCGTGCGCTTGCCGCGATCGAGAGTCGTGAACGTGTGGGGGCCGCTTTCGGCGCTGAGACCCTTGTCGGGCCAATAGCCCTTCATTCGGACGACGCGCGTGGAGACAATCTGATACTTGTATGCGCGCCCGGGCAGGAGGCCGGTGAGGTGGACCAGGTGGCGGGTGGAAACCGGCAGCAGCCCGTGATCGGCAGGTTCGAAAGTCTGGTCCAGCGCTGTCATTCCATAGAGGACCTTCGAGTGGCAGGGCGTATCGGTGGTCCAGAGAATGGAGACGCCGGTCTCGGAGGGGTTCAGCAGAATCGGGCCGTGGGTGATGACCGGTTTGGTGTCGAAGACCTTGTAAGGGGCGGTTGCGCCCTGGCCCCATGCCGATAGAGCCGTCAGGACGAAAAGAAAGAGCCTGCGGGTTCGTTTGGTCATGCGCGCCTCAGATCTGAAGCAGGAGCTTGCCGGTGGTCTTGCGGGAGGCGAGGTCGGCGTGGGCATCGCCGGCCTGGGCGAGCGGATAGGTTTTGAAGATGTGCGGCGTGTAGAGGCCGCCCTGGATCCAGTTGAAGACGTCGGAAGCCCGCCATTCGAGTTCCTCACGCTTGGACGTGTAATGACCGAGCGAGGGCCGGGTGAGGTAGATCGAACCCTTCTGGTTGAGCAACAGCGGGGCGATGGGCGCGACGGGTCCCGACGCGTTGCCGAAACTGACCATCAGGCCCCTGGGACGAAGAGAATCGAGCGACTGTTCCCACGTGGCCGCGCCGACCGAATCGTAAACGACATCGACGCCGTGTCCTTCCGTGATCCGTTTGACCTCGACGGCGAAATCGGTGGCGGCGTAGTTGATCACGTGGTCGCAGCCGAGCGTGAGTGCGGTCTTCGCCTTCTCTTCAGTGGAGACTGTGCCGATGACCTGGGCTCCGCGGATCTTGGCGGCGGCGACGATCCACTGGCCCGCGCCGCCGGCCGCGGCGTGAACCAGGCAGATCTCGCCGGGGCGAAGCGGATAGGTGGAGTGGGTGAGGTAGTGGGCCGTCATGCCTTGCAGCATGGATGCGGCGGCGATGTCGAGGCCGATGGCCTGAGGCAGTTTGACCAGTTGCCACGCCGGCGCCACGGCATATTCGGCATAGCTGCCCCGCGCCATGGCGTAGGCGACGCGGTCGCCCGGTTTAACGGTATCGACACCGGCCCCGACGGCTTCCACGATTCCGGCGGCTTCCATGCCGAGAACGACGGGCGGCGGGGCAGGGTAGAGTCCAGTGCGGAAGTAGATGTCGATGAAGTTGACGCCGCTATAGGCGATCTTGACCAGCGCCTGGCCTTCGCCGGGCGTTGGCGTGGGGATCTCTTCACAGCGGAGTTTGTCGATTCCGCCGAATTCGGTGACAAATGTGGCCTTCATGGAGAACGGACCTTTCTTTGCAGGTGGACCCAGCATGCAAACGCCAGCAGGTAAGCAAGGCTGAACGGGAACAGGACGAGGCGGCCCAGTGTGGATACGGCTCCCGCGCCGGTCAAGCCGGCGCGAAACATCACGAACTGGCGGATGGTGGCGAGTTGGGAATGGTCGAGATAGAAATAATCGCCATTCTCATTGAGGATGAACACCTTCGATGGAGCCTTGGCGGCGATGGCCCACTTCCACTTCGTCATCACCGCCTCGCCTGAACAGATGATGCCGCAGATGTCGTAGCCTCGTTCCTGGATCAGGTTGTATAGACGCTTGCGGCCGTCGCTGCCCTGATACTTGTGGACACGCAGGATCTCGCCGCGCGTATGGTCGAAATTGGCCGGCGCGCCGGGGTAGCAGGTGACGACATCGACGCGCCGGATCTCGGGGTGATACGAATAGAATCCTGGCAGCAGTCCTTCGAGCAGGTAGCGGGACCCGCTTTCGACAAGCAGGACCCGGTGGAAGTACGGGATGCGGGTAGTGAAAAAGAGGCGCACCGAAACTGTAATTTTAGCGCTTCAGAGAGGCCCGCTGACGCGCGGCGGTACTTGCTGCCATTTGATGCACTACCGCTCGCTGACGCAAGCGGCTCGCATGAGTACGCAATCGCAGTCAAAAACGCGTGGCGCGCGTCATGAGCGCCATGAGACGCCCGCCGGTAGCTCTATCGAAAGCACTGAAGCTCCACAAGCACCTCGTTCTCAGGCGAGCCTCGTGCGTCAGCGCGAGGTGCGGCACACCATACCGCCCCCACGGGAGCGGTCGGCCCGGAACAAATTGCACCGCAGTGCTATTGCTTGAGCGATGCGTCGATGGCCCGGCGGAGCTCGCGCGCCTTCTTCAGAATCGCGGGCGCATCGAGGGTGAGCGGCTGGCGATCCCTGACGACGGTGCGGCCTTCGATGACGACGTCCTGCACGTCGGTTGACTTGAGCGAATAGACGAGCATCGAATAAGGGTCGTGCGGCGGCGTGGCGTGAGGCGCGAGAGTTGAAACGGTGATGAAATCAGCCCTCTTGCCGGCGACGAGCGAACCGATCTCGCGGTCCATCTGAAGGGCCCGCGCGCCGCCGATGGTGGCCATCTCAAGGACAGTGCGGGCGGAGACCGCGCTCAGATCAGAGGCGTTCGCCTTGGCGAGTTTGGCGGCCAGGTCCATCTCCTCGAACATGCTGAAGTCGTTGTTGGAGCCCGCCGGGCCGTCAGTGCCAAGCCCGAGTCGGACACCGGCTTTGAGGAATTCAGCCGTTGGCAGAACTCCGCTGCCGAGTTTGGTGTTCGATGACGGGCAGTGGACCAGTCCGACATTATTTGACACGAGAATCTGCCGGTCGTCGGGCGAGATCCAGACGCCATGGGCGAAGACGGAGCGTTTGGCGATGGCGTTGTTTTCGGCCAGCAGGCGCGTGGGCGTCTGGCGGTACTTCTCAAAGACCGGGACGTCCTCGGCCCTTGTTTCCGAGACGTGAATGAGGAGAGGGACGCCATGCCTGTCGGCGAGCCGGCTGGCGGCGCGGAGCGTCTCGGGCGAGTTGGTATAGACGGCGTGGGGGGCGACGGCGGGCGTAATCAGCGGGTCGTTCTTCCACTTGAGGATGAAGTTCTCCGTCCCTGCCAGCGCGGCTTCAGGCGTCTTGTAGTCGGGGGCGGGGAAGCCGATGATCGTCTGGCCGAGGACGGCGCGCATGCCGGCCTGTTTGGTGACCTCGGCGATGTCGTCCTCGAAATAGTACATGTCGACGTAGGTGGTCGTGCCGCCGAGCAGCATTTCAAGCATCCCCAGGCGCGCGCCCCAGCGGACGAACTCGGCATTGACGTTTTTCGCTTCGGCCGGGAAGATGTAGCTGCGTAGCCAGGTGTCGAGGTTGACGTCGTCGGCGAGGCCGCGCAACAGGCTCATCGGCGCATGGGTATGCGCGTTGATGAGGCCGGGCAGAAGGATCGCGTCGGGGCGGTCGATACGGCTCTTCGATTTATACGCTTTTTCGATTTCAGGCTTCGTCCCGACGGCAACGATCCGGCCGCCCGCGACAGCGACAGCGCCGCCGGCAATCACCCGGCGTTGTTCGTCCATGGTGACAACCGTGCCGGCCGTGACGATAAGATCGGCGGGTTTCTGCGCGAACAGGGCGGCGGACAGAAGGATGAGGCTAATCAAGATTCTTTGCATCAAAAGGTTCCGGTAGCAGCGCGGAGAGACGGAAGACACGGGTCGAGCCGGCGAGGTTGGCGAGGGTGATTTCGACATCGCCGCAGTACTCCCAAAGGACCTGGCGGCAGGCCCCGCACGGGGGCGTCAGCGGATCGGCGGCGGTGACGACGATGACGCGGCGAAAGGATCTGGACCCGGCGGCGATGGCGGAGAAAAGAGCGGTTCGTTCGGCGCAGATCGTCAGGCCGTAAGAGGCCGATTCGACGTTGCACCCGCCAAAGATGCGGCCATCGGAATCCTCGACCGCCGCGCCGACCTTGAAGCCCGAATAGTCCGGACGGGCATTCTCACGCGCCCGCATGGCCGCGGAAAGGAGTTGATCGAGGGAGCCGCTCACGCTTTCAGTTTAGGCAGAAGAGCCATCAAAAGCGAGGCCAGCGCGGATGCCGACGCCATGCCTGTTTCGAGGACTTCCTGGTGGCTGAGTTCAGCTTGCATGCCCGAGGCCATGTTGGTGACCGTCGAAATGCCGAGGATGCGGATGCCCATGTGATTCGCCGTGATGGCTTCGGGCGCCGTGGACATGCCGGCCAGATCGGCGCCGATTGTGCGAAGGAACCTGATCTCAGCCGGGGTCTCGAAGGAAGGGCCAAGCATGGCCGCGTAGACGCCCTGGCCCAGTTCGACGCCGCATTCGGCCGCGGCTTCCATCGCCTTGGCTTGTAGTCGAGGGCAGTAGACGCGCGTCATGTCCGGGAAGCGCGGGCCGAACTCCGGTTCGTTTGGTCCGACAAGCGGATTCGATCCTTGAAGATTGATGTGGTCGGTGATCAGGACCAGGAGACCTGGCCGGAACGACGGGTTGATGCCGCCGGCGGCGTTGGTCAGGATCAGCCGCTTCAATCCAAGCAAACCAAGCACACGGACACCAAAGACGACCTGCCGCGGCGTCCAGCCCTCGTAGAGATGGACGCGCCCGCTGACCAGGGTCACCGGGACTCCCGCCGCTTCACCGATGACCAACTTCCCCGCATGGCCCTGTACCGACGGAGCGGGCCAACCGGGGATTTCGTTGAAATCGATTGTGACCGGCTTAACGAGTTCCTCGGCGAATGACGCCTGGGCGCTCCCCAGAACGATTGCCGTTTCAGGCCAGTCAGCGATTCTTTGACGGAGGTAGGCGGCGGCTTCCGTGATCACAGCAACAACCCCGCGATACAGGCTGACATGAAATTAGCCAGGGTCCCGGCCATCATCGCCTTCAATCCCAGGCGCGCCAGGTCAGACTTGCGGCTGGGCGCCAGCGCTCCGATGCCGCCGATCTGAATGGCGATTGAGCTGAAGTTGGCGAATCCGCAAAGGGCGAATGTGGTGATGACGAAACTACGGTTGTCGAGCGTGCTCTTGATCTCGCCAAGCCGGAGGAAGGCGATGAATTCGTTGAGCACCATGCGCGTGCCGAGCAGGTCGCCGACCGCCGAGGCGTCCTTCCAACTCACCCCAAGCACCCAGGCCACGGGGGCGAAGATGATGCCGAACAGCTTCTGCATCGACTCCGGGATGAATGAGACGACGGAATGTGCCCAGCCCATCATCCCGTTCACCATGGCGATCAGCGCCAGGAAGGCGATCAACATGCCGCCGATGTTCAGGGCGAGTTGAAGCCCGTCGCCGGCTCCTCGGGCGGCTGCGTCGATGACGTTGACGCCCGGCTTTTCGACTTCGATCTTGACTGTGCCGGCGGTCTCGGGCACTCCGGTTTCGGGAACAAGGATCTTCGCCAGCAGCAGGGTTGCCGGAGCGGTCATGATGACGGCGGTCAGCAGGTGCTTGATATCGACGCCGGCGATTTTGACGTAAGCGGCCATCACCGCGCCGGAGACGTGGGCCATGCCGCAGGTCATGATGGTGAACAGTTCGCTCTCGGTCAACCGGGGCAGGAAGGGGCGAATGGTGAGCGGGGCCTCGGTCTGACCCATAAAGATCGACGCGGCGACGTTGGTGGATTCGGCTCCCGATGCGCCCATGATGCGCTGCATCAGGTACGCCATGCCCTTGATGACAATCTGCATCACGCCGAAGTAATAGAGGATCGAAAACAGCGACGCGATGAAGATGACGATGGGCAGCACCTGAAAGGCGAAGACCACGCCGAAGGGTCCGGATTTCGCGCCCAGCGGACCGAAGAGAAACTGGCTGCCGCTCTCGGTGTATTCAAGCAGAGCGTTTACGGCGACGCTGGCCAGTTCGAAAAGTTTGCCGAAGTCGGTCTTCAACACCAGGAAGGCGAAGCCGAACTGAAGGCCCAGGCCCCAAAGCAGCAGTGAGGGGCGGATTGACTTGCGTGATGTCGAAAGAAGGTAGCAGAGGGCCAGGATCAGGACCAGGCCCAGCAGCCCTGTGTATCGGTCCATCGTGACGCCTCGCGGCAGGAAGAGGGTCCCGGGGGACCCGCCCTAGCCGACGACCTCGAGAATCAGTTCACGCGCTTCAGGCGCGACGGTGGAGATGCGGAAGGCATCCTCGATGCGCTCGGCGGCCTCCTCAAGGCGCGCTTCATCCGTGTAGTAAAGGCGGCAGAGAACCGAGCCGGCTTCCACTCGCTGGCCGGATTTCACTTCCAGAATCACGCCGACCGCCGGGTCGATCTGCTGGTCCTTGGTGTCGCGGCCGGCGCCGATCATGGTGGAGGCCGAGCCGATCTCCTCGGCGTCGATCATCGAAACGTAGCCGGCGCGCGGCGAAGTGATCTCCATCGCGCCCGTTGCGTTGGGCAGCAGGTCGAAGCGGTCGAGGACCTGCGAGTTTCCTCCCTGGGCCTCGATGACCTGCTTCAGCTTGGCGTAGCCCGATCCGTCCAGCAGCCGTGCCTGGGCCACTTCCCGGGCATCGTCGAGCGATTCGGTGAGACCGCCGAGCTGGATCATGCGCGCGGCCAGTTCCAGCGAGATGCGCGTCAGGTCGACGGGACCGGCGTTCTGCAGAGTCTGCGAGACTTCCATGATTTCGAGCGCGTTGCCGACGGCATAGCCGAGCGGCTGGTTCATGTCCGTGATGAGGGCCTGGCAGCGCAGGTTGGCGCGCCGGGCAATCGTGGTCATCAACTGGGCCAGGCGGCGGGCATCAATCTGGCGTTTCATGAACGCCCCGGCGCCCACCTTCACGTCCAAAACCAGGCCGTCGAGCGAGGCGGCGAGTTTCTTCGACATGATCGAGGCAGCGATGAGCGGAATCGATTCGACCGTCGCGGTGGCATCGCGAAGCGAATACAATTTGCCGTCGGCCGGCGTCATCGTCGAACTCTGACCGATCAGCGCGATGCCGATTTCGTTCAACTGCGCGATGAACTGCTCGCGGTCGATGTTGGTGTTAAACCCTGGAATCGACTCCAGCTTGTCGAGCGTCCCGCCCGTGTGGCCTAATGCACGGCCGGAAACCATGGGAACCTTGATGCCCGCGGCCGCGGCAAGCGGCGCGGCGATCAGGCTGGTCTTGTCTCCCACGCCGCCGGTGGAGTGCTTGTCCACCTTGGGTCCGGCGACGCAGGACAGGTCGAGCTTCTCGCCGGAGGCGATGATGGACTGCACCATCGCGGCCACCTCCGCATCGCTCATGTCCTGGAAGAACACGGCCATGAGGAAGGCGGACATCTGGTAGTCGGGGATCTCGCCCCGGTTGTAGCTGGATACTAGCCAGTCGATCTCCTCGGGGAGCAACTCCTCGCCATTCCGCTTCCGTTGAATCAGGTCGATGGTGCGCATTATCAATCGCTTAGGGTAGCATTTCGAAGTACTTGAAGTAAAGGCAAGGGAAGGCGTGCCCGCGCCGGATCAGAGCCCCGGAATCGGGTAGCGGTACCGCCCCTGGAAGACGTCTCCGAACAGCGTGAGCAACTGGTCGTGGATCGCCGAATTGCTTACTGCTATGTGTTTGCCGTCAACCAGAGCGGGTCCGCCCGTCATGTCCGTCGTGCGTCCGCCCGCCTCCCGAACGATCAGCAGGCCAGCCGCCATGTCCCAGGGGTTAAGCCCGAATTCCCAGAATCCATCCAGCCGCCCGCAGGCGACGTAGGCCAAATCGAGGGCGGCCGAACCGCTGCGCCGGACCCCGTGCGTCACCATCGCGACCTGATGAAAGAAATGAACATTTACACTCTCATGCCGCTTGCGCGACGGAAAACCGGTGGCCAGGAGGGCCGCTTCCAGTTGCGCGGCTTGTGACACATGGATCCGCCGCCCGTTCAGGAATGCGCCTCCGCCGAGTTCGGCGGCGAACATCTCCTGCCGCAGCGGATCGAAGATCACCCCGCACTGCATCTCGCCGTCCCGCTCGAGCGCCAGCGTGACATTAAACATCGGGTAGCCGTGGGCGAAGTTTGTCGTCCCGTCAAGCGGATCGACATACCAGCGGAATTCAGATTTGTTGTCGCGCAACCCGCCCTCTTCGCCGAGGACGGAGTGAGCCGGGAAGTAGGAGTTGAGGCGTTCGACGACGAGTTTTTCGCTCGCGCGGTCAGCTTCGGTCACCAGGTCGTAGTCGCCTTTTAGTTCGAAGCCGATACGCCGTTCATAGTAATGCGCGATGAGCGAGCCGGCTTCGCGCGCGATGTCGATGGCAGTTTCCAGGTATCCGGGCATGGGGTGGGGAGGTCGCGTCAGTCCTTTTCGAATTCTTCAATATAGCGCAGCTGCTCTTTATAAATGAATAAGTTAGGGCCGTCCTCCCGCGTCAGACGAATGAACCCCGCGTCCCAATATTCGATCGAGCCTTCGTACTGCTCCCCAGTCACGAGCCTCACGCGGACCCTTGCCTGGGTCTCCACCAGCTTCTTGAGATAGTAGGCCTCTTCGAACGTCTGCGCCGGCGCTTTCGACTTCGGCAAAATGCCCTCCATGAATTATCGTACCCCAGGGGGCGCTTCCAGCGGTTTAGGGCCGCCTTGCAGCCCGGCCGGCAGGACGTCGTCGGAGAAGTAGCCGTTGCGGGACAAAACGGTGTGGCGATCGAGGTCCACTTCGAGGGTCACTTTGTGGAAACGCTCCTTGGTCGGCGGCAGGTTCTTTGGATAGAAGCCGAGCAGGTACTGTGTGCGCAGGTCGCGGATGACACGCGCGAAGGCATCGTCGAGGTCGGCGCCAGGCGTGGGCATGAAGAACTGCCCGCCTGTCCAGGTGGAGAGAGTGATCAATGCGTTCTCACCGCGCAGATTTCGCCCCGCCTCGCCTTTGACCGGCACGGTGACGATGGCGTAGAGCACGGCGTCGGCACTGTGCAGCGCTTCCAGCGCCTTCTGGAACGGGAGTTTGGAAACGGTGTCGCCGCCGTCGCTGACCACCAGGACGACATGGCGGCCCTCGCGCCGGCGGAGTTCGCCGGCAGCTAAATAGATGGCGTCATACAAAGCCGTGCCGCCCTCGCTCTTCAACCTGCCGAGTCCGCTGCGGATCACGCCGCGGGCGCGCGTGAACGATGTGAGCGCGGTGACGTCCGTGTTGAAACTGAACAGCGCCAGGGTGTCGCCGGGATTGCCCTCGCCCGTCAACCTGGAGACAAACTTGTTGATACTGTCTACTTCATATCGCTTCTCGCGCTCCGTGGAACGGCTGCTGTCCACCAGCAGGGCGATCGACAGCGACTGCTCGGTATTACGTTCGAAAAGGGCGATCTCCTGCGGAACGCCATTGTCAAAGACCCGGAAATGCGTCTTCTCCAACCCCCCCACCAGCTTGCCCATCGGGTCCTTCACCGTGGCCAACATGCGCACCAGCCGCACGTCCACCTTATAGAAAGGCTGGTCCTGCGCAAACAGGGCGGCGGCAAGTGCGAGTGTGCCGGCAGCGGCTGTCAGGATTGCGTTACGGTAGCGTCCCAAGCGCCCTCCACCCACACCTCGCCATCGGCGAAATGTTCCTTCTTCCAGACCGGAACCAGTCTCTTCAACCGGTCCATCGCATCGCCGCACGCCTCGAACGCCGCCTTCCGGTGCGGCGAAGTGACGACGACGACGATGCTCGATTCGCCGATCTCCAACCGCCCGATCCGGTGGACAATCCCGATCCGGCTGATGCCATGCGCCGCGGCGATCTCGCGGCCGATCCGCGCCATCACCTGGATCGCCATGGTTTCGTACGCTTCGTATTCAAGGAAGTCCGTCTGGCGGCCTTTCGAATTGTTCCGTACAACGCCGTCGAAAGTCACCACCGCGCCGTCCCGCCCCTCGACCAGCCTCGCGGAAAGTGCTTGCGCGTCGATCCGATCACGGGTGAGCGCGAAGAAATGTCCCTGCGGATCTTCGATCATTTGCAGCCATTCGCCCGACCCGCCGCTCACCGGCGGCATGAACGCCACTTCATCGCCATCTTTCAAAGGATGCGCGCGCGGGACAAACTGCTGGTTCACGGCCAGCACAAGGCTCCGCGACATCGGCCGCAGGGCGGGGAACCGGGCAGCGAAATGTTCGAATGCCGCTTCCACCGTCGCGCCATCGTCGAACTCGACAACGCTGTCTGGCTGGCCGGTAATCTCCTTCACCATGCCAAAAAACAGGACTTGAATCTTCATCGGATCAATCGTCATCCTAGCAGACGCCGCCCGGCGGACCGCCGTTTCAGCGCCTGCTTGCAGGATAAAATGGATCGTGCAGCTTCCCGAAAAATCCCAGGTCCGCTTCCGTGTTCGCTACGCCGAAACCGACCAGATGAGAGTCGTCTACCACGCCAATTACCTGGTCTGGATGGAAATGGCCCGCACCGAGCTTTGCCGCATCCGGGGCGTCCGCTACCGCGACATGGAGCGCGACGACCTTCTCCGCCTCGCCGTCGTCGACGCCCATTGCCGCTATCACGCGCCCGCCCTCTACGACGACGAAATCCTCTCCGAAGGCCGCATCGCCGTGGCCAACCCGCGTATGTTGACCTTCGCCTACGAGATCCGCAACGCCGAGACCGGCCAACTGCTCGTCACCGGCGAAACAAAGCACGTCTTCCTGGACTCGACAGGCCGCCCCGTGAGGATGCCCGACAAATACCGTCCCCTGTTCGGGATGGAGTTCCCATGAGCCGCTGGCCCACAAAAATAAATGAAAGTCATGCCCCCAGGTGGGGCGGGCTTCAGCCTGCGAAGGGCTTCAGCCCGCCCTCGCGCGATCAGCCAGCCATGTCTTTCAACGGAGTGATGCGGGAGACGCTGCAGGACGCCGTCACCCGCGCCTTCAAGGCTCGCGACGGGTCCGCGGCCGTGCTGCGGATCCCGGACGGCGCCCTGCTCGCCCGCCACAGGCCGGATTGGATGAAAACCGGCCAATCGCCGCCCGGTTCGGCGATCAAGCCATTCACGCTCAAAGCTCTGCTGCGCGGCGGCGTCGAGTCCGCGATCTGCCGCCGCCGGCTGACAGTCGCCGGCCAGCGTCTCGATTGCAGCCATCCGGTCACAAGCGAACCGCTCAGCGCAACCGAGGCTCTGGCGTTGTCGTGCAACTGCTGGTTTGCCGCCATGGCCGCCCATCTGACGCCTGACGTCTTGCGGCGGGAGCTTCAAGCGTCCGGTTTCACAGCGGGTTTTGCAGGAACCCGCGACGCGCTCGTCCTCCAGGCGCTCGGCATCGATGGCGTCAAATGCACGCCCCTCGCGCTGGCCCGCGCCTACCGCCGGCTGGCCATCGAGCGTTCAACGGCACAACCGCAATTCGCCCCGATCTACGCCGGCCTGGACGAATCGGTCAAACGGGGAACATCGGTCGCCGCGGGCGAGGGCGTCTCCGGCAAGACCGGCACAACGAAGGAAGGCGCGTGGTTCGCCGGATTCAACCGCGACATCGCGCTCGCCGTCTTCTGCTTTCAAGGGACCGGCGGCGCCGGCGCCGCGCCCATCGCCGGGGAGGTCTTTGCCGCATGGCGCGCTGGCTTGCGCTGATTTTCATCTCCGTGACGTTCACCGCCGCGGCCCAGCCCGTGCGCGTGAAACTCGCCGGTCAGGCGAAGCCCGTCTCGATGGATATCGAAGAGTACGTCGCCGCCACCGTGGCGGGCGAAGCCGGCGGGTTCAAGTCGATGGAAGCGCTGAAAGCGATGTCGGTCGCCGCCCGCACCTATGCCCGCGCCAACCTCGGCCGCCACCGCGCCAATGGCTTCGACCTCTGTGAAACCACGCACTGCCAGGACCTCCGGGTTCGTTCGCTCACGGCACGCCACCGCGCCGCCGCCGAAGCCACTCATGGGCTGATCCTCTGGTACGCCGGCAAACCCGCCCGCATCTTCTACACCGAACATTGCGGCGGCCACACCGAAAACGCCGGCGCCGTTTGGCCCGCCGCCGCCCGGCTCTATCTGCGCGGTGTCCAGGACGATTTCTGCCTCTCCGCCGGACGCCAGAACTGGACCGCCGCCTACCCGCTCCCCGCGCTGGCCGCGGCATTCGGTCTGCCCGCGATTGATTCCATCGAGATCGTCCGCCGCACCGCTACCGGACGCGTCGCATCGCTGCTGCTCAACGGCCGCCCGCTTGACGCCGAAAGGTTCTACCTCCGCCTGGGCCGTACCCTCGGATGGGACAGGTTCCGCAGCAAACTGTTCTCCCACCAGATGCGCGCAAACGAAGTCGTCTTCAGCGGATGGGGCCGCGGCCATGGCGTCGGACTCTGCCAGACAGGGGCGGAGCAACGCGGTCTTGCAGGACATGACTTCCGCCAGATCCTGGCCGCCTACTTTCCCGGAACCAGGCTTGGGATCTCGGCCCAGGACATCCACTGGGTCTCGTCGAAGACCAACCGCGTCGACATCCTCGCCACCACCGCCACCCCCGCCGGACCCTTGTCCGCCGCCGTTGAACGCGCCCTGATCCACGCCGAGCAACTGACCGGCATGACCGCCTCCGTCCGTCCCGAAATCCGTGTCTATTCCGGCATCGACGTCTACCGCGACGCCACCGGCGAACCTGGCTTCGTCGCCGCCGCCACCCGCGGCCGCGTCATTCATCTGCAAAGCGCCGCCCGGCTGATCTCGGAGCGTCGATTGGACTCTGTCCTGACCCACGAAATACTCCACGTCATCATCGCCGGCCACGCCAATCTGCCGCGCTGGTTTATTGAAGGCCTGGTTCAGGAACTCGAACAACCCGGCGCAGTTCCACCCGCGCCATTGGCCGCTTCGACTGAACTCAACCTGCTGCGTCCCTCATCCGAGGCCCGCCTGCGCGCCGCCTACCGCAACGCCCAGGCCGCCGTCGCCGCATTGCTCAGGCGGCACGGCCGCGCCACTGTGTTGTCCTGGACCGCAAAGGGCCTGCCCGCCGGCCTCGACTGAGATCGCCACAACGATCTTCAGCCGGCGTCCCGGCCTGATTTCAACCCTCTTCTCCATCGCCTTCCATAACCCTCCGCGCCACCGCCCAAAGCCACAGCCACGTGGTCACCAACAGCAGGACGGCCAGAGTGAATCGCACCGCCGCGCTCCCCGCCTGCGCGCCCATGCTCTTGAAATCCGGCACCCAGTGGATCAGCAACCACGGCAGCCCCATACCAAACACCCAGAACACCGGCTTCGCCACCCAGATTGCGCTCGGCGGAAACAGCCGCGAGAATTTGCCTTTGCGCCGCCGGTACAGGATCACCGATTGTCGAATCAGTAAGCCCAGCCCTCCGGCCAGCAACATGCCGCCCACGACCACCGCCGTCAGCGCCGCAAACCCGCCCAACGGCAGGCTGAGCCAGACGTAAAACAAGCTCCACCACACCACCACGGCCGCCGCGCCGATGAACGGGGCCAACGGCTTCGACCTCACATCGCCCGCCGCCAATTGGAACGTCTCTTTCACCGTCATGGCCTCTTCACCTCAAACTTCCCGGCCGCCGACGAGCTGAAGATCTCCGGCTGGTACATCGGCTCCACCCGCGCCGGGCTTGCCTGAATCGTGCCCGCCGTCGTCACCCGGAACAGATACATGAACTCAGCGCCCGCCTTCGGCAGCCACGATTCAAGAAACGCCATCTTCGTGTCCCTCGCCTGACGCCTCGCCCAGGCCGCCCGCCACCATGGCGGCGCGCCTTTCACCTGATACAGGTCGTCCCTCGGGACAACCTCCGCGCCCGACGGCAATGGGTCTTCGATCAGGACATAACGGTGGTCCGCGCCGCTGACCGTCAACCGGCAGGCGATCAGGTCGCCCTGCTTCGCCTGGCCGTCAAATGGGATCAATTGATAGACAATCCGGCCGCCCTCGTTCACCGGCGACAGCATGAAATACTCTCTGCGCAGACTCAGCTTGGAATCCGCCGGCTCGGCCACGCTGCCGGCCAGCAGCCTCATGCCCGCCCT
The DNA here is from genome assembly GCA_947084845.1 of uncultured Bryobacteraceae bacterium. GTDB lineage: Bacteria > Acidobacteriota > Terriglobia > Bryobacterales > Bryobacteraceae > PNKE01. The sequence goes on along the minus strand of CAMTUE010000006.1, from coordinate 6,282 downwards.
GGCCGTCCAATACAGCCGTCCGTCGCCGGACTTCTCCACCCGCAGGTTAAACGATTCGCCCGTCTCCAGCCCCGTCAATGCCACCTTCACCGGCTGTTCAAAGACGTCGCGCGATGTGAACCGCCTCCGCAAAACCTCGCGCCCGTTCACTGTCACCCGGGCCGTGAAATCCGGCTCCAGTTCCCTCGTCCTGCTCAGGTACTCGGTCAGCCCAAACACGGCGAATGCCGTCTGTTTCGTGCTCTGCCAGCGCGCGCCCTGAGTTCGTTTGGACAACAGCCACTTGGCCGCCGGCGCGACCAACGCGGAATTGGCGTTGTCGGCCGCCATGAACTTCAGCGCAAACGAAGTCGCTTCGACCGGCGCGTCGATGGCGAAGTCCAACATAATGTCCCGCTCGGCGGGCCACCACACATACGGGCCGGAACGCTTCGCCAGCATGTCCAACTGCAAGCCGATCTGCTGCGTCCGCGCGTCTTTCATCGACTGGCTGGCCAGACCCATCAGCGCCCAGCCCAGGCTGCTCAGTTCGCTCCGCCTCTCCCAGACCGCGTCCATGTCCCGCTTGTTCGCCTTGCCCATCCGCGCCAGCGCATGCAACTGCCACGCGCCGATATCGGCCTTCGTCTTCGGTGTCCGCTGGTCAAACTGCTTCCGCACCGCATCGGCCGCCCGCCCGGCAATGTAATCGTACCCGGTGTATCCGGCGTCGCCGGCTTCCTTTAACCCCCAGGCGACGTAGGCCGTCATGAACGGATCGGTCTCATCGGACGCCCACCAGCCCCATCCGCCATCGTCGTGCTGCAACGCCGCCAGCCTCTCGAATCCGGCCTTCACTTTCTTGTCCAGTGCGCGTTTGTCGATCGCATCGGGCAGCTTCAACGTCTTCATCGCCTGCGCCACCACGATGTTCGGCATGAAGCTCGACATCGTCTGCTCCGTGCATCCATACGAGTAGGACGTCAGGTAATCGAGCGCCGAAAACAGCGTGCCCGCCACCGACGGCGCCACCTCCAACTCCAGCGTCCGCGTATGCGGGATCGACCGCCCATCAAACGTCATCGCCGCGCCCTCGGACGTCTGCGATTCCATCACGCCGCTCTTCGATGTCACGTAATCCAGTCCTGGAGGCTCCACCGGCAGCTTCAACTCCAGCGCATCGGACTCCTGCCCGCTCAGCGCCTTGGCCAGCAGCGTGACCTCCTTGCCCGCCTTCACGCGCACACGGTAGTCAACCACCGCCTCGCCCCTCGGCTCCACCTCGACCTGCTTCGTCCCGCCTTCGACAAACTCCAGACCGGTCGCATCCAAACTGACCTTCACCTGCGCCGTGGCGGGCAGGGAACTGCGAACGATCACCGGCAGCACCACCTCATCGCCTTCCGTGAAGAACCTCGGCGCGGCCACCGACACGATCAGGTTCTTCCTCACCAGCGTCCGTCCAATCGCCTGCCCGACTCTCGTGTCAGCCGTCACTCCACGCGCCGTCGCCCGCCATGTGGTCAATGAATCGGGGAACGCGAACCGCACCTCGCCCTTGCCGTCCGCGCCGGTCATCAACGCCGGCGTCCAGTAGGCCGTGTCTGGAAAATCCTTCCGCACCCGCGGTTCCGCCAGCCTCTCGTCCTTCAATTGCCCGAATCGGACGGACTTCGGCGCAACGCCCTGGGCCAGTTGCACGCGGCTCTTGCCCGCCGCCCCTCCAAAGTAGAACGACAGCGACGAATCCGTCCCCACGCGGTTCCACTGCTGGCCGTAAAAGACGTCCTTGATATCCCGCACCGCCTCACGCTTCACCGCGTAAATCGATTCGTCCACCACGCCCAAACTGAATTCGGCCGCCACCGGCCTGCCCTGCGCATCAGCGGCGCTCACCCTGAACACCGCCGGTTCGCCCGGCTGATACGACGCCTTGTCCGCCGCCACATCCACGGTGAGCAACTTCTCCGACGGCGGCACTTTCAGAATCTTTGAACCGCGGTGCAATACGTCGTCACGGACAAACACCGCTTCGATGTAGACATTCGGCTCCCACGCTGATTCGACCTTCGCCTCCACCGTCACCGACGATTCCTTCACCTCGACCCAGCGCTGCCACAACACGCCGCGCGCTTCCGCCGACACCCAAACATGCGCCGGCCCGCCCGTCACCACCAGAATCTTCGCCGTCTCGCCCGCCTTGTAGCTCTTCTTGTCCGGGACAATCTGGATGCGTTCCTCACCCGGCAGGTCGAATCCCGCGCCTTCCACCCACAGGTAGCAGTCGCCGTCCAGCGTGACTCCTGTCGGCGCCACAGCCGTCACGCGAGCCCTGTAGACAGCGCCCTTCGGCGGAACAAACGAAACGCTGCCGCGGCCGTCCGCGCCCGTGGTTCCGCTCATCGTGGTGAACGCAGCCTGCGCCGGCTTCTTATATATGTACTCGGAAACGCCGACCTGAAACGCGACGCCGCTCACCGGTTTGCCGTCGTAGTCCCGCGCCTGCACATGCAGCCGCGCCTCGCTGCCTTGCGCGGTCAAATACCTCGCCGGCTCGACTGAAATGAAATACGGTCCGCGCGTCGCCGTCACTGACGCCGCACCCGAAATCTCGCGGCCCGCCGAGTCGGTCACATTCACTTGCAGACCATAGCGGAGATCGGTCTTGCCTCGGGACGTAGGTACGCGAATCGTGATCCGCCCCTGGCTGTCCAACTCCCCCTTGCCCTCCGCCACCGTCTCGGACCCATGGGAGATCCCGTCGGCGCCCTCCTCGTCCCCGCCATCCTCCAACCCCGTTTCTCCCGCATCGAACCATGGCGGCCACGACCGGCTGCGGAACAGCGACCATTCAACCTTCGCATTCGTCACCGCTTCGCCGTAGTAGTATCTGGCCGTCGCCTGGAACACCGCCTGCTCGCCTTGCGGAATCCTCGTCTGATCGGTCCGCACGCGTACTTCATACTCGGGCTTGCGGTACTCCTCCACATGGAAACCGCCATACGCGCTCGCCTCCCCGCTGCTCACCTTCACCGCGTAATAACCCAGCGGCGCATCGGAGGCCAGCGTCACATCCGCCGACACCGTACCCGCCGCCGACAGCCTCGCCTTCTTCTTGAGCACCGTGCCGTCGTCCGGATTGGTAATCTCGATTTCGACGCTGGAGTCGGAGGGCAGTTCATAGCCCTCAAGCGTCGGGCGGCGAACGATCGCCCGCGCATGAACCGGATGGCCTGGACGGTAAACGGGCCGGTCGGTGTAGACGTAGCCTGTCAACTCTTCACGGTCGCCGCCCATCGCCCAGGAATCGATCGTGGTGACGGCAAACTCATCGCCCTTCCGCGCCGTCACAACCAGCCCTTCCGGGTAGTTCCTTTGACTGCGCCACTCAAACGCCTCCCCGCTGGCGGTCGTCTGCTCTCCCGCCGCCTCGGCCCGCGATTGGTCAAACAGACGCAACGCCACGCCATCCACTGACGCGCCTTTGACGCGGTCCACCACCCGCACCAGCACCCGCCCCGGTTCGGCCTTGGTCAGCAGCGCCAGATCGGTCACCGACAGGATCGTGTACGCCTGCAACCGCCCATCGGTCGCCTCCAGCAAGTACAGCCCCTTCTGACTCAATTGAACCGGCACCGTCACGCTATCCCATCGCGTCTTCGCCTTCACCGTCTGCTTCCATACCCGCACCACCTGCTGCGGATTCAGCAGCGGCGCCTGCGCATACTCCGTCGCCACGCCCTTCGCCGAAGGAGCCATCGCCGGCCCTTTCGCCGGCGGATTCAACCGCGCCCGGATCTCCCTGCGCTGTTCACGACCGAACTGCGCCCGGCCCAGATCGCGCATCGCCGCGCGCACAATCCGCCGCCACTCGTCGAACTTCTCGATCGGCGTCACCGCCTTCGGACGCCGCCGCGCGGACTGGCCCGCCGAATGCGCATCGCTGAGTGTCTCGAAGAACTTCACCGGATCGTTCACCCGGTACAACCGGAACTCAAGCGTATCGACCCCCTGAGCCGACACCCTCACCGGAACGGTCCCGCCCGCCCGCACCGGGCCCTCCGTCGACAACGAGAAATACCGCCGCGCCTCGTCCACCTGCGCCGGTGCGCTCAAGCCCGCCAGCAGCAAGGCTGCCCAAAGAACCGAAGTCGATCTCATGCTTTAGCCCTGTTCCATAATCGTCCAACGGAAGACGCCAAGGTAGTTCGGATTGCCCGCTTCCGGCCGCCACCGCGGCTGCGGATGCCGCCGCAGTTCCTCGAAAGTCAGCCGCCTCGCTTCGCCCGCCCAACTTCCTTCCGGACCCGTATGGTACACCACCGCCGCGCCCGTCACCACCATTGAATGAAACGGCTGCGACGGAGCCAGTTGCCGGTAGAACAACAGGTCGCCCGGCCGCGCCGCCCTCAACTCGCCCGCCACCCTGACGCAGTTGTACCGCATCAGATGCTCGGCGTCGGCGAAGTGCCGGTAGCTGCCATTGCGCTCGTCTCCCGGCCTGTAACGCCCCGGCCTGACGCGGAACACCGCGCCGCCCAGTCGCGCATATATCTCCGCCGCGCCCTTGGCGTCGGGCAGCGCCGGAATCCCGTCCAGCCCCGTCTGCTCCGCCCACTCGCGGTCGTGCCGCCGCAGCGCTTCCCTGTAGCAGAACCGAACGAACCCCGAACAGTCCTTCACATCCCCCGGCAGCGACGGCTGCATCGCATACAACGCCTCCGCCAGCCACACAATCCACCGCCGCAACGCTTTCTCCTCCGCCGGACCCGCCAGCCGCAAACCCGCGCCGCTCTGCGCCAACGACATCCCCGGCGCAAACGCCAGCAGTTCCCTCCGCCTCAACGTCACGAAACCGAGTGTAGCAATGCGACAATACAACCCATGCCCTCCGCCCGCGCTCTCGCCATCGCCCTGTGTCTTCTCCTGCCCGCCTTCGCCCAGTCGAAGCGATCCTGGACCGGCGCCGAAGTGATGAAAGTCCACCGCTCGGCGCTCCTCATCGACACCCACAACGACGTCACCAGCGACACGCTCAAGGGTCTCGATCTCGGCCTCCGCCGTTCCGAAGGCCACACCGACATCCCCCGCATGAAGGAAGGCGGCATCACCGCCCAGTTCTTCGCCGCCTATGTCTCGGCCGAATATATCGCCAAAGGCGCCTCGGCCCACCGCGCCCTCCAGATGATCGACACCATCCGCACCGATATCGTCGCCCGCCATCCCGAATCGTTCTTCCTCGCCACCACCGCCGCCGACATCGAGCGCGCCAGGAAGATCGGGAAGATGGCCGCCCTCATCGGCGTCGAAGGCGGCCACGCCATCGAGGACGACCTCCGAATCTTGCGCGCCTTCCATGCTCTCGGCGTCCGCTACATCACCCTGACCCACACCAAGGACATCGGCTGGGCCGGTTCAAGCGCCGAAATCACCAACGCCGGCTTGAGTCCGTTTGGCCGCCAGGTGATCGCCGAGATGAACCGCCTCGGCATCATGATCGACATCGCCCATGTCTCCGACAAGACCTTCTGGGACGTGATCGAGACCTCAAAATCGCCCGTCTTCAGCTCCCATTCCTCCTGCCGCGCCCTCTCGAACATCCCGCGCAACATGACCGGCGACATGATCCGCGCCGTGGCAAAACGCGGCGGCGTCATCCAGATCAACTTCGGCTGCGAGTTCCTCTCCCAGAAATCGGCCGACACCTCCGCCTGGACCAATCCGCTCCTCGCCAAAGAGGTAACCGGCGCCACGGCGTCCATCTCCGACCCCGCCCAGCGCCAGGCGGCCATCGACAAACTCCTGGCCGCGAAACAACACCAGGCAACCATCGACGATGTTGTCGCCCACATCGGCCACGTCCGTAAGGTAGCCGGCATCGATTCCGTCGGTCTCGGCAGCGACTTCGACGGCGTCACCTGCGTCCCCGCCGGTCTGGAAGACGTCTCGAAGTGGCCCAACCTGACGCGCAAGCTCCTGGAAAACGGCTACACGCCCGCCGAGATCCGCAAGGTCTACGGAGCCAACTTCCTACGCTTCATGAAGTCGGTCGAGAAAGCGTCCACCCCAAAACCCTGATTCCTTCAACCGCGAACGAAGAGAGCGGGTCGCCGCGCTGATCTTCGTTTGAGCAGGTGCTCGACCCCGCAGCCAACCCAAAACCCTGATTCCTTCAACCGCGCGCCGAAGTCAACAACGCGCGCCCCGCGTCATGAGCACCAAGAGGCCCCCGCCGGTAGCTCAATTGGAAGCACTGAACTTACACAAGCACCGCGTTTCCGGCGAGCCTCGTGCGTAAGCGCG
>CAMTUE010000005.1:0-45984 GCA_947084845.1 uncultured Bryobacteraceae bacterium | reverse complement strand
GGAGTATATCGGAATGTTGGCGCAAATGGAACCGGCTTATATTCTTTCCATCGGGTTGCCCGCTTGGGCGGGCTGAAGCCTTTTGCGGGCTGAAGCCCTTTGCAGGCTGAAGCCCGCCCCACCACGGGGGGGGGGGTGACGGCTTCGGGCGGGGCTGGTTATTGCTTTGCCAGCTCGACCCGGCGGTTGCGGGCGCGTCCTTCATCGGACTTGTTGTCGGCGACGGGCTTGGTGTCACCGAGTCCGACGGAGGTGAGGCGCGCCGGTGCAATTCCGTTCGCGACGAGCCAGGCGACCACCGATGCGGCTCGCTGTTGCGAGAGAACCTGGTTACCCTGTCTTGTACCCGTTGAATCCGTGTGCCCCTCGACTCTCATATTCCAGCCGGCTTGAGCGTTCAGGAGCGCGAGAACCTGCTGCAGGACCTTCCCGGATTCGGGTTTCAGGGTCGCCTTGGCGGTGTCGAACTCGATGCCGTAAATGGCGACATGGCCGGACTTGTCGATTTCGGCGGCCCACGCCTTGGCATCGGCGGTGAGTTCCTGGGTCATCTCCTCGGCGTGAACGCTGGTGAACTCGTATTCGCTGTCGCCGGTCAACTCGCCGGCCGCCACGGCAATCCAGAGCGCGCCCTTGTGGCCGGTGACGTAGTGGACGGGCAGGTCGTAGCCTGTAAAATCGAGCGTGAAGCCGGCGGTTCGCAGAGCCTGCTCGGTGTTGCGGCGCACCTGCAAGGCGGACTTGCCGCGGCACGAATAGTTGATCTTCTCGACCTTTCCTTCGACGCTGCGGGTGGCGCCGGAGGCCGCGATCATCAGCTCGGCGGCGGCAAAATCGGACTTGCTGCAATGTTTGATAAAACAGCCCGATAGCCGGTTGAGCAGCGGGGAATCCTTGCAGCCTTCCCTATCCTCATCCTGGGCGGAGACGGATCCGGCTGTCGCCAGGAAGAGCGTGACTGCGAGCCACAAGACTGATTTTCTCATGTGAATATCCTAAACCATTCGATTGGCGCCTGTGCCGGGCACCCTTGCCAAGCAATCGATGAGCGGAATGAAGGCCGGAACCCGGGATACCGCTTGCGCTTGCGCCGGACATGGCACGGAGACCCTCGACCCCGCCGGCGCAGAACACCTGATCTTGTGGTGGCGGGCCGAAATCGAGACGAAATCGCCGCTGGGACGGGCTGTCCCCGGATGCGGGTTCTCAACCGGCTGATACCAGACTGGCCGAGCCAGGTTAGTCATTTGCGGTGGGTTTAGGAATCCCGCACAATACTAGTCAATGGACCCTGAAAACCCTTTCCAACCGCGCCCTGTCGCGCGGGTCGAGACTCGCTTCCGCCGCATCGTCACTGACCTGCCCGCCCCGGCGTCGATCCCTGTCCTTGAGAAACTCGCCAAGAACGAACTTCGGGCCATGGGCGGCCAACCGCTCGTGGTCTGGGACCGGGCCGAAGGTTTCCAGGTGTATGACGCCAGCGGCAATTGCTGGCTCGATTTTTCGAGCGGCGTGCTGATCACCAATGCCGGCCATGGCCGCCAGGAGATCGTGGACGCCATTAAGGCGCAGGCCGATACGCACCTGCTCGCGTCTTATGCCTTCCCGACCGCCATCCGCGCCGATCTTTGCGAACGGTTCGCGGCGGTGATGCCCGAGCCGTTGAAGAAGGTGTTTCTTGTGACCACCGGGTCAGAGGCCGTCGAATACACCATCAAGGTGGCGAGGACGCATGGCCAGATCGCGGGCGGGCGCGAGAAGAACGTCATCGTGTCGTTTGAAAAGGCGTTTCATGGCCGGACGCTCGGTTCGCAGCAGGCCGGCGGCATACCGGCGCTGAAGGAATGGATCGGCAACCTCGATCCCGGGTTTGTTCAGATCCCGTTCCCGGATGGTTATTGGACAGAAGACACATCGTTTGAACTGTTTGAACGGTCGCTGGCCGAAGCGGGCGTCACCGCGGATCAGGTGTGCGGCGTTATGTTGGAGACCTATCAGGGCGGTACGGCCGCTTTTGCGCCGCCTCAGTACATTCAGACCCTGCGCAAGTGGTGCGACGCGCATAAGGCGGTTCTGGTTTTTGACGAGGTCCAGGCCGGATTCGGGCGTACAGGCAAGATGTGGGGATTTGAACACTATGGGGTCCTGCCGGACCTGACGACCTGGGGCAAAGGCATCTCGTCGTCGCTGCCCATCGCCGCCGTTGTCGGCCGCGCCGACCTGATGGAATTGCACGCCCCTGGCAGCGCATCGTCGACGCACTCGGGCAGTCCGGTCTGTTGCGCCGCGGCGCTGGCGAACCTCGACATCATTATTAATGAGCGGTTGCCGGAGAACGCCGCCGCCATGGGCCATGTTCTTCAAACTGAACTACTTGGGCTGCAGGCCCGCCATGGCGACGTCATTGGTTGCGTCCAGGGCAAGGGTCTGGTTGCCGGCGTGGCTTGCGTCAGGCCGGGAACCCGCCAGCCCGATGGAGGTCTGGCCCGCGAGGTCGCGCGGCGGTCGGTTGAAAAGGGCCTGTTGTTGTTCAACCCGGTGGGACCAGAAGGGTGCACGATCAAGATCTGCCCGCCGTTGGTGATCACGGAGGAAGCGGTCAGGGAAGGCTGCGCCGTGATCGGGGAGGCTCTGGAAGAGGCGTTGGCTGCCAGGGGAGGGCAGTCCTGATGAAAGTCACGATGATCGGCGGCGGGATGATCGCGCATGACCAGATCCTGCCGTCGTTGTACCAACTTCAACGGAAGGGCGTCATTGAATCGATCGAGATCTGCGACCGCCGCGCTTCGGCTCTCGACGCGCTCGCCACTGCGCCGAAGTTGACCACGGCCTTTCCGGGCCAGAGCTTTCGTCCGCGGACGGAGGACTACGCCGAGGTGATTGCTCAACTGCCGCCAGGGCAACTTGTCGTCGTCTGCGTGCCGGACCATTTGCACCATGAAGCCGTCATGACGGCGCTTTCGGGCGGGCAGAATGTGCTTTGCGTTAAGCCGTTGGTGCTCACCGCCGCCCAGTCCGAGGAGATCGAGAACGAGGCCCGGAAGCGCGCCCTCATGGTGGCTGTCGAGTATCACAAGCGCTTCGACGACCGCAGCCACATGGCGCGACAGCGGTACCGGGCAGGTTCGTTTGGCGAATTCCGGCTCGGGACGGCTTGTCTGCTGGAAAAGTGGTACTACCGCAATTCGAACTTCCAGAACTGGTTCACCGCCGAGGCGACCGACGCTTTCACCTATATTGGTTGCCATTACGTCGATCTTGTCCACTTCATCACGGGCCTGCTGCCGACCGCGATCAGCGTTTATGGGTTGAAAGACAAGTTCCCGAATGGTCTTGAAGGCTACCTTTGGACCGACGCGCGGGTGCTGTGGTCCAACGGCGCTTGCCTCAATGTTCAGAATGCTTTAGGGTTCCCCGACGACGCGCCGGGGTCGAACACCCAGGGTCTGACCATGTACTGCTCCTCGACTGAGAAACAGACGGGTGCCTGGATCAATCACGACGACCGTTACCGGGGCGTCTCCTATAGCCTTGTCGACCGGCCGGCGGGCGACGGGGCGACGCAGTACTCGGAGCCGAGTCCTGATTATTTTCAATATGTTGACCATGGCGGACCGGGGTTGGTGCCCGTCGGTTACGGCTACCGGTCGGTTGAATACATCGTTGACCGAGCGATCGAGCTCGAATCAGGGCTGCGGACGGCCGACGAGCGGCGCGCGCTGTTGGAAGAGTGGGACCGCCGCGGCATCATGGCGACCCCGGCCAATAGCCGTTTCAATGAGTTGGTAGTCGAGGCGGCAAGGCTGTCGATCACCCATGGCGGGGCGCTGGCGAGGATCGATTACAGCCCGAAACCCGGCGTCCGTCTGGACTGAGCCAGTGGGTCGGGCGGGTTGGCCGCAGCGCGGTCCGGTCGTGATTCGGCATAGAGTCAAATAAGCAACGGTGCCAGGAGCTTGCTCCTAAGCTTTGTTTTCAGCTACATATGCAAATTCGCTCTCTGATGGCCGGGCGACAGTCAAATAAGCAGCAAATAGGATCGAGGATGGCTTGAGGTCGTCGCTAGGCCCAATAGGGGATGTAGCTGGCATGCCGCCTTGAGTCGCTATCCGGGTTGTAGGAGCGAATCAACCCGGCGTCGGAGGTGTCGCCGATCACACGGGAGACCTGGGCCCGGTTCTTCTCGTCGATTCCGAACCTTACCCTCAGTGTGGTGTTCGTCATCTGCTTCCTACTGACGTGCTGAAGACATGCGTGCAGGTAGCATGCCCGGACTCGATCGGCCTTTTCCATATCCGCAAATGGCTTATGCGCGAAGAGAACGGCCCGGGTGTGGCCCCCAACTGCCTCGAACAGCGGGGCAGGGAGTTGGTAGAATTCGGTTTCGAATACCACCTTATCCACCCCACTTCCTCTTTCCTCGCAGATCCCAGCGCGCCGGAGAAATGAGGCCAGAGCCTCGTTGCGCGACTGTGGGGGCGTATCAAGGAAACGTTGAGTATCGACGAGCGGCTCTCCTGGGTTTGTGATCTCCAACCTGCCGTCAAACACTTCAACCATTGGCCCTACGCCGGTCATGGCAAAGTCCTGATGAATAATGACGTTAGCCACGAGTTCCCTGATTGCCAACTCCGGATACATAGGAATGGACTTGCGAAGTGCTTGGCCCACAACCTCGTTCTCTGGAAGCATGTTCTTCAGGAAGGCGATAAGCCCTTCGAAACCGGTGGCATACCCCATTCTTCCTTGGTATTCGCGCTTGGTGCGGATCCGGTCAGCACCGGCGTATTCAATTAGGCGAACTGCTTTGCGCGCCAGCGATTGGAACTTGGAGATGTCCGAAGCGAAGAGAACAGCGCCGAGATTGAGAATGTCCCAGAATCCACCGTCACTGGGCCGAATCATGTGATCGCCGGCCAGGCGGTCAAGAATGCCGTCGTTGCTTGCGGGTAATGGAGCCTGTAGGAGGCGGAAGTAGCCAGCGTGATCGAGCAAATCCAGGACGTCTGGAGGCTTCAATCGGTCCGCCGCCACCTGACGTTCGAAGGGTGTGGTCTCAAAGACCCGCCAGAGCAACCGCTCCTTTTCTGGGAAGTCCTTGAGTTTCTTCTTGTAGGTCGAGACGCGGATATACGCGATCCCTTGGAATTGAACCGGCCAACGGGCGGCACTAGGGATTTCGATCAGGGAGATGGGTTTGCCCTCGAATTCCAAAGAGACGAGGCGGAGGTGAATTCGAGGGCTGAGCAAGTGCAGCAGCCAGCTCTCCAGTTCCTCGTTGCCTCTCTTCGCCTGGTTTGGCTGGAACGAGGTGCCCACAACTTCATGTGTCCCGTCAGCAACGCCCCATACGAGATACGCATATTGCTTATGGCACAAGGCTGCGGAGTTCGCCAGGGCGGAGATGTACTCGCCGATCTCATCGGGGTTCGCATTGTTGCATTTGAACTCCACCCACTCCGTCTCTTTCGGAAGCCGGAGGAGATCCTGAAGCAGGCCGACATAGTAGCTGGAAGGATGAGTCATACAGCCCGGCATCTCCCTGTCGTGTCCGGTCGACACCCCAAGTTGTCCGAGGCTTGACCCCGCACTGCACGGGATGCGACGCAACCTTGGGCGTTGTTTCGAAACCAGTTTACCCTTCTTGGGACGGGCGTCCTAGTGAGCAGTTGTTACGTTGCTACGACGTGAACCCTGACTTCGTGTTCGACGCGTGCTCCGCCGACCGCTGTTTGAGCGCAACAGTGAGTACCTGCCATCCCGCGAGGCCCGATTTGCCAATCCCTGCCCGATCGTGTAGGATGAGAAGTTGCGACACCCACGCATGGGGCTATTGTGCGCCTGTGCAATTCGGTGAACCCTTCCGGTAGGCTGTCCTGGACGGCAAAACCCGGTTAAAAGCAAGAGGATCGAATCATGTACGCAGTGATTGAGACCGGCGGAAAACAGTATCGCGTCTCCCCGGGCGATTCCATCGTGATTGAGACGGTGGCCGGCGAAGTCGGCTCCACCGTCGAGTTTGACAAGGTTCTGGCCGTTGGCACGGACTCAGGCGAGTTGCTCGCCGGCGCCGACGCCGCTTCGGCCAAGGTGATGGCTTCCATCGTGGAGCATGACCGAGCGAAGAAGATCATCGTCTTCAAGTTCAAGCGCAAGAAGCAGTACCGCCGCACGAACGGCCACCGGCAGAATCAGACCCGGGTCATGATTGGCGATATCCTGGCGTAGCGGGCAAGGGAGAGCGTAATGGCACATAAAAAAGGACTTGGCAGTTCCAAGAACGGACGCGACTCGCAGTCCAAACGCCTGGGCGTGAAGGTTTTCAGTGGCCAGATCGTCACCGGCGGCTCGATCATCGTCCGCCAGCGCGGCACCCGCTATAAGCCCGGCGAGAATGTCGGCCTGGGCAAGGACGACACGCTGTTTGCGACCATCGATGGCAAAGTTGAATGGCGCGACCGCGGGCGCATGGGCAAGTTCGTCAGCGTCCAACCGGTAGAAGCTTAAGCCGGCCGAAAGGCAACTAAAAGAATCCGGGCCGCCTGAGCCATTGCGCCGGCGGCCCGTTCTATTTGTGATCGACCATGTTTGTAGATGAAGTCACCATCAGGATAAAGGCGGGCGACGGCGGCGACGGCTGCATGGCGTTCCGCAGGGAGAAGTTCGTCCCGAAGGGCGGTCCGAGCGGCGGCGACGGCGGGCGAGGGGGCGATGTCGTCTTTTTTGCCAGCCCGCATTACAATACGCTGCTGCACTTCAGCTACAACCCGGAACACAACGCCGAACGCGGACGCCACGGCGAAGGCAGCAATCGCAGCGGACGGGCCGGCGCATCGATCGAGGTCCCCGTCCCCATCGGAACTCTCGTTTACGACTCCGAGACCGGAGACCTCATCCACGACTTCGCCATCGAGGGCGAGCGCTTCACCATGGCCAAGGGCGGACGCGGCGGGCGCGGCAACCAGCATTTCGCCACCGCCACCCACCAGGCGCCGACCCGCCACGAACCCGGCCGCCCCGGCGGCGAGTTTCGTCTGCGGCTGGAACTGAAACTGCTGGCGGACGTTGGACTGGTCGGCTTCCCGAATGCCGGGAAATCCACCCTCATCTCCCGGATCTCAGCCGCCCGCCCGAAGATCGCCGACTACCCCTTCACAACGCTCGAACCGAACCTGGGTGTGGTGAGAACAGACGACATGCGCACCTTCGTCGTGGCCGACATCCCCGGCCTGATCGAGGGCGCCCATCTCGGCCACGGCCTCGGCATCCAGTTTCTACGGCACGTCGAACGGACCCGTCTTTTGCTGCATCTGGTTGATGTTTCAGAGAGTTCCGGACGAGACCCGGCCCACGACTTCGAGGTGATTCTAGCCGAACTGGCCAACTACAGCGACGAACTCCCCGGCAAACCGATGTTCGTGATCGCCACGAAGACCGACGTGGCTCAGGATGCCGAACGGATTGCCGCTTTGGAGGAGGCCGCCCGGCAGAAGCAGATGCCGTTCTTCCAGATCTCGGCCGTTACCGGCAAGGGCCTGCCCGAACTGATTCGCGCCGTGGCGCGCGCGGTGCTGCCTGAAGTTGTCAGCGGAGCGGTCACTGGCCCATTCGAATAGCTAAAAGCCCGCGCTCCAGGTCTTCGATCCTCCTCAGGAGTTTCCCCAGCAACGCCTCCTGCCCGCCGAGAGCGGCCTGCATCTCTCTGATAAGCAAGTCCTTCATCTCGGATTCGGTCCTCAACTGAGCCAGTTCAGTGTCCTTGCGCGAGACCAGCGTCTCCAGCCGGTCGAGGTGGTTCAATAGAGCTTCGTCGCTGTTGCTGGTCTCGTGGGTCATGGCTGGCTGCGCCGGTCCTAATAGACTAGTGTCTTTCCGCAGCCAGACTCTCACTTGGCCTTTCGTTGATCTGCTTGAGCCCGCCACTGAACTGCACGCCCAGCCGGAATCCCATTCCCCGCTGGCGGCAGTGACGCACGACCGCCACCCCCACGACCTTCAACTCGTGAGACTCAACCTGGATCACCGACCCGATCGCGATGCGGCGATCAATATCGACGCACAATCCTCCCCTGGCCACATCGAGGCAACGGCCCATGCTCCCGAACGTGGCTCCACTCGGTTCGGACCAGTGGATGCGAACCTTGCCGCCCACAAGTCGCCTCGGATCCTCGCGAAGTTCCATGTCGTTGATGTACCCATTTAAGTGAACAATAGAATGCGCCACCAGCCAATCGGGTGGATCACTTAGTCCAGCCGAGGCTTTACGCTCATATGACTGAAGTAATCCTGTTCCGGAAAGCCACGTCTTAATGGATGTCGACCTGGACATCAAAAAATGCTGACCGGTCCGGGCAAGGAGAGGATGACATGCGTAACTTATTGATTTCGATGGCGCTTTGTAGCGGACTACTGCTCGCCCAGGGTCCGATGGGCCGCGGGACGGGGCCGAGAGGCTTCATGAAGGAGCGCGGGGTCATGGGCCGGGGGATGGGGCCTGGCCCGGCTGGATCCGAGGCATTGAAGAGCTACCTGGGGCTGACCGACGCTCAGGTGGAGCAGATGCGGACTCTGCGCAGACAACGGGCGGAAACCGTGCAGCCGGAATCGGCGGCGATGCGGGCCAAGGCACAGGAACTGCGTCAACTGATGCAGTCGGCGGCGCCGGACCCGGCCAAAGTCGGCGCGCTGACGGTTGAACTGAAACAACTCAGGGAAAAGGCGCGGGCTGGGAGATCAGGCCTGGCCGTGCAGACCAGGGCTGTGCTGACCGCCGATCAGCAGGCGAAGTTGAAGGACCTTCAAGCGGCGGCCAAACTGGCTCCGGCCGCAATGCAGGCCATGGCGTTGGGGTTGGTCGATCCGCCTGAATTGGGGACGATAGGCGCGGGTGCGGCCCCGATGGCCGAGCGGATGCGTGGAGGACGGGGCCGGGCCAGGTAGTAACAGGTCAAACGAAGAGGAACCAGGTCCGTGACCGCGTGGTTTTGCTCCTTCACGGGAAACCACTCACGGTCGTGGCTCTGATCGGAGCCGCGCGCGTCAGCAAGCGGTCGTCCAGTAGAACCTGATCTTGCGGTCAAAGCAATAGTGCGCGGACACGTTGGGCGGGGATTCGTTCTCCGCCCCTTTTTTCATGCAGAGGGCACCCAGGACGGCATGACGTAGGCGTAGAAGAGCACCACCAATCCGATCATCGACGCCAGAAAGATGCTGTGGCGCAGGGTGAAGCGGAAGAGGCGGGACTCGTCCGATGCGCTCATGGCCGTTGCCGCCGCCGCGACGGCGATGCTTTGCAGGCTGATCATTTTGCCCATGACGCCGCCGCTGGAGTTTGACGCGGCCATCAGGATCGGGTCCAGCCCGAGTGTGTTGGCGGTGACCACCTGGAGATTGCCGAACAGGGCGTTGGCCGAGGTGTCGCTGCCGGTCAGGAAGACGCCGAGCCAGCCAAGCATGGCGCTGAAGAAGGGGAAGGCAGCGCCGGTGGCGGCGAAAGCCAGGCCGAGGGTGCCGGTGGCGCCCGAGTAGTTCATCAGAAAAGCCAGCGCCAGAACCGAACAAACCGTCAGGGTGGGTTTGCCCAACTGCTTGCAGGTGGTGATGAAGACCTCCCGGACCGTGGAAAGCGGGATGCGCAGCAACAGGATCGACAGCAGGCAGGCCATGACGCAGGCCGAACCCGATGCCGACAGGAAGTTGAACGTGTACCGGGCCGCATAGGGAGTTTCGGCGGCGGTCACCGGCGGGGCCTGGCGCACCAGATTATGCAGACCGGGCCACTCGAAGATCTGCGTGACCGAATTGAGCAGTTTCTTCACGTCCTGCGAGCTCCAGACCAGGACGCAGACCACCAGAAGCCCGAACGGCAGCCATGCGCGGAGGATCTCCGCGGCATTGTGCCGTTTCGGCAGGGCCGTGGTCTTGGCGGCTTCAGCGAATTCGAAGTGGTCCGACGGCTTCCAAACCTTGAGAGTGATCAACATGGCGGCAATGGCGGCGAGTGAACTGAGGATGTCGGTCAGTTCCGGGCCGATGAAATTCGATACCAGGACCTGCATGCCGGCAAAAGCCACGCCGCAGGCGATCGCGGCGGGGAGCACGCCCTTCAGTCCTTTCCAACCGCCCATGACCAGGATCAGGTAGGCGGGGATGAACACTGAAATGGGCGCACAGATCCTGCCAACCATGGAACTGAGCGGCTGAACCGGCAGCGACGTGATGCCGGCCAGCGTGATGACGGGAATACCAATCGACCCGAAGGCGACCGGCGCGGTATTGGCCAGCAGGCAGATGCCGGCGGCGTAGAAGGGCGAGAAGCCGAGTCCGGTGAGCATGGCCGCGGCCACGGCGACGGGCGTGCCGAATCCGGCGGCGCCTTCAATGAACGCGCCGAAGGCGAAGGCGATGAGCAAGGCCTGGAGACGGCGGTCCTGCGTGATGCTGCCGACGGAATCCTTCACCACCTCAAACCGGCCCGTATCGACAACCAGCCTGTAGAGAAAGATGGCCCAGAAGACGATCCACGTGATGGGCAGCAGGCCGAAGGCGGCGCCCAGAGCCGATGCGCTGACCACCATACCCACAGGCATCCTGTAGAGGATCAGGGCGACGGCGACAGCCGCGGCAAGACCGGACACTCCGGCTACCCAGGCGCTTGTGCGCCTGATGCCTAGCAGGTAGAGGAGGACAAAGAGAGGAAGGGCGGCGGCGAGAGCGGAAAGGCCGAGATGACCGGCGATAGGTAAATACGTCTGGCTCCACATGCTTGGGGCCTATTGTACGGAAACCGGAGCCCGGCGCGCAGGACTTGTTGCAGACAGTGGCGTTACAGGTGGTTCCAGAGGGACTTCTCGTCCTCTTCGGCATGCTTTTCAGCGGCGCGGGAATCGAGATATCTCCGGATGGCGTCACGGCCGCCAAGACCGATCGCCAGGCTGGCGGCGAGGACCAACCCGCTGCCCAGGATCACGAACGCGGCGAAGAAGACATGGGGCGCGAAGCCGAGAATCTCGGTGGCCGCCACCACGGCCACGAACATGACCATCACCTTCGTGGCAGCCGCCCAGCGTCTGGGGCCGGGCAGGTCCTCGTTGTGCGTCCAGACAAGAACGGAGCGGCTGAGGAACTGCGCGAGCCAGGCTCCTGCCAGCAGGATCAATCCGGCGGTGACGATCTTCGGCAACATGAAGACGGCACTCTCCACCATGCGCGAGGTGAGTTGCGTGTTAAACAGGCTGAGGCCGATCAGCGCGCCGATGATCAGGATGAGCCAGTAGGCGGCGCCGGCGACCATCGGCGTGGTGTGCACGTCGCCCTGGTCGACAAGCATGTTGGACAGTCCCATGTCTTTCAGGAAGCGGTCCATGCGCGCTCCCTTCACAGCCTTGGTGAGAATCCAGCGGACGAGTACGGCGAGGAGAACAAAGACGGCAAACAGGAAAACCGCCACGATGAGGGGCGGCAGCAGCCGGTTGAGTTGAGTGAGAATGCCCCCGACTACACCCTCAAGCAGTTGTTCGAGTGTCTTGATCATGATCTATACCTCCAATTGTTCGGGCAGTTCGGCCGCGGGCGCCGGCGTGCGGGGCGTGGCCGGCGGGTTTGCTGGTTCTCCAAACCAGATGCCAATCAGGTAAGGCTTCAAATCCTCAAAGGTGAGGCACAGCTTTTCGATGCGCTGTTCGACCTGGGCCGCGCCCATATCCGCCGACTCAACGACAAACGAAGCCACGCGCCCCAGGTAAAGAGGAGCGATGGACTTGAGCAGCGTCGTCCGCTCCAGCCGGCTGCCGCGCGCCGTGCAGGCGAGTTCATAGATGATCTTCACCCACAACTCGTCGTCGAGGTGGAACGCGGGCGCACGGGCCGATTTCGCCAGTGCCATGATGGCGGCCAGCGTATCGGGGCGCAGCGCGAGTTTCCAGACCTCGCCGAGATCTTCGGCGCCTTTACGGAAAGCGCTCAACATGCGGTCGAGGTTGACGTTGATGGGGTCGAGTCCGACGTCGTAGCGGAAGCCGAACAGGGCGGCGGGTTCGCTGCCGGTGCGCGACCGCCAGGTGTTTTCATACTCGCGCATGAGCATGAAAACGCTGCTGGTGACCTGTTGAAGCATGGCGCTCAGGTCGGCGCCGGGGTCCTTGGCGTCGTGGAGTTTTGCGCCGAGGAAACTCTGGCAGACTTTGAAACCCTCGGCGACGGCGATGGTGGTCATCCAGATGTCGATGCCGAAACGGGCAACGTCGGTCTCCCAGTCGTCGCGCTCGAGGTAACGGTTCAGGAGCGCCTGCGACATGCCGAAGTCGCCGCCGATCGGCTGTCGGAGGCGTTGTCCGTAAAGGCAGCGCGTAAGCGGGTAGACGATTGAATTGGTGATGGTCCCGTCGTACTTGTGGCGGTGGTAGTAGGGGGCGACGAAATCGAAGCCGCCATCAAGGACGGGCCGGATCAACAGGTCGAACCACTCGGGCGTGATCGAACGCAGGTCGGAATCCACAACGACGCAGGCCCTGGCATCGAGCAGCGAGGCCATCTGGAAGATCATGCGGAAGGCGCTGCCCTTGCCCGGGATGCCGTGATAAGGGAACGACAGCCGGTGAACAGGCTTCATCGGCGTGCTCAACATCAGCAGTTGGGCATCCTGGATCGGCGTACGGGTGACAACCTCGGGGGTGCCGTCCTTTGAGCCGCCGTCGGAGTTGATGATGATGCCGTTGTGCCGGGGGAAGTACTTTGCCAGTCCGGCGTGCGCCGCCTGGACGACATGGCCGATGCTCTTCGAGTTGTTGTAGCTGGGGATGCCGACGACGATGTCCGCGCGGCGGATCTCATCCACCGCGGCGCGAGCCTCGGCGGGCATCGACTGAATCTGTTTTATGTTCTGAATGACCGCCACTCTCTTCAGTCTGTACCGTATTGACGGCAAAGATAATCCAGACAACAGGTGAGGAAGGCGGCCTAAACCCTGTATGCTGGTTTTCCCTGGCCATGTCTTCACCTGCCGACAGGCTGAATCCGGAGCAGCGCGCGGTGGTCGAAGCCATGCTCCGGCCGGTGCTGGTGATGGCGCCGGTGGGTACGGGCAAGACGAACGTGCTCGCCGCCCGGGCTGGGCGGGCGATTGAATCGGGTCTCGCGCCGCGGTCGCTGTTGTGCCTGTCGTTCACCAACAAAGCGGCGCGCGAGATGAAAGACCGGCTGATCTCGCTCTGCGGCAAGCTGGCATCCGAGATCACGATTTCGACATTCCATGGCCTGTGCGCGTCCATTCTGCGCGCCGAGGCGACCACCGCCGGACTCGACGGCGATTTCGTCATCTATGACGAAGAAGACTCGACGCAGGTGATCTCGCGCCTGCTGGCCGCGTCTGGCATTCACGTCGGCCGCAAGGAGGCCGAGCCGGTGAATTTCTTCCTGTTCGATGCGGCAGGCAAGGCGCGGCTGGCGCGGTATGAGGAGGTGCGGGAGACGCCCAATGAAGTCTACCTGCGGCTGTTGGGACAGGCCGGTTTCGATGCCGGCGTGTTGCAGCGTCTTCAGTTTCCGCGATGGCTGGCATCTTACGTTCATGAGTTGAGGGAGAATCACGCGGTCGATTTCACTGACCTGCAACTGGGCGTGCTGCACCTGTTTCACGATCATTCGGACGTGCTGGACCGCTGGCGGCGGCGCTTTGCCTGGATTCAGGTGGACGAGGTGCAGGACACCAGCCTTTCGGAGTATTCGATTCTCCGCGACCTCGCCGCCGGCCACGGGCAGCTTTCGTTTTTCGGCGATGTCGACCAAACGATCTACGAATGGCGCGGCTCGGCGCCACAGGCGATCCTCGAACGTTACCGCGCCGAATTCAAGCCGGTCGAGATCGGTCTGGTGACCAATTACCGTTCGACCGGAGCGATTTTGGACGCATGTGGTTCTGTCGTGCGACGGTGTCCGGGCGCAGTGACGCACACGATTCAGTCCGCCACGGCGGAGCAGGGCGACCCGGTGCGAGTGGTGCAGGCGCCATCGCTGGATATGGAAGCCGAGTGGATCGCCGAACGCATTCAAGCGTTGCGCGGCGAACACGGCAACCGCTGGAGCGACTACGCCGTGCTGACCCGGACCAACTTCAAGGGGCGCGACATCTCGGCGGCGTTCACGCGTCTGAAAATTCCGCATTTGCAGGTAGACCAGCAGAAGTTTTTCCAGCGGGCCGAGGTGAAGTCGGCCTTGTCGGTATTGAAACTGATCCTCACCCCACACGACGGGAATAGCCTGTTGCGCTACCTGCGGACGCCGCCCAAGGGCATCGGCGAGGCGACCTACAATTCGCTTTGCGCGCAGCCGCGGCAGGCGGGGCTGAAGGTGGGCGACCTGCTGGACGAGCGCGTGCTGGAGGCAGGCGACCCGTATGCGCCGCTGCTCGAAGCGCTTGAAAACGAACGCGTGGTTGTGTTTGATACCGAGACGACGGGCCTGGATCCGTACTCCGACGAGATCGTCGAAATCGCCGCGGCGCGCTGCGGGCTATCGGGGATCAAAGATACGTTTCACGCCTTCCTGCGGCCGTCGCGCACGGTGGGCGATTCCGAGGCGATTCACGGCTGGTCCGATGCGTATCTGGCTGAAAATGGGCGTGCGCCGGAGGTGGTTCTCGCCGAGTTCCTGGCCTTCCGCGACGGCGCCGTTTTGTGCGGCCACAACAGCCAGGCGTTCGATATCCCGATCCTGCGCGAGGGGTTCAACCGCGCCGGGCTGTTTCCCGACGGCGACTTTGGGATGCCGTTCGACACGCTCGACATCACGCGGCGGTTCCATCGCTTGCCGCGATACAGGCTGTCGCAGATCGCCGAATCGCTTGGGTTAAAGTCGGTTCCGACACACAAGGCGATGGACGACGTCGTGACGACGGTCGAATTGCTGTTGCGCCTGGCGGCGACGCTGGCCGAGCGCGCGCCGGTGCGGCGGGAGGCGGTGGAGGCGCATAGGAAGTTGTTTGCGCCGCTGGCAAAGACGTTCAGCAGGTGGCGGGGGCGGCTGGCCTTTGAGCGCCCGCACGAGTTGTTGGCGAGGGTGATCCAGGAATCGGGCCTGGCGACGCACTTCGAGGATGAGGCCGACGGCGAGAAACGGCTGATGAATTTGGAAGAGCTTTGCCGGCTGTTGGCTCGTTATGACAATCCTGATTTGTCGCCGCCGGCGGCTCTGGTTGCGGCTCTGAACCTGGCGTCGCTGTCGGGCGACATCGAGCGGCAGATGCAGGCCGAGGACCGGGTGCCGATTCTGACTGTGCATCAGTCGAAAGGCCTGGAGTTCGATACCGTCTTTGTGGCGTCGGCCACGGACGACGATTTCCCCAGCCGCCGCAGCCGCCGCGAGGGGCGTCTTCAGGAAGAGCACAGGCTGTTCTATGTCGCCATCAGCCGCGCCGAACGGCATTTGTTTGTGACCTGGCACACGCGCAACGATTACGGGCGCGAGCAGTCGCCCAGCCGGTACATTGCGCTGCTGCCGCCGGCCACGGTCCACCAGCGCTCCTGAACGCGGCGGATTCGTTTGGTCACGGCGGCGCGCCGCCGGGCTACCATGTGATTCATGGAACGTAGGCAGTGGATCCAACTGATGACGGTGCTGGCGGCGGCGAGGCCGACCGGAGCGCAGCAGGATGCGCCGAAGGAGAAGCCCGGACCGTTAACCAAAGATCATCTCTCGGCGGCGTTGAAGGTGATGGATCTCACCTTCAAGGACGAACAGTTGGAATTGATGCTGCCGGAGGTGAACAAGAGCTTCGAGCAGTTCGCCAAGTTGAGGGCGATCGAGATCGGCAACGAAGTGGGGACGGCGTTCACGTTTCGCGCCGAGTTGCCGGGGCGGCGGCCCAAAGCTGGTCCGTCGCGATTTCTACCCACGGCCGTTCGGGTGGCGAAACCCGCGAAGGACGAGGACATTGCGTTCCTGCCCGTGAGGGATCTTGCGGCGCTGGTGCGGTCGCGCCGGATCACTTCTACTCAACTCACCAGGTTGTATCTGGAGCGGCTAAAGACGTATGGCCCGAAGTTGCTTTGCGTGGTCAACCTCACCGAAAACCTGGCGATGCAGCAGGCCGCGAAGGCTGACAAGGAGATCGCCCAGGGCCGCTATCGCGGACCGCTGCACGGCATTCCCTATGGACTGAAGGACCTCTTCGCCGTCAAGGGGACGAAGACGACCTGGGGCGCGGAACCGTTCCAGAACCAGACGATTGACGTGGATTCGACGGTTTATGTGCGGCTGCGGGAGGCGGGCGCGGTACTGGTGGCGAAGCTCTCTCTGGGCGCGCTGGCGATGGGCGGGCTATGGTTTGGCGGGATGACGAAGACGCCCTGGGATCTGGAAAAGACGTCAAGCGGATCGTCGGCCGGGTCTGCTTCGGCGACTGCCGCGGGGCTGGTTGGGTTCGCGATCGGGACGGAGACGCTGGGGTCGATTGTCTCGCCGAGCATCCGGTGCGGCGTTGCCGGGTTGCGGCCGACCTTTGGCCGCGTGAGCCGGCACGGGGCGATGGCGCTGTGCTGGACGATGGACAAGGTGGGTCCGATCTGCCGGTCGGTGGAGGACTGCGCGCTGGTTCTGAAGGCGATGGCGGGCCCTGATGGCGAGGATCTGACCGTGTTCGACGCGCCGCTGCACTTCGAGCCGGCGCGCCCGCTGAGCGGGTTGCGGATCGGCGTCGTGCAGAAGGCCTTCGACAAGATGGAGGGCGAGTCGAAGAAGGTCTACGATCAGTCGCTCGACGATCTGAAACGGGCCGGATTCAAGATGACCCCCGTTGAACTGCCAGACGAGACGGCCGGCGCGATTGTGAACTTTGTTCTCGGACCCGAGGCGGCTGCCGCGTTCGATGAGATCACGCGCGATGGGCGCGTTGATCAACTCGCGGGACAGAAACGGAACGACTGGCCGAACCAGTTCCGATCGGCGCGGCTGGTGCCGGCGGTCGAGTATATCCAGGCGCAGCGGGCGCGGACGAAGCTGATGCGGGATTTGGACGGGTTCTTCCAGAAGTGGGACGTGGTGGTGTGTCCGCCGTATTCAAACCTGACCTCGACGAATCTGACAGGTCATCCGCAGATCGTCGTGCCGTGTGGGTTTGTCAAAGGCGCGCCGCAGGGTCTGAGTTTTCTCGGCCCCTGGTGGCGGGAGGATACGATCCTGCGCGCGGCGCTGGCCTACGAGCAGGCGACGGACTGGCACAAGAAACGTCCGCCCTTCCCGGCATAGAAAAGGGGCCTGCCGGGCCGGATCCGATTCCGGAACTTCGCTGAGCGGGATACCGAGCGCGGCGGCGACCCCTGCGCCATAGGCCGGATCGGCCTTCAGGCAGTTGCCGATGTGCCGGATCCTGGGGTCGCACTTGACCGCGTGGTTCAGGTGAGGGAACTTGGCGGCGGATCCGAGTTGGTGGTTGGTTTCTTCTTCACTTGGACTGCTTTCACTCACTCGGACTTGGTTGAACCGCTTTGCCGGCGCATTCGCGGCAGAGGCCCTTCGCCTCCACCTGGGTTGTGTTGACGGCGCCTGACTCTTCCACTTCGACCGGCAGGTTGAGCCGGTCGAATTCAATGCAGTAGAAATCGCGGGTCGCGCCGCACATTGTGCAAACGAAGTGGTGGTGCGCGCGCGTGTTGGCGTCGAAACGAACGCGGTCTTTGGGGGGACCCAGCGTCGAGATGAGGCCGAGATCGACCAGCAGCCAAAGGGTCCGGTAAACGGTGTCGAGCGAAACCATTGGGACGCGCTCGCGGACACCACGGAAAATGGTCTCGGCGTCAGGATGATCGCCCGACCGGACCAGTTCACGGAAGATTTCAAGACGCTGATGGGTCACCTTGATGCCTGCGCGTTTGAGGCCATCCCTCAGCCGGATGGTTCGTTCCTCGAAGGACTCAGGATCGGGAATCATGACGATTCATTCCTATTTAGGATTGGTTCCTAAATAGGAATATACCGCAACTTCGGCTTGCCGTCAATGCGCCTGGGGCCATCCGGGGATTTGCCTCGGAGTCAGCGCTGTCCGAGCCAGGGGGCGTAGAACGCAGCGGCGGTTTGCGTTTCGGCGCGTTCGGCGAAGAACGCTCCGCCGTATTCCTTTGACCAGGCGGGAACCTGGTTGGGTGGCAGGGGCGTACCCGTGGGCGTGACCGGACTGGCGACAAGGAGTTTGGCGACCGACGCGCGTGCGATGTCAGGCAGATCGAAGTCCTTGAGGACACCGGGGATAACGAGTTCGGCCAGCCCCGTGTGAACCACCGCGCGGCAGTATTCCAGGTAGCCCAGCGGCGAACCTTCCATGGCGATGCCGGCCAATCCTGGTTCAAGGACGGATGTGAGCAGAGCGATTACGCCGGCGCCGCCGCGTCCGATAAGGACGATCTTGCCGGGATTCGGCAGCGTGCGTGCGGCGGCGATTGCAGCGCGCAGGTCGGTGACGGCCCAGGCCGGGACGTTCTCGCCGAGCAGCCAACCTCGGGCGGCAAGTTGATAGCCGGGTGAATAGCCCAACCGGCCAGCCGCCACGGCCCCGGAGAAGCCGCGCGGTTTGACCGAAAGCACGCGCCAACCGGATTCAGCCAGACTGCGGGCGTCGGCGACCGGTCCCGCGAAAACGATGGTGCCCTGGGGCGTCCTGGCCGGCTCAAAGAGCGTGGCGGCAACGGGCTCGCCGCCCTCCGGCGAGATGGTCCCCTCGGCTTCCGTCCACGCAAAAGCAGTCTTCAGCGCGCCGGGTTTCCACGCGGCAGGGACTGGGGGAAGGGGGAGGCCGAGGCGGGCAGCGACGATGCGCGCAAGTTGTTCGGGCAGGACGGCCTTGGCGGCAGTCCTGCGCCCGTGAAGTTCGACGGCGAGGCGCAGGTTCAACGACGTCACTGTCTCAGAACCAAACGAAGTCTGGAGTTGGCCCGTCGGCGTAACATATAGAAACGATTCTGGTTCTGGTGTAATGGGCGGCTCAGCGCCATCGGACTCGCGGTTCATGAGCGACTTGTCGAGGAAGCGTGCAGCCGCCTGGCGGCGCGGCTGGGACCAGCCGTGCGTGTCGTCGTATTCAAAGAACCCGGCCTTCTGGGACACACCGAGCCGTTCGTAGTGGCGGAGGACCTCCGCATAGGTTGCCCGGGCGCCGGCGATGGGGAAGTAGTCGCGGATGGCGGAGGTGATAAGGAAAGGCTTGGGCGAGAAGGCCAGGGCGAAGTCGGCGAAATCGACGCCTGCGGCGACCATGCCGGGCATGATCTGTTCGGCGTCCTGGGGTCCGGGACCGGACCAGAGTTCACGCCAGCGCGTGATGTAGCAGGATGAGACGGCGGCCGCCAAACGGGGTTCGAGCGCGGCGAGGTAGGCGGCCTGGGTGCCGCCGCCGGAGTTGCCTGCGACAGCGATGCGAGTCGGGTCGATCTCCGGACGCGTCAGCAGGTAATCGAACGCGCGCATACCGTCGTTGACGAAGTAGCGGGCGATGGTGGTCCCTGTCAGCAGACACTGCATGCCTGCCTGGATGTGTTCCGGGACGCCGATCCCGGCGCGGGATTGGAGCGTGGCGGGGTCCAGCGTTTCCAACCGCTCGCCCTGGCCGGGCGGATCGAAGGCGAGGACGGCATAGCCGCGTTTGACGAATCCGATCCAGGCGTGTTGATACGTGGCCGACGCCTTGCCGTTCGTGCTGTGGCCGGCGACGCCCAGGATGGCGGGATAGGGCCCGTTGCCGGCGGCAGGCAGATAGAGATTGGCCGTGACGCGGAAGGCGGGCAGGCTGTCGAAGACAATGTTTTCAACGCGGTAGCCGTCGCGGACGAACACGCCGGTGACGCGGGCGTTCAGGGGCGTCCTGACCTGCGGCAGGCCGCCGATGGAGTCGAGCATCCAGGCGCGAACGCGAGCGGCGCGTTCCTGGATCTGAGCGGGCGTCTTCAATTCCGCGACAACGCGTTCACGGGCCTGCCAGAGGGCCTCGGCACGCTGAGTCAGCTTGCCGTCGAAATCGTCGGCGAACAGGAGAAGGAACGCGAGCCACATGACCGAAGCCTCCGATTACCGATCTTAGCGGAGATCAAAGGTCGCCATCGGCGTTTTGGGGGCCGGGTTGAACCGATTCGACGGTTGCGCCAAGAGTGCCTTGGCCGAGGCGGATGTTCAATGGGTCGCCCGGCGAGACGCAGGCGGAGTCCCGCAGAATGCCGCCTGGACCTTCCACGATGGCATAGCCCCGGCCAAGGACGGCGAGAGGGCTGAGCGCGCCCAACCGTGAAGCCAGCGCCCGCAACCGGTCCTGATGAACCCGAACGGCGGCGCCCATGCTGGATGTGAGAGAAGCGGTCAACTGTAGGACGCGGTGGCCGGAACGGGCGAGTTTCAACCGGGCGTCCTGGCTGCGGAGGCGGCGGTCCAGCGCCAGCAAACGCTGTGCGCGGCTGGCGATGCGCCCGGCGCCGGCGAGGCGGAGGGAGTAATCGAGCTCGTCGGCCCGTTGTTGAGCGCGGCCGATCAGGCGGTGGACGAGGCGGGCGGCCCGCGACGCTCCGCGCTCGGCGAGACGCCGGGAAAGCCGGGTCAGCAGGAGCGTCAACGAACGTCCGGCGCGGGCGCGGGCGGATTCGATCCGGTAAAGGACCTCTGCGCGGTCGGGGGCGAGGATCTCGGCGGCGGCCGAGGGAGTGGGGGCGCGAAGGTCGGCGACAAAGTCGGCGATAGTGAAGTCGGTTTCATGCCCGATGCCGGAGATCACGGGAACGGGGCAGGCGGCAATGGCCCGGGCCACAGCCTCTTCGTTGAACGTCCACAGATCTTCAATCGACCCTCCGCCACGGGCCAGAATAATCACCTCCGGCCAACCCGACGAACCCAGGCGGTCAAGCGCGGCACAGACGCTTTCAGCCGCGCCTTCGCCTTGGACCTTTGTCGGATACAGGCGGATCCCGGCCACCGGCCAGCGGCGGCGCAGGACCGAGATAATGTCCCGAATGACGGCTCCCCTGGGCGAAGTGACGACGCCGATGCGGGTGGGGAAAGCCGGCAACAGGCGTTTTCGCTGCGCGTCGAAAAGCCCCTCGTCGAGCAACTTGCGTTTTAACCGCTCGAAGGCAAGCTGCAACTCGCCCTCGCCCTGCGCCTCGATTCCGCTGACGACCAGTTGATACTCGCCGCGCTCCTGGCGCACCTCGATCGAGCCCCGCACCCGCGCCGACATTCCGTCGCAAGGCTTGACCCGCAGGTACCGCGCGACGTTACGGAACATGACGCACCGCACCTGCGCCGCGCCGTCCTTCAACGTGAAGTAGGCGTGCCCCGATGTCCAGACCTTGTAGCCGGAGATCTCGCCCGCCACCCGCACGTCGTCGAAGTTCATCGTCAACAGGCGGTGGATCGCCGAGGTCAACTCCGTCACCGTGTAGACGGCGGGTCCCTCGCCGGGGAGACTCATCTGCTCCATCTCCCTAGCCTGCCACAGCCGGCAGGCGGGCGAAAACAACGACGCCCCGGCTGCCATTGAAAGCGGCCGGGGCGTCCATGTGTCGAATCTGCCTCGATCTAGAACATGTTCCAGAGGAACTGGTTGTAGACCTCGTGGTGGTACTGCACTTCGGGCGACTTCACGACCGTTCCAAGCAGACGCGGGCAGCGGTCCGCCGACGCCTTCTTCAACTCCGCATAGCGGGCCTTCACGTCCTCGCCCAGCAGTTTCCCCGTCCACTCCGCCTTGTTGAAGTTGTCCATGGCGTCGTAGATATTGTCCGGCAGGTACCGTTCGGCCTGGCGCAGATTCCTGATCTTCGCCATGTCGCCTTCCAGGCCCGTCCTGAACACCGAGAGCAGCACCATGTAAGGGTTGGCGTCCGGACCGACCGAACGAACTTCGACCCTCATGCTGCGCTCGTTGCCGATCGGGATGCGAATCATCGAGCCGCGGTCAACCGCCGAGGCCTTGATCTGGTTTGGCGCTTCGAAGTGCGGATCCAGCCGGCGGTAGGCGTTGACGCTGGCGTTCAACATCAGGCAAAGGTCATTGCCGTGCGTCAGAATGCGGTCCACGAACTGCCAGCCGAACTTGCTCAGCTTCTCCTCTCCCTTCGGATCCCAGAAGATGTTCTTGCCGCCCTTGGTGATCGACACGTTGGTGTGCATGCCGCTGCCGTTCACTCCAACCACCGGCTTGGGCAGGAACGTTGCCGTCAGACCCATCTTGGTGGCCACCTGCCGGCAGATCAGCTTGTAGAGCTGGATCTGGTCGGCCGCGGTCACCGCGTCGGCGTAGCTGTAGTTGATTTCAAACTGCGACGGCGCGACTTCCGGGTGGTCCTTCTCGTTCTCAAACCCCATCGCCCGCTGGGCCTCGGCGGCGTAGTCGATGAACTGCCGCAGCGGATCGCCTGGGAGCGAATGATAGTAGCCGCCCGTGTTCACATACTCGAACTTGCCGGTCTCGTGGTAGCGCCGCTCGGAATTCGTGCCCTGGAACAGGAAGCCCTCGATTTCGTTGGCCGCGTTCAGCGTGTAGCCGTTCTTGTCGAACTGAGCGTTGGCATAGCTTTTGAGCACGCCGCGCAGGTCGGCGCTGTATGGCGAGCCATCCTTGTCGATCACTTCGCCGAAGAGGAGCACTTTGCCCGGTCCGAAAATGTCCGACGGCGCCCAGTAGAATGAAGCCCAGTCCAGCGACAGTCTCAGGTCGCTCTCCCGCTGGGCGGTGAAGCCGCGAATCGACGAGCCGTCGAAGGTCATGTTGTCCCAGCTCTTCAGCAGGAACTTCTTGTCGTAGTCGAGCATGTGCAGGCGGCCTTCGAGGTCGCTGAACAGGACCGTGACGGCCTTGATGCGCTTCTCATCGGTCAGATACTTCAGGCGCTCTTCCTGAATCTGGTGCACCGGAACGCGCTTCTTCCGCTGATCCTTGGCTTGGAGGTTCAGCTCTTCGAGCTCAGAGTAGGGGAGCGTCAAGAATTCTTGCAGTGGCGTAGGCATCATTACTCCTGGTTTTTTGCTTGGCTTCTGATCTCTCGTCGTGGAGAGCGGGGGATTGTCTGACCGGTGCGTCTCGCTCTCGATTTCACGCCTGGGCCGCTGAGCTTAGGCTGTCCC
Organism: uncultured Bryobacteraceae bacterium; assembly: GCA_947084845.1. Classification (GTDB taxonomy): domain Bacteria; phylum Acidobacteriota; class Terriglobia; order Bryobacterales; family Bryobacteraceae; genus PNKE01. Next base: position 22,890 of record CAMTUE010000005.1, on the reverse strand, counting down.
GATCATGGTCGAACTTATTGCCTATTATCGGCTGCCCCCCGCCCGGCCCCGCAACCGATTTCGCCCTTTTGCGCCATCGTATTTTTTTATGGGCTAGGTTTGTGGAATTGATGGGCTTGCAACCAAACGAACTATAGCCTTTATTATCAGTAACTTACGAATTATATAAAATCCGCAAGCGCCCAACCGCGCCTGCCGCCGCCCCTTTTCCGTTCTGTTAGACTTGGGTTCAAACCGGCGCTGAAAGACGCCCATCACCATGACTCCATCGCAGGTTATCGAATTCGCCAAGACTCAGAACGCCCGTCAAGTGGACCTCCGCTTCACCGACTTGCCGGGCCTGTGCCACCACATCTCCTACCCCGTCGGCCAGTTGACCGAAGACTCCTTCGAGGAAGGCTTCGGCATCGACGGGTCGAGCATCCGCGGCTGGGCGGCGATCAACGAGAGCGACATGCTCCTGATCCCGGACTCCACCACCGCCTACATGGATCCGTTCTTCGAGGTGCCGACGCTCTGCATGGTCGGCGACATCATCGACCCGATCACGCGCCAGCGCTATGACCGCGACCCGCGCTGGATCGCCAAGAAGGCCGAAATGTTCCTCCAGAACAGCGGCCTCGCCGATACGGCGTACTTCGGCGCGGAAGCCGAATTCTTCATCTTCGATAACATCCGGTTCGACCAGAATGCGCATTCCGGCTTCTACTTCATCGACGCCGAGGAGGGCCGCTGGAACTCGGGCCGCGTTGAAGACAACCTCGGCTACCGCCCGCGATATAAGGAAGGCTACTTTCCGCTGCCGCCGACCGATCACTACCAGGACCTGCGCGCCGAGATGGTCGAAGTGATGCTCTCCGTGGGTCTCGAAATCGAGTGCCACCACCATGAAGTCGCCACCGGCGGCCAGTGCGAAATCGACCAGCGCTTCAACACGCTGGTGAAATCGGCCGACAACATGATGCTGTTCAAGTACTGCGTGCGCAACGTCGCCTACCAGTACGGCAAAACGGTCACGTTCATGCCGAAACCGCTGTTTGGCGACAACGGCAGCGGCATGCACGTCCACCAGTCGCTGTGGAGGACCGGCACGCCCCTGTTCGCCGGCGAGGGCTATGCCGGACTGAGCCAGATGGCGCTGTGGTACATCGGCGGCCTGCTGAAACACTCGCGGGCGCTTTCGGCGATCATCGCCCCGACGACGAACAGCTACAAGCGGCTCGTGCCGGGCTATGAAGCGCCGGTGAACCTGGCATACTCGCGCCGCAACCGCTCGGCCGCCGTGCGCATCCCGATGTACTCGGCCAGTCCGAAGGCAAAGCGTGTCGAGTACCGTCCGCCGGATCCGTCGGCGAATCCCTACCTGGCTTTCGCCGCCCTGCTGATGGCCGGTATCGACGGAGTGTTGAACAAGATCGATCCGGGCGAATCGCTCGACAAGGACATCTACGATCTCTCTCCCGAAGAGCTCAAGAAGGTTCCGTCGATGCCCGCCTCGCTCGACGAAGCGCTCGACTGCCTCGACGCCGACCACGACTTCCTATTGAAGGGCGACGTGTTCACGGAGGAGTTGCTCGAAGCCTTCATCGGCTACAAGCGCAAGCACGAAGCGGAAGCCGTGAGGCTGCGGCCGCACCCCTACGAGTTCGCGCTGTATTACGACATATAGAGTACGTTCGGTATTCTGCCCGGATTGACTGCACAGAGGCCCGCCAGGCTCATCCCTGGCGGGTCTTTGTCGTCGGGCCGCAGGCGTCCGGAGCGGTTGCTGACGGACCCAGGCGGGAATCTCTCTCCAGTATTTGTACCGGCAGGGTGTACAATCATTCCAATCTGGGTTCCGAACGGGAGATTCCGGTTGTTGGGCCGTCTACCCAGCCGGTCCGTAATGGAAGCTCCATCGAATAAAAAGAGGGACAAATGAAGAGCATGAAGATTGCAGCGGTTGTGGTTGCTGCCGGGATTGTAGGTTATGGCCTTGCAGCCCAGGCTCAGCCGGCCACGGCCAAGGCCGACCCGGTCAAGGCCAAGGCTGACCCGGTCAAGGTGGATTCGAAGCACTATGCCGTCGAGTTCGAAAACGAGAGCGTGCACGTGTTGCGCATCTCATACGGGCCGGGCGAGAAGTCGGTGATGCACAGCCACCCGAACGCGGTGGCGGTCTATCTGACTGACGGAAAGACCCGCATGACGACGCCGGACGGGAAGTCAGAGGAGATGCCCGTCAAGGCGGGAGCAGCCGCCTGGGCCCCCTCCGGCAGCCACCTTCCGGAGAATGTGGGAGGGAAGCCTTTCCAGGTCATCCTGGTGGAACTGAAGAAGTAAGTCGCGAGCCGCGCTTGAATGAGGCGTCCGGGCCGGTTGAGGGGATTCCGGCCGGGCGCCCGGCAGAGTCCCCCCAGGCCCTGCGGGCCGGCGATGGCGGGAAGAGTCGCCCCAAAAACATGAGGCCGCGAACGGCATGAGGCCGCGCGCCGGAGAGAGCGGGTCTCCGGCGGGAGTTTCGACAGGGCGGGTTCCGGTCCCGTCCCTCAACCGCCGCGGCTTCCCATCCCAGTAATCAAGGAGCGAGGCCGTCAGTTCTTCGCGCCGTTGGGTTTGCCTGCCATGCGCCAGCGCCTCGCCTGGCTTGGCTTGAGACCCTCGACAACGCTGGGGAATCCGAAGTTGACGTGACGGCGCATGGCTTCGTCGGCCTTCTGCACATCACCCGATGTCAGCGAATCAGAGAGTTCGGCATGGAAGCGCGGCGGGAGGGACCGCTGCTGGGCGGCCACGTCGAGCAGGGAGTTGTAGAGGAGGACATGCTCCCGCTCGAGGGCGATTTTCAGCAGGTGGCAACGGCTCAACTCCGCCACCCTCGAATGGAATGCCATGTGTTCCTTCTGGAAGGCGATGTGAGCACCGCCGTCGCCGGTCGAAGCGAGGTAGCTGGCATAGAGCTTATCGAGACGCCTGCCCCGGCGCCGGACTTCGGCCCTTTCAACCTGCGTCGCGTGGACAGTGAACAGCCGCGCCGCCTGTGTCTCCAGCGCTTCGCGTAATTGATAACGTTCGCGGATCTCCTCGACCGTGGGCACCCGGATGCGAGTCCCGGCTCGGGGCCGGCTCTCGACCAGTCCGTCGTGCTCCAGCCGTTGCAGCGCTTCGGAGATGGGGAGGAAGCTCATCCCCAGTTCGCCGGCGAGGGCGCGCCGGGACAAGGCTTCGCCCAGGGCGTAGCCGCCCTCGAGAATCCGGGTACGGATCTCCTGGTATGCCTGATCCGCAAGCGTGCCGGATGAGGCGCGTCCCCGTTGACGGGCCTTTCGTGAAGGCATATTAACTTCTCGAAACTATATCAGGTTTGGGGCGATCGAAGCACGAACAGCCTTAGTACTCCATCTTTGAGGTACATCCTCTAAGGTGGGTTTTCTAGTAGTGGAAATAAGCGGTAAGCCCAATTCAGCCGAGGTGCGCAGGCGAGTTAAGATTCGAAGTGCAAGCCTCCTCAACAGGAGTCCCTTGCATGAGTTCGTTGCCGGAGTCAATGACCAACATGATCACCAGGCGTCCGCCTAAAGGGTTCTATTCGGAGATCGAAGTCGCCGCGACGATCGGCGTCAGCGTCGAACAATTGAGATCCCTCGTGCGGAGGCATATCGTCCAGTCTGAAGAAGACGCGGAAAAGATCCCCAAGGCCTGGTATCAACCTTCCGACGTGGTGCTGCTGCGGATGCTCGTGGCCGGCGTCTCCTCAACCGCCGTCCATTAGCGGCGTGGGCGGCCCCCGCGCCTCCACCCGCCCGCCGCTTCAGTCGATGACATTGCCCAGGGCAGGCCCGCGTTTGTCGCGTGGCGGGCCGTCATCGTACAATCGGGCTTCCACGGCATTCCATTCTATTGAAGGAGATGTACCAATGAAACTTGGATTCCTTGGCCTGGGGATCATGGGCTACCCCATGGCCCGCCACCTGCTCGAAGCCGGCCATGAAGTGTCACTTTGGTCGCATACCCCGGCGAAGGCCGCAAAGTTGGCCGAAGGACGCCCGCTGGCGAAGGTCTGCGCCACTCCGGCCGAGGTGGCCGATGGTGCTGAGATCGTCTTCCTTTGTGTCGGCGACACCGCCATGTCGGAGCAGGTGACATTCGGCGTCGATGGCCTGATCGAGAACCTCGCCGCAGGCTCGATTGTCACCGACTGCTCCACCGTCGCGCCAAGCTACGCGCGCTTCGCCGCGAACCGTCTAAGCGAGAAGGGTGCCAGTTTCGTCGATGCCCCCTGCACCGGGTCCAAAGCCGGGGCGGAAGGCGGCGTTTTGACCTTCATGGTTGGGGCCGACCCGGCAATCTATGAAAAAGTGAAGCCGTGCCTCGAAGCGATGGGCAAACTGCTCTACTACTGCGGCGGAATCGGCATGGGCCTGAACGCTAAATTGTCGCAGAACCTCATTCTTTGCAATCTGTTACAAGGATTCAACGAGGGCATGGTGCTGGCCAGCAAGGCGGGCGTGGACCCCGATCTGATGCTCGACATCCTCAACAACTCCGCCGCCAAGAGCGGATTGATCTCCGTCAAAGGCCCTAACGTCCTGAAGAGAGACTTTAGTACTAATTTTTCAGTAAGATGGATGCACAAGGACATCGGCCTGATGCTCGATAGCGCCACCGAATTGGGCGTTCCCATGCCCCTGACGGCCATCACCCGGCAGATGTTTCAGGCTGCCATGGCCGAAGGCCACGCGGAAGAGGATATCAGCTCTACTATCAAGGTGTTAGAGCGGATGGCCGGGGTCGAGGTCAAGTCGGCTCATTAAAAAATACGAAAAATTGTATTTTTCTCTTGCAATCCCAGAAACGGTAGCGTATTCTGAAAACAAGCCAGGGAGGCAACTCCCACCAAAGCGAGACTAACCTCAAAAGACCCCTGAAGCATAGGACCTCCCTGGCGCCCTTTGGGTCTCGCAAACCTCTCCAAGAATCAGTTCATCGCATCGATGCGTGTCCAGGGACACCGCCACGTCCTGGTCATGGCCAGCGCCCGGTTCGGTCCGGGGTCGCTCGAATGGTAAGATGGCGGACGGTTGCTCCAAAATGAAGGTAACTGTCTTAGGGTCGACGGGCAGCATCGGCCAAAGCACGCTGGACGTGATCCGTCGCAACCCCGAGCGTTTTCAGGTTCATGCACTGGTTGCGGGACGCAACGTCGAGGCGCTCTGCCTGCAGATCGAGGAATTTGGTCCCTCCGTGGCGGTGGTCGCCAGCGAGGCGGACGTACCCCGTGTGCGCCGGATTCTGGCCGAACGAGGGGTCGCCGAACCGGAATTGGCCTGGGGTTCGAAGGCCTATCTTGAAGTCGCCACGGCGCCGGAAACCGACTTTCTCATGTCCTCGATCGTCGGCGTTGCGGGTCTGGAAGCGACGTTTGAAGCGATCCGGGCGGGCAAGCGGATTGGCCTGGCAAACAAGGAAACGCTGGTTGCGGCCGGCGCCCTGGTGATGGGAGAAGTGAAGCGCCACGGCGTTGAACTGATCCCCGTCGACAGCGAACACAACGGGGCCCATCAGTGCCTGCGCGCCGGACGCCGTTCCGAGGCGATCAAGCTGATTCTGACCGCCTCAGGCGGCCCGTTCCGCAAGACATCAAAGGCCGACATGGCGAAAGTGACTCCGGAGCAGGCTTTGAATCATCCAACATGGAAGATGGGCCCGCGCATCACCATTGATTCCGCCACCTTAATGAACAAGGGCTTTGAGGTGATCGAAGCCTGCTGGCTGTTCGACTTCCCCGTCGAGCAGGTCGAGGTGGTGGTCCACCCGCAAAGCACGGTTCATGCGATGGTGGAGTATAACGACGGCAGCGTGATCGCCCAGGTCTGCGCCACCGACATGCGGATGCCCATTCAATACGCCCTGACCTGGCCCGAGAGGGCTCCGGCGCCGGTGCCGAGATTGGAATGGAGCGAGCGCCGCACATGGGAGTTTGAACCGCCCGACATGGACCGCTTCCCGTTATTGAAGTTGGCCTATCAGGCGCAGGCAGGCGGCGGGAGTCTCACGGCAACGCTGAATGCTGCCGATGAAGTGGCAGTGGAAGCTTTTCTTGAGCGCAGGATTTCGTTCCCGGCGATTGTCGAGGTGGTCGAGGAAACGCTTTCGCGCGTCGGACGTCTGGAACCAAAGACGATCGGCGACGTATTGGAAATAGACGGGCGGTCGCGGGCGGTCGCCCGGCAGGTAGCCTTGGAACAAGGCGCCTGGGCCGAGGCCCATTGAAACAGGTTAGGAAACAAGACGGATGACAATTTTCGGCAACATCTGGTGGTTGCTTGTCCTGCTCGGGGTGATGATCATCATCCATGAACTGGGGCACTACATTGCAGCGCGGTACTTCGATGTCCGCATCGACACTTTCAGCATCGGCTTCGGACCCCGCATGTTCGGCTTTCGCAGAGGCGAGACCGACTTTCGCGTCTCCTGGATTCCGTTTGGCGGCTACGTCAGGATGGCGGGCGAACAACCGGGCGATGAAAACGACCCGCGCGGATTCCAGGCAAAGCCGCGCTGGCAAAGGTTGATCATCGCCTTCGCCGGACCGGCGATGAACATAGCGCTGGCGGTCTTCCTGCTGACCGGCCTGTATATGTTCGAGTACCCCAAGCTGGCCAGCGCCATTGAGCGCCCGCGGATCGGCTACGTCAAGCCTGATTCGCCCGCCGCACGCGCCGGCCTGAAGGAGGGCGACGTCCTGGTTTCGCTTGGGACCAAGCAGACCGCGACGTGGGAAGATGTCGTTCTCAAGGAATATGTGAGCGCGGGCCTCCCGCTGCCGGTGCTTTTCGAGCGCGACGGGAAGACGCAGAACGTCCTGGTGACGCCTCTTCTCGACGATCGCGCCGGCGTTGGCCTGGCAGGCTGGTCGGCCTGGACCGACATCGAAATTGGCGGCCTCCTCCCCGGCATGGACGCCGAGAAGAAGGGCCTCCTCAAGGGCGACAAACTCATCTCGATCAACGGCAGACCGATCCACACAGTCTATACGGTCCACGAGGAGGTGAAGGCATCGAAGGGCAATCCTGTCGTCATCGCCGCCGAACGCGGCGGGCTCCCGTTGGAGTTTTCCGTCGTTCCCAAGGAATCCGACGCCGACGGCGTCAAACGCTGGATGCTGGGCGTCGAACTTGCGCCGAAGATGGTCTATCTCAAGCTCGGCTTCCCCCAGGCCGTGGCGCAGTCCGTCGATCACAACATCAAGGGCGCGACCCTGATCTTCCAGTTCCTTCAGGCGATCGTCGAGCAACGTTCGTCAGCGAAATCTCTGGAAGGCCCGATCCGCATCGCGCAACTCTCCGGCGACGCCGCCCGCGAAGGCGCAACGTCGTTCATCGGCCTGATGGCGACGGTCAGCCTCAATCTGGCCATCTTCAACCTGCTGCCGATTCCCATTCTCGACGGCGGCATGATCCTGCTGCTGCTCATCGAAATGGTCATCCGGCGCGACATGAGCCTCGCGCTGAAAGAGAACATCCTGAAACTCGGCTTTGTCTTCCTGATGGTGATGGTCGTCTTCGTCCTCTACAACGACATCAGCAAACTACTGCCTGGCTGAGATATATTGCCTTCGACGCCCCAATGTGGCGGAGGAAGGCAATGAGCGACACAAATAAGACCAGTGAGAACCAGGCCCGCCGCAGTTTCCTGAAAGCATCAGGAGCGGCGGGCCTTCTGATTGTGCGGCCCGAAACGGCATTCGGGTCGCAAGCCAATTCGACTGTTGAGGTCGGCATCATCGGCTGCGGCGGACGCGGCAACTGGATCGCGCCCTTCTTCCCCGAATTCGCGGGAGCGCGCCTGGTCGCCATGGCCGACGTGGTGAAGGCCAACCTGGACTCGACGACGGCGAAGTTCAAGATCGACGGCAACCGCGCCTACTACGGGCCCGACTCCTACAAACAACTGGCCAATTCCAAACTCGACGCCATTGTCGTCCAGACCCCCACCTACTTCCACCCCGACATGGTCGCCGCCGGACTCGATGCCGGCAAGCATGTCTATTGCGCAAAACCGGTCGCCGTCGACGTGCCCGGCTGCCGCTCCATCCTGGCCTCGGGCAAAAAGGCCACCGCCAGAAACCTGTCGTTCCTCGTCGACTTCCAGAGCCGCGCCATGCCCGTATTCCAGGAGGTCGTCCAGCGCATCCACCGCGGCGACATCGGCGCGCCCGTCATGGCCCAGGTCTTCTATTACGCCGGCCGTCCCGCGAAGGACAGGGGCGCCCCAGGCATGGATCCCGGCCAGCGCCGCGTCGCCAACTTCTATATGGACAAAGTGCTCGGCGGCGACATCATCGTCGAACAGAACATCCACGTCATCGACATGGCCAACTGGTATCTGAAAGGCCATCCGCTCAAGGCCACCGGCACCGGCGGCCGCACCAATTGGGCCGGCACCGGCTACGAGGGCAGCGACGCCTGGGACCGCTTCCTGGTCCATTACGACTATCCCAATAACGTCCACGCCGACTTCAGTTCCCACCAACTCACCCGCCATTTCAGCGATCTCTGCGTCCGCGTCTTCGGACTCGACGGCGCCGCCGACACCCACTACGGCGGACTCGTCCGCATCACCGGCGACAAAGCCTGGCTCGGCGCCGAGAAGGACGACACCTTCCGCCAGGGTGCGATCAACAACGTCAAAACCTTCATCGCCGCCATCCGCGACAACAAGCCCGTCAACAACGCCGAAGTCTCGGTCGAGAGCAACCTGACCGCAATCCTCGGCCGCATGGCCGCCTACAATCACACCACCGTCACCTGGGACCAGATGATGGCGTCAAACGAGAAATGGACCGCCGACCTGAAACTCCGGTGGTAACGAGGAGACCTATCTTATGAAGAAATCGATTCCGTGCGTGCTCGCCTCCGCCCTGGTTCTGACCGTCTGCGCCCAGCCTCCCGAGGACCGCAAAACGCGCGGCTGCGCCGACCCGCCCGGCTATTCCGACACGCCCGTCATCCCTGGCCAGACCTGGAAAGTGCACGACATCTCGCGCCCCCACCCGCCCAAAGTCACCGGCGCCGTCGTCACCACGCCCCCGCCCGCCGACGCCATCGTGCTGTTCAACGGAAAAGACCTCTCGCAGTGGACCACGCACATTCGCGGTAAAGAAGCGCCGCCGCAATGGAAGGTCGCAAACGGTTACGTCGAAGTCGCCGGCCGCGGCGACCTGACCACAAAGATGCAATATGGTGACATTCAACTCCACCTCGAATGGATGGCCCCGTCGCCCGTGGAAGGTTGCGGGCAATGGGCGTCGAACTCCGGCGTCATTCTCATGGGCCGTTACGAAATTCAGGTGATGGAGTCTTTCAACAACGTGACCTACGCCGACGGCCAGGCCTCGGCCATGTACGGCCAGTTTCCGCCGCGCGTCAACGCTTCGTTGCCCCCGGGCCAGTGGCAGAGTTACGACATCCTCTTCGAAGCGCCGAAGTGGGAAGGTTCGAAGATGGTGAAACCGCCCACGGTGACAGTGATCCACAACGGCGTGATGGTCCACAACCATCAGGAATTCGTCGGCCAGATGGCCCACCGCATCTACAAACCGTTCGAAGTCCACGGCCCCGAAGCGCCCCTGACCCTGCAAAACCACGACGCCGCGGCCCGCTACCGCAACATCTGGGTCCGGCCGCTGAAGGGTTACGACGCGAAGTAGGACAGACCTCCTGGTCTGTCCCGAACGAGTTCACGAGAAGTCCGAGAGCAAACCTGCATAGTCCACTTTGAGATGGGGAGCGTCCACATCGCCTTCTCAGCTCGGTTCGAGAACAAAGCATGGAGTCCTTCCCAACGCCTGCACATCGTTCTTGCCGAGTTTCCCCTTTCGGAAGGCAAACTGAGAATTAGGCAATCGAAGATCGTGGACAGCAAAGAGGACAGGTATCAGGTATACCACTTGCTCGACGATGTGAGTGCGACCTGGCACGGCACTGCGTCGAGTGGAGACTGACCCCACCAGGGAGGAAAGCAACCTGCTGCCTTGCCGGCGAAAGGCGCCAGAGCCGGTTCTCGTTGACCATTTCGAGACAGGGCTCTGCGGCTAAGCCGTGAGCAAGAATGCTCCGGCGAAAACGGCGGACTACAGCTTGCGGCGTCCTATCAACGCAGGCACATCGCGGCTGCCGCGAAAGACCGAAAGGACCTCCAGAGGGCTCGTTTCGGGCTTGTAGAGGATGAGATAGTCCCGCATCGGCCAGAAGAGGATGGGCCGGTCTTCAGCCAAGTCCGACCGGACATGACCCGCTCCCGGTGTTCGGGCGAGAAACCGAAACGCCTCTGCGAATTCAGCAATCATCCGCCGGGCAACTCGGGAGCCGGCCTCTTCGAGGTAATAATCACGAATGCCGGCCAGGTCTTCCTGGGCCGCGGGCATGAGGATGTACCGGCTCATCCCGCCTTGCGCCTGTTCACGGCGTCCAGATCGTCAAGCATCCCTTGTATGAACTCTTCACCGTCGGCGCCTTCGCCTCGGGCGGATTCGCCCAAGGCGCGATCCATGCGGTTTCGGAGCTCCTGGATCTGGATTGCACGAAGCTCGTCTCGTTGTTCCATGAGCCTGAGCGCTTCGCGCACAACTTCGCTGGCAGAGTTGTAGCGTCCAGACTGGACTTTGTGGTGGATAAGTTGCTCCAGTTCAGGGGTAAGGTGTACGTTCATCGCGGCTCCTGGGCTTCTGATCCGAGATTACCCCGCATGTCCAGTTCTGTCAATGTTGGACATACATGTTGGACAGGCAGCCCGGAGGTCGCCTTGGGCCTCGAAGATCACGACACCCGGTGTTAGGATTGGCAGAAACTCCCAATGCAGATCACTGCCGTCTTCAAGAAGGTGCCCGAAGGCTACATTGGCTTTGTCGAGGAGTTGCCCGGAGCCAACACTCAGGGCACGACCCTCGCAGAAACTCGCGCCAACTTGACCGAGGCCGTGGCTTTGGTCATGGAAGCTAATCGTCAATTCGCGGACGCACAACACTCAACCTGACACCTACAAGCTCTCGCCGCCGGAGAATTCGACAGGCCGGGAGGCCTGTCCTACATGCCCAGTGCCGCTGCCAACTCCTCGTACGTCATCTTGCCGGGGTGGTACAACCGCACCACCCCACCCTCATCGATCAACACCATCGTCGGCGTCGTGCTCGACCCCCAGGCCTTGAAGTTCTCTTCCGACAACGGCACGGTCACCCCACCGATCCGCGAATAGTACTTCTCAAAGACACCCTTGATATAGCCGATCTCCTCGGCCCGTGGAGCTTCATTGCCGCCCTCGACGTATCCGTAAGGCTGCGTGGGAGCAAGGATGGCCAGCTTCGATTCCGGGATCTCGCTCCGGATCCGCGCCAGAATTGGCGCTTCAGCCTTGCAGTCCCCGCACCAGTGCGCCCAGAAGAACAGCAGCGTCTTGCGGCCCTTCAACGAGGCGAGCGTGGGCGGGACAGCGCCCAGATGTTCCTTCGTCAACAACGCCGGCGCGGGCTTGCCCACCAGCGAGATCAGATGCAGGTTCTTCTGAATGCGAGTCCGGATCGAAGTCTCATGCCACCGCTTCAACTCCCCTGCCAGGAACGCCACAGCCTCCGACCGTTGCGCCCGCTCGTTCATCACCAGAGCCTGAACTTCAATCGACGCGCCCAAAGCCAGCGGCAAGGACGTGTCCGCATCCAGGCCACGGCTCTTGAGAAGAGCGAGCGCCTGCGCCTGCGTCTTCACCGCATATGACTCGGCATCGTCGAAACGTTTCGCCGCAAGGTGGCCGCGAGCCATCCACGACATCGCCTCCAGGTACCCGGAATCCTTGGTAGCGTACGCGTCGAGCGACTTCTGAGCCTTGCCGAAATCGCCCGCCGCGATGGCCGAACGGACGTCTCTCACAATCTGCGGCCGTTGGGCCGACACGGTGGGTGTCGAGGTGATGATCATGACGAAGAGAAGGAACAGATGCATGGTGCGTCTCCTTTAATAGTAGCCCGGCTCAGAAGCTCGACCTCGCATTACTGACGCTCAACCGGCTGTTCCGCCGCCAGGCATCGAGAATATTCTGAAGCGCCAGCCCGTCCAGAACGCACTGCCACCGGCGGCAGCAATGAGCGGCGGCTCAGTTGGTCTTCCTGGCTGCGCGTTGAAGCCCTTCATGAACGATCATCTTCAGCAGCGTCTGATAGCCAATTCCCTTACTTTCCGCGATCTCCCGGGCCTTGGCAAGATCTGGCGATGGCAACCGCAATGCGATCTGTACGCTATTCGCCTTGGCAAGCTTCGCAACCAACTTGGAGCCCCCCGGGGCCTTCCGTGGCGGGCGTGCCGGTTGATCCTTCAGGAACTTTCGGCCTTCGGCACTGGCCCACCAATTGGCCTCATCGAGCTCGCTCGCAAACTTTGGCGCCGCCGTCGCGGTCTTTCGCTTTTCCATGTCTCACTCCCCTTTCAGGCGGCGTTCGATGAGAATATGCTCCATGGGAACCGGTCAAAGGCGGCGGCATCCGCAATTCTCGAAGAGAGGCTCGCCTTGCGATTGGAACCGGGTCCAGGATCTCCCCGGCAACGCGTCAGCAGACTTCATAAGGCTTCGGCCAGGACCGGGACGGCTTAGCCGTCAAACTCCAAAGAACTTCCGCATCCAAACATTGGAAGCCTCAAAGTCCTCGCGCTCCCTTGCCTGCCCCTGATCTTTCGGCACCGGCGTGTACTCCTGCGGTTTGCCCGCAGCCGCGAGAGCGGCAAATCTGGCGAACGACCACGCCGGCACGTTCTCATACCCTTTCCAGAAATCCGCCTGCCGCCAGTTGAACACCCGCGGCCCGGTGACAATGATCTCGAGCGACATCGTCTTGCCTGGGCAAAGCTCAACGAACCGCCGCAGCAGGTTCTCCATGCCGATGTTGCCTTCGCCCATGCGCGTCCAGCGGACCACCGTGCCCTGGTCGGTGGCCCAGAGATACGAGTCGCGGATGTGCGCGGTCAGGACATACGGCGCAAGGGTTTCGAGCGTCAGCAGCGGGTCTTCCAGCGTCCAAAGCGGATTGCCCGTGTCGTAACAGGCGCCGACGAAGTCGGGTCCAGCCGCTTCAATCAGAGTCTTCAACTCGCGGCCCTGCATGTCGCCCGAGTGGTTCTCGATGGCGATCTTCACGCCCGCATCCTGGGCGCGCGACCGGGCAGTCCTGAGCACTTTCACGGCGTCTTCGATCCGCGCCTCGATCCCGCCGGGCGACTTGCGGTCGGCAGAGCTGCCCAGAAATGCCCGCACCACCTTCGACCCGGCAATCTGCCCGGCATGGAGCAGTCGCGTCAACTGCTCTTCCGCCGTTCCCTGCTTCGGGTCGAACGACGTCGAAGTCGGGCAGATCGACCGCATGCCGATTTCCAGCTCAATCCCCAGCGACCTCGCGTGCGCCGCCACCTTCTTCACATGGTCGTCTTCCAGCGAGCCCAGAAAACGGATCTCCGAGAAGTGAACCACCTTCGCCCCATGCTTGGCGCAGTAGTCCAGATGCTCAAAGGCGGACCAGCCCTGTGACCGCAGGCTGAACAGGTCCACGCCAATTCTCGGAGCCGCCGCCATGCCGGCCATGGCAACCCCGGCGGGCATCGATGCAAGGAAGTCGCGTCGCAACATGAACCCATTATCCACGCCAGCCGCCCGCCGGCGAAACCGGAATGTTACATCCATTAAACTAGTGAAAAACTTTACACCATGCGCCCGGAGTTGTGATTGAATAATGGAACGGGCCGCTTCTCCCTGACAGGCGGCCCCGGAGCCAAGGAGGATACGAGAATGCACCCAATGGCGATTGCCATGCAATTGAAGGTAACCAAAGAGTTCTTTGACCGGTCGACGCGTCCGCTGACCGAAGAGGATTCCAATTTCATAGCCTACCCCGAAGCCTTCACCGTCGCTCAACAGGTGGCCCACACGGCCGAGACGATCGACTGGTTCTTCGAGGGAGCCTTCCGGCCCGAATCCTTCGACATGGATTTCGAGGCTGGCATTAAACGGCTCATGGCCGTCACGTCCCTGGCCACTGCCCGCGAGATGCTCGACAAGTCCTTCGCCAAAGCCATCGAGACGGCTCAGTCGAAGTCACCCGAGGAATGGGCAGCGTGCCTCCCGCCAAACCCGATCATGGGAGAAACGCCAAAGTTCGTCATCATAAGCGCGCTTGTCGACCACACAGCCCACCACCGCGGCGCTCTCACCGTCTACACCCGCCTGTTGGGCAAGATTCCCCCTATGCCCTATGGAGATATGTAGATTCCATCGTACTCTGGACTGAGGTTCGTTTGGTCGAGCCTAAGCCTTACAAAGTAAGTGACTTAAGATACTGCCTGAACGGCTCGCCCAGGTCGTGCCGGCGCATGGCGAACTCGACCGTGGCCATCAGGAATCCCAGTTTGTCGCCGGCGTCGTAACGCTTGCCTTCGAACTTATATCCATAGACAGGCCGCGACCGCAGCAGATGTTTCAACGCGTCGGTTAACTGGATTTCACCACCCCGCCCCGGCTCGATCGATTCGATCGACTTGAAGATCTCCGGCGTCAGAATGTAGCGGCCGATGATCGCCAGATTCGACGGCGCATCCGCGGGCTTCGGCTTCTCCACCATGTTCCGGATTCTGTAGAGCCGCCCCGACCCGCCCTGGTGGTTCACCGGTTCGGCATCCACCACTCCATAAGCGGAGATCGACTCTTTCGGCACCTCCATCAGCGCCAGCACCGAACTGCCGTAGAAATCATAGATATCGAGCAACTGGCGCAAGCACGGGATCTCGGCGTCGATCACGTCGTCCGACAGCACCACGGCAAAGGGTTCGTTTGCGACGAGGTCCTTCGCCCTCAACACGGCGTGTCCCAACCCCAGCGCTTCCTTCTGCCGGATGTAGGCGACGTCGATCATGTCCGAGACCGCCCGCACGACATTCAGCAGGTCTTTCTTTTTCCTGCTTTCGAGCAGGTGCTCGAGTTCGAACGACACGTCGAAATGGTCTTCAATCGTCGTCTTGCCGCGGCCGGTGACGATGATGATATTCGGCATCCCAGAATGCAGCGCCTCTTCCACGCCGTACTGAATCAGCGGCTTGTCCACCAGCGGCAGCATCTCCTTGGGCATCGCCTTGGTGGCTGGCAGGAACCGCGTCCCCAGGCCGGCGGCGGGGAAGACAGCTTTGCGGACCTTTTGAATCATCACCACTTCATTGTAGGACAAGGGGTTGCCCCGCCCGCCAGCATCGGATATACCTGGACTCATGGACGCCGAGCGTCGCGCGCTGGCCATCGAGATCTTCCACAAAGCCCTCGCCCTGCAGAAACAGGGCGAGGTTGAACTGGCCGCCTCGCTCTACCAGCGTTCCATCGAAATCCACCCGACCGCCGAGGCGCACACGTTCCTCGGTTGGACCTACAGCCTCCAGCAGCGTTGGGAAGACGCCATCGCCGAGTGCCGCAACGCCATCGAAATCGATCCCGACTACGGCAACCCCTACAACGACATCGGCGCCTACCTGATCGAACTCGGCAAACCCGAACAGGCTGTCGTCTGGCTCGAAAAGGCAACCCAATGCCGCCGCTACCAGAACTACCACCACCCCTGGTACAACCTCGGCCGCGCCTGGGCCGCCATGGAACTTTATTCGCGCGCCCGCGAATGCTTCCAGAACGCCCTCGATATCGAGCCCGGCTACCGCCAGGCCGAGGACGCCCTCGACAAGGTCACCAGGATCATTCAATAGCTGAAAACAACCATTCGCCTCCCCCTGGCGACCGCTGGACGCACCCGCCGTTGTTGAGCTTGAACGCCTATGCTATAGTCATCTAACAACATTCCTGGGATTTGCCCTGAACGATTCAGAGGATTGAGAGAGGGGAATAGAGATGGCCTACATCATTGCCGAACCCTGCATCGGCACCAAGGACACTGCCTGTGTGGATGCCTGTCCGGTCGATTGTATCCACCCCAGGAAAGACGAACCGGGGTTCGAGGCGGTCGAGCTGATCTATATTGATCCGGTCGAGTGTATCGACTGCGGCGCCTGCGTCCCCGTCTGTCCTGTTTCGGCGATTTTCGCGCTGGACGACCTGCCCGAGAAGTGGTCCGACTTCGCCCAGATCAACGCCGACTACTACAAAAAGTGACTTCTTAAAGGCTCTCTGAACAGGAGAGGAGCGATAAGACCCGCCGCGGTCGCACCAGGCCCGGCGGGTCTCTTCTCATTCAGCGGCACATTGCCATGCGACCGGCGGTCCAGTCCCGCCTCATGCCCGGACCGAGGCGGGCAAGTCCTTCTTGCTTGCCGACAACCCATAGAACGCGATCACGGCGAAACAGCCAAGCGGGACAAGGAAGGACAGGTTGATGTTGCCGGTCCCATCCGAGACCAACCCCTGGATGGCCGTGAGTACCGCCCCACCGAGAATCGCCATGATCAGTCCCGACCCGCCGATCTTGGTGTCGTCTCCCAAGCCCCTCACCGATAGCCCGTAGATGGTCGGAAACATCAGCGACATGCATCCCGAGACGCCGACAAGCGCGTAGACGCCCGGCGTCCCGCCTACAAACGCGACGACCAGGCATAAGCCCATCGCCGCCAGCGACAGAGTCAGCAGGATCTGGCGCGGCGTGAACACGCCCATCAGCCCCGTGCAGACGAAACGCGCCGCGGCGAAAAGCACAAGCGAGGCGATGTAGTAAGTGGACGCGCCCTCCTCGTTGAGGTTCAGCTCTTTCATGACGTAGCGGATGGTGAACGACCAGGCGCCGATCTGTGCGCCGACGTAGAAGAACTGCGCCACCACGCCCCACACGTAATGCCGGTTGTGCAGCAACCGCCTCAGCACCGGGCCCAGGTTCAGTTCCTTGCTGTTCGATGCCTGCTGGTCCGAGGCGCGCGGCATCTTCGTCAGGGCGATCAACACCAACAGAAACATCAGAACGACTGAAACCGCGACATACGGACCCATCACCGCCCCAAGTTCCTGCGACTGAATTGACGCCAATTGTTCCGGCGGCAACCCCGCCCGCTGTTCGGCCGACAGTTGCCGCAGTTCGGAGAGGATGAAAAACTTGCTGATCACGACGCCGAGGATCGACCCGATCGGGTTGAACGATTGCGCCAGATTCAACCGCTGCGTCCCGGTTTCCTCCGGGCCGAGCACGAAGATGTAAGGGTTGGCTGATGTCTCGAGCACTGAAAGCCCGCCGGCGAGGATGTAGAGCGCCGCCAGGAAGTGCCAGTATTCCATCGTCTGGCTCGATGGATAGAACAACAGCCCGCCAATGATGAATAGGGACAGGCCGAGCAGAACGCCGGCCTTGTAGGAGTACTTCTTGATGAACATCGCCGCCGGCAGGGCGAAGCAGAAGTACGATCCATAGAAAGCGATCTGGATCAGAGACGTCTGGAAGTCCGACATGCTTTTGATGCGCTTAAAAGCGGCCAGCAGCGTGTCGGTCATGTTGTTGGCGAGTCCCCACCAGGCGAAAAGGCTGGTCAGAAGGATGAACGGCAACAGGATCCCGTGGGGGATCAGCTTTGTTGTCCGGGGTGACGCCGTGAAGCGGGATTGCGCGGAGGGTTCTTGCATGGGGTTGGCCGGGGTCTACGTCAACAAGGGCAAAATAGGAGCATACCAGCATCGGTCCAGGTTAAGCGCCATGGAACCGCAAAACCGGTCCGAGAAGGGTCCGACTACGGCCAGATCAACGCCGGCTGCTGCAAGAAGTGACTTCTTAAAGGCGCTCTGAACAGGAGAGGCGCGAAGAGACCCGCCACGGCCGCACCCGGCACGACGGGTCTATTCCCATCCCCTCCCACCTCTTCGGTGAACAGATTGATTCCCGGCTGGGCGGTAAGAAACCAAAGCCGTCTCAGCGGGGATACTGATAGCATAAGATCACGTGCTGGTGTCCGCCAAGATTACTCCCGACAACCGTCCCGAGAACCTCTCGCCGCCTGAATCCCGGCTAGAGCACATGACCGATGTGTATTTCTCTGCGGACGTGGAGACAGATGGTCCCATCCCAGGTCCTTTCTCTATGCTGTCCTTTGCTCTCGTCTATGCAGGGCGCTTCGATGGTCGAGTTTTCACGCGCCCAGATGACTATCGAATCGGCTTCTACCGAGAGCTTCGTCCCATCTCAGACCGATACCAGCGGGAAGCGTTGGCGGTCAATGGACTGGATCGGAACCGGCTGATTCGTGAAGGCGCCGACCCTTTCCAGGCACTCTCGGAAGCCTGTGAATGGGTGAGTACGACCGCCGGAGGCTGCCGGCCGGTACTCGTGGCTTATCCGCTCAGCTTTGACTGGGCCTGGCTCTATTGGTACTTTACTCAGTTCTCCCGCGAGGGATCGCCTTTCAACCACTCCCAGTGCTACGATATCAAAACCGCCTTCGCCGTCAAGGCCTCGATACCCATCGTCGAGGCGGGACGATCGAAGATGCTGTCCATGTTGCGCCCAGATCGTGTACACACGCACAACGCGCTTGATGACGCCATAGAGCAGGCGGAGATCTTTGCGAACGTCTTTGAGTGGGAGGGTACCCATGGGAGAGTTCCTCGACCGTAGGCGAGCCGAGAGTGACGGTCGCTTAGCCGAACTGAAGCAGAAGCTTGCGGGGGAAGAATCGCGGTGTGATGGCAAGGCCTGCGTCTACGCCACGGGATCCTTCGCTCGAGGCGAGGCCAACAGACACAGCGATCTCGACCTATTCATCGTCGGACTTTGTGAGCCTAAGGACGGGGAAAACAGCGGCAAGCAAATTCGTGCCCTTAAGGGCTTAGAGGAGATCCTTCTAAAGGCGACGCTGATCATGACAGTGCGGGATTCCAACATCCCTGAATTCTCCGGTGACGGTCAGTATCTGACCCACCACATGGACAAGGATCTCATCTCCAAACTTGGCCAGCCCGAAGATGATGCTTTCAACACCTTCACGGCCAGGCTCCTCCTCCTTCTTGAGAGCCGGCCCCTGATCGGCGAGAGTGTATATGACAGAGTCATCCCCGAGGTATTGGAGGCCTATTGGAGAGACTATAAGGGTCACGAATCTGAATTCGCCCCGGTTTTCCTGGCGAACGACATCCTGCGCCTTTGGCGCACGTTTTGCGTGAACTACGAAGCCCGATCGGAAAAGGACCCTCCCCTGAAAAACGCGAAACGCAAGCTCAAGAACTACAAGCTGAAGCATAGTCGCCTGCTCACGTGCTACTCTGCCGTCCTTTACTTGCTTGCAGTCCATACGGCAAAGCTCACCGTGGGCATCGGGGAAGCGGCCGAAATGGTCGCTCTGGCTCCAACTCAGAGGCTCGAATGGCTGCTCCGGGAACCGCGATTCAAACACGTGCGTTCAGGTGTAGAGCGGTTGATCGAGCAATACGAGATGTTTCTAAGCACGACCGACTGCGGGGAGGAGCAGTTGGTTGGTTACTTCATGGATGAGGCCAAAGGAAAGCAACTCACCCAATCGGCAGGGGACTTTGGGGGAACTTTGTTTGAGGTCTTCACCAATTTGAACGGTAACAGCAGATTCTACCGGATGCTAATCGTCTGAGATCCCTTTGAAAGAAAGCGGATACTTCGAGTTGTGGGGCGGTTGCCAGCGCTGTCCAGATGCTCTGTCGATCTACGCCTCGAAGCTCCTGAGCCACGGAGAATGCGGTCAGTTGATCAGCCGCGCCCCGCGGTGGAATGTCATATAGCTGACTGCCCAGCGGAAGAACACCACCACGCGGTTTTGAAAGTCCACCAGGTGCATCAGGTGGATGAAGAGCCACACCAGCCAGGCCGAATACCCTTTCAGCCGGATGCCAAACAGATCCGCCACCGCCGCATGGCGCCCGATCGTCGCCATGTTTCCAAGGTCCAGATAGCGGAATGGGGGAAGGGCCGGCTTTTCCGCGAGCCTCGTGCGGATGGCCCTGGCCACGTAGCGGCCCGCTTGGATGGCCGGTTGGGCGACTCCGGGAAGCGGCTTGCCGTCCTGTTCAAAGTGCGCAAGATCGCCAAGGACGAAAATCTCCGGATGGCTGGCGACTGTCAGGTCCGGCCCGACAGGCACACGCCCCAACCGGTCCAGTTCGACTCCAAGTTGCCGCGCCAGCGGCGACCCGGTCACGCCCGCCGCCCACAGGACCGTCTTCGCGGGGATGCGCCTCGTCTCGCCATTCGATTCAGCCGTGACGCCCTCATCGTCGATCTCCAGCACCCTATGGTTCAGCAACGACCGGGCACCCATCCGGATCAGCCGTCGCAGCGCATAGTCCGACAACGATTCGTCGAACGTCGTCAAGAGGCGCGGCGCGAAGTCCAGCAGCAGGATCTGCGACTCCTCAGGGCGGATCCGGCGGAAATCCCGTTTGAGCGTGTCCCGCGAGATCTCGGCCAGCGACCCGGCCAACTCCACGCCCGTCGGTCCGCCGCCCACGACAACAAAGGTCAACCAACTCCGCCTGACCTCCAGATCCTCTTCGTTCTCCGCCATCTCGAACGCCCGCAAAATGCGGCTCCTCATCTCTGTGGCGTCGGAGATCGTCTTCAACCCCGGCGCACTGACGGCCCACGCATCGTTGCCGAAGTACTGAGTCTTCATCCCGGCGGCCAGCACCAGTGTGTCGTAGGCGATCGAATCCTTCCCAAAACAAACCGTGCGGCTCTCTGGATCGATCGCCGTCACCTCGCCCATCCGGACTTCGACGTTCTGATACTCAGCGAGAACGGACCTCACCGGCGCGCAGATATCGGCTGCCGACAGTCCGCCGGTGGCCACCTGGTAAAGCAAAGGCTGGAAGACGTGATGGTTCTGGCGGTCGATGACCACCACCCGGCACCCTGCGCCCCCCAAGCCACGGGCGACGGCGAGTCCGGCGAAACCCGCGCCCACAATGACTACAGTGTGTTTCTGCATCCCTGATTCCATTGTCTCAACAGGCCAGAGCCAAAAGATTCCGCCACCCTCGCTGAGAAAACCTCCGCCCAGGCGCTACTATGTGTTGCAGGGCGCTTCACGGGCGCCTATTGTTGTGGTAGTATAAATTCTTTCACTTACCACCTAGAGGAGCCACCATGGACGACAAGGAAAAACAACGGTCTCTCGCGGCAGCGTTGGGACAACTCGAAAAGACCTACGGCAAGGGCTCCATCATGCGCCTCGGGACCCAGGAGGTCATCGCGGTGAACGCGATCTCCACCGGTTCGGTCTCACTGGACCATGCGCTTGGTTGTGGCGGATTCCCGCGCGGCCGCGTCGTCGAGGTCTTCGGCCCGGAATCTTCCGGCAAGACGACCATCGCCCTGCAAGTGGTTGCCAGCGCCCAGAAGACCGGCGGCATGGCGGCTTTCGTTGACGTGGAACACGCGCTCGACCCCAGCTATGCCCGCAAACTCGGCGTCGATGTCGATAACCTGCTGGTCTCGCAGCCCGACTACGCCGAACAGGCGCTCGAAATCACCGCCGCCCTGATCGCCTCGAACGCCATCGACGTGCTGGTCCTCGACTCCGTCGCCGCCCTTGTCCCCAAGGCCGAACTTGAAGGCGAAATGGGCGACAGCTTTGTCGGCGTCCATGCCCGGCTGATGTCGCAGGCCATGCGCAAACTCACCGGCGTCGTGTCGAAATCCAACACCTGCCTGATCTTCATCAATCAGATCCGCGAGAAGATCGGCGTCATGTTCGGCAATCCGGAGACAACCACCGGCGGCCGCGCGCTGAAATTCTACTCGACGGTCCGCATCGACATCCGGCGCATTGCGGCCATCAAGGATGGTGATGTCGTGGTCGGCAACCGGACCAAGGTCAAGGTGGTGAAGAACAAACTGGCGCCGCCTTTCCGCGAAGCCGAGTTCGACATCATGTACGGCGAAGGCATCTCGCTGGTCGGCGACCTGCTCGATGTGGGAGTCGAGCGCAACATCGTCGAAAAGAGCGGGTCCTGGTATAGCTATTCGGGCGAGCGCATCGGCCAGGGCCGCGAGAACGCCAAGACGTTCCTGCGCGACCATGCCGAAACCCAGGCAAAGCTCGATCGGGAAGTCCGTTTGGCATTGGGTCTCCTCCGCCAACCCGACGGCACACTCGCAGTCGAAGCGCCCAAGACCGTCGCCGCCAAAGGATCGAAATAGGGGAACTGGCGCCGCCCCGCAACCAATTCGAGGCGGCTGCGGCGTAACTTCAAGGGAAGTGTCCAAGCCGCACCAAGTGGCTCACGGTGTCGGAAGACCGGGTCAGCGCCTTGGCCAGGACGTAGCTACTCGCCTTCGAAGAGCAGCCGCAACCCGCTCAGGGCCGATGCCATCGCCGCACTTGGAAGCCGCCCCACACGATCCTCAAGTTCAAGCTTGTCCACCGTGACCATCTGAGACACATTCACCACGCTCGGCCGCGGCAGGTGCGCATCGCCCCTTTTCAACGCCACGTTCCCCGGCGCGGCGGCGCGGTCCAGATTGGATGTGAACAGGCAAACGACAGTTGTGGCGATGCGGCTTCGGTTGAAAACGTCGCTCTGCACGACGACGCACGGGTGCCGCTCGGCCGGTCCTGATCCCGAGGAAGGCCCGAATTCGAGCCAATACACGTCGCCCTGCCGGATCTCTTTCACCAGGCGTCCTGAGCGGGAAGTTTCGTCTTGAGCCTCCTGACCAACCGCCGCTCAACCGGGCTTGGCTCATCCGCGTACACCCGGTTCAACTGCTCAGTGATCAGCGCCTGCCGCCGCTGCCGCAGAAAGACCCGCAACGCCTCGGCGACCAAAGCGCTGCGGCTCAACCCGAGATCGCGAGCGGCCAGGTCAGCCTGCTCCATGAGCGCGTCGTCCACTGACACCGCAGTCTTCATACTTCTGGTTATACCATCTTGCATACCG
>CAMTUE010000004.1:0-169873 GCA_947084845.1 uncultured Bryobacteraceae bacterium | reverse complement strand
GCGGGCAGTCGAGCAGGGTCGTACCTCGCGCTTACGCACGAGGCTCGCCGGCATTGTCCCCGATGATCAGCTTGAGCGCCGACAGGTCGTACCTCGCGCTTACGCACGAGGCTCGCCGGCATGGTCCTCGATGATCTGCTTGAGCGCCGACAGGTCGTACCTCGCGCTTACGCACGAGGCTCGCCTGAAGACGGGAATCTGTGGAACTCCAGTGCTTTCAAGAGAGCTACCGGCAGACGCCTCAAAGTGCTCATGATGCGCGGCGCGCGATATTGACTCCGTTCGCGGTTGAAGACTTGCCTGGTTCGCGGGCGCGGCGCGGATGCCAGGGGTCAGGCGCAGCTTGCGACTTGGAGAGATTCTTCTTTCTCTTTAAGCACTTGGCTGGCTTCGTCAAGGAAGACCGCAAAGCCGATCTGGTCGTCTTCGACTTCCAGGCCGACCAACTCCCTGATCTGAGGGCTGATCCAAACCTGACCGCGAGTGAGGATTACTGAATCGAGCATCGTCTGCCTCCACATTCCTTATCGGTGAGGCAGGGAGGACTTGAGAGAAAATCAGCCGCGGAGTTCGGCGGCGATCTCCCGTGCGACGCGGCGGGCCTCGTCGACTTGAGTCCGCTCAAAGCTAATGGCGCCGACGCGGGGGTGGCCGCCGCCGCCGTAGCGTTCGCAGATGGTGGCCAGGTTGTGGGAAGGCTCCCTGGGGGACCAGGGGTTGGACCCGACGCTGACTTTGGCGCGGAAACTGGCCAGCGAGACCGAAACCGTGTAGACCGAATCGGGGAACAGCCAGTAGGGGACGAACTTGTTATAACCCTCCATTTCGCGGTCGGCCACATCGAAGTAGATCACGCCGCCGTCGCATTTGCCCTTCTCGCGGATGATGTCGATGGAGGCCAGATGGCGCTCCCAGAGCGGCTGGAACTGGGACTGGACCCAGGGATCGGCGATGATCTCGCTTAGCTTCATCCGGCGCATCATGCGGATGATCTTGTGAACGCCCTCGGAGCCCTTCATCGCCTCGATGACCAGGGTGAGTTTCATGGCCGGATCGCGCATCATGACGGCTTCCTCGGCCGAGGCGTAGTTGGCGCGATCGACGATATCGGCCCAGTAGACCAGACCATCGAGGTCCGGGGCGCGGTAGCTGTAGTAATCGCGCGTAATATCGGCGATGAACTTGGTGCAGGAGCCGTAGTTTGGGTCGAAGTAGAACTTGCGGGTGGCCTTGTTGGCCTCATAGTGGCGGCCGTCCTCGGGGCTCAGGAAGGCGCTCTGATGGTGGTCGAACCACCAGGTGAGGCGCGGGTTGGGCGAGAATTTGAAATCGACGATGGCGTTTTCGTCGCCATCGAACATCGAGTCCTCGAACAGTTGGGAGGCCTTGTGGGCGAGGCCGGTGAAGTCGAAATCCGCGCCGGGATGGATCATGTCCTCGATGAAGCGGCTGAAAAATGCAGCCGAGGCGGAGCCGTCGAAGCAGTGGTCGTGGTAAAGGACGCGAAATTTCATGATTGGGGCCGTAGGAGCATTGACGAAACCTTTCAGGGTGCAATAATTGATAGGCTCCGCGCAACCATGGCCGGACCCCGCGCATGAAACTCTGGCTCTATTACATCGGCCGCGCCAAGGAACCGCACTCGAATGCACTGGCCGGCGAGTACATCAAACGCGCTTCGCGATACATGGACTGCGAGATGCGGGAGATCGATCCGCGGCGCTTCGATGTTCCGGCCCGGCACGCCAGCGCGCGCAAGGTGTTTCTCGATCCCGCGGGCAAGTTGATGGACACGGCCGGATTCGTCGAACTGGTCCGCTCGTCCGAGTTCGACGCCCGGGAACTGGTGTTCCTGATCGGCGGCCACGACGGGCTGCCGCCGGAATGGAAACCGAAAGCCGATCTGCTGCTCGGGTTGACGCCGATGACACTGCCGCACGAATTGGCCCGCGCGCTGCTGGCCGAACAGGTCTACCGGGCGCTGGCGACATTGCGGGGGCATCCATACCCGCGCTAGGGTGATAGATGGCTCCGCAGTGGAGCCCAAAAGTAAATGGACTGGTTCAAATCATCCAAGAAAGTCGCGAAGGTCGGTGACGAAGAGCGGCATGTCCGCACGGAAGGCCTGTGGGTAAAGTGTGACGGCTGCCGCCAGATCATCTGGCGCAAGGACCTTGTCGAAACACTGAACTGCTGCCCGAAGTGCAACTTCCACTTCAAGATCGACGCCCGGACGCGATTGACGTACCTGCTCGACGACGAGAATTGGACCGAGCATGACGCGGGCCTGGAATCGACCGACCCGCTCGGTTTTGTCGATTCGAAGACTTACAAATCAAGGCTGGCTGCCACGCAGAAGTCGCTTGCGATGAAGGACGCCATCATCTCGGTCACGGGCAAGCTGCTGGGCCGCCCGGTGAACATTTGCTCATTGGAGCTGAAGTTCATCGGCGGGTCGATGGGCTCGGTGATGGGCGAGATTATCACGCGGGCGATCGAGCGGTCGATGAAGGACCGCGTACCGCTGATCATCGTTTCGGCGTCGGGCGGCGCGCGCATGCAGGAAGGCGCGGTGAGCCTGATGCAGTTGGGCAAGATCTCGGCCGCGCTGATGCTGCTGGACGAGGCCAAGGTCCCGTTCATCAGTGTCCTGACGGATCCGACGACGGGCGGCACGACGGCGAGCTTCGCCATGCTCGGCGATCTGAACATCGGCGAACCGGGCGCGCTGATCGGCTTCGCCGGACCGCGCGTGATCGAACAGACGATCCGGCAGAAGTTGCCCGAGGGATTCCAGCGGTCCGAGTTCGTGCGCGACCACGGATTCCTTGATGCGGTGGTGAAGCGCAGCGAGATGCGCGAGTTCATCGACAAGTCGCTGACGTTCTTTGCCGGGCCGGCGAAGTAACGCGCATTGTGTGGCGGGATTCGATCCAGTGTGGCTTACAATCGAAGTGTGAACCTTACGATAGAGATCGACAGGGAAGTCGATGGCCGATGGATCGCTGAGGCGCTGGAGTTGCCCGGCGTGATGGCCTATGGCGCCACGCGGGAAGAAGCTATCTGCAACACTGAACGGCTCGCCGTAGAGGTGATCGCCGATCGCATCAAGCACGGTGAACTGCCGCCGTCGGCTCAGAACGTCTCCTTTATGGTGCTTCGTGAGCAACTGGCCGGCGACTAAGGCCCGGCGAGTTCTCGCAGCACTGGAGCGGATTGGCTGGCGCGTCAAGCGTCAGTCAGGTTCCCACAGGCTCCTCGTCCGAAGCGGTTGGCCAGACTACGAGTTTGCCTTCCACGACAACGATGAGTTGGGACGACGAATGCTGAGCCGTCTGGCTAAACACACAGGGCTCAGTCCCGAAGACCTCTAGAACGGTTTTTCTGTGTGCCGAAGCGCAGCGACGAACCTGTCCACGCCGGCAGATAACCGACTGGCGATTCCCTCGACCAGGGACTGACCGCCCGCGTTCATTCAGAAGCGTCGGTCGAGTTCCAGGGCAGAGGCGAGGCGCAGCATGTAGCTTTGGAAGTCCACTTCGATGGCTCCCAGGCTGGCGAGGTGGGGCGTTAGATACTGGACTTCAAGAACGGCGAACTGCCGCTCCTTCAGGCGGCTGACGAGCGCCGCCAACGCCACCTTCGACATGTCGGTCACGCGTTGGAACATGGATTCGGCGAAGAACGCCCCGCCGATCTGGACGCCATAGACGCCTCCGGCAAGCGCTCCTTCGATCCATACCTCGACCGAATGAGCATGGCCCAAACGGTGGAGTTCGTTGTAAACGCGCAGGATGCGCTGGTCGATCCAGGTGTCGTCGCGATCGGCGCATCCGAGCATCACGCCGCGGAAGGCCTTGTCGTAGGTGACATCGAACGCAGCGCGCTTGAGAGTCCGCGCCAGCGAGCGGGAGACGTGGAAGCGGTCGAGCGGGAGGAGGGCCCTCACCGATGGGCAGTGCCAGGTGATCATGCGCCGCCCGCCCATCGGAAACGCGCCGGTCTTGTAGGCCTCGATTACCTGGCGTGCATCGAGATCACGGCTCACCCGGATCAGGTCCGATTCCATTTGTTCTCCCAGGATAGCGGCGGGCCGCATATCAGCGGGCGAAGCCGGGCCTCCGGCTTCGCTATATTGGACGATCATGCGCCCACGACGCCGCGACGGGAAGTTCGACTCCCGGCTACTGCCGGTTCAATCCGATTCAGACGTGGCCGATCGGCCGGCGTCACTTCGTCAACAACTGGCGTCGGCGCTTCAGCACGATATCCTCACAGGTGTTTATGCCCCGGGTCAGCGGCTGATCGAACGTAGACTGGTGGAGCGGTTCGGCGTCAGCTCGATCCCGGTGCGGGAAGCTTTGCAGGATCTGGAGGGGCAGGGACTGCTGGTGAAGCGGCCCAACGTCGGTTGCAGGGTGATTGATCTGACGCGCGAGGAAGCGGGGCAGATTTGCAGTTTGCGGCGGGTGCTCGAGCCGCAGGTGGTGCGGTGGGCGGCGGAACGCTTCACGGAGGAGGCCGAAGCCGCGCTGAACGAAAGGGTTGCGGAGATGCGCGCCGCCGCCGCCGCCGGTGACATCGCCGCCTTCTTCCATGCGGACCTGCTGTTCCACAAGGCTCTATGGGGCGTGGCCGGTAACTGGTGGGCGTCACGCGCGCTCGAAACAGCGCTGGGGTCACTGTTTGCGGCGGGTTTGATTGCGGCGCGGCGGCAGGGTACGCTGAATCTCCCCGATGAAGCGGGCAAGCACCAGGAACTGGTCCGACTGCTCCGCCACGGCCATGTCGAAGCCGCCGCCGGCCAGATGGCCGACATTGGAGGACGATTCGAGACCGAAGTCCTGCCGGGTATGCGAAGCGGCGACGGGGAGCCGCCGCACGCCACGTAACGAAAGGACGATTCCATGAAGCTCATGCCCACCGCTATCCGCGCCGCCGTATTGGCGCTGCTCGTGTTGTCAGCCGCGCAAGCCGCCGACAAATACCTGTTCGCCTACTTCATGGGCAACGGCGAAACGGGCGTCTACTTTGCCATCAGCGACGACGGCTACCGCTACCGCGCGCTGAACGGCGGCAAAGCCTGGCTGCCGCCCGCGCACAAGGACCAGCTCATGCGCGATCCTCATATCGCCCGCGATCCCAAAGGCGGGTTCCATATGGTTTGGACGTGGGGCTGGCTGGGTCAGGTCTTCGGCCATGCACATTCCAGGGATCTGGTTCAGTGGGGAGAGCAGACGGCTACCGAGGCCTTCCCGGGATTACAGGGTGTCAAGAACGTCTGGGCGCCGGAACTGGTCCATGACCCGAAGACCGGCGAGTGGATTGTGTTCTGGTCGTCCACGATCGAAGGACGGTTCCCCGAAACCGCCGCGTCGCTCGACAACGGCAACAACCACCGAATCCATGCGCGAGCGACCCGTGACTTCAAGACTTTCTCTGAACCATGGCTGTTGTTCGAACCAGGGTATCCCGTCATTGACGCCAGTATTGTGCCGGGACCCGCCGGCTTCGACATGTACTTCAAGGACGAGCGTCTGAGGCCGCTGCGCAAGCAGATCCTGCGCGCGACCGGACCCACTGCGCGGGGACCGTGGACGATTCAGGGGGACGCCTTCACCGAAGAGTGGTCCGAAGGCCCGTCGGCGTTAATAACGGTGGGCGGCCATGTGATCGTCTTCTATGACCACTACCGCGATCCTGTAAGCTACCGCGCGATGCGGTCGCGCGACCGGACGTACTGGCAGAACGCGACGCCGATGATTTCGATTCCTCCGAAGTCGAGGCACGGCAGTTTCCTGAAGATCACGGCGGCGGAAGCGGCCCGGCTCGAGGCGAGGCGCGATTAGCCCATCGGGATCTTGCCGGCGCTGCGATCGAGCCAGACTTTCAGGCTCTGCAACTCGGGGTTGAGTTTGCGGGACAGGTCCACGTCGCGTACGCCGCAGAAGTAGTCGGCGAAGTCCCGGTTGAATTGGAACATGTTACCGAGGTCATCGGCGCCGGGGAAGCCAAACGAGCGGTAAATGGCCGGTTCCACGGCGTTGTAGCCAACCTCCAGGCCAAGGGCTTCGCTGAGCGCGGTTGCCATTTCGGCGCCGCTGGCGTGCTGGCCCGCGATGCCGACGGTGTTGCCGATGTACTCGGCGCCGGCCTTGAAGATGCCGTAGGCGCACTTGCCGATGTCCTCGGCCGCGATGCCCGGCAGCTTTCTGTCGCCCATGGGGAGCGTGATGGCCAGCCGGCCGTCCGGACCCTTTTGCGGGCCGGAACCGAAGTAGATGAAGTTGTCCCAGTAGAACGAAGTCAAAAGAAAAGTCACCGGCAGTCCGAGTTGCCTGAAGACGTGATCGGCTTCGCCTTTGGCGTCGAAATGCGGGACTTTGTAGTTGCCCATGAGGGTCGGCATCCGGTCGTCGTCCAAAGGAACCCATTTGCGGGTGTCTTCAAGCGTGGACCAGATGACGTGTTTCAGACCGGCCGACTTGGCCGCGCGCGCCATCGCCGAGGCTTCGGCGAACTCGCGCTGTGGCGAGAAGTGGGACCAGAAGAAGGTGACGCAATAGGCGCCGTAGGCTCCTTCGTAGGCCTTCGCCAGAGCGGAGTCGTCGCCGATGTCGGCTGCGGCCACCTCCGCGCCCAGCGATGCCAGCTCGCGCGCCTTTTCCGAATTCACGTCACGCGTCAGTGCCCTGACGGCAAAGCCGCCCTGCGGATCGTTCAGAATCGCGCGGACGAGTCCGCCGCCCTGTGCGCCGGTCGCGCCCGCGACAACGATGATTTTCTTTTCAGCCATCGAATCCTCCTCCGTAACTTTTTTAGATTCATTAAGACCATGGGAGGCTTCGAGAATTACAGCGGGCGCGTGAAATGTTCCAGTACGCTCAGGCGCGCCGTGGCCTGTTCGCTTGTCTCGCCACACATCTCGGGCGAGGGTTTCAATGACAGGCAGACCATAGGCCGCTCGGGTAGGCCGAACAGGCGGCAGTGGCCGTCATCGCTCAGTTGGACGCACCTCTGGCCGGCGGGTTTGCCGCCCGTCATGCCGGGAATCGCCGAGGATATCGACGGCGCGATGCAGCACGCCGCACAGCCGACTCTGCAGTCCATCGTCAAAGCCATCATATCCGGCAGCTAGAATGGAAAGGTTGTGCATCTGAGCGTCCCAGCCGCCGATTTCCTGAAACGGGTCGAAGTTCGACTGCAGCAGCTTCAGCCGAGGAAGAGGATCGTCTTCCCTGAAGGAGATGATCCGCGTGTCATCCAGGCTGCGTCGCGGCTGGCCGCCAACAACCTGCTTGAACCGGTTCTGATTTCGCGCGCGGCGAATCCGCCGGTGGACGGTCTGCGCCGCCTGAACCCCGATACCGATGCAGCCACCGCCGGCTACGCCGCTTACTATCTCAAACGCCGCGGCCCCCGCGGCGCGACTGCCCGCGAGGCAGAGGCCGCCGCCCGGCGTCCGCTGGATTTCGCCGCGTTGATGGTGGCATCCGGGGACGCCGACGGATTTCTCGGCGGCGCTGCAAATTCGACGGCGGTCACCGTCCGGGCCGCGCTTCACGCCATCGGCGCGCGGAAGGGCGTCAAGACGGTTTCCAGCTTCTTTGTTCTCTGCACGCCAAACGAACAGGCCGGCTGCAGGGGGCTGTTCATCGCCGCCGATTGCGCCGTCGTCATCGATCCAACACCAAACGAACTCGCCGACATCGCCCTGATGGCCGCCGGCAGCGCGCATATGGCCTTCGAGTGCGAACCCGTGGTCGGGTTGCTGCCCGCATCCGACCCTGGGCGAACCGAGCAGGCGGCGCGCATCCTCCGTTCACGCGCGCCGAATCTGGACGTCCGTACAGGCGACGATTCGATCTACCGCGCCAACGCCATCGTCTTCCCCGACCTGAACTCGGCCAACATCGTCTACAAACTCGTCGAATGGCTCGGCGGGGCGTCCGCCTTCGGACCGATGCTGCAAGGGATGAACAAGCCGGCCAACGACCTGTCACGCGCCGCCTCTGCCGACGAAATCTATGTCACAGGGATGATCACCGCGTTGCAGGCGCACGCCGGAGTGGCTTCGTGATCATCCTGGCCGTAAACGCGGGCAGTTCATCGGTCAAACTCCAGGTCATCGACACGGATGGGGACAAGCTTATCGGCAAGGTCGTTGTGGAATGTAAAGGCATCACGCACGACGAAGCGATCGCCCGGGGACTCGAGGAACTGCATTCGCCGCATACCCAGGGGGTAGGGCACCGGGTGGTGCATGGGGGCGATCGGTTTTCCGGTTCGGTTTTTATCGATGATGACGTTCTGAAGGCGGTTGAAGATCTCTGCTATCTCGCGCCGCTGCACAATCCGGTGAACCTCGCCGGTATCCGAGCCTGCCTGCACCTGTTGCCGGGCGTGCCGCAGGTGGCCGTCTTCGACACCGCCTTTCACGCCACGATTCCCGCGGCGGCATACACGTACGCGCTGCCGCGAGAGGTTGCGGAACGGTGGAAGATCCGCCGTTACGGCTTCCACGGCACCTCGCACCGCTACCTTGCCCAGCGCTTCGCCGAGATCCATGGCCGTCCCTCGACGGACTTCAACCTGATCACGCTTCACCTTGGCAACGGCTGTTCGGCGTGCGCCATTCAGGCCGGCCGCGCGGTCGAATCATCCATGGGGATGACGCCGCTTGAAGGACTCGTGATGGGCACGCGGCCGGGCGATCTCGACCCGGCGATCGTTTACCGGCTTCTCGAATGGGAGAACCTTGACATCGCCTCGCTCGACCACCTTTTGAATTACAGATCCGGGCTCCTCGGGCTATCCGGACTATCGAACGACATGCGGGAGCTTCTCAGGCTGGAATCGGATGGTTCTGAACCTGCGCGCCTCGCCATCGACGTCTTCTGTCACCGGATTCGGCGCTATGTGGGCGCCTTCCATGGGATCCTCAACGGGGCCACCGCGGTTGTTTTTTCCGGCGGCATCGGCGAGAACTCCCCCGATATCCGGGCGCGTGTCTGCCGTGATTTCCAGGCGCTCGGCATCGAACTCGATGAGGGAGCCAACCTGTCCTGCCGCGGCCGCGAAGCCGATCTCTCCGCGCCGGCGGCCCGCACCCAGGTCTGGGTGATCCCGACCAACGAGGAACTCCTGATCGCCCGCGACGCGGCCGCGCTTATCGCTCGTCAATCAGGTCTTTCTTCAGCCTCATAATCGCTACTCTGGTGGCGTCCTCGACCGATGTCGGCTTCACCTCCTGCACTCCTTCCAGTGCGAGTTGAGCAGAAACCCGGTGGCAATTGGCTCCGCATGGCAGCGCCACCGGAGAGGCGGTTTGTCCAACGTGAGCCGGAACCGTGGATTAGTATTGACAGACAAGCGGGAGAATCCTAATATTTGCTTATGACAATTAATGGCTCACTCTCCCGTCGGCTTTTCCTCGGTTCTGTCGTGTCCCCCCCCCCCTTCTTTTTGCAGCGCTAAGCCCGGGTCAACAGCAAACACCCAGCCAAGTGGTGATGGATTCTGCGGTGGATGCGATCACCAGCCTGCATAGCCGGATGAGGCGCGGCTCACACACCATGGCGGACGCAGTGAAGGCACAGGTCTCGTCAGGGATTCTGTTCAAGCATTTGTCCGAAACGGGGCAAGACAAGATGCTTGTCGAACGCGTCTTGGCGGTTCGGGCGCAATATGAGGGCGGTTCGTTCCCCAGTGCGCTGGAACTGGACCAGATGGCAGACAACCTGAAGCGCCTCGGCGTGGAAGTCGAGGGTGTCGACTTTACGCGGATCTTCACGCCGGACAGGAAGATTCGAATCGCTGCCGCAGATTCTCTCAGCTGGGGCGGATTGGAACCGTTGGGGCGTCGATTGCAGGTGTTGCTTTCCGCGGCGCAAAGGTCCGGAGCGGTGTATGGTAAGGCCGGGACCCCGCTCGTCCTCGCGCGGCGGGACATGGCCACGCCGGAATGGTGCAGGGAGGCCATGATTGCGTCGGCTGAATTGCTCCTACTGGCGGCGATTGCGGGCGCGGTCTGCTATTACTCGGGCGGCTTGAATCAGTACGCATGTGCAAGCGCGGCGTACTTCGGAGCCGCAGGCGCGGCTGCAATGTATATCACTGCCTTGTACTGCGCATGAGAGAATCCTGGTTTGGCTCAAGGATGTCATCATGAAAAAGCTCATCGTGGGTTCGTGGATCTTGCTCGTAACCATCACGGTCGCCTCTGCGTACTTGCTGGCCTCGGCTGTGGCCGTGGACAATTGGCTGCTTCCGGCCCATGGCGCGGCCGTGATGCTGATCTACCTTTTCCTGCAATGGAAAGCGCTGGGTCAATTGCGCCGAATAGAGGAGCGGACCGAGGCCAACACAGGCCCGGTGCTCGCACGCCAATTGTGTGTTGGTCTCCTGATGAACTACCTTGTGGTGAACGCCTTGCTGGCCCTCCTGATTGGGGCCCTCAAGCGCGCGTAGCCGCAAGGCGCTGCGCTCTGCCAGCCCGGCATTGGCATCCGGGCCTTTCCGGTCAATGAGGAACCGCTCGTCGCCGGGGAGGCCGGCGCGCCTATCGCATCCGCGCCCGGTTGTTGCGCATGCGCATAACGGCGGCGCGGGTGGCGTCTGCCGCTGATCGAGGCATCACATCCTCGAATTCCCTGTGGTGCGAGTTCAGCAGCGCACCGTAGGCGAGTTCGCCGTCGTTGGGCACCGCGTAGACATGGACCCCGGCAACCGCGCCGTTCCTCCCCATCCCATCCTTCTGCGAGTCCGGACGAATCTTCATGCCGCGAGGCTTCGTAAACTCTTCGCAATCCCTTCTCGCGATGCAGAACCCGCTTATACTCATGTCGTATGCGTACTCTCATCCTTGTCCTCGCACTCTCAGCCATGCTCTGCGCCCAGCACCCCACGACCTCCTTCAAGACCTCGCAGGGCGAACTGAAACTCACCGCCATCCGCCACGCCAGTTTCATGCTCGAAGCCGGCGGCCAGGTATTGCACTGCGACCCCTGGAGCCAGGGCAACTACACCGGCGTCCCGCAAGCCGATCTGATCCTCATCACCGACACCCATGGCGACCACCTCGACCTGAAGGCGCTGGCTCTGGTCCGCAAGGGGTCGTCCATCATCATCGCCTCGCCTGAAGCCGCCGCCAAGATCGAAGGCGCGCGGGCGATGAAGAACGGCGAGACTACCCAGGTGGGTCCCTGGAAGATCGACGCGTTGCCGATGTACAACATGAAACGCGGTCCGGCGGAAGGCCAGGTCTTCCACCAGAAGGGCCGCGGCAACGCCTACCTCATCACCTACGGCGGCTTCCGGCTGTACAACGCCGGCGACACGGAGGGCGTCCCGGAGATGCGGGCGTTGAAGAGTATCGACGCGGCGCTGATTCCGATGAACCTGCCTTACACGATGACGCCGGAGGAAGCTGCCGACGCGGTGAAGGAGTTCAAGCCGAAGGTCGCCATCCCGTTCCATTACCGGGGCGCGGATCTGACGGTGTTCGAAAAAGCGCTCGCCGGGACGGGCGTCGAGGTCCGAATTCTGGACTGGTACAAGTAGCCGGAGCACGGTGAAGACCTCGTTGGACCAGGAGCGGGACCCGGCCGTCGCGCAGTCATATCCACGCGGGTTGGCTGTATGATGGGAGTCGAGGAGCGGCCGCTGAGAGGGAAGACCATGGGACCGGATCTCAATCAAGAACGCCAGCAAGCCCACGCGCTGCTGGATGTGCTGCCGGCAGAGAAGCTGGTCGCTGTCCGGAGCCTGCTCGAGGTGATGGTGGAACCGCTGGCGCGTTCGCTGGCCCTGGCTGAGGTGGAAGACGAAGAGGTCACGCCCGAAACCACCGCAGCACTGGACCGCGCCCGCGCTTCCCTTGCTCGCGGCGAAGGCATCCCGCACGAAGAGATCCTGCGCGAGTTTGGGATGAACCGGTGAGGGGCGACGACGGACTGGTTCGCATTTTATACATGGCGTCGTAAGTACTTGCGCACCCGCTCGATTGAGAGCCGCACCTGCAACCGCGAACGTAGAGAGCGGGTTCGGAAAAGAACCCGCTCTCTACGTTCGCGGTTGCGAGCGATGGGGCGCTTCGACGTGACTTTCATCGCCATCGGCGGCTCCCTGGCGGTCTCGGCCCGGAATCGGCCGAACCGGGCTGCCTGCGTGAGCGAGCGGCTTTATCCGCAAGCACTTGTGTCGCTGTGTTTAGTTGACAGCCCTGCGGAATTGCGCTCGTTCAACAGGCGTCATGAGTGAAGCGACTTCCAAACGCATCGCGGTCATCTACGAGGCGAAAAACCGAGCGCCGGCGCCGGTTCGATGCGGGAGCTATCAAAGAGCCCGTGCCGGTGCGGGTGGCCGGGATCCCAGTCTGCCGCTCATGTGAGCAGGGGGCGGAAACGGGAAGCGCTCACGAGTGTTTGTAGACCTGGCCGCGGGTATCCACAGTGATCACTTGAAGGAGCTTGGCCTCGCGGTCAAGCATGAACAGGATGCGCCAGCCGCCGACCCGGGACTTCCGGATCCCGGCGCGTTCCGTGAGCGGCGCTGAGAGCCGGGGATCAAGCGGGGCTTCGGCGAGTTGGATCAACCGGGCGCGGATGCGTTGCTCTGTGGCGCGATCGAGGCGGTCGAGGATCTTCTCCGCTTCGCGGGTGATGACAATGCGGCAGTTCACAGTCCGTGTTCGCGCTCGTAGCGGTCCAGTGGCTTGACTCGCCCTTTCGATATGTCGGCGAGGCCGCGGTCCAGCGAGGCCAGAGCGGCGGCATCGAGCGGCGGCCCATCGTCGTCGGCCGCGTCGCGGAGATCCTCCAGCCACACCCGAGCCAGTTCGGCCTGTTCGTCCTGGAGTTGGTCGACAAGTTGGTGAAGCGCTTCTCTGCTCGTCATGGCCCTGCCTCTCACTTCCATTGTAGACCGCAACTTCCGGATTCTATCCTCCAGTCGTCAGAGGGAGTGACATCCCAGGAGAATGGCCTCCTGGATCGAAAGAACCTTGTCAGCCGTTGCGCGCCCGGCTTCTCCAACCGGCACTCGTGGTGGTTAGCTGCCGGCGCGCTGCTGCTGCTTCTTTGTCCGCACGTCGCGGACGGCGTAGATGCGGCGGCCCTGGCTTTCGAAGTAGGTGCGCATCATCATCTCGCCGAGCAGGCCGGTGGTGAACATCATGAGTCCGGCGAGCAGGAGCAACCCGCCGGCGGCGAGCAGCGGACCGTGCTCCAGGATGATCTCGTAGCCGAGGAACTTCTTGACCATCAGAAAGGCGAGGATCGACCCGCCGATGCCTGTCGAGACGAGTCCGATGCGGCCGAAGAAGTGCATCGGGCGGGTGAAGTACTTCAGCAGGAAGCGGATGGTGATGATGTCGAGCAGGACATTGAAGGTCCGTCCGATGCCGTAGTGCGATGCGCCGCCGACGCGGGCCGGGTTGGTGATGGGCACCTCGGCGATACGGGCGCCGTAGAAACTCGCCAGGGCGGGGATGAAGCGGTGCAGTTCCCCGTAAAGGTTCACGTCCTTCAGGATCTCGGCGCGGTAGGCCTTGAAGGTTGTCCCGAAGTCGTGCAGATCGACGCCCGAGACGCGCGACATGAGCCAGTTTGCGATGCTCGAGGGGATCTTGCGCATGACGAAGTTGTCGTTGCGCTGCTTGCGCCAGCCGCTGGCGATGTCGTAGCCTTCGTCGATCTTGGCAAGCAGGGCAGGCAGGTCCTCGGGGGCGTGTTGGAGGTCGCCGTCCATCGAGACGATCACCTTGCCCTGGGCTTCGTCGAAACCGGCGGAGAGCGCGGCGGTCTGGCCGAAGTTGCGGCGAAGGCGGATCACTTTCAGACGGGCATCGGTTTCGACAAGGTTGGCCAGAAGTTCGTAGCTGCGGTCAGTGGAGGCGTCGTCGACGAAGATGATTTCATAGGCGCGGTCGATGTCATCGAGCACCGATGAGAGGCGGTCATAAAGACGCAGAATGGCCCTCTCTTCGTTGTGGATAGGGATAACGATAGACAGCACGGCTAGGCCCGATCTCAGGATACCAGCAGCCTCGACAGACGATCCACACAGGCGGAAAGGCGCTGATCGAGCCCGGCAACCGGCTTCGGACTCCAGGAGACGGCGCGCAGGGCGAGCGTGGGTTGTCCGCCAGGTCCCTGAAACACGCTCATCTCGAGCGTTCCCTCGAACGCCGGCCAGCGCCAGACGACGTGGCGTTCACTGCGCCATCCAGGCTGCAGGCTGTCCGCCGGCACGTCCAACCATCGTTCCCGCTTCAGCCCTGGCTCGAACCACTGCATCGCAGCCTCGCAGTCGAAGGCGCCGTGCGCCAGGGCGACGGACGTACGCTTCCCGCGCCCCGGGTATTCCGCCAGATAAAGCTTGAGATACTGAAGCGCGTTCGCCCAACCGGAGTCGATCCCGCGCGCCCTCTCGTCGAACGGCTCGCCTTCAGGAAGGCCAGATTGAACGACCGTGACCTGGGTTCCTCCATCGGAGGCCGCAAACAGGATCTCGATCAGTCCGGCGGCTCCCGCCGTCTCGTGCGAGTAGAGCAACTCGCGACCCGGCCAGGACCGCTCGACGCGAACCTGCATCGCATCCTGGAAACCATTGAAACGCCATGCGACTTCATCGCCTGGAAGGCATCCGCCCGAGGCCTTGTCGCAGAACCATTCGACCACTCGCGCAGGCTCGGCCCACGCCTGCCAGGCACGATGAGGCGGGCAGCCGACCTCAAGCGATTGACTCGTCACCCGCTTGGCGTGTTTCAGACTGTTAAGCCCTCCCATATCAACGGTTTGTGTTATCCTAACATTTTACGCGAACATGTCCAATCCACAGGATCCGAACACGCCTCAAACGCCCCCAACGCCGCCGGGCGGAGGGGTGCAACTGCCCCTGGGCGACCGCCGGAACATCTTCCCGATCAATCTTGAAGTTGAGATGCGCCAGTCGTATCTCGACTACTCGATGAGCGTCATTGTCGGGCGCGCGTTGCCGGACATCCGCGACGGTCTGAAACCCGTCCACCGCCGCATTCTGTACGGCATGTCCGAGATGGGCCTGAACTACAACCGGCCCACGCGCAAGTGCGCCAAAATCGTCGGCGAGGTGATGGGCAAGTACCATCCACACGGCGACAGTTCGGTTTATGACGCGTTGGTGCGGATGGCCCAGCCGTTTTCGATGCGCTACCCGCTGGTGGATGGGCAAGGCAATTTTGGCTCGATCGACAACGATCCGCCGGCGGCCATGCGA
This sequence comes from uncultured Bryobacteraceae bacterium, assembly GCA_947084845.1. GTDB lineage: Bacteria > Acidobacteriota > Terriglobia > Bryobacterales > Bryobacteraceae > PNKE01. Next base: position 154,615 of record CAMTUE010000004.1, on the reverse strand, counting down.
TACACCGAAGCGCGTCTGAGCCGGATCGCGGCGGCGCTGCTGGAAGATATCGACAAGGACACGGTCGAGTTCCGCTCGAATTACGACGACAGCGAGCAGGAGCCCACCGTCCTGCCCACGCGCATCCCCAACCTGCTGGTCAACGGCAGCGAGGGCATCGCCGTCGGCATGGCCACGCGCATCCCGCCGCATAACCTAAACGAAATCGTCAACGCCGTCATCGCCCTGGTCCAGGATCCGCACGTGCCCCTGTCGACGATCATGGAAATGGTCCCTGGGCCGGACTTCCCCACTGGCGGAATCCTGCTCGGCCGCCAGGGGATCATCGACTACTTCACCCGCGGCCGCGGCTCGCTGAAGATCCGCGCCAAGGTGGCTACCGAAAGGATCAGCAAGGACCGCGAAGCGATCGTCATCACCGAGATGCCCTACCAGGTGAACAAAGCGCGCCTGGTCGAACACATCGCCCAACTGGTCAACGAAAAGCGTCTCGAAGGCATCTCCGACATTCGCGACGAGAGCGACCGCGACGGCTTGCGCGTCGTCATCGAACTCAAACGCAACGAGCAGCCCGAGATCGTTCTCAACAACCTCTATAAGTTCACCCAGATGCAGGTGAGCTTCGGCGTCATCATGCTGTCGATCCTCAACGGGCAACCGCGCGAGTTTGGGTTGATCGACGTCATGAAGCGCTTCATCGAGCACCGCGTCGAAGTGGTTCGAAGGCGCACCGAATTCCTGCTGCGGAAGGCGCGCGAACGCGAACACCTTTTGGTCGGATTCCAGAAGGCGCTTCAGAATCTGGACGCGGTGATTGAGACTGTCCGTACCGCCCGCAACCCGAAGGAAGCGCGCGAGGCCCTCACCGGCCAGATGGAGTTTCCGGAGAACCCGAACCTTGAAAGGGTCCTGGCCAAGTGGGCGCCGCTGTTCGCGTTCGACGGCCAATCCCTCTCCCGCTTCGACTTCTCGGAGCGCCAGGCCCAGGCCATCATCGAACTCCAACTCCAGCGCCTCACCGGCATGGAGCAGCAGAAGATCCTCGATGAACTGGCTGAGATCCAGCGCCAAATCGCCGGTTATCTCGAGATCCTCGGCTCGGACCAGCGGCTGAGAGCCGTCATTATCAAGGAACTCCAGGAGGTCCAGAAGGACTTCGGCGACGCCCGCCGTACCGAGATTGTCGACGACGAAGGCGAACTCACGCTCGCCGATCTCATCCCCGATGAAGACGTCGTCGTCACTGTCACGCGTGGCGGCTACCTGAAGCGCACGTCGCTCGACACCTACCGGCGGCAGTCGCGCGGGGGCAAGGGCCGCATCGGCATGGTGACGCGTTCGGAAGACGTGGTTGAGCACATGATGGTGATCAACACGCACGCCTACATGCTGGTGTTCACCTCCCGCGGCCGCCTCTATTGGCTCAAGGTGTGGAGCATCCCGGATGCAGCCGCGGCAACCAAGGGTAAGAACATCAACGGGCTGGTCAATCTCGAACCTGACGAGACCGTCCGCGCATTCCAGGGCGTCAACGATTTCTCGCCCGACAAGTTTGTGGTCATGGCCACGCGTCAGGGCGTGATCAAGAAGTGCGACCTGTCGGTGTTTTCCAACCCCTCCTCGCGCGGCATCATCGCCATCGGCCTGAGAGAGGACGACGAACTGATCGAAGCCCAATTGAGCGCGGGCGACAACATGATCGTCCTGGCCACGCGCGAGGGCATGGCCATCAAGTTCAAGGAGACCGATGTGCGCCCGATGGGCCGTCCGGCGTCAGGAGTCACCTCGATGAAGTTCAAGGTGAAAGGCGATTACATCGTCGGCATGGGCGTGGTCACGGAAGACGATTATGTCCTGTCGGTGGCCGAGAACGGCTACGGCAAGCGGACCAAGGTGGCTGAGTACCGCCTCCAGACCCGCGCCGGCCTGGGTGTCATCAACATGAAGTTGAAGAACAAGACCGACAAGGTCCTGGGCATCCTCGCGGTGCAGGAGGATACCGACGTCATCCTCATCTCAGCCGAAGGCAAGATCATCCGCACCGATTCGGGCACAATTCGCAAGACCGGCCGGTCGGCGTCAGGCGTGAAGTTGGTATCGCTTGACGGGGAAGATAAGGTGGCCGCCATCTGCAAGGTGGATGAAGCCGAGGTGGTCGAGGAAGAAAACCCGCAAGGCGATCTTCCGCTGGTTTAGACTCAAACCGCGGAGAAGGCTGTTAAGCTGCCCGGGAGCCATGGACTCGAACGATCGAAAGCTTCGCCCTGGTTCGATGGCGCGCATGGTTCGTCTCGAAGAGATGGACCGCAGCTTCGACATCGAGTTCTGGCAAAAACAAGGCTCTGAGGCCATCTTCACCGCGGCCTGGCAGATGGTGCTGGACGCGGCGGCATGGACGGGGCAGGATGAATCCGAACTCCGGCTTCAAAGATCCGTTGAGCGCATTCAACGACTTTGACGTCCGGTACCTCATCGCCGGCGGCTACGCGCTCATGCTCTATGCCGAGCCACGATTCACGAAGAACCTGGACATTTGGGTCGAAGCCTCGGATGTGAATGCCGGCCGGGTGTTTGCCGCGCTTGCCCGATTCGGCGCCCCGCTTGCAGGCCTGACCGACGCAGATTTCGCACAGCCGGGCAACGTCTATCAGATCGGAGTGCCGCCCGCCCGAATCGCCATCCTGATGCCGGTGACCGGCGTTGATTTCCCACCCGCCTGGGAGAATCGCAAGATCACGACCTACGCCGGTCTGTCCGTGTCCTGCATCAGCCGGACGGGCCTGAGCAAAAACAAGAGAGCGACCGGCCGTCCGCAGGATCTTCTGGACGCGGAACAACTTGGGCGCGGAACAGCTTGAGCGCGGAACAACTTGAGCATGGATGAGCGGGCTGCAGGTTCCAGCCCGCAGCCCCGCTTTCGCTCGAGTGTCTAGCCTTTCCGCAAGGTGCGGACGTACAGGATCACCGAGTCAATCGTATTCTCGTTGACTTTGTGCGTCATCTGCGGTTGGCCGGCCAGTGGCGGCTTCATCTTGCGGCGGCCGTTCGCGATGACGTCTTTCAATTCGGCATCAGAGAGTTTCTGGACTGCCTCGGAGTTCAAACGCGGGATCACGACCTTGTAGAACTTGTCGGAGAGCGGGTTGCCCTCGCCGAGGGCGCCGTGGCATTCCTTGCAGGTCTTGTCGAATACCTGTTTGCCGGCTTCCTTGCTCGGGGTGGATGAGGGTTGCTGGGCTACCAGCGGGGTGAGGGAGAATGCCGCAACGAGCGACAAACACTGCAAAGCCACTTTCATCAGGGGGTTCCTCCAGGGTTGGTTGCCGGATTGGATCCTCGCCATGCATTCCCAGAAGAGATACATCTGCGGGATCTGGTCATGCCCCACGGGGGACAGCATCGCCGTTTGGTTGTAACTGAGGCCGAGCTTACCCAGCGCCCGGCAGATTAACGACCTTACATGAAAATATGCTAATTCGTATGGATTGTCAACGCGAATCTTTGAATCCCGGCGTCGCTACGCCCACACTGAGCGCCACGCGCGCGAATTTCAAAGGACTCCAGCGCGTCGAGCGCCGATTACCGCGGAAAACGGGCCAATCGCACGGATTCACCAAGTTGTCACGGATCTGTAGTTCTCCCGTGTCCGGCCGGTTCCCATACTGGTTGCGACACCATATGACGAAACAACAATCATTCCCCCGAACCAGGTTCTGGTCCGGCATGATCCTTGCCGCATATCTGGCTGTGGCTCCCTTGCACGCCCAGATTGGCGGCCAGATCTACGGGACGGTGACTGACGCGTCGGGCGCAGCCGTCCCCAGCGCATCGGTCGAACTGACTGGCCGGAAGCAGGGGTCAAAGCGTGCCGCGCTCACCGCTCAAGACGGGTCGTACATCATGCCGCAACTTCAGGCTGATACCTACAACATGAAGATCTCCGTTCCAGGGTTCCAGGCATTCACCGTTGAGGTCGGCCTGGGAGTCGGGCAAGCGAAAACGCTCAACGCAACGCTGGCGGTCGAAAACCAGACCACGGTGGTCGAGGTCGTCGAGTACACGACGGCGCTGGACACGAGTTCGGCGCGCACCGGCGCCAACGTGACCGCACGAGAGGTGCGGGACATGCCACTGAATGGCCGCACCTACTCGCTGCTGACGCTGATGGCTCCCGGAGCCACCAACACCACGGACGGCGCCTTTGACAAGATCCGCTTCAACGGCAAGGCGACCGCGCAAAACGGGTTTCGGTTTGACGGCATCGACGCCAGTGCGGTCTTCGACTCGGCGCCCGGGTGGCTCACGGTGAGTGGTTCACAATTCAGGCTCCAAAGCAGCGTGGAGACGGTTCAGGAGTTCCGCGTGGATTCGGGACTGTATCCGGCCGAGTACGGTACAGGGACGGGTGGCCAGGTGAACCTCATCTCGAAGTCGGGCGGCAACGATTTCCACGGCGCGCTTTTTGAGTACCTTCGAAACGACATACTGGACGCCCGAAACTTTTTTGACGACGGCAAGAGCAAATTGCGCCTCAACCAGTTCGGAGCCAATGGCGGCGGCCGGATGATCAGGGACAAGTTGTTCTACTTCGCTTCTGTCGAGACGTTGCGCCAAAGGGCCGGTCTCAACGTCATCGAAACGGTGCCAAGCGCAGGCGCGCGGGCGCGAGCCGTGGCAGCCGTTCAGCCGCTGCTGGGCGGGTTTCCGATGGGCTTCCAGCCCACCTCGAATCCGGACATCGATCTTGCGCGCAGGAGTGCGGTATCGAGTTTGAACGAGACGAACTTCAGTGGCCGCATCGATTGGCTTGTGAGTTCGAACCACCGCTTCTACGCCCGCTACCTGAAGGACATCGGAGTATTGGATGCTCCGGACAACACGGTCACACCCCGTCGTATCGCCGCGACCAACAAGCCCGACAACATGGTCGGGTCGCTGAATTCGGTCCTTGGGACGTCCTTCGTGAACGGCCTCACTCTAGGCCTGAATCGCGCACCCACTACGCTGGCGGTTGACGCAGGGATTCCCGGGATGACAGGCGTCGGTATCAACATCTCCGGCAGCATCGTTCAGCCAGGTGTGAACGGCGGCGCTCCCAGCGGGGTGGCCGCACCCGGCGGCGCCACGCGGCAGTCGAGCGCGGGCAATGGCCGCGGCTCGGACTACCGCGGCAGAAGTTACAGCCTCATCGATACCTTGAGCTACATCAAGGGGCGCCACCAGATCAAGGCAGGTGGTGAGTTCCGCGCCATCCGCGTCCCAATGAACCAGTTGGGCAGCCTGACCTATTCCTACAGCAATCTCAACAACTTCCTGGGTAACACCGGCGCCACGGTTGCCTACATCGGTGATCTCGGTTTTCGGGAGGGCCAGCAGGAATACTACATCGGCTTCGTGCAGGACGAGATGCGGCTGCGCCCGAACCTGACGATGAACATTGGGGTGCGCTACGAATACTACTCGACCAACTGCGAGAAAGAAAACCGCATCCGCCTGTTCGATGCCGGCTGCGTGTGCCTGCTCGACCCGGCGACGCCGATGTACAACGCCAGTAAAGCCAACTGGGGGCCGCGTGTAGGCCTCACCTGGGCGCCCGAGTTATTGAAGAATCGAACCGTCATCCGCCTCGGCGGAGGCTATTATTACGGACCTGGTCAGTATGAGGATCTGATTCAACCGATCGAGAGCGACGTGAACCGCTTCACTCTGAGCAATCAGAAGTATCCGGTGGACCTCAACGCCATTGTCGGCGGCCCCCTGCCCGCGCAAACGCCCCGCGCCTACGACGTGCGTGGTTACAAGCATCCCGAACAGAACCTCCAATACGGCCTCTCCATCCAACAGGCCCTTCCGGCGGGTTTCGCCGGACAAATCGGATACATCGGAAGTCAGGGCCGTAACCTCTTCCAGCGCAGCATCACCAACCTCATCAGCGGCGTCAATCCGGCCACCGGGGCGGTGACCAGACAGAACCCCAGCTTCGGGGAGATCGACTACAAGACCAGCGGCGGACGCGACACCTACAATGCCCTCCAGGTTGGACTCAACCGGCGCTTTGTCCAGGGATTGACCGTGGGGATGCAGTACTCCTGGGCGCATGGCTACGGCACGTCCCAGGGATCGAACGAGGCATTGACCGTTCAGGATCCCTTATGCTTCAACTGCGAGCGCGGTGACAACTCGGCCGACATCCGGCATTACGGCTATGTGAACGCCCTGTACGACCTGCCGTTCGGCAAGAACAAGCGCCATATCCAGCAGGGACCAGCCGCTCACATCCTCGGCGGATGGAGCCTCGGAGGGATCTGGAACGGGCGGACCGGTCTGCCGGTCAATGCATTCATGAGCCGCCCCGATGTCGTCAACATTGATCCGGCGACGGGACGCATCGTTTCGACCTCCGGCGCTCCGGCGGCCGGCGCCATCGCCGTGGTCAATACACCGGGCGGCGGCTCGTCAAGATCGACGCGGCGGCCGAACCTCGTGGCCGGAGTCAGCCCATACATCCAGGACCGCAATTCGCTGCAATGGCTCAACCCTGCCGCGTTTGCGATTCCTGCGCCAGGGGCATACGGAAATCTGGCGCGAAATGCCCTCCGGGGTCCTGGTTTCAAGCAGTTCGACATGATGCTTACCCGCAGGTTCCCTATCAGAGAGAAGCATTCGATTGAGTTCAGGGCCGATTTCTACAACCTGCTCAACACGGTCAACTTCAGCGCCCCGCCCGCCACTCTGCCGAATGCCGCGCCGAGCCTGCAACCGGGGCAGCCTTTCTCGGCGCAGACTGCACCCGGGTTCGGGGTGATCACGTCCACTGTTGGACGGACAGTCGGCCTCGGCACCTCAAGGCAGATCCAGATCGGACTGCGCTACCAGTTCTGACAAGCAGCGCGAACAACCTGCCGGCTCCGCTGCTTCTAGTGCGGGGCCGGTTCTCTTTTTACGGAGCCATGCGCCCAAACTGGCCTTGCCAGCATCTACTAGAGCGACTATGTATGAAAATCTCGCGCCTCTCCTGTTTGCCGGTATGCTGCTGATGTCGGCCCAAGCCTCGGCCGCGCCCTTCCCCGACCCCAAAGTCGACGAAGCCCGCGCCCCTCAGAAGACCATCAAAAAGGCCATCGTCGCCGGCGGCTGTTTCTGGTGTACCGAGGCCGTGTTCGAGTTCGTTGACGGTGTGGAAAAGGTCATCTCGGGCTATTCGGGAGGCACGAAGGAGACGGCCGACTACGAATCGGTCAGCACCGGCCGCACAGCCCATGCCGAGGCCATCGAGATCACCTACGACGCGTCGAAAATCACCTACGGCCAGATCCTGAAGGTCTTCTTCGAGATCGCCCACGACCCGACGACGCTGAACCGTCAAGGCCCCGACGTCGGTCCGCACTACCGTTCCGCCATCTTCGCTCTCAACGCCGAGCAGAAGAAGATCGCGCTTGATTACATTGCCCAACTCAACGCAGCCAAGGTGCTTCGGGGCAAAATTGTCACCCAGGTGAGCGCATTTGAAGCCTTCTATGAGGCCGAGGGCTACCACCAGAATTACTGTGCCCGGAATCCGCGCAACCCGTACGTGATGTTCAACGCTCAGCCCAAGATCGAGAAGCTGAAGAAGTCGAAGCCGGAGATGCTCAAGAAGTAGTCTGCCCGCGCCCGGGACGGCGGTGGGATTCGTGATAGGATTCCATCGAATACGCCGTCATGTCTCTCTCATCCGCACAGCAGGATCGCGCTTTCCGCGCCCTGGATTCGTTCGCCATCGAGGTGCCCTCCTGGGGTTTCGCCAACACCGGCACCCGTTTCGGCAAGTTCATTCAACCGGCCGCTGCCACCACTACGCTGGAGAAGATCGCCGACGCCGGGCAGGTGAACAGGTTCACCGGTTGCTGCCCGACCGTCGCCATGCACGTCCTGTGGGACTTTGCCGGCGGCCGCGCGGACGTCGCACCGGTGAAAGCTGCCGCGACCTCAGCCGGCGTGCGGATCGGCGCCATCAACCCCAACGTCTTTCAGGACCAGCAGTACAAGCACGGCTCGCTCGGCAACCCGGACACGGCGGTTCGCGAGATGGCGCTGGCGCATATTCTCGATTGCGTCGAAATCCAGAAGGAGACCGGTTCGCGGGATCTGTCGCTGTGGTTCGCCGATGGGACGAACTTTCCGGGTTCAGGCTCGGTGCGGGCGCGCAAACAATGGTTCCAGCAGGGGCTCAAAAAGGTTCACGACGAGATGCCGGATGCGGCTCGGATGCTGGTCGAATACAAGCCTTTCGAGCCTGCCTTCTATGCCACCGACATCGCCGATTGGGGCATGGCCTATCTGATGGCGAAGTCGTCGGGTGAGAAGGCGCGGGTCCTTGTCGATACGGGCCATCACTATCAGGCGCAGAACATCGAGCAGATCGTCGCCTGGCTGCTGGATGAGAACATGCTTGGCGGTTTCCACTTCAACGACCGCCGCTATGCCGATGACGACCTGACGCTGGGTTCGATTGATCCCTACCAGGTTTTCCGCATCTTCCATGAGATCTGCCTCTGGGAGTGGGAGAAGCAGCGTAAGGCCGACATCGCCTACATGGTGGACCAGAGCCACAACCTGAAGAACAAGATCGAGGAGATGATCCAGACGGCGATGACGGCCCAGGAGATGTACCTGAAGGCCGCGCTGGTGGATCACGAGGCGCTCGCAGTGGCACAGGCCAAGTCGGAGTTGATCGACGGCGAGGAGTGTCTGCGGTCGGCGTTTTTCACCGACGTCCGGCCGTTGCTCCGGGAATGGCGTCAGGCGAAGGGCCTGGCCTCCGAACCGCTGAAGGCGTTCAGGGCCAGCGGGTACCTGGAGCAGGCCACGGCGGAACGCGGCGCGAAGAACGCGGGGGCGGGATCCAGCTACGCCTGAGGCGGCGGCTGCGAAAGGGAGGCAACCGGTGGCAGGTAAACTGGCGGACCTTGCGGCCCGCATGGACCAACTGAACGAGTTTGACCGCGAACCGATCGCGGACTCGCACCTCCAGGGCGCCGGCCGGTTTGCCGGACTGTTCGCGGGCGAGCATGTCGCGGCGACCGAATTTGTCATCGGAGCATTCTTCGTCATCCACGGCGTGTCCGCGAAGGACCTGATCTGGGGCTTGCTTCTGGGCAACCTGTTGGCCGTGCTGTCGTGGGCGTTGGTGTGCGCGCCGATCGCGGTCAGGACGCGGCTGACGCTGTATTGGTACCTGCGCAAGATCGGCGGGCCGGCGTTCATGATGATCTACAACGTCGCCAACGCGGCGCTGTATTGCATCCTGGCCGGGGCGATGATCTCGGTCTCCGCAACGGCTCTGGCGGATCTGATCGGGCTGCCGGGGACGCCGCTTGGCTCGATTCTTCCGACCTCGGCCGGGTGGGTGGCCATCGCCGTCGCATTGGGGATGGCATTCACGCTCATGGCGATCCTGGGCTTCGAGGCGCTGTCGAAGTTCGCCGGGATTTGCAGCCCCTGGCTGTTTGTCGTTTTCATCGCCGGGGCCGTCGTCACGCTGCCGAAACTGGGCGTGACGGCGGATCTGTCGAATCTGTGGGAAGTTCTTTCCACCAAAGTCTGGAACGGACAGGCCACGCCGGGCCAGGAGCAGTATGGGTTCTGGCAGATCGTGTTTTTCGCGTGGTTCTGCAACCTGGCGATGCATATTGGCCTCAGCGACATGGCGCTGTTCCGGTTTGCGAAGAAACCATGGTACGGACTGTTCACGGCGACGGGCGTCTATCCGGGCCACTTCCTGGCCTGGCTCTGTTCAGGCATTATGGTTGCGGCCGTCGGCCGCGAGATGACCCCCGGAAAGATGGCGTATGAGGCGCTGGGGATGGTGGGCGTCTTCGCGGTCGTGCTGGCCGGATGGACCACCGCCAATCCGACGCTCTACCGGGCCGGCCTGGCGATACAATCCGTAACGCCGAACTGGCCCCGCTGGAGGATTACACTTTACTGCGGCGTGGCCACGACAGCCCTGGCCTGCCTCCCGGTGTTTTTCCTGAAACTGCTGGATTACGTCGCTTTGTATGGGCTGATTCTGATGCCCGTTGGCGCGATCGTCTTCACCGAACATTGGATCCTGCCAAGGATCGGCGTGACAAAGTACCTTGGCGAAACCCAGGGCGTGCTGCTCAACTGGCGCGCACTGGCCGTCTGGGTGGGCACGCTTGCCGTTGCCTGGGTGTTGCCGATGCACCTGTTCTACCGCTGGCTGCCGTGCTGGTTCATCGCCGTCGTTGCCTACGCGGCGTTGAGGAGGATGGGACGATGAAACGGTTCTTGCTGACAGTGGCCGCAGTGAGCCTCATCGGATGCCTGTTGTCCTCCTGGGCTTACTTTGCCGGTGACATCCCGCGAGCGGAGTATTTGCGGCAGTTTCACGTCGGGACCCTTGCATGGTTCGTTGCCGCGACCTGGTGGGCGTACAGGAAGTAAGGCCGATTCAGAACGTCCGGCTCAGCATGACGTACCAGTATTTGTTGTCCGGGACGCGTCTTTGAAGTCCGTACTGAGGGCGGAAGCCGGCTTCGAGTTGGGTTCGTTTGGCCGTCAGCACCATCGTGCCGGCGTATCGCAGAACGCGGTGGCCGTTGGTTCCATAGAAGTTCCACGAGTAGGTATGCTGCGGGCCGTGGCGGAAGGCGAGTCTGATGGGCTCGCGGTTGAAGACCGGGTGTTCGAACCAGGCTTGGGAGTGAATGAGCGTACCGTCCTTGAGCGTGGTTGACAAGGTGTCGATGATGTTGGACTGAAGTTGGAAGGGCACCACGCCCAAGCGCGTGGCATAGGTCGCGTTGTAGTTCGCGATCCAATCCCTAATCCCTGGCGCCGGTCAGGACCGACGGGAAGCGCCACCGCTCGAGTCCGCCGCCGAGATAGAGCGAGTGGTTGCCTTGGCGGTAGGCGCGGAGCTTATAAGAGAACGACGCGAGCCAGTCGTTGCGGTGGCTGTGGGAGTCGTGGGTGGTCCATCCTGAGACAGCCATCGTGTCGCCGGTCAAGAAAAGATTGCCGGCGCCCAGCGTGACGCGATTCTGCCAGGCCGGACCCAAGCCGTAGACGCCTCCAGAGGTGAGCTGAAAGGTCTCGGCGATGCCAGTCTGCAACGTCATGCTCCAGCGCCGGGGTTGTGGCGCCTCGGGCGCGGCATCGGCATTCGAACTGTTCCCGGCGCGCACGGGAGAAAAGGCGGACATGGCCGCGAGGCAAGTTGCACAGAAAAGGATGTGCCTGGACATACTGTTCTTCTCGGCCGTTGACGGATGGTCTTGAATCCAAATTCGTCCCCCGGAATCCGTCCGACCGCGTGGCTCGATGGTTTGGTTTCATTCATGTGCGCTCTCCGCCCGCCGATAAGTGGTTCGAGGTGTAGTGAGAAACCCATGAAAAACTGGAGCCTGAGCCGGCGGTTAGCCGGCGTTTTCGGAGTGATCGCACTCGTCGCGGTGCCGGTCGCTGGTTTGAGCTTTTGGATGATCGCTAAGTCGTCCAGAAGCCTGGATTATGTGGTAGCCAACGACATCCCTGTTGCGAAGTTGGCGACCGAGTTCGAGCGTGAGTTGCTGAAAGCGCACGCCGACCTGACTACTTCCTAACGGTCCAGAGGCCAGGCGCTCTGGACCAGGGCAGGATCCGGTATGAGGAGGCGGGCAGGAAACTGCGGGAACTTGAAGTCCTCGGTTCGAAGCAGGGGCAGACCGATCAGCGGCGGAGGCTGGCGGCGGACATGCGCCGGTCGCATGACGCGTACGGGGGCATGATCGAGAGGATCAGCGGGATGGCCGCAAGGCAGGAGACTGGCACGCCTGAGTACGCCAGGGCGTCGGCCGAATGGACGCGGCTGGGTGGCGCGCTGGTCGAGGCGGCGGGCCGTCTGGACGCGGATGCGCAGAACAGGACTCTTCAGGACGCAAGCGAGACATCGGCATCGTTGCATCGAAGCCTGATCTTCTCGGCCATCGGCTATGGCGTTGCAGGGGTGACGGGACTGATTCTGCTGGCGGTTACGCTGATGTCAATGAACCGTGTCCTGCGGCGGCTGGTCACGGACCTGAAATCGGGCTCCGATCAGGTGGCTAACGCTTCGTCTCATTTGAGTCAGGCGTCACAGATATTGGCCGGAGGCTCAAGCCGGCAGGCGGCGGCAGTGGAGGAGACATCGGCCGCGTGCATGGAGATCAGCTCATTGGTGGACAAGAGCCTGGAGAATTCCGATCAGGCCGCGCGGCTGGTTTCCGATGCCTACGACAGATCGGTTCACATGGGCGGGACTCTTGAAAAGATGAAAAGAGCGACGGTTGACTTGCGGACGGCGAACAGCAAGAGCGGTTCGATCATCAAGGCGATCGACGAGATCTCCTTCCAGACCAACCTGCTGGCTCTGAACGCGGCGGTCGAGGCGGCGCGCGCGGGCGAGGCCGGACTGGGCTTCGCCGTTGTGGCTGAAGAGGTTCGAAACCTGGCTCAACGGTCGGCGGCATCGGCGAAAGAGATCGCCAGCATCGTCGAGGAATCACGGTCAAAGAGCGAGGTTGGGCTATTCCATGTGGATGCGGTGAACGGGTCGGTGATGGAGATTCTGGAAGTCACCACGAAGATCAAGCCGCTCATGGAACAGATCAACACGGGGAGCAAGGAGCAGGCGACCGGCGTGAGGCAAGTGAGCCGGGCGCCGGCCGACGTTGAGAATACGGCGCAGGACAACAGTGCGACTGCCGAGCAGACTGCATCGGCGGCGGAAGAGATGTCGGCGCAGGCCGCCACGCTGAACGGAGTGTCCGACGAAATTTCAGCGATGGTGAACGGCTCCTAAGAGAGTCAACGAATCAGCGGGTGCGGCGTCTGGCCGCACTCGCCGGGATCCCGCCGGCTAGATCGCCTTAATGATCCGAGCCGGCAGCGTGAACAGCGCCCCGATCAACTCGAAGACGCCGCCTACGACGATGCCCAGCAGTTTGAACGGCAACAGGATCAGCCATACGAGTGGAAACAGGATCAGCGCCAGCAGCGCCAACGGCCAGCAGATGATGCACAGGATTAGGAAGAGCAGGAACCCGACCATCGGTTGAACCTCCGTTCACTGTTGTCAACGCAAAACGGGGGCGAAGCGTTCCCTAAATCGCAACCGCTTCGTGGGCGTGATAGCTGCTGCGCACCAGCGGGCCGGATTCGACGTGCGAGAAACCCATCTCCATGCCGGCGCGTTTGAAGTCCGCGAACTCGGCCGGCGTGACGTAGCGCAGGACCGGCAGGTTCATCGCGGTGGGACGCAAATACTGGCCGATGGTGGCGATCTCAACGCCGTGGGCGCGCATGTCGCGGAGCGTCTCCAAAACCTCTTCGTTCGACTCACCCAGTCCAACCATCAATCCCGACTTGGCCGGAATCCTCCGATTCATCGCCCTTGCGCGATCCAACAGCTCGAGAGACCGCTCATAGCGCGCCCCCATGCGCACCTCTTTGTAGAGGCGCGGCACGGTTTCGATGTTGTGGTTGAGCACATCCGGCACGGCGTCGACCACCGTGCGCAGGGCCGCTTCATCGCCCTGGAAGTCCGGAATCAGCACTTCGACGCGGCAGCCGGGAATGCGATCACGGATGGCCCGGATCGTAAGCGCGAAAACCTCGGCCCCGCCATCCGGACGGTCGTCGCGGTTGACCGAAGTGATGACAACATATCGCAGGTTCAGCGCGGCGCAGGCCTCGGCCACGCGGCGTGGCTCGTCGTAATCGACTTCGACCGGCGCTCCCTTCTGCACGGCGCAGAATCCGCAGCGGCGCGTGCAGGTGTTGCCCAGGATCATGAACGTGGCGGTACGGTGGTTCCAGCACTCGCCCATGTTGGGACAGGCGGCGGACGAACAGACGGTGTTCAGACGAAGCCGTTCGACGAGGTCCTTTAACTCGGTGAAGTTCTCGCCCGCCGGGGCCGGGGCCTTGAGCCAGTCCGGGCGTTTCTTCGGTTTGTCGAGCTGAATCAGCACTCTATCCTTAGGATATCGTTCGCTGCACGGACGGTTCAGGAAATGACCTGCAGCCGCGCGGCAACTTCAGACTTGAAGGCGTCACCCCGGAGGCTCCCCAGGTTGATTTCAACGTTTGCCAGCGCACCAGTGCGGGCGGCGGCGGCCAGCGCGCAGGCGGTGGTGACATCAGAGGCGAACTTCGCCGGACTCGATGCAGCAAGCTCGTTAAGCCGGGCTGCAAGCGCAAATGCCCGCTCAGCGGACTCCAACGGGACAAGCGTGGCCCCCTGCATTGCACCTTCAACGGCCTCGGCGCGGCCCTCGGAGACTTTGGGGCGGCGGTAGGCGGCGACAACCGCGTCGTAGGCATCGGCATCGCGCTGCACGGCGGCGGAAAACCACTTCCGGTCGTCCTCGAACGCCTCCGACGGGAGTTTGGACAGGCGCGCCACCATCCCGCCAAGCGCGGCCGCCATGGCCGCTGCTGCCGCGGCTGCCGACCCGCCTCCCGGCGTGGGCGTGGGCGCGGCCAGCGATTCCAGAAACTCATTGAGGCCGGTACGGCCCTCCATCGCCTCCTCGACGCGGTTTTCGAGCACCATCGACGGGCGAAACTCCTCGATCTTGAGGAAATGCTCGGCCGCCATCTCGATGGCCCGTTTCGGGATCAAACCGATGATCTCGCTTCCGGCGATCGAGACGCCGCGCTCGGCAGCCAGATCGCGCACTCGCTCATAGACAAGATGGACGGGCGTGGTCTCAAAGTCCGTCAGGTTCATCGAAACCTGTGCGAGGTTGCGGGATTCGAGCATAACGCCCATGCCTTTGACGCAGGGCATCCCGCCTGAAGACGTCCTCACAGCCTTGGCGATCTCCTTGGCCAGCGCGAGATCGGCTGAATCGAGATTGACGTTGTAGGCGATGAGAAATTTCCTTGCCCCTGTGACGGTCGCACCCGCCGTCGGGTGGAGTTCTGGACCGCCAACGTCGGGCACGCGGCCAGGGTCCGTCCTGACCGCCTCGCGCAGACCCTCGAACTGGCCGCGGCGGATGTTTTCAAGGCCGCGGCGGTCTTCCCGGCGGGCGGCTGCCTCATAGAGATAGGCAGGCACGGCGAAACGCTTCCACATTTCGGCCGCGGCCTTTTCGGCCAGTTGCACGCACTCTTCCATCGACACGCCGGCCAGCGGAACGAATGGCACAACATCGGCTGCCCCGATACGCGGGTGGACGCCCCTATGGCGGTTGAGGTCGATGAGTTCCACCGCCTTGCCGATGCCGTTCAGAGCGGCCTCGACGACGGTTTCAGGCGGCGCGGCGAAGGTGATCACGCTGCGGTTGTGGTCGGCGTCAAGCTCCAGATCGAGGATCACTGCGCCGGGGGCGGAAGCGATCGCCGCGGCGATTGCCTCGACCTTCGACCGGTCGCGGCCCTCGGAAAAATTTGGGACACATTCGATGAGTCTGCGCATCAGGGTTCTCCTTGGCGGTAGACGAGGCGGCCTGCCCGGAACGCGTACTTGAGCAGGTTGGCGCCGAGGTAATACGGGATCTCTCGGTAGTCGTGGACGGCGAACAAAGTGAAGTCGGCAAGACGGCCGGCTTCGAGGATTCCGGCGGACTCCGTTCGCCGCAGCGCCGCCGCGGCGTTGACGGTGACTGCGGTCAAGGCCTCGGCGGGCGTCATACGCATCTGCGCGCAGGCCAGCGACATCACCAGCGGCAACGACGGCGTGGGACTCGATCCTGGATTAAAGTCCGTGGCCAGGGCAACCGCGGCGCCGGCGTCGATCAGCGCGCGCGCTGGGGCATATCGGTTCAATCCCAGGTGCAGGACCGACGCAGGCAATAGGGTGGCGATTGTCTCCGATCGCGCCAGCAATTCCACTTGCGCCGGTTCGATCGCTTCCAGGTGGTCCGCGGATACGGCTCCCACTCTCACGGCGAGTTCAACCGCGCCGAAATTGGCGAACTGGGAGGCGTGGATCTTGAGCCCGAATCCATGGCGCGCGGCTGCCTCGAGGTAGCGGCTCGACTGTTCGACGGAGAAGGCGTTGCGGTCGCAATACACATCGGCGAATTCAGCCAGTTTGAGGCGCGCGGCGTCGGGCAGGAGGTGCTTGCAGATTTCGCCGATGTAGCCATCCGGGTCGTTCTCGAACTCAGGTGGAAGCGCATGGGCGCCGAGGCAGGTCGGGACAAAGTCGACGGGCCCGGCGGCGCGGCTGATGGCGCGCAGAATCCGGATTTCCGCCGCCGGGTCAAGGCCATAGCCTGATTTTGCTTCCGCCAGAACAGTGCCGTGCCGGACCATCAGGCGGGCCGAGCGTTCGGCGGCGGCTTGCAGCGCATTGACCGTCGAGGCGCGCACGGCGCGAACAGTCGATAGGATGCCGCCGCCTGAGTACGCGATCTCCTCATAGGACGCGCCGCCGATGCGTTGCGAGTAGTCGGCCAGGCGCGGGCCTGGAAACAACAGATGAGTGTGGCAATCGACGAAGCCAGGCAGGACGACGCAGCCGGAGGCATCGATTTCCCGCGCCTTGCGGGCTGAACTCAGGTTCTCGATTCGCGTTGCCTGGCCGATTTGGGTGATACGGCCGTTCTCGACAAGCATGGCGGCGGAGGTGAGTTGGCCCAGTTGAGACATCTCCGCCCCTCGCCGCGCGCGCACAGGGCCGCGCATCGTGACCATCTGCCGTGCGCCCCGGATCAGCAGCGCCGGGGGCGGAGCCGCGGGACGCGAATCCGGCTTCTCTTGCCCCTTCATCCGGCCGCCGGATCCGTTCTCTCAGATCCCGGCATCGGCAGCCGGATGCCGTGCTTTCCGGCGAACTCAACGGCTTCATCGTAACCGGCGTGCGCATGACGGACCACGCCGATTCCTGCGTCGCAGCGCATCACCCGCTCGGCGCGGCGGCCCGCTTCCTCAGTGCCGTCAACCACGGTCACCTGTCCGGCATGCATGGAGTAACCGATACCGACGCCGCCGCCATTGTGGAAGCTGACCCAGGACGCGCCGGCCGCCGTGTTCAGCATCACATTCAGCAGAGGCCAGTCGGCAATGGCGTCGCTGCCGTCTTTCATCGACTCTGTTTCGCGGTAGGGCGATGCCACCGAGCCGCAGTCCAGGTGGTCGCGCCCAATGACGATTGGGGCTTGCAGAATCCCCTTGGCGACCAACCGGTTCATCTCAACCGAGAAAGCGTCGCGCTCCCCAAACCCGAGCCAGCATACCCGCGCCGGCAGCCCCTGAAAATGGACCTTTTCGCGCGCCAGATTGATCCATCGCGACAGCGTATGGTTTTCAGGAAACATCTCGAGAACCAGCCTGTCGGTGATGTGGATGTCCTCGGCCTCGCCCGACAACGCCACCCAGCGGAACGGTCCGCGGCCCTCGCAAAACAGCGGGCGGATGTACTCGGGGACGAAACCGGGAATGCGGAATGCGTCCGTGACGCCGCGGTCGGCGGCCATGCGCCGGATGTTGTTGCCGTAGTCGAATGTGATCGATCCCGCTGACTGCAGTTGAAGCATCGCCTCCACGTGACGGGCGATTGAGTCCATCGAACGCTCGATGTATCCTCCCGGATCACCCAAGCGCAATGCCGAGGCTTCATCCACTGTCAGGCCTTGCGGGATGTAGCCGTTCAAGGGATCATGAGCCGATGTCTGGTCGGTCACGATGTCGGGCCTGACCCCAAGTCGCACGAGCTCGGGCAGCACATCAGCGCAGTTGGCGGCGAGTCCGACAGACAGCGGGCGGCTGCCGCGGATCGCTTCATCGACCCACGAAAGCGCTTCGCTGAGCGAGCGCGTAAACCGGTCGCAGTAGCCGTTCGCGATGCGGCGGTGAATACGCGCCTCATCCACCTCCACACACAGCACCGCGCCGCCGTTCATCGTGACGGCGAGCGGCTGCGCGCCGCCCATGCCGCCCATCCCGCCGGTCAAAACGAACCGGCCTTCAAGCGACCCGCCGAAGTGACGCGCGGCGACGGACGCGAACGTCTCGAAGGTCCCCTGGAGAATCCCCTGCGTTCCGATATAGATCCAACTGCCGGCCGTCATCTGGCCGTACATGATGAGGCCGAGTCGTTCGAGTTCGCGAAAATGTTCCCAGTTGGACCAGTGGCCCACGAGGTTGGAGTTGGCGATCAGGACGCGCGGGGCTTCTTCGTGGGTGCGGAATACCCCCACGGGCGAGCCCGATTGGACCAGCAGTGTTTCATCGTCCTCAAGCCGCAGCAATTCGCGGACAAGTGCGTCGAACGAGGGCCAGTCGCGGGCCGCCTTTCCGCTGCCGCCATAGACAACCAGATCCTGCGGGCGCTCGGCAACCTCGGGGTCGAGGTTGTTCATCAACATCCGCATGGCGGCTTCCTGCCGCCAGCCTTTGGCTGTGCGCACGGGTCCACGAGCGGCGCGAACGACTCGGTTCATCGCCTTCAGTGTACGCCCTTCGTTTATCGGAACACGACCAGGTTCTGCACGCCGATTTTGGCGCCCTTCGATTCCGCGTGGCGGACGCCTGTGACGATCAGTTTCACCGTGTGTTTGCCGTTCTTCAGCTTGAAGGCGTGGGTGACGCTCTCGTCGCCCTTGTTGGCCGCTTCATCGGGATAGACATCGACAGTGTCCACCTTCTTGCCGTTCAGCCAGACCTCGGCGAATCCGCCGTCGGCGAGGTACGGGCCCACGACGATAAACCCGGTGCCTTCGAACGACACTTCGGCCGTGGCGCCCTTCACGTCGGTAACCTTCATCTTTTCCTTGATGGTCCAGTCGCCGGAAAACTTCCAGCGCGGATCAGTCACCGCAATGCGCTCGACAGGCGAACCGTAATCGTCCCAGACTTCCAGCTTCGGCGGCTTGGGCGCTGCCATGCGGATGTTGAGCGCGTCGCCGTCGAGTCGCCCGCCATTGGCTTCGGCCAGTTTGATTGAACGCTGAAGCGAGGATTCAACGATCGTCTTGAACGTGTATTCCGTGTAGCTGAACTTCTTGTCCGAGATTGCGGGAATGCCGGACTTCCACACGTCGGGGATGGCGTCATAGCCCATGGCGACGCCCAGAATACCGGCCGCCGATGCCGGGTTGCAGTCCGAGTCCTGACCCGCGCGTGTCGAAATGACGATGGTCTTTCCCATGTCGCTCTCGCCATAAAGCAGGCCGAGGACAATGTATGCGCCGTTGATCTTGGCGTCGATGTTGAACGGTTCAAGCGCGCCGGCCGGACAAGGCTCCCGCCTGTTCCATTTCTTCTCGATCTCGCGCCAATTGGCCTCCCAGTCCTTCGGATACTGCTTGTGCCACGCCAATACGTCGGTGACGAGCAGGGCATAGGGACTCTTCGCCGGGATGCAGGAGAGTCCGGCTTCGACGATCTTGCGCGGGTCCTTCTCGAAAAACGCCGCCGCGTACATGCAACTGACGAACACGCCGCCATAGATGCCGTCGCCGTAGTTCATCACGCGGCCCGCGCGCATGGCGATATCCACGGCCGGTTTCAACATGCCAGGCGCCATCAATCCGACAAAATCGGCTTCGATCTGAAAGTCGATGTCGTTGGCGTGGGCGTTATACTTCGGGGTCCCGGCCAGCGCCGCCGGTACGCCCCTTCTCAGCGCACGCCGCGACGCCAGATTGGCATGCCACAGGGCGTATTTGGCGTTCTTGAACATGGCGCCGAAATCCTCGGTGGTGGCGTTCAAGCCCTTGTCGTCGAGGACCTGGGCGAAGGACATGTCGACATAGAGGTCGTCCTGATTGATCGAGTTCGAAACCTTCTCGGGCGACCACTTCGGCAGCCGGTCCTCGGGGATGATCTTCTCGTTAAAACGGAACTCGGTGGGCGCGCCGTAGCTGACCCCGATCATCTGCCCGGCCCAACCTCCTGCGATCTTGTCGCGCAAGGTCTTCAGTTGGATAGTCGCCTGCGGCTGCGCCGCTGCAACCCCGGAAAACACGAGTAGTGCAATGAGTGAACGCATGGGTCTCTCCGGGTGTGAAGGTATCAATCCGGGCTGTGTCGGGTCAAGCCGCGCTCACCCTGAAGGGCGCGAACGAAGAGAGCGCGTAAGCTCACGCCCCATGCATGACGTGCTCAGGCCAACTGCGTAACCCGCTGTCAGCGGCGTCCAGGGCCGTCTCTACTTGCCCTTCACGGCCAGCCGCCCGCCAAGCAGCACCATCGGCGCCCACAGCACAATCAGCCCAATCTGGTACCACCATTGGATCTATCCCCAACTCATGACGGCCGACGCGATCCCCATCAGCAACCCCCAAAGAATCAGGTAGACAATATGGCGCGCGGGGTCCGCTTTGGCCAGCTTCGCCGTCACCCAACCGGCGGGTATCGAAAACAGCGCCGATGTCGCCAGCACCATCGCAGTGACTGAGTCGGGCGGGATCTGGCCGTCGCGGTAGTCGTTGGGGATCACCTTCCGCAGGATCAGGTCGAAACAGACCACGAGAACGCCGGTGGTCATCCAGCCGGCCAGGACAGCGAGGGTTGTGCGCACCATTTTGAAATTGTAGACCGGAGCGAGGCCGGCGTAAACAGGATTGCGGGCAAATTTTTCCACAGCCGCCAATTGCTTCATTGCAACCCGTTTCAGGAAAAGCGCGTTAAATAGTGTAGGGAGGGCTGTTTCATGAGATTCTTAGCCACACTGGTTCTGGGTTCGTTCGCCCTGACATGCGCCCCAGCGCAAGTGGCGCCCACGGGCCAGGAACCTGCGCCGCCTCCGCCCGAAGCCCAACCCTCACCGGGCTGGCGGGATGCTCAGGACCGGGGCCATGGCCGCTACATCCTGAAAACCGGCATGCGCATCCCATTGACCGTCCTCACCACAGTGAGTTCAAAGAACGCCGCCGCCGGCGATCAGGTCTACCTCCAGACTCTGGTTCCTATTGCCATCGACAGCCGCATCGTCATCCCTGCGGGTAGCTACGTCAACGGCACCATCACCCAGGCCCAGCGCAGCGGCAAGGTGAAGGGCAAGGGCCAACTCTATCTCCGTTTCGACTCCATCATGCTCGCCAGCGGCAGGACGCTCGACCTGACGGGTCGGCTTGGCGGCCTCGACGGCGACAATCCGGGTCAACTGAACCGTGACGAAGGCAAAGTGACAAGCGACGGTTCCAAGGGCCGGGATGCAATGGTCGTGGGAACCTCCACCGCCAGTGGCGCGGCCATGGGCGGTTGGATCGGCGGTCAGGGCAGGGACGCCGGCATCGGTGCAGGCGCAGGCGCCGCCGCCGGACTTGCCGGGATTCTGTTGACTCGCGGACCCGACGCCGTCCTCCAGCGCGGCGCCACGCTCGACATGGTTCTCAATCGCGATCTGGTCCTCACCGAGGATGACCTTGCCGGTGCCGGCGCCGGGGCCGGTTTCCGCGCCCCCAACCCTGGCCCGGCGCGCCAGGGCGGCCAGGGCAACCAGCGTGCGCCCATGCGGACTCCAGGCATGGGCCGCGGCGTGCCGTGGCCATAGGACCAGCTAGGTCCGTGACCGCGTGATTTTGCTCCTTTACGAGAAACCACTCACGGTCGTGGCTCCGATCAGAGCCGCGCGCGTCAGCAAGCGGTCGTCCAGTAGAACCTGATCTTGCGGTCAAAGCACTAGAAACTGATGGTCGTCGCCCCGGCGCTCAACCACTCGGTCAGCACCGACACGCCCGCCACCTGCACTTCCTTGCGCGTATCGCCATTCTGAACTCCGCGGAACTGGCAACACGATCCGCAAGCCGCCAGCACGCCTCCCCCGGCCACGAACTTCGTCACCAGTTCGTCCAGCGGCAGAAACGGCTTGACGCTGGCCATGTCGGCCGCATGTTCCCTGCACAGGTCCACCCCATCCGACGCCAGGAAGACCATCACATCCATCCCGGCCGAAAGCGACGCATTGGCAACTGTGAACGCGATCGTCGATCGGTCCGTGTTGGCGCCGTGCGTGAGAACCACCACAAGCTTGCGTTTCATACCCTATGTCGCCCTATGCCGGAACCGGATCAGCCACGCTCTGGCGGGGACGCGCAAAGACGTACGGGCCCTCCGGGATCACTGCCACGCGCTTGCCCGGACCTGTCGCCACAGCCAGCGCCGCGAGCGCCGCATCAGCCGTCGGGAAGATATCTCCCCAGAGGGATGCGTGGTATTCAGCGGGTAATCCAGGGGTATAAAACCACACGCGATGAGTCTGACAGACCAGGGCTAGCTTCTCCAGTTGCCATTGGTCTATGACGACAGGAGTAGTGAAAATTGTTTTGAGAAACTTCCCCGCGTCCGGCGACTCTTTAAGTAGGCGGCAAAACTCACCAGCTCCTGCGCCTTCATCGCAGGCGGCCAGGACGAGAATGATGCCGCCGGGACGAACCAGATGCGAAGCTGCCGTCACGCCTTTCACAGATTGATAAAAAGTCAGGTCCAGGGGATAGCCCGCCGCCGTCGTCACGGCAGCATCCACCGGAGCCTCAATCCATTGCGTTGTCTGCCTCCGGACGAACTCGACTCCAGCGGCGTGGGCCTCCGCTGGTTGTCCGGCAAAGACACCCGCGATCCTCCGCCCCTCGGCGAGGACGACATCAAGGGCGAAATCGTGGCCCGCCAACTGCGCGATCTCGAGGAGTTCCTTGTGGAGAGGATTCTCCTCGATGCTGCCTTCAACCGCCCTTGGATCCCTCATGAAACGTGGGCTGTGCAACGTCCGGATGGTCTCTTCGAAGGCCAGACCCGGAGCGATCAACTTGCGGCCGCCGCTGAACCCGGCCATCAGGTGCTGCTCGATGAAACCGAGTGTAATGTGGAGATCGGCTGACACATAGCGCTTGTCCACATAGACAGGCGTCCCGGATTTCGTTTGACCCAGCCACTCGTGATCGTCGCGGTTCCGCGCGTTGTGGTTGACGATCGGGTAGGTCGAGGCGATCTCCTCGCCCAGGATCTCGTTCAGCTCAGCCGGGGTCGCTTCGCGATGCAGTCCGGTGGCGATCAGGATCCGCGTCTCCTCCTTCGGGATACCGGCTTCAGCCAGGCGGCGCAGCACCAGCGGCAGCGTCGTCCGGTTCGGCGCGGGCCGCGTGATGTCGCAAACCGAAATCGCGGCCGAACGCTTGCCGCGCGCCATTTCGGCCAGCGGCGCCGAGCCGGTTGGGTTGTCGAGGGCGAATTCGAGCGCCTCGATCGGATCAGCCAAACTCTCGGCCCACTTCACGCGCAACTCAAGCCATTCGGGACCCTCCGGCAGCGCGGCTTTCAGTCCCGACTTTCCAAACGCGAATTCGACGTTCATCAACAACTACGATACCCTCTCGTGCTGGCGAGCCGCGACCCTATGGCAACGGCGGGTCGCCTCCTGCGCGCAGGCCGCGAACGCAGAGAGCGGGTTCCGTCCGCTATTCTCAACGGAGTTCCGCATGGCCGCATCCGGCCGCAATCGATGAATGAAAACGGCGCTCTCTCCTGGAACCGCGAACGCAGAGAGCGGGTCTCTATCCACGTTTTCGGCAAAGCTCCACAAGGCCGCCGCCTGCCGCAACAAACCGCGACAACGTCCCGAAACCTGGGTCCGCGAACGCAGAGAGCCGGTCCCGTTCGCCATCTTCAGGAGAGCGCGCTTCCAGGCGTGGCGTTCAAAAGCGACCTGCTGTTTCCTCGCCATCATGGCGCGCCAAGTCTCCCCGGACGGCTACAATAGGCGGAATGACAAGGATGCTGGCCCCCTTTCTCCTGTTCTCCGCTCTCGCTTCCGGCGCCGGCTATGACCTCATCATCCGCAACGCCCGCGTCCTCGATGGCGCAGGCAACCCCTCGATGAGGGCCGATGTCGCCGTCTCGGGCGGCAAAATCGCCTTCATCGGGCGGCTCGACCAGGCCACTGCCAGCGTATCCGTCGATGCCGCGGGCCTCACCCTCACCCCCGGTTTCATCGACATCCACTCTCACGGCCGCGGCGGCATCTTCTCCGTCCCGTCGGCCCAAAACTACATCCGTCAGGGCGTCACAACCATCCTCGAAGGGCCGGACGGCTCCTCGCCCATCCCGCTCAAGCCGTTTCTCGACAAACTCGCAGCCACCGAGTTCGCCGTCAACATCGGCTTTCTTGCCGGACACGGCTCGATCCGCGGTCAGGTCATGCGCTCCGAAAACCGCCACGCCACGCCCGCCGAAATCGATCGGATGAAAACCCTCCTGCGCCAGGCGATGCTCGACGGCGCATTCGGGCTTTCGACCGGTCTCTTCTACGTTCCCGGCAACTATGCGGCCACGGCGGAAGTCGTCGAACTGGGCCGCGTGGCGGGCGCTCTCGGCGGCATCCACATCTCTCACATGCGCGACGAAGCGGCCGGCGTTCTGGACAGCGTCAGGGAAACGATCCGTATCGGCGAACAGGGCGGCCTGCCTACCCAGTTGACCCACCACAAAATCATCGGCAAAGCCAATTGGGGACTTTCCCGCGAGACAATTCGTTTGGTCGAGGAGGCCCGCGCCCGCGGTGTCGACGCCACCATCGACCAGTATCCTTACACCGCTTCCTCCACCGGCACCGGCGCCCTCTTCCCGCAATGGGCCATGGCCGGCGGCGCAAAGGCTCTCGCCGAACGCCTCGCCTCGCCCGCCACCCGCGCGAAGATCAAGTCCGAAGTCATCAATAGAATTCTCCACGAGCGCGGCGCGGGCGACCCCAAGAACGTCGTCCTCGCCTCCTGCGGCTTCGACAAGTCGCTTGCCGGCAAGTCCCTGGCCGATCTCGCCGTCGCCCGCAACCAGCCGCCCACCCCCGAAAACGCCGCCGAAATCGCCATCGGGATCCAACTCAAAGGCGGCTGCTCGGCCATCTTCCACGCCATCAACGAAGAAGACATCGAGCGCATCATGCGCTACCCCAATACGATGATCGCCAGCGACGGCGGCATCCCCGTTTTCGGCATCGACGTCCCGCACCCGCGCAACTATGGCGCCTTCGCCCGCGTCCTCGGCCTCTACGTGCGCGAACGCGGCGTCCTCACGCTCGAAGACGCCGTTCGAAAAATGACCTCGCTGCCCGCCAATCGAATGGGGCTGCGCGACCGCGGCCTCATCCGTGAAGGCATGACGGCCGACCTGGTCCTTTTCGACCCCGCGACCGTCGCCGACAAAGCCACCTTCCTCGACCCCCATCAATACGCCGTCGGCGTCACCCACGTCTGGGTAAACGGAATCCCCGTTCTTGCCGATGGAAAGATGACAGGAAAACTCCCGGGCCGCGTGCTCTACGGCCCCGCCCGCAAGCCATGACCGGCGATCTCACGTGCAGGCAAATGCTGGCCGCCTGCGGCGCGGAACTCGCCGTTACGCGAGCCATCCTCGAATCCCGGTTCGACGACCCGTCAAACCCGCTTCATCCGCTGCGCGCCCTGCACCGCGCCGCCATGACCGAACTCTCCCAGGAACCTCTCGCCGGCAAGCACGTCCTCCACTACCGTTCAGGCACGGCCGAACTCGGCATCTGGATGGCCACCGAAAGCGCTGAAGTCCACCTGCTCGACCCGTCGCCCGATGCCGTCGACCTCGGCCTGAAACGCGCCCAGGCCAGCGCCGTCTCGCGCCGCGTCAAGGCGATTCATTTGAACGATCCGGCCAACCTCGACATGTTTGCCGACGACGCCTTCGAACTCATCTTCACCCAGGTTCCATTGGCGGAGTTGTCAGAAACCCCTGGCGCCCTGCACGAGATCACCCGCATCATGAAGCCCGATGCCCGCCTCGTGCTCGCGCAGTCCGAAGCGCCCGCCCGCGCCGCCGTGACCGCGCTCGAACGCCTCTTCACCGAAGTCCAAATCCACACCATCTCCATCCGCAAGGGTCTACTGGCCCGCCTGCTCCCCTCCTCCGGCCCGGTTGTGATCACTGCCCTGAAATAGCCGTCTTTACGGAGCCGCGGCAAAGAAGGCCGAAGCTGTCACGCTCTCATTCCGCGCATCGGTGCAACGCAGCGCTGGATACCCGGCGAGACTGATTTGCGGCAGCCTGAATTTCACGCGGTAAAGTCCTTCCTCCCCCTCATATGGGCTCATGCGAGACGAGAGAACTTCGATCGATGCTCCTTGGTTCTGGCCTGAGTGATATACCTGCCAATTCATCGCCACCAGCGTATTTCCTTCAGAGTCCACTGCCCCCAGTCCTGACAGCAGCACCTCGATCACCTCGCCGCTCCGTGCCGGGCTAGCCTCATACACCGCCGTGCCGTCGGAGTCGCGCCAGATCTGCGGAATTGCGCCCCAGTACTTGAACTGCGGCTCAAAATCCTTCACATTGATCTCGATCTTGAACGGTTGGAACGGTGAACCCTCATAGCTGACTTCCACCTCGTGCGCGCCAACGGCGAGTTCCTTAGGGAGAATGAACTCCACCTGCGGCCCACTGGTCTCAAGGAGATGAACCGGAGCGCCATCGATTGTGACCACGGGGCGACGGCCGCCCGGCAGGTTCATGATCTGCCTTGAACCGGCCACCACGGGCGCGCCCAGCCCGATCCAGCGTGGTATTGGCGGCACGATCTCCTTCTCCAGGCCGGTTTCCGCGTCGATAAACAGAATCGAGCCGTCTTCGTGCCGCGCAAAGGCTGCCCGGCCGTCGCCGCTGATGGCAACCGGGTAAACGTCATTCGTTCCTTTCGTGAGTTGTGTCAACTTGCCCGTGTTCAGGTCCATCATGTATGCCTGCATCGTGCGCGAATCGTTCGTGCCAAGCCAATCAGCGGTTGAAATGAAGGCCATCTGCGAACCGTCCGTGCTCAAGACCGGCCAGAGGCAAGTGTCCTCATCAGAGGCTACGGCCTGGATAATCTGCTTGGAGGAGAAGTCCGCGATCCAGATCTGGCCCTTGGTTGAAGGGGGCGTAGGTCGTGCCATGACCACAGCATAATTGCCCGAATCCGCGATCGTCGCCGACTCTGTCCACAAAAGGGTCGGGTACGTCTCCGGCGCCAATCCGGGCCGCTTGAGGAAGACCCACGGGTTCCATTTCGCAAGGGCGACGGTGCCATCGTTGGCCACGGCTCTTGCGCGGAGTGGCGTGTTGAATGGGTCGACGTAATCGAATGTCTCTCGGGAACCAGTCTCCAGAACCGTCAGCGCGTACGAATTCCTGTTCCTGAACAAAGCCCATCGGCCGTTCGCACTCATGCGGATCGAGCCGTTTTCGGAGTGGATCAACTCACCAGTATCACTTCGGACCTCCCCTACCGACGAACCGCTCATGCACGCATCGTTGCCCGTCCACGAAGCCGTGTAAGAGTAGCGTCTCCCGTCCATGCTCATCTCGGGCTGTTCCAGGACGGGGCGGTTCGTCATGCACCCCGTGGCGAGGTCGGCCGCGGGCAGCACCGAACGGAGGGTGCGAAGCTGGCCGGCACGGTAAAGAATCAACTTCGAATACGGATTGTATGTCTCGCCCTTCAACGTCCAGGTCGTGGAAAAGATCAGATCCGTGCCGGTCAGGTTTGTCGCCATGGCCAGCCAGTCATATTGGGCCGAAAGCGGCGTGGCGAACAGAACGGCGCACAGCAGAAGCGGAGCGAACGGTCTCATTTGGCTTCCTTAACCGCACGTCTGGGGCCAATGATCCGGATAAACGTCGTGCTCGTATCCGCTTGAAAAAAGGTCGCAATTTCGCGATATTGCGTGTGTTGCCGGCCCCCGGGATAGTTCCGGACAAGTTCCGCCTGTCCCAAGGCGCACCACAAGGTGGGGCGTCAGACCACGGCAGAGGCCTCGGGTTCGCAGGCCGGCGCGGGCGAAGAGTTAGTCCTTCTCGACCGGCAACCCGGCACTGTTCCAACCCGTCCAGCCGCCGTCCATCGAAATGACGTTCTGATACCCCATCTTCACAAGGTTATCCCCCGCCAGCGCCGACCGGAACCCACCGCCGCAATACAGCACCAGCGTGGCGGACTTGTCCGGAACCTTCGCAACGATGTCCCGCTCGATGATGCCTTTGCCCAGATGAATCGCCCCCGGCAGGTGGCCCCGCCCCCATTCGCTCTCTTCCCGCGTGTCGATCAGAACGTGCGGCGTGCCCGCTTCCTTCAGCGCCACATAGCCCTGAACGTCGATCTCCTTCACCCGCGTCTTGGCATCGTTTACCAGCGCGAGAAACTCATTTGCGTGTTGCATCTTTGACTCCCTTGACCGATCAAACCGTTTCGCCAAACACCGCCCGCAGCCGCCAGCCCGCCGCCGCCAGCCTCTCGACCGCCTCGTCCCGCCCAAGTTTCAGCCGCGCCATCACGGCCGCCGTGCGCACATCCCGCCCCGACGCCTCGAATGCCCTGGCCGCTTCCGCGCGCTCCACCCGCGCCACTGTCATGATGATGCGTTGCGCCCGGTCCACCAGCTTGTCGTTCTTCGGCTGCACGTTCACCATCAGGTTCGAATACACATAACCCAGCCGCACCAGCGCGCCCGTCGTCAGCATGTTCAAAACCAGCTTGGTCGCCGTACCCGCTTTCATGCGCGTCGATCCTGTGACCACCTCCGGACCCGGAAAAGGCTCAATGGGATAATCCACCACCTTGCCGACGGCCGAGTCCGGCACGCAGGCCAGCCCGATCGTCCTCGCGCCGATATGTTTGGCGAATTCAATCGACCCCATCACGTACGGCGTCCGGCCCGACGCCGCGATCCCGCAAAGGATGTCGTCCTTCGTGAAACCGGCCGCTTCAAGCTCGGCGTTGCCCCTCGCAAAGCTGTCTTCGGCCCCCTCGACGGCGTCGCGCAAAGCGTAATCGCCGCCCGCGATGAGACCCTGCACCATCTCCGGTGGCACATTAAACGTTGGCGGGCACTCGGATGCGTCCAGCACACCCAGCCGCCCCGACGTTCCCGCTCCCGTGTAGAACAGCCGCCCGCCGCCCGACAGCGATTCGACGATGGCGTCCACCGCCGCCGCGATCCTCGGCAACTCCTTCTCCACGCTGAGCGCGACCTTCTTGTCCTCGTTGTTGATAATCGCCAGCATCTGCTCGGTTGGCAGAGTGTCAAAATCCACTGACGCCGGGTTGATCTGCTCGGTCGCCAGCGCGCTTAAGTCCAATTCGTTAGACATGGGTCCAGGTAATTCTACTTCTCCATCCAGCCGCTTTTAGCTTACGCTCTCCGCTTCAGCCGTTCTGGCACTTCCGTAAACAGGCCGGCAGGGTGACAATAGAATCTTGTACAACCCAACGACTCCCGAAAGTGCCGGCTCCGACATGACTCAACCAGTTTATCTAACACTCCTGCTGGCCATGACAGCCGTCGTCGCCCCCGCCGCCCAGATCTGGACCGTTCGCATCGAGGAACCGACCGGAATCGAACGCCGTTCAGGTGAACTCGTCCGGGTGCCGATTGGCAAACTCGGCGGCCACCGTTCCGGTTTTCGTGTCGGCGCGCCAGGGGGCAGGGAAGTGCCGGCCCAGGTTTCAGGCGCTGAACTCATCTTCCCCGCCGGCGTCATGGGCGGCCAGGTGGTCGAATACACGGTCTACTGCTGCACCGAAGCCCGCGCGGCCGAGCCGCGTGTGACGGTCCGCCGCATGGCGTCAGGCCGCATCGAGATGAAGAACAGCCGCGTTCGTTTGGTTGTGGACCCGCAACGCGCCGCCATCGTCGAGGCCTACAACCTCTCCGCCGGCCCGCAGCGCGTCTTGAACCTCGTCGAATCCACCCCCGACGAGCGCGACCAGAACGACATCCATGACACGTCGCAAAAGGTCTCCGGCCCCGCTTCGCCCGTTCCCGGCCCCAACACAGGATGGACCGCCCTCGGCGCGTCCTCCGGCGAGTGGACGCTGGAAAGCGGCGTTCTCGAAGGCAGGTTGAAACGCGGCGATTTCGAAATACGGCTGGCAGCGGATTCCAACTCGGCCCTGTGGTCCGCACCCGCCGGCTTCCGCTTCGCCAGCGTCAGCGCCTTGCCGCACATGCCATTCGACCGTTGCTCGGACGGCAACGAATACGCCTGGCCGACCGGTCCAGGCTCAGGTCAGCCGCCCAACCCGGAAATCGGCGCCAAATCCTGGACGAAGGCCCCCGGCGGCGTCTTCACCTACTACGCCCGTCAGGAAAACTATGCCGCTCTCGGCATCGCCGTCCTTGACCCATCGTTGACCTGGACCGGCGCATGCACCTCGCGCTTCGAAGGACGCGCCGAAAAGCCGGTCTCGCGCATCGGCCTGCTCTTCCACGACTGGCGCGGCGACGACACCACCCTCGCCGCCCGCGCCGAAGCGCGAAAACTGCGGGAACCGCTGCTCGTCGAAATCGGCCCATCCGTTGAAGGACCCATCGAAATCGGCCCGTCCCTGCCAAACGAACCTGCGCCGGTCCAGGAGGTGGCCGCCTCCCTTCCGCCCCCTTTTGAACCCGACCGGCTGAGTCTCGACGGCCAGTGGGATCTCGCATTCGGTGAAAAGGGCCAGGGTCCGCAAAGCGAATGGCGCAAGGTGAAGGTGCCCGGATCGGTCCATCTGCAATGGCTTCCCAAGGACCAGATCTATGAAAAGGAAGCCGCCTGGGTCAGCCGCAAGGAATGGTGGTACAAAACCACAATCCGCGTCCCGCCTTCGATGAAAGGCCGGAACCTGCGCCTCGAATTCGGCGCCACCGACTACTTCGCCGACATCTTCATCGACGGCCGCCGCATCGCCCGCCACGAGGGCTACATCGACCCCCACGGCCACGACGTCAGCGAGTTCATGAAAGCCGGCTCCGATCACGAATTGAAGGTCCGCGTCTGGACCCCCGTCCATTACTACTGGAAACACCGCCCCTACACCGTCAAGGGCAGCTACGGCGGCGTCGACCAGAAACCCGACGACATCACCGCCCTCGGCATCACCCGCGGCGTCTCGCTCATCGCCTGGCACGGCGCGCGTCTCACGGACGTTGCCGTGGATACGCGCCTCGAAAACGGCAAAGGCATCGTCGATATCTCCGCCGAAGCCGAAGGCGACATCGAGGATGGCGTCTGGGAAGCCACCCTCGCCCCGAAAAACTTCAGCGGCGGCCTACCGCTCAAAATCGCCATCCCCGCCAGCCGCGGGCGCGAGCGCTTCGTCTTCACCGTCGATAATCCCCAACTCTGGTGGACCTGGGACCACGGCAAACCCAACCTCTATACGCTTGACCTACGTTTGAAAGACGCCGCCGGCCACGTCCTCACTGCCAAACGAATGGACATCGGCATCCGCACCATCGCCCGACACGGCGACAAGTTCTACCTCAACGGCAAGCCCGTCTTCCTGCGCGGGACCAATATCTACGCCAATCTCTGGATGTCGGAATTCGGCCGCAGGGAATACGAGCGCGATCTCGCCATCATTCGCAGGATGAACGTCAACGCCATCCGCGTCCACTGCCACTTCGAAAATCCCGAATTCTACCAACTGGCCGACGAGCAGGGCTATCTCGTCTGGCAGGACTACCTCGAAGCCTGGTACCCGCACGACACCGAATTCTCCCGCCGCGCCGCCGAACTCTTCGACAACCACATCCGCATGGTCCGCAACCACCCGTCCATCATGGCCTGGGCCCCCTCCGACGAAGAGGATCTCGAAAACTACCGCGACCTGACCAAACACCTCGCCGCCCGCGCCTCTCTCCTCGATCCGCAGGACCGCTGGGTCCAACGCTCCACCGGCCGCTGGGGCGACGCCCATCTCTACTACGGCTGGTATGGCGGCTCGCTCTACAACTACGCCCGCATGACCGCCAACCTGGTCACCGAACTCGGCTCAACCGCCCTGCCGAATAAGGAATCCATCGAACGGTTCATGAAGGGCAAATGGCCGATCCCGGACTTTGCGGACGACTGGCACTACCACCGCCTCCAACTCCCCGAAGCCGAGCGCGCCTGGGGCGATCTCCGCAAACTCTCCATCGAGGATGCCGTCGAGATCTCCCAAAACTACGCCTCGCGCCTCTTCCAGATCGCCCTCGAACGCTCGCGCCGCCGCAAAGATGAAGGCGCAGGCGGCATCTTCCACTTCTTCGCCATCGATTTCTGGCCGTCGGTCACCATGGCCGCCGTCGATTTCTACCGCGTCCCGACCAAGGTCCACGCCACCGTCGGCCGCAGCTTTGAACCCGTCATGGCCAGCGTCGAGTACGGCCGCGACACGTTCAAAACGGGCGAAACCGTCACCCTCCCCGTCTGGGGAATCAACGACTTCCACCGCGACCTCGGCCAGGGCGAGATCCGCTGGAAAGTCGGCGAAGCCTCCGGCGTCATCCCCCATCGATTCACCGCGGATTCAAGCCGCAAGGCGGGAGAAATCTCCTGGAAAGCGTCCGCGCCGGGGCGCCACACACTCTCCGCGGAGGTCTGGCTGAACGGGAAGAAGGTATCGGAGAACCTGGTGGACTTCACCGTGAAGGACTAGTGCTTTGACCGCACGATCAGGTTCTACTGGACGACCTCTTGCCAACGCGCGCGGCTCCGATCAGAGCCACGACCGGGAGTGGTTTCCCGTAAAAGAGCAAAATCACGCGGTCAAAGCACTGGGCGATCCGCTCCCCCCGCTCGCGCGGCTCACACCGCATACATCAATTGCACGTTGTTTCCGACCGCCTGCAGTGCGCCGCCAAAGTCCCTGTCGAGCACCTGCAAGGTCTTGTTCTCCCTGACGCCGACATTCGGCGGCCACGGGTTGTTGAGGCTGAACGTGTCCCCATCTCCGCCGGTCAGCACCACGGCATGGGATGGCGCACCCACCTCGACGAGCCAGAGCGGCCCGTGGTCGCGCAGCAGCAGACGCCAGCCTTCGCCCGTGAAACTGGCCGGCGCGATCTCGGCAAGCCCCCAATGGCGCGCCGCCGCGTACAAAAACGACCAGCCATAGCAGGAATCAAGGTTCAACCCAACCGCCGACGCGATCGCCTGCGGCGTCACCGACGAGCGGCTCTTGTGACTGACAACCATGGCCATGGCGGCGGCCCAGCACGATGTCGCATTGGGTTGGGGAATCTGTAGAAGATTGAAAACCCAGCCATACACTCCTCCTCTTTGACATGCAGGCGGGAGGGGGGAGATTCGCCTGCGGTTACTGATCCAGATGTTGTTCCCGGCCGGCGGAGATCACTCCTCCGACGGCAATGGGATTCGGTTCTGCCGGAAGTTTAACACGGGATCGGCGATCGGGCGACGGTCAATTGCACGCAAAAACACCCAACCTCCGGCCGCGGTGCAAAGACCGCTGCCGCCAGTTGGGTGTTCAAAAAACGAGCCGGCCTACGCGCTGAACGACGAGCCGCAGCCGCAGGTCGACTTCACGTTCGGGTTGCCGAACTTGAAGCCCGACCCTTCCAGCGTCTCCACGTAATCCACTTCCGCACCGTCCAGGTAAAGCATCGACGCCTGGTCGATAAAGACCTTCAATCCGTCGAACTCATAGGTCTTGTCCAACATTCCGGGGGCGTTCTCGAAGGCCATCGAATAGCTGAAGCCCGAGCAGCCGCCGCCCACAACCGAAATCCGCAGCCCGGCGGGCTGAGGGTCCTGGCTGGAGAGAATCTCTCTTACTTTGCCGATCGCAACCGGGGTTATATTCACCATCTGGGTATCCTGCCTCCTGATGAAACTGTACGCTTAGATATAGTATAGCTATTCCGAACGCGCCAGTGACCTTCTTCTTCAATATACGAGATGCCGGACCCGCACGGAAAGGTGCACCGGAATGGGGAGCCTTGGAGTGCGGCGATCTGTTATCGTAGTCAGGACCGGAAGCAGGAACAGGAAACCGGAAATCAGCGGGATACGTCAGTCAGGGCGATGAGCGCAATGACTGGAACACTCACTTTTCCGGCCACCGGCGACGCCGCCAAGGCAGCCGGGCGAGACAAAAGAAGCGTGGAGTACCGCAAGACCGAAGAAGCCCTCCTGGTTCAACGAATCCAGGCGCGGGACGAAATGGCGTTCCGCGAAATCGTGGATCGCTACCAGTCCAAGGTCTTTTCTATCATCTACGGCATCCTGCGCAACCGCAACGACGCCGAGGACATCTCGCAGCAGGTCTTCGCGAAAGTCTACTTCTCGATCGGCAAGTTCGATTTCCGCTCATCCCTGCTGACCTGGATCTACAAGATCACCGTCAACGAATGTTACGACTACCTGCGCAAGAAGAAGGTGCGCAAGCTGGTCTACGAGAGCGACTTCAGCGACGAAGAGTCCACCGGAATGGAGCGCAGCGAAGCCGATTCGGCCATGCCCGCCGACGAGCGGCTGGCCAAACGCGATCTGGTGCTGAAGCTCCTGTCGAAGATCTCCGCCGAGGACCGCCAGTTGATGCTGCTCAAGGAGGTGGAAGGCCACTCGGTCGAGGAACTGGCCCGGATGATGGGCATGAACGAAAATACAATCAAGGTCAAGTTGTTCCGCGCGCGCCAGAAACTGTTGAAGGCGGCGCAACGTCTGACTGGACGTAAGGGTTTGCAGTCAGGCGCCTGAGTCTGATGCGAGATTGGGTCATATAGGCAATGTTTCGTGCAATAAAGCGAACGGGAAGGCAAAATGAGAGCCGGTCACGGCCCGCGTCCCGCCACGCTGCATGGAGCTTGGGTGTACTGTTTGAGGGAAGTCGAAATGCATAAGCCAACGCTGGAAGGTTTGGAAGAGTATCTTGCGGGGCGGATGTCCGAGTTGCAGGCGCAGTCGTTTTCGGCGCATCTTGACGGTTGTGCCGAATGCCGCGGGATGGTCGAGGGAATGCGCATGCAGTCCGGATTGGTCCGCTCGCTCAAGGCGCCCGGCGACGTCGCGCCTTCGCCCGAATTCTATGCCCGTGTGATGGACCGCATCGAGGCGCAAGCCTCCAATAGCCTGTGGTCGGTCTTCCTCGAGCCGTTTTTCCTGCGCCGTTTCATGTATGCCTCGCTGACTTTGATGATGTTGTTCAGCGTGGCGGCCGCGACGATGAACGATGGCGTGGACCTGCACCAGGCGGTCCCTGTCGAGATGGCGGTGGAAGTCACCATGCCGGATGCCTCGAGCTACATCGGGCACGAAGACCGCGAAGTGGTTTTCGTCAACCTGGCCTCCTTCGGCGGCGGACTCGCGAGCGCCCCGGCGGTGAAGGCGCTGCCGGCAATGGAAGACTAATCGGGATAAGATAGTCCAGACAAGGTGAGCAGCATCAGCCACACATTCGAAAGCCGGCCGACATGGCATCATCCGCGTGTCCTGCTGGTTCTTTGCACGGTCTTTTTGTGCGGCATGGCGGCAGGCGCGTTCATGGTGCGGGCGACCGGAGTCGCGGCCGCGCGGCCTTCCATCTCAACTTGGAAGGAATCCACCCGCGAGATGACGCTGGCCCGGTTCAAGAAAGAACTGAACCTCACCCAGGACCAGGCGCGCGAGATGGAGACGATTCTCGACGACTACGTTCTCTATTACCAGAACCTGCAAGGCCAGATCGCCGACATCCGGCTTCAGGGCCACGAGCGCATCCTGCGCATCCTCGACCCGCAGCAGAAGGAAAAGTTCGAGTCGATGATGACCGAACTGTCCTCCAAGGCCAAGTAACCCGTTCGTGGCCTCCCCGCATGGCGCACTCTCCGGAACTGGAACTGCGAACGAAGAGAGCAGGTTCCCGGCGGCAGATCTCGACACAGCCGGTTCCGCCCAATCCCTCCTAATCAATAGAAGATCTGCAAGTCCATGCTGACCGGGTGGACTTCCCGCCCGTCCACATACACCTTGATCCCGTGGCCGAATTCGACCCGGACCTCCATCCGCCCCACCGGGTGGCCGCCCCGGATGGCGCAGGCTTTCCCATCGTGAACGAAGACCTTGGCTGCCATGCCCCCGCCGGAGCCGGTTGCCCCCATCCCCCTCGGCCGCCTGATTTCAGCGATCTTCGCGTGCTGCAGACGGTCCAGCGCGACCGGAGCCGAGACGGTTGGGCGATGGATGACTTCCTCGGGGCCGGCAACGATTCCGACATGCGTGATCACGCCCGGCTTGAACGAGCCGTAAGTGTTCATGTACATGACGATGTCCCCTGCCTTGTGCTTTCCGGGTTCGACGAGTTCGCCGACCTCGCCGCCGGCAAAACTGTCGGCCAGGTTCGGGCCGAACCCCGATCCGGCTGGCACCAGTGATGCATCCGATGGCCGGGAGGCTTCGCCCACTCGGACGCCGGCCTCGCTGAAGACATGGCGGACGAAGGCGGCGCACTGTTCGGGTTTGCCCGGATTGAAGTGGCGGCCCACCCACGACCGGGCGCATGTGACGACCGAGTTCGACTGTTTGGATACCGGCACCGAGTGGCGCTCGGACATCTGGTGTTGCGGACCGCCATTTCGCGAGCCGCCGGAAGGTGTGATTGTGGGCATGGCAGGCTGACTCTCCCCTCTCACAAGGAATAGCGAAATTATCCTACAGATTCCGTCAAGATTCCAGTTGAACCTCGGAAATGTTGCGGCCGGGGGGTGGGCGCAAACCGGGTCACGCGCTTAAGAAATAAATCGTATCAATGAAATCAATAACTTAGTGGCGATGGGTTCGTTTGGTCGCGATTCCTCAGTCACACTTTGAATGGAGCGGGGATGGGTGCGGTTCCTACATAACATCCCACCTCATATCCTCACTGAGATGGCAGCCTACCTCAATCGTCCTACCTGCCCTGGTGGCTCGGGGCAATTTCTGCCGGACAGACCGGACCCGCCCCGCTCCAATCCTGAGTCGGAGTCAGCGCCGCCGGCAGAGCCGCGCGCCCCATCGGCTTTCCTCCGCCTTTGGATCACCGGACAATCGCGGCCAGGATCTCCTCCACCGGCGGCGCGCCGCGTTTCGAGTAGGCGATCTTTGAATCTGGCGAGATGACGTAAACGGTCCGGCGAACGGCGGGTCCCCACCCGCAGCGGAAGAGACGTGCGATCCGTCCCCCCGTATCCACGATCAGGGGATACTTCAGGCGCAGTTTCTCGACATACTTTCGGTGGCTCGCGTCCGATGCCGGATTGACGCCATACACGATGGCGCCGGCGTCCTGAAGTTGCTCGTAGGAGCCGTTCAGGGCGCTCAGTTGAGCGGTTCAACCAGGGGTGCCGTCGACCGGATAGAAGACCAGAACGGCGAATTTCCCGGCGATGGTTTCGAGCGAAACCGCATTGCCTTCCTGGTCCCTCCCATGGAACTCAGGGGCGGGTTCGCCCGCACGGATCGGAGCGCCTAACATGGCGTTTAGTTTTGCACAAACGACAGCAGCCGTTCATGGACGATCTTGCCGCGCTGATCGTCCCAACAGGCGATCAGCACCGTGTCGTCGCCGGCGATGGTGCCGGCGATCTCGGCCCAGTCTTCCTGATCGAGCGCCACGGCGAGCGAACTGGCGCTGCCGACCGACGTTTTCAGGATCACCAGGCTCTGCGCCAGCCGCACGTCCAGCAGGTATTCCGACATCACCGTGGCCAGGTCGGGACCCGTTGGGTCGGGCAGGATTTCGACGTAGCCGTCGCTGGTCTTGGCCAGGCCCATTTCGCGCAGGTCGCGCGACAGCGTCACCTGGGTGGCTTCGATGCCCTGGGCGCGCAACTCGCGAGCCAGTTCGTCCTGCGTCTGGATGCGCTTGGAGCGGATGAGTTTGAGGATCTGTCCCTGGCGGTAGTTCTTGGTCATGAGAGTCTCTCCAAACGGATGCGGGCTTCAACGAGCGCCGCCATTACGGTTTCGGGGGCAGTGCCGCCGGGGGCGCGGCGGGTCTTCATGCCTTCGCTGGGGTCCATCAGCGAGGCCATCTCAGGCGTGAAGCGCGGGTCGAAGGCAACCAGGGCTTCGGGGGTCCAGTCCGCGGGCTTTTTGCCGCCCTCGACCGAGGCGAGAACCAGTTGGCCTGCAAGTACGTGCGCCTGATGGAAAGGCACGCCGGAACGGGCCAGCGCCTCGGCCAGGTCAGTGGCCACCACCCACGACTCCTCCGCCGCCTGCCGCGGACGCTCGACCTTGAGAGACGTGGTTTCAAGCACTTCGCGGACCATTTCGAGCGAGGCGGCAAGCGTATCGGCGGCGTCGAACAGTTGCTCCTTGTCCTCCTGCATGTCGCGATTGTAGGTCATCGGCAGACCCTTCATCAGCACCAGCACCGCGGTCAGCGCCCCGATGACGCGGCCCGACTTGCCGCGCACCAGTTCCATCGAATCGGGGTTCTTCTTTTGCGGCATCAGCGAACTGCCGCTGGTGACGCCGTCGCCCAGTTCGAGCCAGTCGTATTCCTCGGAACTATAAAGGATCCAGTCCTCGGCCAGCCGCGACAGGTGGATCATCGAAATGGAGGCGGCCGAGAGGAAATCGAGGACGAAGTCGCGGTCGGCCGAAACGTCCATCGAGTTGTAGGTAATGGAGTCGAAACCCAGGCCGGCAGCCAGAGCATGACGATCGACCGGGAAGCCTGATCCGGCCAGCGCGCCCGAGCCGAGCGGCATCACGTTGACGCGGGCGCGGGCCTGCATCAACCGTTCATGGTCGCGCATGAACATCTCGAAGTAGGCCAGCAGGTAGTGGGGCCAGAGGACGGCCTGGGCGCGGCGGACATGCGTGTAGCCGGCAATGATGGCATCGGGGTAACGGCCGGCCAGTTCGAGCAGCGCGCCGAGAACGCCGCGGACAAGCAACAGCGTCGAGTCGATCCGCGAACGCAGCCAGAGGCGCGTATCGAGCGAAACCTGCTCGTTGCGGCTGCGGCCGGTGTGGATTTTATCGGCCAGCGCCCCGGCCTTTTCCTTGAGGCCGCCGATGACGTAAGTGTGGACATCCTCGTCGCTCGCCTGGGCGGCGGCGGCCCGGTCAATTGAATCGAGCGCGGAGCAGATAGTGGCGGCTTCGGCGGCCGTGAGGATGCCGGCATGAGCCAAGGCCCGGGCATAGGCCTGGGAGCCCAGAATGTCGGCATCGATCAGGCGGCGGTCAAAGTGGAGCGAGCCGGAGAAACTCTCGAAGAGCTTCGACGGACCGGTCTTGAAGCGGCCGCCCCAGAGTTTCATCGCCGCCTTCTGTTTGTCACCGTCTTGGTCGGGCATCAGTATCGTTTCCTAGTCTCAGGATACGGCCAGCATCATCATGAGAGCCTTCTGGGCATGGAGGCGGTTTTCGGCCTGGTCGAACACGACCGAGGTGGGCGATTCCATCACTTCGTCGGTGGTCTCCTCTTCGCGGTGCGCAGGTAAGCAGTGCATAAATAACGCTCCCGGCGCGGCCAGTCGCATCAGATCGGCGTTCACCTGGTAGTCGGCGAACAGCCGGGCGCGCTCGGCGGCTTCATGTTCCTGTCCCATCGATGCCCAAACGTCAGTGTAAACGGCTTCGACCCCGGCAAGGCCGTCTTCGATCAAAGTGGTGGTGCGGATCGTGGCGCCGGTCGATCCGGCAAAGCCCTGGGCGGCTGCCAGGATCTCGGGCGACGGTTCGTAACCGGGAGGGGTGATGCAGGTGAAGTTGACGCCCAGCCGCGCCGAGTCGAGCATGAGCGAGTGGGCGACGTTGTTGCCGTCGCCGACGAAAGCCAGCGCATGGCCGGCCCAGCCGCCCCAATGCTCCTTCAGGGTGAGCATGTCGGCCAGGGCCTGACAGGGATGATAGAGGTCGCTTAGCGCGTTGATGACCGGGATGCGTGCCCATTTTGCGAGTTCGTCGACCGTGGTTTGCGAGAACGTGCGGGCGACGATCATCGAGGTCCAGCGTTCGAGGTTGCGTGCGACGTCCTTGACGGGCTCCCGGCCGCCGATCGGTCCTGTGTAAAGGATCGAATCACCGCCGAGTTGCCTGGCGGCAACCTCGAAAGTAATGCGTGTACGGAGCGAGGGTTTCTCAAAGAGCAGACTCACGATGCGGCCGGAAAGTGCGCTCGAATAGGCTTTGGGGATGCGCTTGACCTCGGCGGCGAGGGCGAGGCAGGAGTTCAATTCGCCGGTCGAGAGGTCGAAGTCGGAGCGTGCGCCGCCAGCGAGGATGGGGACCGGCGCAAGCTCCCGGACTATGTTGGATGGGTCGAAAGACATGGCTGTCACAGGATGAATACTTATACAGTAACATGAATAATTACACAGGCAAGTGACAGTGGGCCCCTATGTGCGGATTGTCCTGGTCGTCCAGGCTGACTCGACGGCGCAACGGCAGATGATCGAGTCCGGAGACCTGGAGAGCGGCCCGGGCGCAGCCGCGGCCGTTGGCGACGAGAGGATTCAGAAGGGATCGGCGGGCCGCACCCACCCGGAGAGTACCGCCCATGGGACTTCGGCGCAGCGAACGGGGTGACGCCGGGGTGTGCGAGACGTTCAACTAGCCCGCCAGCGTGGCCCGCTTCCGGGCCGCCATGAGATAGAGGGATCCGGCAACAAGCGGCGGGCCCGACAGAATGGATCCGGCTTGAAGCACGAAGAACGCCCCCCTGTGTCCCATTAACTCGTTGTATTCAAACAGAATAGCGAGAGCGATTCCAATGAGCAGCCAGCCTGCCGCACGTTCGTGGCGTGATGCCAGAAAGGCGATCAGTACGAAAATGAGCACTGGGGCCGTGACGTGGAGGGCAAGCCCGAGCGGGGGCAAGTGCTGGGAGAGACCAGACGCCAGACCAAACCAGACCCAGAATGCAGCCCAGGCGAGAAGGACGGAGCGGGCGGCGGTACGCGGCCAGCAGACGCCTGCGTGGAGGTTCCAGGGGAAGTGATTTGGGGAGGGCGGATGGAGGGACTTCATGGTTGGGCGTCCTCGGCAGAAGTATAAGTCCGATCGTGGGCAAAAGATACAGGTGGTTGAGGCTAAACATTTAGCTGAAGCGGGCCGATTGATACCCTGTGAACCTACTGAGGTCACTAGCTCGTAGTCCACGTCAAACCAACCTGATGGTTGTGAGGGCGGCGCTGCGTCTGCTGGTCGTGCTGCTGGCCTGCGCAGCGGTGTCGCCAGGGCAAAGGGCGGTCTATGAGCTGTTCGGAGTCGAGCGGGGGCTGACGAATCTATCCATCACTGCCTGGGCGCAGGATAAGCGTGGGCTGATCTGGGTTGGCACCGAGCGCGGGTTGTTCCGTTTTGACGGGTCGCAGTTCCGCCGTTACGGGGAGGAAGACGGCCTGCCGCACGAATTGGTGATGGGTCTGGGGGTGGCGCCGGATGGCACGCTTTGGGTGTCGACCTACAGGGGGCTGGTTTTCAGGCGCGCGGCCAGGTTCGAAAAACCCGACAACGTGCTCCTGGGCGCGCCGCTGACGGCGCAGGCGGTGGCGTTCAGGGATGGGAAGGCGTACTTCGCGACGCACAACGGGGTAGCCGCCGGCGACTGGCCGCCAGGCGCGGACGGCTTGCAGGTGAAGTTGCTGCCGGGGCCAACCGAGCGGAAGGAAAAGGTCGCAAAGGCCGTGGCTGTGGGGCCGGACAGTGATGTCTGGTGGGCGTGCGGGCACGGGATTTGCCGTTTCGCCGGCAAGTATCTGGAACATTTCGGCGTTGCTCAAGGCGTTCCCGAAGACGATTACTACTCACTTCTATTTGATAGGGATGGACGGCTTTGGGCACGGTCAAGGGACAACTTGCTGGGGCGAACCAGCGGCGGGCGATTTGTGAGAGAGGACAGCCCGGCTTTGGGTCCGACGATGGCGGGCTATGCGCAAATCTCCGCGGATTCGGACGGCAGGCTTCTTGCCGGCAGCATGAAAGGCCTGGCGATCCGGGACAAGGACGGATGGAGCCTGTTGAACGCCAACAACGGGTTGCCAGTGAGCGGAGTAGCGGGAGCATGGGCCGACCGCGAGGGTGCGCTCTGGATCGCACTGAACGGCGCCGGACTGGTCCGCCTGCCGGGCTATAGCGAATGGGCCTCATTTTCTCAGCCGGACGGCCTGACCGGCGACGTCGTCACGGGACTGGCGCAGTCGGCCGACGGGCGTATCTGGGTTGCGACTTCGGCGGGGTTGTCGGCGGCTTCCAGAGTAGGGCGCGAATGGAAATGGCGCACCGTTCGAGTGCCGGGCCTGGATGTAATCTACAGTCTGTCGCAGGCCTGGGACGGGAGCCTGTTGGTGACAGGCAACAGCCCGGTCGTGATGCGGTTGAATCCTTCCACGGGACGGTGGACAGGCTACGGCCGCGCGGTGGGCATGGTCTACAGCGCGCTGCTGGACAGGAAGGGCCGGGTTTGGGTGAGCACTGATCGGGGGTTGTTCCGGTCTGACGGAAAGGGTTCGAAGCTCGGGCGTCTGGACCCGGAGATTTCACGGTCGAAGGATGAGGCGCCCCGTGTGGTGAAATTCATCGGCGCGGCGCTTGGCAACGGCGAGGATGAACTCTGGATCTCGACCTACAGCGGATTGCTGCACTATCTTGACGGACGCTGGAAATGGCTCAAGGAGGCCGACGGGCTGCGGAGCAGGGTGTTGAATCAACCTTCGGTCGACCCGCAGGGGCGGGTATGGGTGGGGCACCGCGACGTTGGCGGAGCGAGTCTGGTGGAGTTCAAGAGCGGCGGATACAATATCAAGACGGTGGATGGAGCGAAGGGATTGAGGGAGGGACTGATGTATTCGTTCCACTTCCCTCGCAATGGCGGCGCCTGGGCGTTGTCTTCGAATGGTGTTCAGGTGCTGAAGGACGGGGATTGGATCCGGTTTGACCGGTCGGACGGGCTGTTGTGGGACGAGTGCAGCGCGGGGGCGTTCATCGGTGCATGGGACGGCAGCTACTGGATTGGCACATCCCGCGGCGTATCGCGCTTTGCCCCGCGAACTGAACTTCGCCGCATACCGCCTCCACGGGCGCAGATTACAGAGGTGCGCTGGGGCGGAACCGTGGCGGAACCCGAGCGGGGCGCGAAGTTGCAGGTCGACGGCCGGACCGTCCAAATCCGCTTCGCGGCGCTGGGGTTCCGGCACGCCGCCTCGAACCGGTTCCGCTACCGCGTCGACGGCCGGGACTGGGTGGAGACGCCCGAACGCAGTCTGAATCTGGAACAGTTGGCGGCCGGCCGGCATACGGTGGAGGTCAGGGGGGGGAACGTCGAATCGGGCTGGAACAAGACCGCCGAGTTGCTCGAATTCAACGTCACCGCCAGGTGGCATGAGCTGTGGTGGGTGCGGCTTCTCCTTTCAGTCGGCTCGCTGGCGATGGTGATGGCGGTCTGGCAGCTCCGGAGCCGCCGGCTGGAATCCGCCCGGAAGGCGCTGGAGCGTGCGGTCGAGGTGCGGACCGAGCAGTTGAGGCTGGAAAAGCAGAAGGTGGAGGAGCAGTCCACCCAGATCGGCCACCTGCTTGAAAAGGCTTTGGAAGCAAGCAGGCTGAAGAGTGAGTTCCTGGCCAACATGAGCCATGAAATCCGCACCCCGATGAACGCAATTCTCGGCTTGGTGAGCCTGACGCTCGACTCGGACATCGACGATGGGCAGCGTGAGCAGCTCGATGGAGCAAGGTCGGCCGCGGTCTCACTGCTTGGCGTGTTGACCGACATTCTGGATTTGTCAAAGATCGAAGCGGGACGATTCGAGATTTCGGCGGCGCCGTTCGACCTGCATGCTGTGTTGTCGTCCGTTCATACGCTTTTCACGCACGAAGCCGAATCGAAGGGACTGGACATGCAGCTCCGGATTGGCATCGATGTGCCCGTCTGGGTGGTGGGCGACAAAGACCGTCTCAGACAGGTTCTGGTGAACTTGCTGAGCAACGCGGTCAAGTTCACCGACAAAGACAAGGTCACGCTGCAGGCGCACGCCGGGCGAATTCGGGGCGGCAAGCAGGAGATTTCCGTGGTTGTCGAGGACACCGGGATTGGAATCGCCGAGCAGCACCGGGAGTTGGTTTTCGAAGGATTCCGGCAGGCTGACGGCTCGATTACGCGCCGATTCGGCGGAACCGGGTTGGGCCTCGCGATCACGAAGAAAATCCTGAATGCGATGGGCGGACGGATCGAAATGGAGAGTGAACTGGGGCGTGGCACGCGCTTCACCATCACGCTGAAGATGCCGGTGGCGGCCAGGACCCGAGCACGGGAAAAACAGGCGCCGCGGGGTGAACCAGCGGAGGAGAGACTCCGCATCCTGGTGGCCGAAGACAACATTCTGAACCAGAAAGTGGCGCAACGCGTACTCGAGAAACGCGGGCATGAAGTTGTGCTGGCGTCGACGGGCCTGCTGGCGTTGGACGCCATGACGCGGCAGGATTTCGACGTTGTGGTCATGGACCTGCAAATGCCGGAGATGGATGGCATCGAGGCAACCAGGCGCCTGCGGAAGGGAAGCGGGAGTTCGAGCAGCATACCGGTGCTTGGGTTCACCGCCAGCGCGTTGCCCGAGGACCGCGAAGCCTGCATGGCGGCGGGCATGGACGGGTTGGTGAACAAGCCCGTCGAGCCGCGTCTGTTCGTCTCTGAAGTCGAGCGGCTCGGCCTCAAGAAGCGGCGGAGGGGCGCGACGCCGGCCGAATAGCCGCACCCCCGGCGGCGCGGCGGCAAGGTCCATGGGCCGCAAGGCGATATGCTCGGAAGGATGGACACGCACCTTGACGCCTCGCGCCTCGAGAGTCTGCTGGAATCGGCCCGGCTGCTTGGCGCCTCCCTGGAACTCGAACAACAACTGAATCACCTGCTGAGAACCGTCATGGGACGGCTTCTGGCAACCCGTGCCGTAGTTGCGCTCAAGGAACCGGACGGCTACCGTGTCGCGGCGGTGCGCGGCATCAGAAGCATGAAGGCGGGCGACGTCGTCACCCTC
Source organism: uncultured Bryobacteraceae bacterium (assembly GCA_947084845.1). Classification (GTDB taxonomy): domain Bacteria; phylum Acidobacteriota; class Terriglobia; order Bryobacterales; family Bryobacteraceae; genus PNKE01. The sequence goes on along the minus strand of CAMTUE010000004.1, from coordinate 109,925 downwards.
GATGCGGCGCTGGCGCTGGGGTTGAAGCACTCATTTACGATCGGCGAGGAAGGCGATGCGGCGGGATTTCTGGCCGTCAATGAACCGGCTCGCCGCAGCTTCGACGATGACGAACGGGAGTTCATGCGTGCGCTGGCCGGCCTGGCGTCGGCATCGATCTCCAACGCCCGCGCGCACCAGGAAGCGCTCAGAAGCAATCAGGAGTTGAAGGCGATGCTCGAACTGAGCACCAGCCTGGCCGCCGCCATTGAACCCGAGGAAGTGGCGCGGTTGCTCATGCTGACGCTCACCGGACGCTGGGCCGTCCTCAAGCACGGCTTCTCGACATGGAAGCCCGGCACGATCCGGATCAGACGCTACAAGGGCATGGAAGCGGCGACCGACGAACAACTGAAAGCGGTTCTGGCCGGCTCGCTCGCCGCTGCCCGGATGGGTGACTTCGTGGTTTTCCCGATCAGGTTGGGTGAGGAAGCGGTGGGTGCCGCGCTGCTCGGCCCGCCGGCGGGCGGCGCCGGTCTGAGTGAGGTTGACCTGGAGTTCGGCGCGGGCCTGGTGGCGCTGGCCGCCGTGGCGCTGGACAACGCCTGGAGGATTCAGGACACGCTCTACCGCCATCGCGTCGAGCGCGAACTGAGTCTGGCCGCATCGATCCAGCAGGATCTCTTCCCGAAGCGGCTGCCGGCGCTGTCGTGCAGCGAGCTCGCCGGGCGGAACCGTCCGGCTCGCGAGGTCGGCGGAGACTACTATGACGTGTTGAGCATCGCCGGGGCGGACCTCAACGGGCCGCACCTGCTGGTTGTCGTCGACATCTCCGGCAAGGGCATCGGCGCGTCTCTCCTGATGGCCAATATCCAGGCCACGCTGCGGGCGCTTTTGTCGGTCGAGTCCTCGCTCGAAGTGATCACCCACCGGACCTCCGATCTGCTCTACGCCTCGACGCCGCCCAGCAAGTACGCCACCGCGATTCTGGTGAAGTACGATCCATCGACGGGAATCTGCGACTACATCAACGCCGGCCATAGCGAAGGCCTGATTCTGCGCAATTCGGGCGAGGTCGAGCGGCTCGATTCCACCTGCCTGCCCTTGGCGTTGCTGCCCGGCCGGGCTTACCCGCAATCGAGTTTCACGCTGAACGACGGCGAAGTGTTGCTGCTGTACTCCGATGGCGTGACCGACGCCTGCGGGCCGCTCGACGAGGAGTACGGGATCGGCCGGCTGATCGCGAGACTGCAATCCAATCCGGGAGAGGACCTTGATAGCCTGATTGACGGCATCTTCGCATCGATCGATGGGTTTGCCGGACCATCGCCGCAACATGACGACATTACGGTGCTGGCGCTGAGGCGGCTGCCGCGAACTGGCGTAAGATGAAGCCAGCGGGCGAGGAGAACCAGATAGCGTGACCCAGACTTTTCGAATTGAAAGCTCCGATCAGGACGGCGTTTGCGTTCTCGCCGTCGAGGGTTATCTCGACGCACATACCGCTCCTGCTTTTGAGACGGCGATTGAAGACGAGATCCGCTCCGGCCGGGTGCGCCTTGTCGTCGATTGCTCGCGCCTGACCTACATATCCTCGGCGGGCCTGGGCGTCTTCATGAGCTTCCTCGAGGAGATCCGGGAACAGGGCGGCGACATCAAACTGGCCGCCATCACGCCAAAGGTTTTCCAGGTGTTCGACGTGCTCGGGTTCCCTCAACTGTTCGACATCACTGGCAGCGTCGAAGCGGCGGTGGCGCGATTCAGCCAGACGCGGGGGGTATGAGATGGACGCCTTCGAACGGACATTCGCGCTGCACGTGCCGTCCTCCACCGAAAACCTGGCCATGATCCGGGACTTCGTCGCGTCGATCGGGTCCAAGGCGGGCTTCGACGAAAACGAAGCCGCGCGCATCACCCTGGCCGTCGACGAGGCCTGCGCCAACGTCATCGAACACGCCTACCGCTCCGACGACGCCTATATTGTCACCATTCGGGCGACTCTGGACAGCGAAGTTCTGATCTTCGATATCGTCGACAACGGCCGCGGATTCGTGGCGTCGGATGTCGCGCAGGTCGATGTGGAAGAACTCATCCGTCAGCGCAAGTCCGGGGGGTTGGGGCTCCGCCTGATCAGGGCTGTCATGGATGACGTGAAATACCAGATCACGCCCGGAGAGAAGAACGAACTGCGGATGGTGAAGCGGCTGAAGCACGCCTGATACGCTGTCCGCGGCGGCGGCCCGTTCCTACAGCGAAAGCGCGTTGATGGAGGCGGTCAACAGGCTTTCCGTGTCATGGAACCGGTCGGCGCGCAGAACCGAGACCGGGCCGGGTCCGCAGGGCGACCACCGGGCCAGCATGCGCTCGCTGGTGAATCCCTTGAAGACCGATACGAGCGGCACGCCCAGCGCGGCGGCAACATGCTGGCCCGCCGAGTCGTAGCCGAAATAGAGGCTTGACGCGGCGATCATCGCCGCAAAACTGGCGAATGGGCCGGTGTGGATGCCGATGCGTCCGCCCGCTGTGCCGGCGGCTTCCACGGCCTTCCGCACGCGCGCTTCTTCCTCACTGCCAGGCGCGCCGGCGTCGATGAAGACCTGCGCCGGCAAGCCCGCCAGATGGGTGGCAATCTCCTGTTCAAAGAGATCGTCGATTCGTTTGGCCGGGTTCTCGCCGACGCCGAAACTCACCGTCACCACGGGCGCGCCGCCAAAGTCGTAATTGAATTTCGGGTGGAGGTACGGCTCGGCGTCGTCGATGCCGAGAGTTTCGGCCAGCCAGCGGGCCGCGAGCAAGGGCAGGGGGGCGAGCGAATCGCCGCCATAGGCGCGGCTCTCGAAGAGAAAATGGCGCGGGGCAGGGCAGAGCGGGAGCAGGCCAAGCTGCGACAGGCGCGAGTCGGGATCGAGCAGGATCGTGTCATCCTGCCCGCAAAGCCGGGCCAGGGGCTCGAAACAGGCCAGGCGGTCCGCCAGCATCGCCGTGCGGCCATACTCGACCGCAAAAAGGCGGAGGCGGGGGTCGCGCTCGAACAGTTCCCAGGACTTCGCAGTCCCCGCCAGCACGATCTCCGCCGACGGGAAACGGCGCTTGGCGGCATCGAGGAATAAGCTGGTGATTGCGACATCCGCGCCGAGGGTGACGCGCGACAATACGACCACCCGTTCGGGTTCGTTCGGCACGCGCCGGACTTGACTGACTTCACCATACCGTTCGGCCAGCGAATCAGCGGCCAGACCCGGTATCGCCTCTGCGATCACATAGCTGAACAATCGCGCGTATTCAGAAACCAGACGCGGCTCGAACGGGTCGGCAAGCGGCTCAGCCAGCCCGCCGAACAGCGCCTGAGACGCAGCTCGCGCCTGCCGCTCGTCCTGGGATATTGCGGCCGAGGCAAGCGCAATCGCGTCGCCGGGGTCCCAGGCGCGGTTGTTCAAACAGGCGTCGAGCAGCCGTGAGGCCAGGTCACTGGCCGAGGTATTTTCCAACGATCAGCTCCAGCTTCTTGCGGGTTTCGGCCGGTACGGCCGAACGGTCGGTGATCAGCGCATACTCAAGCGCGCGCGAACAGGGGCAGGTTCTTTCACCAATGGTCAACAGCCTGACGGCTGAGCGGACCACCTTCAGGGCGTTCTCTGCGTTATGGGTCAAATTGCGGATGATGTCGGCGACGGTGACGGCGTCATGATCCGGATGCCAGCAGTCGTAGTCGGTCACCATGGCGACGGTTGAATAGCAGATCTCGGCCTCGCGCGCGAGCTTGGCCTCCTGGAGATTGGTCATGCCGATCACGTCCATGCCCCAGGACCGGTAGAGGTTCGATTCAGCCTTTGTCGAAAACGCCGGACCTTCCATGCAGATGTAGGTTCCGCCGAGTTTGGCCGCCACGCCGGCCTCCGTGCAGGCTTGCTTGAGCAGCGCGGCCAGGCAGGCGCAGACGGGATCGCCGAAGCTGACGTGCGCCACGATGCCTTCGCCGAAAAATGTCGATTTGCGGCCCACCGTGCGATCGACAAACTGGTCTGGAATGACGAAATCAAGCGGCTTGTGTTCTTCCTTCAGCGAGCCGACCGCGCTGAGAGAGATGATCCATTCGACGCCCAGTTGCTTGAATCCGTGGATGTTGGCGCGGAAGTTCAATTCCGTTGGGCTGATGCGGTGGCCGCGGCCATGTCGAGCCAGGAAGGCGACAGGCTTGCCTTCAAGCTCTCCGGCGATATAGGCGTCGGAAGGATCCCCGAAGGGCGTCTCCAGGCGCACCTCCTGCTGTGCCGTGAATCCGGGCATCGAATAGAGCCCGCTGCCGCCGACGATCCCGATCTTTGCTTTCAAGACTTCCGCTCCTTCCCTGTTCGCGGCGCCAGGTTCCGGGGCCGCGACGGCGCTTCGCGCCTCTCCTCCATGATCGTGCATGGGCCCTCGCCTCCGCCAGAGGCTTTCTGAAATGCCCCGTTCTCCCTGATGCCGGCGGGTTCACCCGGCGGCCGGATCTGACACAATAATGGGGTCCGGTAAGTTCCGATGAAGGTAATTCACCCCACGACGGCGAACGAGTTGCGTGAGGCTTTGCGCGAAGCGGCCACCGGCGGAATTCGCATCCAACTCGGCGGCGGATTCACCAGGGAGGCGATGGGCGGCACGGTGACGGATGCCGCCGTGAGAATTTCGACGGCTGGAATGCGCCGCGTCCTCGCCTACGAACCCCACGATCTCACGCTCAGTGTCGAAGCCGGCCTGCCTTACTCCGAATTGACGGCGCTGCTCGCCCGCGAAAGGCAGATGATCCCATTGGACCCGCCGCTTGAGCCGGCCTCGACAGTCGGCGGAGTGGTCGCGGCCAACCTCAGCGGTTCGCGGCGCAGGCTGTATGGCACGGCGCGCGACATGGTGATCGGCATGTCCTACTGCACGATGCAGGGCGACGTCGCCGAAACCGGAGCACTTGTGGTAAAAAGCGTCGCCGGCTATGACATCCACAAACTGCTCACGGGCAGTTTCGGAACTCTGGCCGCCATCGCCAGCATCAACTTCAAAGTGTCGCCCGCGCCCGAACTGCTGCGAACGTTCGTGTTCACCCACGGCGATGCCGCCTCCGCCGCCGCCACGCGTGCAGGCATCGGCAGGAGCTTCCTCCAACCCGCCGCCGCCGACTACCTGAATCCCGCCGCCGCCCAACTCTGCGGGCTCGACGGCCATGTCATCCTTGTCCGCGCCGGCGGCACGGAACGGCTGCTGGCCAGATACGCTCGCGAACTGTCCGGCGCGGAGGTTCTCGAAGGCGACCGTGAACTGGGCCTCTGGGCGGCCGTCGGCGCTCTGGCCCCAGCCTGGCTGGAACAGGCTCATGGACGCTCTGTCGTCAAAGTGGTTCATCCGGCCTCGGCGCTGATGGAAGTCGCACGACTGGCCCACGGGCCTGTCTGGTCGCATGCGTTGAACGGCGTGACACGCCTTGCTTGCAGTGACGCGGCCGAAATCGCCGAAGCCTGTTCGAGCGGACATCTCTCGCTGGTGGAATGGTCGGATCCATTGCGGCGCGAGGGCCTTGACCTCTGGCCTTCACCCGGCCCCGACCTGGAGTTGATGAAGCAGATGAAGGCCGTGTTTGACCCGGACGGGCTGCTGAATCCAGGGAGGCTGCATGGCCGCATCTGACCACGGCCCTGGGTATGCCCCTCCCCCGGTGCGTGTCCGGCACGCCGACGCGCCAACGTTTTTCGATCTCGACAAGTGCATCCATTGCGGCCTCTGCCTGAACGCCTGCCCGACCTATCGTGAACTCGGCGTCGAGATGGATTCTCCGCGCGGCCGCATCTATCAGATGGTGCAGGTGGCAACCGGCGAGGCCCGGATCAGCCCCGCCTACCTGGAACATATGGACCTCTGCCTGGCCTGCCGGGGCTGTGAATCGGCCTGCCCGTCCGGTGTGCCCTATGGCCGGATGATCGAGGCTGCGCGGACCGAAATCCAGGCCTCCATCCGCCACCCCTGGCACATCCGGATGTTGCGGTCGATGGTCTTCAAACGCATCCTGCCGTCGCGCGCCTGGATGAAGACGCTCGGCGCCGTGCTGTATCTCTATCAGGCCAGCGGACTGCGCGCCATCGCCGAAGGCAGCGGCTTCCTTAAACTGTTTGGCAAACTCGGACGCATCGCGCCGCTGGCGCCCGCCGCCGAGGTTCCGTTCTTTTTCGACCAGATCGGCAAAACCTACCCGGCCGAAGGCGAGCGCCGTTTTCGCGTGGCGCTGCTGGCCGGTTGCATCGCCAACGTCTTCTTCGCCCGGTTAAACGAGGCCACGGTCCGCGTGCTGCGCAAGAACGGCTGCGAGGTCGTCATCCCGGGCGACCAGACCTGCTGCGGCGCCCTCCACGCCCACGCCGGCGAACGCGATCACGCCCGCGCTCTCGCCCGGAAGAATATCGACGCTCTGTTGCCTGGCGATTATGACGCGATCATCACCAATGCCGCCGGCTGCGGATCGACGCTGAAGGAGTACCACGAACTCCTCGAATCCGACGAAGTCTATGCCGGCAAGGCCAGGCTGTTTGTGGCACGCCTCCGCGACGTCACTGAATTCCTCGCCTCCATCGACTTGAACCCCGGCATGAAGCCGGTCGATGCCCTGGTCACCTACCAGGACTCCTGCCACCTGCTGCACGGCCAGAAGATCCGCAACGCCCCGCGCGAGGTTCTCTCGGCCATCCCGGGTCTGCGGCTGAAGGAACTTCCCCAATCCGAGGTCTGCTGCGGCAGCGCGGGCGTCTACAACATCGTTCACGACGAACTTGCCGCCTCGCTGCTTGAGAGCAAGATGGAGATGGTGAACCTCACTGGCGCCACGATCGTCACCACGGCGAATCCGGGCTGCATGCTGCAACTGCGCGCCGGCGTCGATCGCCACGGCAAGGGCCAGCGCGTGCTGCACGTGGTCGAGTTGCTTGACGAAGCCTACCGCGGCGCGCCCTGATCCGAAAGGGCCAGAACCGCCGTCCGCGTCTTGCCCAGGTTTGATTCCAGCGTTTCCCTCGGCAAACTGGTCACCATCGGTTTGATCGCCCAGGAAAGCCCGAATGGTATGTCGCGCGTCAGTGAGATCGAGCGCAATTCCATCACCACGCCTCCGTCACGCTCCTCGACGTGCCACCAGCTATTCAGCCGCCACAGGTACCCCATCCCCTGTCCCTCAGGCTTCTGGCGTTCTCGCGGCGTGCCGTAATCCTCCACCTCGACAATGCGTGTCGAACGAATCGCGCCCCGCCACCGGCCGGCCGCCAGTTGGGTGTAGACGGTGTGGAATTCGTAGTCCAGGATGGCCGCGAGCACCTTCTTCTTGTAGGTCCTCATCGATGAGCGGAATTCGTTTCCCGTGCGCGAGATCATCCGGGAATCGACCGTATCGGGCGCGTAGATCCGCTTGTGGTTGTCCACATCCTGGAGAATCCGCAAAGCCTGCTCCGCCTTGGCGCCGGGGATGAAGATGGCGCCGGTCCAGTCGTGGACCAGTCCGCCCTGCACGTCGCGCGACGGCGACTCGTAGGTCGGAGCAACCAGCACGCCCTCAGTCCGCAGCCTATTCCAACGGGCATTGTCAGACGCGCTCCAGAGGAAGGGCTTCGCTCCTGATGCCCGGGCCTGCATCTGGCTCTCCGCATCCGCCATGTAGGCGTTGAACTCCTTCACCGTCTCCGGCTTCAACTGCGCGCTCAGGCCGGGCGTCACGGCCAGGAGCAGGCCGAGGATCAATAGCGTCATTGCGTCGAATCCTTCAACAGAGCGCGCAACATCTCCGTGGCGATGGCCGGCGTACCGGCGTTCTCCATGTTGGCCAGGACGGCGATGGCAATTCCCTTGTCGGGCGCGATCAGCAGGTGGGTGTTCGCCCCCTGCTGCCCGCCGCTGTGCTGAACCACTCTCACGCCATCCACCTCCGCGGTATTCCATCCCAGACCGTAGCCCGTCGTCTCGCCATTGGCCAACTTTTGCCGCGTCCACATGGCGTCCAGACTCCTTTGGCTGACGATCTTTCCGTCGACCAGCGCTCGCGCATAAAGGATCAGGTCTTCGGCCGTGGCAAGCCATCCGCCACCGGGCAGTCTGTTGCTCAGGTCAGCCAGGGAACAGTTCTCGACCGTCCCGTCCTTGCGCATGTTATAGCCCCGGGCGCGATAGGGAATGACCGCGTAGACGTCATCGGGCCTTGCCGATTCGACGCCCGCGGGCCTCAGAACGGTTTCACGAACAAATTCGAAGTAGCTCTTCTTCGCCGCCCGTTCCACCACCGCGCCCGCCAGATTGAAGCCGTAGCTTGAATAAAAATACCTGGTCCCGGGCTCGTGCAGCAGCGGATCGAGGGCGAAGATCAGCAGCGGCTCCATCACGCCGCCGTAGTGGCGCGTGCTGTTGAAGTCCTGGCCGTTGTAGTGGCGGATGCCGGCTTGATGGCTTAGGAGTTGGCGGGTCGTGATGGGCCATCTCTTGCGCGGGAAGGGAACATAAGTCTGCACCTCGGCGTCCAGGCTCAGTTCCCCCCGCTCCGCCAGCACCATGGCCGCCGTGGCCGTGAACGTCTTTGAGATCGACGCCAGCCGGAAGACGGTGCGCGTCGATGCGACCACATGGTTTTCCATATCCGCGAAACCCCATGCCCGGGTCCAGATGGGACCCGCGCCGGAAGCCACGGCGACCGAAAGTCCCGGGATCCGGGCGGCGGCTATTCCAGCCGCGGCAATCTGTTCCAGCGCCGCCTCCTGCGTCTTGGTGACTTCTCCCCAGGCAGCCGGAAGCGTGGCGAGGCAGAACAAGGCGAATGTGATGCGCATCAATTCTAGGTGTACCACTTCGAGCGCCGATTTCTCTTCCATCGGCGAAATAGTCGGAGTACCCTGAGGGCGGAACACCTTCAGGCTAGGAGGTTGCCATGGCTGAGGCTGCCACCGTTCAACCCGTATTGAACCAGCAGGAATGGGCCTTCATCGCCCGTCTCCTGAAGACCGAACAAGACAAACTGCTGCACGAAATCAACCACACGTCCACGCGGGCGTTCCGTGAGACTCTGCACGGCCGGCTTCACCTGGCCCAAAGCCTGCTCAGCCGTATTCCGGAAACCGAGGAGTGAACGATAATGGACCGCAAACAGCATCCGATGGTCATCTGTCCATGGAGTGCCGGCCGGCCGCACCCCCCTGTCGCTGGACCCGCCGCCGGCAAAACCAGATCAACCCAAACCCGCCGCAAACCGGCGCCGAAACGGAGCAAACCATGACCACCCTCGACCGCCTCATGGCGCTGCTTGAGTTGCGCGAGATCAGCTATACGCACGATCTCCATCCTCTGTCCTACACGGCCCGCGAAACCGCCGCCGTCGAACACGTCCCGCCTCGCTGCTTCGCCAAGACCGTGATCGTTCATTTCTCCGACGGTTTCGCCATGGCCGTGCTGCCGGCCGACCGCCATGTCGATCTCGAGGAACTCCGCCTCGCCTTTGGCAGCCGGCAATTGCGTCTCGCCACCGAAACAGAACTCCAGGAACTCTTCCCGGAGTCGGAACTCGGCGCCATGCCGCCCTTTGGCAACGGGACGTTGTTCGAAATCCCCGTCTGGGCCGACGGGCTCATCATGGCCGAAGAGCAGATCTGCTTCAACGCCGGAACGCACCGCGACGTCGTGCATATGTCCACCGAGGATTGGGAACAGATCGTTAAACCGTCCGTGCTGGCGTTCGCGCAGGTTTCGCGCTGAAGCGAGGCGTCCCGCTGCGCCCGGTTAGAAGCGCAAAGGGTGCCGTCCGCGCCCCCAATCTGGTCAGAAACATACGAGTTACCGCTGCGGCCGGCACCCTTTGCGCGTGTTCCTCAAAAGATGAAGCTGAACCCGCCGCGGAACGACCGCGGGAACTGCACCAGATAGATGCTCCGGCCATCCCGCGCCGGAATCGGCATATAGCCCGCCGCCAGCAGGTTCCGTACTTCGGCTGTCATCTCGAACCGCCCGGGGATCAATCCCGACGAGGGCAGCGGCTGGCGAACCTGGAAATTCAGCCCGGCCTGCGGTCCCATCCTCTGCGTCATCCACGCATGAGTGGCCGGAATCACCCCATCGGGCGTCCAGACATAGGTCGCGGCCAGACGCGTACCCGTTCCACGGTAAAGCCCGTTGACGCGCGCCGACCCCCACATCCTGTATGCGGTTGAAACATGAGCTCGCATGGCCGCCGGATCACCGCCCGTGGCCTCCGCGCCGTTGGGAGCCAGCATTCCGCCATAGCCGTAGGAGATGCCCGCCGACCAGTCCTCGCCCAGTGTTCGGGAGACCGCAACCATCACGCCTTGAGACTGGTATGAGCCCATGTTGAAGATCGAACTGTTGGACGCGATGTCGGGCAGCAGGTCCATCGAACTCAACAGCCCCGCCGGCGCCGCCACCGTAAAAGCGGCATCGCGGATGTTGTCGTAATAGGCGGCGGTTGAATACGTCCAGGCGCCTATCAGCCGGCGGTATCCTGCCTCGTAGGATTCGGTCCGCTGCACCCTGGCGTGTCCGCCGCGCAACGATATCCGGGGAAACATCGCCAACCCGGCCATGTCGCTTTGCAGCGTCCCCTCCATCGATTGGGACGAGAGAAGATCCAGCGGCGGCGCCCCGCTGGCGTAGGCCAGTTCGACGACGCCCGCGCCCCCCAGATCCATCGCCAAACGGGCAAACGGGCTGAAAACCGTCATCCGGTCCAGGAATGCCACAGCCTCAAGCACTGCGCCGTATTCCAGCGACAACTCCTCGGTGATCTGCTGCTTGTCCATCACCTTGGCCGACATGGTCCGCAGCAATGGCGCATCACCGGAATTGGCGGGACCGCCCAACAGGCGCTGGCCGGCAAAGTGGCGCATCGCCACCTGGCGAACCGTCAGTTCCACATCCGGGCTGGCAAGGCCGGAGTAGCTTGTCCTGAACGCCGTCACCGGTGTGCCCATTGAAGAGGCATAGCCCACGTTCCCCAGCACCCTCCACTCGTTGCCCCCAAAAACCGAAGTCGCCAGCGCGAACGCCGTGCCCAGGTCCGGCTCATGGCCCAGGACGGAACTGGCGCCGTCGCTGCCCGCCGAAACCCGCATCAGCCCGCGGGTCACTTCAAAGTTCGACCGTTTCGCCCGTGCCGGGATCCCCGGAAACTGGACATCGAGTCCAGGCAGCGCCCGCAGCACCGGCCTTGTCGTGCCGGACGAGCGCAACACCCACTTCCAGTCTTCCGTGATCAGGGAAGTTCCCGAACCTGGCGTGGTGTAGACCAGTTCGATGGAACTGAACACGGTCGCCAGTTCGATGCTCAGGTAGCTCTCCATCCCCGCCTTGACAGGGATGTTCGCGCGGCTTGCAGGAATGTAGGTGCTCAGATTCACCCGGATCGCATACTGGTCCGGCGTCAAAGCTCTGAACTGAAACCTGCCCGAGGCGTCGGTCAGCGACTTCTGGATCAGCCGCTCATACCGGTTGTACAGCGAAACCACGGCGCCCATCTGAGTCGTGCCGGCCGGATTGCGCACCTCCCCCGTGATCGTGCCGAGCAGCTTGTACTCGGCGCCAGAAACCACGCCCGGCGCTACACTGAGCAGCGCCAGTATTGCAACGCCGGCCTTATCGAGCATCGTCGTCGCCGCGGGCCTCCTCGCCCTTCGGGGGAATCACTTAAGTTATAGAGAACTGCGCCTGTTGCGTCAAGCTCTCTTTCTTGAGCCGGTCGGTGACCTTCAGCTTCAATATATACTTGCCCGGCTCCAGCGAACCCAGCGGGAGCAGCTTCTCAATCGTCATCTGCGACGCTGAACCCTCAAGACTCGACACTTCTTCGGTGAACTCCAGCACCTTCGAATTGTCCGAGGCCTTCACGATTTCATACTCCACCTGGCCCTGCGGCTTGTTCGTCTTCTCCTCGGGCTGGAAGTTGTAGAGCCGCAGGAAGATGCCCATCTTCTCCGTGCGCTTGAAACTTTCGCTCATCCGCGGCCTGACTTTCGACGTGCCAATCACAAACTGGCCCTGGCCGATCGACCTCGTCGGCACCTTCTCCAGTACGTCCGCGAGAATAATTGAACTGGCGAAGAGCTGGTCCTCTTCCATGCGGGGCACATTCAACGCCATTTCATAATTCACCATGTTGCCGCCGACGATGTCCTTGGCCACCACGTTCAGCCGGTACATGCCCGGCGCCAGAGGAACCGACTTCTGGTAAATTGACATCCCCTCGCTGGCTTCCTGCAACATCTCGGTCGGCACGTCCACCGTCACCACGTCTTCAAAGATGTTCGCCGGCCGCCTCGACATCGTCGAGATGCGCGCATAGATGTTGACGATCGCCTTCGATACGTTGCCTTCCGACTTGAACTGCAAGTCCTTGCGGCTGAATTGCAGCGTGATGTTGCTCATCACCGTGGAGGTCGTGGCCGGGAAGAAGTCCACCCGCGACTGCATCGGCAGGACGTTATAAATGATGCGCGAGGTGATCTGCGCTTCCAGGTCCTTGAATTTGACCGAAGGCGGCTTCTGCAACATGGCAAACTGCTGCAACCGCTCAAACTGTTGCATCCTCGCCGGCAGCGGCTGGTTGCCGGTGCCCAGGCGCGTACCGTCGGTGCGGCTGAACCGGTCCGCCTTGTCGGCCATGCCCATCTGCTCCATCAGCGTCAGGCCGGCGCCGGGCACATGCAGCAGGGCGTCCTTTTCCGAAGGATCCATCGTCATGCGGTATTCGCCCGTCATCGTCGGGTCGACAAATTCGATATTGACGTCGGTGCCGATGCCCTCGATCCAGCGGTACCGCCACTTCTCGAACGGGAAGGTCGAGGTCGTGCCGCCGCCTTCCTCGTAAGGCCGCTCATAGGTGCCGCCCGAGGGGCGCGATTCGATTTCATCCGGCGGTCCAAATGTAATGTAGATGCGGCCGCGGTCCGTCTTCCAGCCGGGAATGCCGGAGGCGAACCGCTCGTTGCAGTAGGCGATGCGGCGGTAGTGCTCTTCCTTGTATTCGTTCTCGCTGGAGTCCGGCGAAGGGTCGCGGCGCATCCAGAACTGCTCGATGAACTGCTCCATCTCCTCAGCAGTAGCGAAGTTCTTGAAGGCCTTACGCTCTTCATCCGTGATGATGTAGAGCACATCCTCATCGAGCCACTTCTTGTACGGCCGCTCCAACTCTTTTCGCAAGCGCTCCTGCTGCTTTCGAATCTCTTTTGCGCTCAACGGTTTGGCTACCGTTTCACGCGGCGCTTCGTTCTTCTTCTGGGCGTCCGCCGTCAGGCCGAACATCAGCACTCCCGCGGTTGCCAGAAAAACGGAGAGAAAGTCTTTGCTATTCATAGGCTTGCGTCGTGGGCGTTGAGACTGCACGCCCCTCTCCAGTCTAGCTCAATTCTAGGGCCGGTCGATGCCCGGGTCAAGGCGCAATCGGCTGGCCACAAAACCACATACTCCGGCCCTCATCGTGCTGATGGACGCCTTCCGCCGGTCCGCGGTTTCATTTCACTGCAGCGTCCAGAGGACGGAACTCCTCGCCCTCGGTTCCCGAGGCGAACGGGCTGAAGTCGGTCGCCACGTCATACACATCCACACTCTCTGCCCGTTTCAGGGCATTCACCACGCCGTAAGTGACCGGCGTCATCGCCGCTTCGTACAGCACCTTGGCCAGGTACCCGGAGATGATCAGGTTGACGATTGTCCCGAAACTGGCCCGTCCGGCGAAGGCCAGCGTCATGATGACGGTGGAGTCCACCAGTTGCCCAACCATTGTTGATCCGATGGTCCGCATCCACAGGTGCCTGCCGCCGCTCCAGACCTTCATCTTCGCCATCACGTACGAGTTGGCGAACTCGCCCGCCCAGTAGGCCACCAGACTTGCCGCCACCATCCTCGGGATGAAACTGAAAACGGTTTCGAACGCCGCCTGGTTCGTCCATTCAGGCGCAGGCGGCAGAGCCACCACGATCAAACCAAACACGGCCATCAGCGCCGAGGCGAAAAAGCCCATCCAGATCGCCCGCCGCGATCCGGCATAGCCATAGACCTCGGTGAAGATGTCGCCGAAGATGTAGGTGATCGGGAACAGCAACTGGGCGCCGCTGATGCGGAACGGGCCCACGGCGCAGATCTTCTGCCCGATGAGGTTGCTGATCAGCAAAACGACGACGAAGACCATGACGGCCAAATCGTAGTAACGGAAGTGGTGAGGCGGGCGCTGGAACTTCTGAGCCGCCTGCGAAATGACACGGGCCGTTGGATTCATGCGAATGTATTCAGATTCGCCCCAACCGCTTCAGGAATCAACTTATTGCGAGGCCGCGAACGGAGAGAGCGGGTTCCCGGCGGCAATTTCGAGCGGGTTCCATGCAGGATGCGGCAACCGCCGTCTTTGCACCCGCTCTCTCCGTTCGCGGCCTCCTATTGCAGGGGGTGGTCTTCGCGATAGAGTTCCGGGTCGGTGGTCTGCGCGGAGCCCGATTCAGGATCGTCCATGTGTTCCTGCATGGTCCACATTCGATCGGCGCAATCAGGACAACTGTACAGGTGGCCCTCGACCCACTTCAGTTCCGCGTCGTCATGGATCAGGCCGGTGACGAAGCGCTCCAGATAGCTGTCGGAAAGGTGGGAATCGTCCATGCCGATTCCAGAGTAGCCGATTCGCGGCCGGCCGCAACCCGTTTTCCCGCCTACCGAGGTTTCGCGTTCAGCCGCAGGATCGGATAAATGTCCTTGTCCGGCTCCTGGTAGGGGGACCGGCGGTAGAGCCAGGTGAGGCGCGCCCTGGCGTTCGACTTCAACTGGCTATCCTTGGAGATAGCTTCCTCGAACTCGGCGCGGAGTCCGGCGTCGGAGGCCAGCATCGCCTCGGCATAGGGGGCGAAGACATAGTCGGAGAAATACTCCTTCTGCTCGAAGACCGGATGGAAGAAACCCCAGCGAAGAGCCGAATCGGGCGCCTCGGGTTCGAGGATGTGCATGAGCAGCTTTCCGGCCTGCTGCGCCAAAGGAACCCACAGGCTGCCCGCCGGAATCGTCCCCGGCTTGTGGGTTTCCACGGTCTCGAACGACCGCACCAGGAACCGGCCCTCGAACGGCTGTGGGGCGAACTGAGGGTTCTGGAACTTTGACCAAACGAACTCCCCGGCGACCTCCCGTTGGATCGTCTCGGATCTAATACCATGTGTTTTCAATAAGTTAACGATAGATGTCCAGGCCGGCGGGACGATATACCCCATCGGCGCGGGAGGGGAATAGACGGGCTTCAAAGTCCGGACGAGGTTCGTTTGGTCGTCCTGGGGCTGGGCCAGGTAGCGGACCACCGGGGCGCCGGAAGCCGGGCTGAGATAGGTCTCCGACTTGAGCCGCCGGTAGACGTACGGCTCGCCCTCGCCAGCCGGTTCGCCCTGGAGGAAGACGGGCGAGCCGGGTTCGATTGATCCCATGGCCCGGTCGGCGGCGATGGACGCCTGCCGAAGCTCCAGGCCGGACTGGGCCATCGCTGCGAGGCTGGCGGCCATGATGTCGTAGTGCGACCAGATCCTTGTTTTGAATGATTTAAGACTATGAGTCTCAACCAATAGTGCAGCTCTGTTGCGCGCCGCCGCATAGCCGGTGGAGTAGCGGGGCGAGGCGGTCATGACGGTCAGCGCGCCCGACGGCAGACGCCCATCGACGTACCAGCCGGTGATGTGGCCGAGCGAGTCAAGCGACTTGAACAGGTGCGGCAGGTAGCTCTTTTCCACCCAGCCGCCGGCCTGGGGGGCGATGTCCTGCCCGGTATGGGTGGCGATGGTCGCGTCATATTGGACGTCGCTGCCGTCTGTGACGTGGTTGTCGATCAGGAAATCCGGCAGCCAGGCGGCATAGAGCGCGAGCCAGGCGCGCATTTCGGGCGTGTCGGCCTTGACGTAGTCGCGGTTCAGGTTGAGCCGCTGGGCGGTGACGCGGAAGCCCATTTTCGAGGGGCCGTTCTCATTAATGCGGTTGTAAGGGGAGAAGCGTTCATGGCCGTCGGCGTTAAAAACGGCGATCGACAGGACGATGGAGTGGTCGAGCAGCGAGGCGCGGGACTTGGTGACAAGGATGTCGCGCAGCAGCATCATGGCGGCGTCCTTGCCACCGTTTTCGCCGGCATGGATTCCGTTCTGAAGCAAAACGACGGGCTTGCCGGTGCGGCGGGCGGCTTCGGCGGTGAACGCCTTGTCGGTGGAGGCGACCAGACAGACCAGCGGGCGGCCCTCGGCGGTCTTGCCGAACTCGATCAGGCGGGCGAAGGGCGACGCCTTCGCGAGACGGCGGTAAAATTCGAGCGCTTCGGAATATGGGCCTGTTTCGCGGAACGATGTCCGTTCGGCGACCGTCAGCCAGTCGTTGGGCGATGCTGCGGTGGAATCGGCTATGGACCGCGCCTCTTTCATCGCCGGGGTCTCCCATTGGGAATGCGGCGGCATGGGCGGAACCTGGGCGAACAGCGGCAGAGCGAACAGCAGAGCGAGACGGCTGACCATGGTTCCAGTGTAAGGCGGGCCCGCCGGCGCGAGTCCGGGTAGACGGAACCGTATGGAACAGGAGCTCCCGCTTGCGCGAAAATGGAGTTTTATGGAAATCGTCAGTCCAGGGTCGAGAGCATCGCGCAAGGAGGCCATGGCGGCCGCGCAATTGGCCGAGCAGGAGTTGCGTGAACGACATCTGAGAGGGTCCGAGCAAATCGCCCGGGCCATGCTGGAGTTGCAGGCCGAACAGGGCTACTGGTGCGGTGAACTGACATCGGATTCGACGCTTGAAGCCGACTACATCCTGCTCCAGATGTGGCTTCATCCGGCTGAACCGGGCAGGGCATGGAACCCGCCTTCGCGAGGCCGGATCGACAAGGCGGCCAAGGCGATCCTCGACCGTCAGCAGCCCGATGGCGGCTGGTGGATCTACCCCGCGGGTGGAGCCGAAATCAACGCCACGGCCCGCGCCTACACCATGCTCAAGATGTGCGGCATGGACACGGAATCGGAGCCGATGCGCAAGGCGCGCGGAAAGGTGCTCGAACTGGGCGGCCTGCAATCCTGCAACAGCTACACGAAGATCAACTTCAGCCTCTTCGATCTCTATCCGCGCAAGTATGTGCCCAGCGTGCCGCCCGAAATCGTCCTCGTGCCCGGCGACCTCATCTATGAGATGTCGTCGTGGACGCGGGCGATCATCGTGCCGCTTTCGATCGTCCAGGCCGTTGGCAGCCACAAACCGACGCCGATGGGTCTACGGGTGGACGAACTGCTCGTTCCCCACAAGAAACTTTCGTTGCCAAAACGCGACGCCGTGAGCCTGATTTTCACCCAGGTTGACCGGGCGGTGAAGATCTGGGAGAGAAGGAACCTGCGCAACGTCAGGGCGCGCGCCATCCGCGAGGCCGAGCGCTGGATGCTGGAACGGACCCGCTACAGCGAAGGTCTCGGCGCCATTTACCCGTCTATGATGTACCTCATCATGGCGCTCGAATCGATGGGTTACGCCGCGGATCATCCGGACCTGGTGGAGGGCATCCGGCAGTTTGAGAATCTGCTGATCGAAACGGGGGACCGCTTCCAGTTTCAGCCCTGCATGTCGCCCGTCTGGGATACGGCCATCTGCACGTACGCGCTTGGCGAACTGGAGTCGAAAAAGCCGGGCATGGCCGATCAGAAGAAGATGACCCGCTCGGCCGACTGGCTGCTGACGAAAGAGATCCGGCGAAAGGGCGATTGGTCGGTGAAGCGGCCCGCGCTCGAACCGTCTGGATGGGCGTTTGAATTCGCCAACGAATACTATCCCGATATCGACGACACGGCGATGGTTCTACTGGCGCTGCGGCACGCCAAGGCGACCGACCCGGAGCAACAGGCCAGAGTGGAACGGCGCGCCGTGACCTGGCTGCTTGGGATGCAGGGCAGCGACGGCGGTTGGGCGGCATTCGACGTGGACAACAATTGGAGCCTGCTGAATAAGGTGCCATTCGCCGACCACAACGCGATGCTCGATCCGGCGTGTCCTGATATTACGGGACGGGTGCTCGAGGCGCTGACCAAAATGGGTCTGCCGCCGGATCACCCGTCGATCATGCGCGGAGCCGAATTTCTGCTGCGGAATCAGGAGCGCGATGGAAGTTGGTATGGCCGGTGGGGCGTGAACTACATCTATGGGACGTTCCTGGCGTTGCGCGGCCTGCGTGCCGCGGGCATGCCGGCAGGGGCGCGAACGGCGTTTGAACGCGCCGTCGAGTGGCTGCGGTCGATTCAGAATCCCGATGGCGGCTGGGGCGAGAGCTGTCTGGGTTACAAGACGCATCATTACGTTCAGGCTCCCAGCACGCCGTCGCAGACCGCCTGGGCGCTGCTCGGACTTGAAGCGGCCGGTTTGGGCGACCTGCCGGCGGCCAAGCGGGGCATCCGCTGGCTGCTTGAACGGCAGAAACCCGATGGCCGCTGGGATGAAGACCTCGCCACCGGGACCGGGTTCCCGAACGTCTTCTATCTCTCTTATCACCTCTACCGCGACTACTTCCCGCTGCTGGCGCTGGCGACGCTGTATCCGAAGGGCGTGCGCGCGGATGGGTGAGGGCGCCGCTCCGTTAATAGCCATGCCTGGCTGATCGGGTGAGGCCGGGCTGAAGCCCTTCGCAGGCTAAAGCCCGCCCCACCGGCGCGGCATGGCTCAGAGGTCCATGGGAACTTCGTATCAGACCGCGTGGATTCGATCGAGGCCGGGCCAACGGTCGAAATCGGAGTCGAACGACAGGATGGACTTGATGCCCCTGCGCTCCATCACGGCGATATGGAGGGCATCGCGCGCCGTGAACCGGCCCGGGTTCTGGACAATTTCGGCGGCCCTGAGGACGTCGGCTTCCTCGATCGGGAAGATGCCGTCAACCAGGTCGAGAACGAGCTGAATCGCCTGCGGAATGGCGTCTCGCCTGTCAATGGCGGCGTAGCGGTGGAGAATCTCCTGCAACACCTCGACGTCGGTCACCAGTTTCCTTCCCGACGCAATCAGGCGTTCGAGCAGGACTTGAGCGTCCGACTTATGCGGGTGAGGCGCACCGATGAGGTACATCGGGATGCTCGAGTCGACGAAGATCACCCGGCGTAACCCTGATCGATCTCTGCGAGCATCTGATTGATATCAGCGGTGGGGTACGAAAGACCGGCGGCCTTGCGCAGAGCTTTCAGCTTCCGCCCAGGGTCGCGCAGCGATTTCCGGGCGCGCGCATCCTTTAATGTCCGGCGGACCCATTCGCCGACAGAGAGATTCTCCTGCTCGGCGAGGTGGCGGATTTCGGCGAGTTCTTCGTCGGGAAGCAGCACCTGGAGCCGTGCACTCATAGTGTGAGTATAACATGAGCATATGGTGAGCAACGCGCTATTGTTAAACAAATCGACCGGCTGGACCTATCATTGAAGTTGGTCTATGACGCAATTGTGATTGGCGCCGGCGCGGCCGGTTTATTCGCCGCGGCGACGGCTGGCCGGCGGGGGAAACGCGTCCTGGTGGTCGAGCACTCGGCGCAGCCGGGCGCGAAGATCCTGATCTCGGGCGGGGGACGCTGCAACTTCACCAACCGCGACGTCTCCGCGTTGAACTTCATTTCGGGGAACCCGCATTTCGCCAAGAGCGCACTTGCGCGGTACACGCCCGACGATTTCCTGGAACTGGTCAAGAAGCACCACATCCGGTTCCACGAGAAGACGCTGGGCCAGTTGTTCTGCGACACGTCGGCGCGCGTCGTCCTCGAGATGCTGCTGGCCGAATGCGCGGCCGGCCACGTCGAGATCAAGACATCCTGCAATGTCGCAACCGTCCACCGCGACACGCGTTTCACCATCGAGACATCGCTTGGCAAGTTCTCCTCGACGGCACTTGTCATCGCCTCGGGCGGTCTTTCTATTCCCAAACTCGGCGCGACCGATTTCGGTTACAGGACGGCGCGGCAGTTTGGTCTCAAAGTGGTCCCGCCGTTCCCGGCGCTGGTTCCACTGGTCTTTGGCGGGGAGGACCGGAAACGCTGGGGCGATCTGGCCGGGGTTTCGACGGGCGTCAGGGCATGCAGCGGCGAGGGCGCGTTTGAAGAGAAGTTGCTGTTCACCCACCGCGGAGTGAGCGGACCCGCGATAATGCAGGTTTCTTCGTATTGGCGGCCGGGCGGAAGAGTGACAGTCGATCTGTTGCCGGGGCGAAGCTTCGATGCTCCGCCGCCGGATGCGCGCAAGGCGCTGGGAATGGTTCTGCCGCAACGGCTGGCGGCGCGCTGGCTGGAAGTTGAAGGGTTCATGCAACCGGTGCTGCCGGTCCAGGCCGTTGACACGCGGCTGCATGCCTGGGGTTTTACGCCGTCGGGCACTGAGGGTTTTGAAAAGGCCGAGGTTACGGGCGGGGGCGTTTCCACGGCTGAACTCTCGTCGAAGACGATGGAAGCGCGAAACGTAGCGGGCCTGTTCTTCGTCGGTGAAGTGGTGGATGTGACGGGCTGGCTCGGGGGCTACAATTTTCAGTGGGCCTGGGCTTCGGCACATGCCGCCGGGGAGGCAATATGAAGAACCTTGCGATCATCGCGCTGCTGGCCTGTGCCGCGCCTGTCTTCGCGCAGACTGATGCGCCCGTGGGCGTGGCGGAGGACTCGCGTGCGCGGATGGAGGCGCGCCTGTTGCTGACGCGCGAGGCGATGAAGGCGGCGCTGGGCGCCGATCCGGGCGAGAACGTCATCATCGTAGAGGTGAAGTACGCGCCGCGCAAGGAAGGCAAGTACTACCTCGACCACGACGAGTTCCTTCTGCGCACGGACAACGATGGGCAGCGCGCCCGGCCGTTATACCCCAGCCAACTGGCAGGGGCGTCGGTGATGGTGATCAGCTCGCGCGGCGGCAGCCAGGGACAGATTGGAACTGAACGGCGGCGCGTCCCGTACGGCGTGCCGGGGATCCCCGGCAGCGGCGGGCCGCCACTGTCGTTGCCAGGACAGCAACACCCGGCCGGCGGGTCGTCCACGGCCGACACGTCGGAAGCATCGGCTTCGATTGAAGACAACAAGAGCACTCCAGAGCAGAAGGCGCTGTTGAAACTGCTGCACGAGAAGCGCCTGCCCGAGGGCGAAGTCGAAGGTCCCGTCTCCGGCTTGCTCTATTTCGCCTACGAGGGCAAACACAGGGTCAAGCACTTCGAATTCGTCTACCGCAAGGCGCCGCCGCGCCTCTCCGTCCGCTTCCCCGAGCCAAAGAAGAAATGAAAATCTCCGACCTCGATACCCCAGCACTCCTGATCGATATCGACATCATGGAGCGCAACCTCGCGCGCGTGGCCGCGTATGCCCGCGAGCACGACCTGCGTCTGCGGCCGCATACCAAGACCCACAAGATTCCCGCTCTCGCCCGCCGCCAGATTGCCCTGGGCGCGGCAGGGATCACCGTCGCCAAGACGACCGAGGCCGAGGTGATGCTGGCCGCGTCGCCTGACGACCTGTTGATCGCCTATCCCGTCATTGGCCCGGCCAAGCTGGAACGTTTGCGCGGGATTGCGGCGAAGACCCAGGTCACGGTCGCCGTCGATTCGATTGAAGCCGCGCGCATGATTTCGGAGGCCGGCATCGGCGCCGGGATTCTGGTCGAGGTCGATGTTGGACTGGGGCGCATGGGCGTGACCGCCGGCGAGGCTCCGTTTCTGGTGGAAGAGATCATCAAGCTGCCTGCGATTGAGTGGCGGGGCATTGCCTTCTATCCGGGCCATGTCAAGGACCCGAACGACGAGGAGGCCATCGCCGCTCTCCAGGCGACGATCCTCGACCTCCATGCCCGGTTCGTCGCCATGCGCATTCCGCCCCGGATTGTCAGCGGCGGATCGACGCCGCTACTTTACCAATCCCATCTTTTCGAGGGCATGAACGAGATCCGGCCCGGCACCTATATCTTCAACGACCGCAATACGTGGGCGATGGGCTCGTGCGGGCGCGAGAATTGCGCCGCGACGATGCTGGCGACCGTGGTCAGCGTGCAGGGCGGCCGGATGATGATCGACGGCGGTTCGAAGACGTTCTCATCCGACAAGCTCTCGACCGGCGGGCCGGGATTTGGCGAGATCGTCGAAGCGCCCGGCGCGCTGTTCCACAAGATGAACGAGGAGCATGGGTACGTCGACATCAGCAAGGCCGAACGCAAGTTTCATGTCGGCGAGCGGCTGCATGTGCTGCCCAATCATGTCTGCACGGCGGTCAATCTGCAGGAGAGGATTTACGGCGTTCGCGGGGACGAGGTGGTTGAAGTGTGGGCTGTGGCCGGGCGCGGGAAGATACAGTAGAAGCGCACCGGCGCTACTTGTCAGTCCAGTTCAAATTGGCGTCGGACCGGCGCACATAGTTCGCATCAAGCGAGGCCGGATCCCGCCAGCATCGCGGGGCGAGTTTCGCCACGGCCGAGGCCAGGGACCTTGGGACCAGCGTCGCTTCCACGCCGAACGTTTCCGGAGTGCGGCAAATCAACTCCGCGCCTGGCGGAAGAGAACCGAGCCACGACGTGAATGGCTGCACCGTTTCCGGCGCGACCGGCTCGCAATTGCTGTCAAACAGCCCCCCAAAGATCTCGCTCCGCCGCGCATCGAAGAAAGGAGCGCGAATCGCCGCACTGCCGTATACTGCCATCGCCTGCAAGTTGGAGACCGCCGCCGCGCGCGCCCCGCACACCTCGGCCAGTCCCTTCACGGCCGCCAATCCGACGCGGACTCCTGTGAACGATCCCGGCCCGGCCGCCGCCGCGTAGCCGCCAACCGAGTCGTACGTCCAGCCGTGGCGCTTCATCAGGTCAACGAGGAGGTCGAAGAGGACGGGACCGAAGCCGTCGGTGGAATGCATCTCGATCTCTTCCACCACGGCGCCGTTTTCGGTGAGCGCAATCGAGCCGAATTCGGACGTCGTGTCGATGGCAATGATACGGCTGTCGATGCGGGCTGCTTCCACGTCCTTCATTATCGCCCGGCGGCGCGCCCGCGCAGAGACCGCGGAGCGCCGCCAGCAGAACGAGATGTCGCATCAGGGTTATCGCTCGAGCACTTTATCCCAAATCGAGGTCGCTCCAGTTCGCGCGCCGGTTCTCGCGGTAGGCGGCGTTGACGAGGTGGGCCGCCGAGGCTGCATTGTGGCCTTCTTCAGCGGATTCGGGGCTCTTCTTTCCATTGAGCAACGCGTCGATGAACAGCGCGTTATGCGTCGGGCCGCGCTCGACCCTGACGACCTGTTCCGGCCGGGTCTGGGTGTCGGGCTTGCCTTCGAAGGTCTTCAGGTAGGCGTCGCGCGTCGCCTTCGGCATGAAGTCGCTGCCGTAGATCTGCTTCTCGGAGAAGATGGGTTCCGGATAGACCGTGACGCCGCCGTCGCCCAACTGGAGCGTCCCTTCGCTGCCCATCACCCAGATGCCGCGGCCGCGGTTGCTGCCGTTGGCGAGGTTGACGTAAAGATCGACCACGAAGCCTTCCGGGTATTGCAGGATCGATTGCAGTACGTCGGGCACCGTGCGCCCGTCCTTCCATTTCACGATGCCGCCGAAGGAGGCCGCGGCCTCGGGGTGCTTGACGTTCAACATTTCGTGCAGGGTGGTGAACTGGTGGACGAAGAGGTCGGTCGCGACGCCGCCGGAGTATTCCCACCAGCAGCGCCACCGGAAGAAGATTGTGGGATCGAACTTCTTCATCTCCGTCTTGCCGATGAAGCGCGGCCAGTCGATCGTCTTCTCGCTGGCATCGGGCGGAACCGGGTAGACCCAGGCGCCTTCGGCCGTGTTGCGGTGTTCGGAGAGCCGCACCATGTTGACTTTGCCGATCTGGCCCGAGGCGATGATCTCGCGCGCCTTGGCGACGATTGTCGTCGTCTTGCCCTGGCTGCCGACCTGGAGCAGTTTGCCGGACTTCTGGACGGCGTCCATGATCTGCCTGCCTTCGGAATGGGTCCAGGTGAGCGGCTTTTCGCAATAGACATGCTTGCCGGCCGAAAGCGCATCGAGGACCATTTGCAGGTGCAGGTGGTCGGGCGTGGCGATGACGACGGCCTGGATGTCCTTGTTGTCGAGGACGCGGCGGTAGTCCCTGGTGGTCAGGATCGAGTTGCCGAGTTGCTCCTTGGCGCGCTGCTGTGCGCCGTCGTAGATGTCGGCCACCATGATGCCGCGCACTCCGGGCACTTCCTTGAACTCGTCGATCAGCCCTTTGCCGCGGATGCCGCTGCCGATGTAGCCGATGGCCACGTCGCCCTTGGTCTGGGCCTGCGCGGGCGCGCCCACGGCGCGGTAAACGACTGCGCCCGCGGCGGCGCGGGCAAACAGGGAACGTCTGGAGATGCGTGTCGCCATATGCGTTTCAGCATATCGTCAAATGACCGGCGTTTGACCGGCCGCCCCTCTGCAGGTGATCATCTGTCGAGGAGGAATTTGAAAGCATGTCACTACTGGACAATCTCGCCGGCGGGCTGATGGGCGGCGGAGACAGCCCCGTGAACGCCGTTTTGGAACTGGTTCAGAAGTATCCGGGCGGGCTTGCCGGACTGGTCAACACCTTCCAGGAGAAGGGTCTGGGCGGGGTCGCGGCATCCTGGGTGAGCACCGGCGCGAACCTGCCGGTTTCCGCCACACAGATCGCCTCGGTGCTGGGCGACGGACCGCTGGCTGACATCGCGTCGAAACGGGGCGTCAGCTCAGGCGACGCGGGCGGTCAACTTGCGAGCCTTCTGCCCCAGGTGGTCGACAGACTGACGCCCGGGGGATCGGTCGACGAAGGCGCAATGGGCCAGGGGATGGACCTGCTCAAAGGATTGCTGGGCTAATTGGAGGGGATGGTCCCGGCAGACCGGGCGCGATAGGATGGGTGCGGATTCATACCCGATGAAAATTCCGTTCACCCCCTCCATCTATGAACACGCCGCGCGATTCGCCGGCCAACCGCCGTATGAGACTTCGCGCGATCCCGAGCTTATGTTTCGCGGCCACCGCGATGCCTGGTTCGAGTACCGCCACCAGGTCATCGTCGCCGGCATCGACATCTACAACCTCGAGGCCGAGGCCTACGGCGCGACGGTCGAAAACCCAGGCGACGATGCCGTCCCGGCGATCAGCCGGAATCCGTGCCATTCGATCGAAGAAGGCATGGCACTGAAGCCTTTTGACCCCGCCAGGGACGGCCGCATCCCGATGGTCATCGACGTTGCGCGCCGCCTCAAGGATGCGTTGCCCGGCACCGATGTCCGCGTCCCCGTCGCCGGACCGTTTTCGGTGGCGTTCAATCTGCGCGGCATCAACGGACTGCTTGAAGACGTTGGACTGGACCCCGAGGGCGTCGCCCGCTGGCTGATGCAGTTGGCGCATAACCAGGCCGCGTTCTGCCAGGCAGTGGTCGATGCGGGAGTCGGAGTGGCGTTTTTCGAATCGGCCGCCGCGCCTCCGTTGTTGTCGCCGCGCCAGTTCCACAACGTCGAACTGCCGGCGCTGAACTGGATCCTGCGCGCCGCATCCGGGATCACCGGGACGGCTGTGCCGTGCATCATGGGCGGCAATACGTATCCGATCCTCGACGACATGCTCTCGACCGGCACCGGGTTCCTGGTGTGCAATGTCGAGACCAAACAGCGCGAGTTCATCGAGAAGGTCTGGGCCGAAAAGCCTGATGTGAAGGTGCGCGTGAACATGGATGCCGGTATCGTCGCCTGCAACGACCCGGCGGCGATTCGCAGGGAAGTGGACCGCATCGTTGCCATTGCCCGGCCGAACTGCCTGATGGGTACGGGCTGTCTACCGCTGGAGACTCCGCCGGCGAATGTGAGGTTGATTCGGGAGTTTCTCGCGGACTGATTGTTTAGTAACCCGCTCTCTACGTTCGCGGCCTCAGTGATCAGTGACTCGCTTTCTACGTTTGCGGACTCAGTGATGAGTGACCCCCTCTCTGCGTTCTCTGCCTCACTGCTTTGCGGACTTGGTTGGCGGCTACGGATGCGGCTGCGACGGTACAATAGTGCCACGGGACGCTGATGCGGGCTTGGAACCGTTACAAACTGCTGCTGGCCTATTTGCGCCGCCGCCATGCGGTGGATGCGCTGCCGGTGGAGTATATCGTCGAGACGACGGCGAAGTGCAACATCTACTGCCCGATGTGCCCGCGGGAGACGCACAGGCAGCCGAAGGAAGACATGACGGACGATGTCTTCCGGACGCTGGTGACCGAGGCGGGCGGCACGGCCGAGCACATGATGCTGATCGGGCTGGGCGAACCGCTGCTTGACCCGAAAATCCATGAACGGATCGAGTTCTGCCACCAGCATTCGATCTCATCCCTGATTTCGACCAACGGGACGCTGTTGGACGAGGCCGCGGCCGAACGAATGCTCGGGACGCATCTCGAACACATCACGCTGAGCTTCGACGGGGCGAAGAAGGAGACGTTCGAGTTCTACCGCAAAGGGGCGAACTTCGAGCGTGTGCGCGACAACTTCGTTCGGTTCTGCCGGATGAAAAACGAGCGCCGGCGAAAGCTTCAGATTGTCGTGCAACTGGTCCGCATGGACGGCAACGCCGCCGAGGTGGACGAGTTCGTTCGGTTCTGGCGGGCCGTGCCGGGAGTGGACCAGATCCGGATCAAGGAAGACGAGACGAACCTGATGCGGCCCGAAGCCGGCCACGGGGCCCTCGATTGGAAGCACCCCTGCCACTACCTGTGGCGCGGGGCGATGTACGTGAAGCACAATGGCGATGTCTATCCGTGTTGCCAGAGCTACATGCTGGACGGCGAGCCGGTGGGGCGGATCGGGGAGATGCCGCTCAAGCAGATCTTCGACGGCGGGGAGATGCGCCGGATGCGGCGGCTCCATGCGCAGGGGCGCGCCGGAGAGATCGGGATCTGCGCCAGGTGCTGCACGACGATTCCCCATCCGCTGCTTGTGGCAGGTAGCCTCTTGTTTCACGGCCGGACCGTGCGCAGCCTGCTGCCTTGGGTGGAGCGGCTGGTCTACATTGCGAAACTGCCGCGGCGGTGGTTGACCCCGCCGAAGCCGCCGGCCAGGAGCGGGCGGGAGGAACTGGTTCAGATCAGCGGGCAGGACAAGGAAGAGCAGTAGCGGACTGGTGCTTTGACCGCAAGATCAGGTTCTACTGGACGAGCGCTTGCTGACGCGCGCGGCTCCGATCCGAGCCACGACCGTGGGAGTGGTTTCCCGTAAATGAAAAATCACGCGGTCACGGACCAGGAGAAATAGCCTGGCGGCTCGCGCGACTACTTCAGCGGCCCGTTGGCGGAAGATTCAGGGTAGGGCGTGAGAAGGGGTGGAGTGGCGTCGGCTTCCACGATCCAGGCGCGGCGTGTGGCGAAGTAGCGGCGGAGGGCGGCGTCGTTGACGGCATCCATGGAACGTGCCCAGACGATAGGAGATGCGTCGATGCCGGCGTGGTTGTAGACCCATTCAAAGTGATCGACGTGATCGGGCCCGTAACGGACGAAGACGAGGTCTTCCCCCGGCGAGGCCAGAAGCCGCTGCTCGACGGCCGCGCGCTGGCGGGCCCATTCGGACGTGGGATGCGAACCCAGGCGCCGGACGGGATCGGGCACGGCGGCAAATCCGCTCACGACCAGGGCAAAACATGAGGTGACGATGATCCAGCCGCCAGGCCGTCCGCCGATCGAGAGGGCCGCAAGGTCTCGGAGAGACTGGCAGCAGGCTACCAGGAAGCAGGCGGCGAAGATGGAGAAGTAGTGGGGCAGAAAGTTGGGGATAGGGATCATCGCGGCGGCGCCGAGCAATGCGGCCAGGATCGGGGCGCGGCTGCCGGTCCGGCGGAGGACAAAGACGGCCAGGGGGAAGAGCATGAAGAGTGCGTCGCCCAGATAGAAGGCCTGGAGGCTCCGGAAGTTGTAGTAGAGGCGGGTGAGCGGCTTGGGACTGGCTCGATTCGTCTTTGCGTAGAAGTTCCGGAGGAGGTCGTGGCGGTAGCTTGGCGGCGCCGGCTTGGTTCCGACCAACAGGGCGGGGTGGGCAAAATACTGGCGGGCAGCCTCCTGATAGGGCATTCGGAAGGGATTTCCGGTGACTGCCTTGAAGTAGACGAGCGTGAGGGAGATGCCGGCGCAGACAAGCAGCAGGCTGGGAATGGTTGCCCTCAGGTGCGCCGGAGTGACGAGGCCACGGTTGACAAAGGCGAGCCACAGAAGCCAAAGGGAGAAGGACGCGCAGAGGATGGAGCCTTCATAGGGACGGGAGTTGGCGCAGAGGACCACGCCAAGGACATAAAGGAAGAGGTGGACGCCGCTGAAGCGTTTGCGGAGCACACCGGCCGATCCGGCGACCAGCGCCCCGGCGGCGGCGTTGGCCGCGCCGCCCCAGTAGCTGAGCGACCAGTAGGTTCCGGTGAAGAGCAGTGTTCCGAATAGTCCGGCCAGCAGGGCCCAGCGCGGCGGAAGCCACTGGCGCGCGGCCCACCAGAGCAGGAGAACGGCCAGCAGGGAAGAGAGGACGACTCCGATCCAGGCATGTCCCATCAGCAACCCGAGCGCCAGAACGAGGCCCTGAAGGGGCGGGTACATGGACATGTAGGTGGGGACGTGGATGATATGGAAGCTCTCGAAGTGGACCCACATGGGATGGGCCGGGTTTGTCATGCGGCCGGAAGCGAAGGTCTCACCGGCGAGTAGATAGCTGAACTCGTCATGGATATGGGCCATGGGGGGGCCGCTGAGAATGGCCTTATAGAGACAGGCGGAAAGGGGAAGCGCACAGAGCAGGGCGGCAGTGAGCAGTGGCCTGCGGGCGAGGCGCGACCAGCCGCGGCGGAAGCGGATCCATGGGCGGGGTGGACGATCTGGAAGAAAGCGGGAGCCGAGGCGCAGCGCGACGAGCAACGCCGGCAGACTCAGAGTGACGAGGGCATGATGGAGGCGCGGATCCATTACATTTCTGACGGCTGGCTCGCAACATGATACCGCGAGTCATGGAAGGGAACGGGCCGCGGCTTGAAACTAGTGCTTTGACCGCAAGATCAGGTTCTACTGGACGACCGCTGACGCGCGCGGCTCCGATCAGAGCCACGACCGTGAGTGGTTTCCCGTAAAGGAGAAAAATCACGCGGTCACGGACCTAGTCGACGTGCAATCCGCTGATCGCGGTGACACTCCATTGCAGGGGATACTTCTTTGAGTTCGCGATGATCCAGGATTGGGCCTGAGCCACTCCGCGGATCTCGCCCGCCGCGACCGCGAGCACAAAATCGTGAAGGCAGAGCAGCGGAACGGGGCTGGCAATCCCGGCGCCCGGGCCGCCGCCCGCCGGCTTGAAGAAGAAGGGGATTCGTCCACGTTCGCTTCGTCCGAGCATGGCCGGGTCGCCGATCCATTGATCCCGGCCAGTCCAAACGCTGGGCCTGAGCGCGTGGTCGGAGGTCACAATCAGATTAGTCCGGTCCCAAAGGCCGGAATCGGAAAGGCTTTGGCGCAGTGCCGCCACGAACCCGTCGGCGACGATGAGATTGTCCAGATAGGCTACGCCGGTCAGAGGTTGATTGACCCACTGGCCCAATTTGCCGGCAACGCCAGGGGGATGCGGGATCGGGAGGTGGACAAAAACGAGGTCGTAGGACGGGTCAGAGGCTGCCTTGATGGCGGAAGGCATGAGTGAGGCCAGGCCGCCCGCCTGGCTGGCAGCGGCTGCCTCGTGCTTCAGTTGATCGGTCGCACGCGTGATTCGCTCGCCAACCGAGTATGGGAGTCCATGCAACCAGGCCGGGTGGGAGAGCAATTGCACCCGGAGACCGGTGACAAAGCCGCTCCGGTTGTAAACCTCCTGGGTGAGTACAGCGGGAGAAGAATCGACGTTGTAGAACCACTCTGCGTCGACGTTAAGTTCTCTCAGCAGCCGGGGATAAGGGTGGTAATAACCCGAGATGGAGATTCGCGCCCCTTGGGAGGCGAGGCGGCCGAACAGGGTCTGCCTGGCGTCCAGCAGGTAAGGGGGGCCCGAGGGGCTGGGAAAGAGTTCGAGGCTTCCGGGACCGGCGGGGAGCACCCTTCGAAACGGTTTTCCGGTGAGGTAGGCGGGGATGGTGTCGATAGTCCAGAGACCGGCTGGACGGGCATCGGACAGAAAGACGGATTCGCGACGAAGGGCGTCCAGTGCCGGGAGATGCAGGCCCGGATGCCGCGACTCGAAGGCGAGACGGTAGTCGAACTCGTCGAAGATGATCCAGACGATTCGCTCCGGCCGCTTCGCTCCGGCATCGACAGGGGGCGCAGGCGAGGGCCGCGCCGACATTGCCTCGGCGAGGTTGCCTGCAAACTGCATGTGGATGGCGGGGATAAGGCCGACGGGCAGGAACCCAAGGCAAAAGAGAAGGCCGTAAGAGACCAGAGGGAGCAGCCATCTTCTCCGGATGGCGTAGATAAGAGCGACTGTCAGGAAAGCGACGACGCGATACCAGACCCAGAAAGCGTAGAACAGCCCAAGCGGTCCCTTGAGCAGGAGTGGGACGAGGATCGCGAGGACGTAAAGGAGGAGGGCCAGTCCTTCCGCGGCGAAACGGCGCGGCCAGAAACGCCAGACGGCAATCCCGGCGGTCGTGATCGTGAGCAAGGCCGCGAAGAAGTTGAGAAGGACGGTCCAACCCGTCAGGGCTGGGGCGAAGTAGACGTGGCCGGCATCGGCGGAATAAATGATGGACTGGGTGTCCGATATCAGAACGAGTCCGGCGAACGAGAGTGCCCCGAGCGCGGCTGAGCGCCAGGCGGCTAGATCTTCCTTAGCAGATAGAGGCATCGCTTCCCGTCCAGGAACTCCTGCTTGCTGAGGATAGTAAAGTGTTTGGCGAAGACGGCTTCGAACATCGCTTCCGACAGGCCGGCATGAAACGATTCGCGTCCGCGGGCGATCCGGACGAAGTGCTCATCCTCCGGGCCGACGAATTCAATGACGATGTGCGAGGTGGTCAGGCGCGCGGCCAGGCCGGCGATCTCTTCGAGAGGGACGCGCTCAGTCACCAGCAGGTGGTGGATCACGGCCAGCATCAGGACGCAATCGAAGCGTCCTTCGAGGCGGTCGAGAAGCGAAGGGGTCTCGGAATTTCGCCAGCCCAGCGCCGGCGAGGGATGGGCCAGATTGGCGACCAGCGGCAGGATGTTCAGATTGCGGGCGACTGCCTTTGTCCAGAGGCGGCCGGCAACCGCCTGGTCGTAGTCGACGGCCACCACCCGCGCTCCACGCTCGGCGGCCGCGATGCTGTAATCGCCCGTGTTGCAGCCGACATCAAGGACGCTGGCCGGCTTGATCGTGTCGAGAATTGAAGCCACGGCGGCCTGCTTTGCGCTCGTGTAATCGGTGGAATGCTCGCTGACGGCGTAACTGGTCCACTGCGTCTCGCGTGAGGCATCGGGGGCCGCGCGGCGCAGCGCGGCGCCCGCACTGGAAAGCAGGTGGTCGAGGACGAATCGGGCGCGCTCGGCTGAAGATGCGCGCTGCGGCTTGTAAAGGTCCGCTTTCTGTTCCGACTTGCCCGAAAGCCAGGTGGGCATCGAGGCGAGGCCGAGGAAGGGAGGCGTGATGCGCTGGCGGGCCGAAATCAGACGGTAAGCCTGCGCTGGTTCGATCCCCTCGCGAGAGGCGAGGAAGACCTGGCGCAGATCGAGACCATTCCGGCGCGAGAGGAGAAGTGGGAGGAGAAAAGTCCGGACAAACTGGGCGTAGGGGAGCCAGGTCGGGTCGCGCGGGTCGCGGTTCTCGAAGGAAAGCATGTCGATGAAGACCGGCTTGGGGCCGCGGAACAGGACATTGAAAGGAGTAGCGTCCTTGATGCCGATGTTGGATTGTAGAAGCCGTGAAGCGAGCTTGAGCGTCAACTCCCCGGCGGCCCGCAGCATTTCAGGAGCCCATTCGTACGGATAAGTGGGGATCGGGACGGGTTCATGCTCGAAGACCGTCATCTCCCGCCCTGAGCAGAATGAGCCAATCGCGGGAAGGCGAAGTGCGGCAGCGGCTTCGTCGCCTTCGAGACGGCGGGTGGCGACAAGCTCTCCCGCTTCCAGGAAACCTCGTGCTTCGCTCGAATCAAGGATGGACGCAAGTTGACTTGCGGATTCTTGCTCGACCACGCGAAGGATTCGGCCCGGGAATTGAAAGAGCCTGCCGCCTGGATCGCGAAACGAAAAGACAGTCGACACGCCCTGGCAGCCTGTCTAACGCTTTCCGCCCAACAGTTGCTCCTTGTTGTTTCTCATGAGGAGCTGACCAATGTACTTCCTGAACAGGAAAGAGAGGCCAACGAAACCGCCGACTAGGGACTGCCACAGCAGGAGACCCGATCCGGGGTCGGTGTAGGCTTGCAGCGGATTCAGCGCCGCGCCCATACCCAGCAGCACAACAAGCAAATAAGCCGTTCGCAAAGAACAAACCTCCATGTACACAAAGAGAAAGGAATCTACCCCTGGCAGGTTGGGAGGGCAGACCAGTTAAACCAAGCACAACCATTGACCTTTGGCAACAACAATACCATGGCCTATCTACTTCGTGTCCTCAGTTTAGATGAAGTGATGCACAAATGCAATACTGCTTTGCGCCTAGCTGCAAATGCCGGAAAGGCCCTATGGCCCGGCTGCAGGGTGGAAGCCCTCAGTTGCCGGATACGGCCCGAATCACAGGGCCAGCCGCCCGGACCGGGGTGGCCGCCAACGGGTTCACCAGGCCGCGCTGCTCATAATAGCCAGGGCGGACGCGTTCGACGATCTGAGCGACTGAGCGGTCCATCACCTTGAACCACGGCTGCGGGTGGAGGCCGATGGCGAATGCCAGGACGACCAGCGGCGCAAAGACGGCGATTTCACGCCAGTTGAGGTCGAGCAGCGGCTTGTTCTTCTCGCTGATGTCGCCGAGCATGGTTCGCTGGAACAGCCACAGCAGGTAGGCCGCGCCAAGGGCGATGCCGATGCCGCAACTCAGCGCCCACCAGAACGACATCTCGTACACGCCGCGGATGATGGTGATCTCCCCGATGAAACCGTTCAACGGCGGCATGCCCAGCGAACTCAGGGCGGCGATAAGGAAGACCATCGTGAAGATGGGCATCACCCGGAACAATCCGCCGTAGTCGGCGATCTCGCGGGTGTGGCGGCGGTCATAGACCACGCCGACGATCAGGAAGAGCATTCCCGTAGACACGCCGTGGTTGATCTGCTGGAGGATCGATCCGGCGATGCCGGTGTGATTCAAGGCGAAAATACCCAGCGTGCAGAAGCCCATATGCGAGACCGACGAGTAGGCGACCAGTTTCTTCCAATCCTTCTGCATCAGGCTGACCAGGGCGCCATAGATGATGGCGATGATCGAAAGCACAGCCACCGCGTGGACGATCTTGGGATCCTTGGCGGCGTCGGGCAGCATGGGCAGGGAGAAGCGGAGGAAGCCGTAGGTGCCCATTTTCAATAGGATGCCGGCCAGGATGACGGAGCCGGCGGTGGGGGCTTCGGTGTGCGCGTCAGGCAGCCATGTATGAAACGGGAACATGGGAACCTTGACGGCGAATCCCAGGAACAAGGCCCAGAAGACCCACCATTGCATGCTGGCCGGAAGCTGCGTTTCCAGCAACTGCGCCATGTCGAAGGTCAGGCGGCCAAACTGCTGGAATTGCTGGAAGTACAGCATCAGGATGCCGAGCAGCATGACGATGGAGCCGATCAGGGTGTAAATGACGAACTTGATCGAGGCGTAGCCGCGGCGCTTTCCGCCCCAGATGGCGATGATGAAGTACATCGGCACCAGGGTGAGTTCCCAGAAGACGAAGAAGAGCAGGAAGTCGCGGACGGCGAAGACGCCCAACATGCCAAATTGAAGCAGGAAGAAGTGGGCGTAGTA
Source organism: uncultured Bryobacteraceae bacterium (assembly GCA_947084845.1). Classification (GTDB taxonomy): domain Bacteria; phylum Acidobacteriota; class Terriglobia; order Bryobacterales; family Bryobacteraceae; genus PNKE01. The sequence continues at coordinate 76,075 of CAMTUE010000004.1, read as the reverse complement.
TTCCTTGATGCGGATTTCGATGGACGACCACGAGGCCAGGATCGAGATGAAGCCAATGAGCGTGGTCATCAGGATCAGCAGCATCGAGTATCCATCGACGGCGAGATGCCAGGATGCGCCGATCGACGGGATCCAGTCGATCTTCTCGGTGAACTGGAAGTCGCGGCCGGAGTCGAAGCCCGTCATCAGGGGGATGGAGACGAGGAAGCCGAGAGCGAAGACGAAGTTCGCCCACAGCTTGATCGCCTTCGTCTGAGCGGAAGGGATAAAGAAGAGAATGAGAAGCCCGATGAGGGGGGTGCAGAGTACGACGGAGAGAAGATGATCCATAGCCTAAGCCCGGTCAAAGGGTCATTCTATCCCACTTGAGACGGAAATGGAGAATTTGGTCTGGAAAGAGAAGGAACGAGGCAAAGGCGAAGATGTCTCGCGCACCGGCCCCGGTGGATTCAGGCGGTCCGCCATGGCCGCCCGGAAGCGTCTCGACGACGCGCCTTTGCCCGCCGCTGGGGTCCTGAAGAAGCGGGTTGATGTAGACTGGCTTGAGGCAAATCGGGAAACCGCATTCCCGAGACCAAGGAGGCCGTGGTGAAGATTGGGCTTTACAGCGTTACTTACCGGGGAGTTTGGTACCGGGGTGAGGCGATCAATGTCTTCGACCTCGTCCGCCTGGCGAAACAGCAGGGCTGGGAGGGTCTGGAACTCGACGCGGAGCGTCCTCACGCCGCGCCGATGGACCTGTCGCCCGATGATCGAAAGCGATTGCGCGATCTCGCCGGCGAGGCCGGAATCGAGCTTTGCGCGGTTTCTCCGAACTGTGACCTGTCGAGCCCCGTGCCGGTCCAGCGCGAGACGATGATCAGCTATGTGCGGGATTGCATCAAACTGGCGAGCGACCTTGGCGCGCCCATCTGCAAGGTCTTTGCCGCCTGGCGCGGCATCACCCTGCACGACGGACTGGCCACCTACGACGACACTTACAGCTATCAGCAGTATGGGTTCTGGAAGGGCGACCGCCGCGGATTCGTCGTGGATGCGATGCGCGAACTGTGCCGGGTGGCCGAGGATTCGGGCATCGTGCTGGCGATGCAGAACCACGGTCCTGATATCGTCAACAGCTACCAGGACGTACTGGCTCTGATCGAAGAAGTCGGCTCGCCCGCGTTCAAGGCGTGCATGGACATCAACATTGAACCGGAGGCGGATTCCGAGGAGCACGCCCGCGCAATGGCGGCGGCCAGCCGGGCGGTGCAGGTCCATTCGCACATGAATGGCGAATTCGCCCGCCGTGAGGACGGCCGCGTGGAACTGGTGGCCGGCGGCTACTTCGACAAGAGTTTCTGGGGACGGCAGGTGGCGTACCCGGCCTATGTCGATGCGCTGGTTGAGTCGGGGTATCAGGGCTACGTGAACTGGGAGTTCTGCCATCCCGGCATCGAGAACGGCAGTCCCGCCGGAATCGATTACGTCCACAACCAAACGGAACTGGCGTTTGAATACCTCTCGGTCCTGCGTGCGGCGGCCGGGCAGGAAGCGGGGACAGTCTAGAAGCCGGGAAGCCGTGACGGAAGCAGGGTTCCCTGGTCACGCGCAAACGGCCAGCGGCCAAACGAACAGACCAATCCGCCCGCGCTGGGCAGCGCATCCGATCATGCTGCGCGCTGACCCTTCAGGAACATACGCCCATCCTGGCTCGGAGCCGGCGCATGGGAGAGGCGTACGTCGTCAGTTGCCTCCCTCGCGTGGGGCGATGCCAAGCGAGCGCATCTTCTTATATAGGTTGGACCGTTCCAGGCCGAGCATCTCGGCGGCGCGGGTCACGTTCCCCTGGACCTCGTCGAGTTTGCGCAGAATGTAGTCGCGTTCGGCGGCCTGGCGGACCTCGTGCAGGCTGAACACCCGTTCAACCGGCCGTTCCGCTGGTTTGCGATGAACGGGCAGCGGGATGTGGCGCGCGTCGATGCGAATCTGAGGGTGCATGATGACGATTCGCTCCATCAGGTTCTTCAATTCGCGCACGTTGCCGGGCCACGAATGGGCGACAAGCAGTTCCATGGCGGCGGGCGTCAGTTCCTTGCTCTTCCGGCCGTAAGACGTTGTGAATTCAGCCAGAAAATGCTCCGCCAGCGCCGGTATATCCTCGGCGCGCTCGCGCAGGGGCGGGACGAAAAACGGGATTACGTTGAGGCGGTAGAAGAGGTCCTCGCGGAAGTTGCCGCGTTCGATCTCGTCGTCGAGGTGCTTGTTTGTGGATGCGATCACGCGCACATCCGCCTGGATCGTCTCGGACGAACCGACAGGCGAGAAACGATGCTCGTCGAGGGCGCGCAGGACTTTGGATTGCGTCTTCAGGCTCATGTCGCCGACCTCGTCGAGGAAAAGCGTCCCGCCATGAGCCTGTTCGAACTTGCCCGTCTTGTCCTCGGTTGCGCCGGCCAGCGATCCGCGGCGGTGGCCGAAGAGTTCGCTCTCGATCAGTTCCTCGGGGATGGCGGCGCAGTTGACCTCGATAAAGGGGCCCTCGGCGCGCGGACTCAAGTTATGGATCGCGCGGGCCGCCAGTTCCTTGCCCGTCCCGCTTTCACCATAGATCAGGACGCGGCCGTTGGTCGGCGCCATCAGCGCGATCTGCTGGCGCAAAGCCTTCATGGGGATGGACTGGCCGATGATGTCGGCCATGCGCAAACCGGCCGACCTCAGTTCCAGCAGTTCCGTGCGCATCCGCCTGTGCGTCAGCGCGTTGCCGACGGCCACCACGACTTTTTGAATGGTGAGCGGCTTTTCCAGGAAGTCGAATGCGCCGGACTTGGTCGCGCGGACGGCGGATTCGATGCTGGCGTGGCCGGAAATCATGATTACGGCGGGCCGGGCCGGGTCCGTCGAACGCTCGATATGTTCCAGGACTTCAAGTCCATCCATGCCCGGCAGCCAGACGTCGAGCAGGATCGCGTCGAATGCCGAACTGGCAAGCATCTCGATACACTGTTCGCCCGATGCCGCCACGCCCGTCAGGAAACCTTCGTCCTCGAGGACCCCGGAAAGGGAATCGCGGATGCCCGGTTCGTCGTCGACAATCAGGATTCTGTGTTTCATCAATCCGGGACCTCCACCCCGTGGGCCAGCGAATCGGCCGCCGCGATGACCGGCAGTTCGATGATGAAGCGGGCGCCGACAGGCATATTGTCCTCCACCCGGATATGGGCGTTGTGCTCCGCCAGGATATGGCTGACGATCGCCAGGCCAAGGCCCGTGCCGCGCTGCTTGGTGGAAAACGATGGCAGGAAGAGCTTTTCCTTATCGCCGCTCGAGATGCCGCAGCCGGTGTCGGCGATGGTCAGTTCAACGGTTTCCGCGCCCGAAGGAGCCGTGGCGACAACGATCTGGCGCAGCGGCGAGTCGCGCATCGCCTCGGCGGCGTTGTCCACCAGGTTGACGATGACGCGTTTGAACTGTTCCTTGTCCAGCGCGACCAGCGGCAGGTCCGGAGTAAGGGCCCGGTGGACCGAGATGCCGCTGAGGCGGCCATCGAAGACGGCCAGGCCCTCGGCCACGGCTTCGTTGATATCGGTGGGAACGGGTTGAGCGGAAGGAAAACGGGCAAACCGGCCAAACTCGTCCACAAGGCCTTTCACCGACGCGACCTCGCGCCCGATTATGGCGCAGCAATCATGGATAATCCGCTTCACTTCGGCAGGGGCGCTTTCGCAGCGGTCGATTTGACGCCCGATTCGTTCGGCCGAGAGCGCGATCGGCGTGAGCGGGTTCTTGAGCTCGTGGGCGATGCGGCGCGCGACTTCGTGCCAGGCCGCCGCCTTCTGCGCGTTGAGCAGTTCGCTGGTGTCTTCCAGCACCATGACGAAGCCGCTTGTGACGCGCGCCTCCAGTGCCGAGACGGTGACCGAAAGCTGGCGCGTCCCTTGCGCCGTGACCAGTTCCACCTGGCGGCTGGCCGCCCCGGTGCGGCGCGCGCGTTTCAACAGGCGGGAGAACTCGCCTTCGTTTTCAGGGGGGATCAGGTCGGATAGGCGCCGCGCCGATGCGACCAGCGGGGCGGCGAAGATCTGGCGCAATGCCTGGTTGACGAGCTGGATCGTGCCGTCGTGACGCAGAGAAATGACGCCGGTTGGGATGCTCTCGAGAACGGTCTCGATGAACCGCCGGCGGTTTTCCAGCTCCTCGCGGCCCACCTGGATGTTCTGCGTCATCTCGTTGAAAGCCCGGACCAGTGTGGCGAACTCGTCGGTGGCCGGCGTGAGGACGCGATAGGATAGATCCCCGCCGCGGACCGCTCGCGCCGCCTCCACCAGAGCCGTGACGGGCGACGTGATCTGGCGGGCAAGGAAAAGTGCCACCCAGGTGGCAATGAAGAGGATGAAAAGGGTGATGAGGACCAGCAGGCGAAGATAAAACGAACGAGTCTCCTTGCGCCCCGAAGCGAGTTTGTCGTAGTCAAGAATCTGGACATTGATCTCCGCCGCGCTGCGGGCAAGGTCGACCGGCATCCGCGTGCGGATGATGACGAAGCCGTGGCCGCCGGGGATCTCCGCTCTTTCGTCGAGTTCGCGGCCGGCGCGTGGCGCCCTGGTACTCTCCTCCGATTCGCAAATGGCGATCTGGCCGCCGTCCGGACGCAGTACATGCGCCTGGCTGACCTGCCCGCTTTCGCAGACGGAACGGAAGAACTCCGCCGGGATGGGACCCGCAGCCAGGAAGTTGCGCAACTCGGCGCTGGTGGCCACCCATTTGGCCAGCGCCTTGCCCTTCTGCCGCGTCTCGGACTCGAGCGCGGAGTTAATCTCGGCCAGATTGAAACGGATGTTCTCCCCAGGCCGGCTGAACCACTTATCAAGGTTGCGGTTGAGGACTTCGACGCTCCAAAGGACCAGGAAGATGGTCGGCAGGAAGGTCAGCGTGAGGGCGCCGACCAGGATCTTTGTCCGGATGCGCGAGCCTTCCTGCCCGGCGCGCCGCGCGGTGTAGAGTTTCACCGCGTCGCGGAAGAGCATGAAGGCGAGCAGGACCGTCATCAGGAAGATGAGCGTCGAGAGACCCCAGTAGACGTAGGTTTGATCGGGGGTCCGCGGACCGTAATCGCCGACGGTGAAGGACCCCTGCCAGATCACCAGTGCGGTGAGGACCAGCAGCGCGGCCACGCCGAATCCGAAACGGTAGCGATGGTTCATGTCCGGTCGAGGGCGATCCATGGCCCTTACTTATTGATTGTAAGGCGATTGCAAGACAGCCCGGTGGTGCCAGGCCGGTTTCGTTCACAAAACCAGGCGGGCGGCCCCAGGACAAAGGCGTCGCAAGACCCGATATCCTTACTTGACAAGATTGGCCGACTTGATGTTACGATTGTTACACTAGTTTCGGTTCCGTATATCCGCGGAGCCGGCAGGAGTTCTTTTGATCTTTGTCGTTGCCAGCGGCGGAGTGGCGCCTGACCCAATGTCAGGGCCTCCCGGGGCACCAGAACAATTCGAAGCGGTAGGCCGCGGCGTCAGAAGGTATTCGTATCTGAACCTCCTTCGGCGCTGCCGGGAATCGAGCCAAGGCTCCGGGACTCGGCCTGTTCCCCTCCATCCGCACCTGCCCCGTCATTTCATTCCAGTCCAGAACCCCACGCCCTGTCCGCGCCAGGGAGTCTCCTGGGCACGCACTCATCGAGTGAGTCCTTGCAGTCAAATTCAGTCCGTTTTGGGAGGATTATTGTGAGTTTCAACGCATATGCGAAATCCAACGGGACGGCCCGCATGATGGCCCTCGTACTGGCGTTCGTGGCGCTGTTCGGCTTCCCGGCCTTTGGTCAGGAAGTGACGGGCAGCCTCACGGGCTCAGTCGTGGACCCCAGCGGCGCGGCCATTCCAAACGCCAAAGTGGAAGTCACCGGCACGAGCCTGCCCCGTGGGCTTGTGACCGCGACCAACTCCACCGGCAACTATTCTTTCGGGAACGTCCCGGCCGGCGCCTACACGGTGACGGCCGCCGTGACGGGTTTCTCGACAATGAAGAAGACCGACGTGAACGTGGTCCTGGGTAGATCGACTCAGCTCAACTTCAAGCTCGAAGTCGGCCAGGTGACCGAGAGCGTCGTCGTCAGCGCCGACGCGGTCATGGTCGACACGACGACCAGTTCCTCGTCGGTGAACGTCGATAGGAGCTTCTTTGACCTGCTGCCGAAGGGCCGCAGCTTCTATGATCTCGCCGCCATCGCCCCCGGCGCCCGCGCCGAGAGCAAGAGCGGCGGCGTGCAGGTGGACGGCGCCTCGGGTTCGGAGAACACGTTCTACATCGACGGCATGGAAGTCACCAACATCCAGACCGGCGTACTGAGCGACAAGAACCGGATTCCAGTCGAGATGATCCAGCAGACGCAGATCAAGAATGGCGTCATGGAAGCCCAGTACGGCGGTGCCATGGGCGGCGTCATCAGCGCCGTGGTCCGCAGCGGATCGAATGACTTCCACGGCCAGGCCGGATTCTACTTCAACAACGATGAGATGGAGGGCCGTCCGCGCGACTCCCTGCGCCTGGATCCGTTTAACGAGAACCGGGGCGAGTACTTCCGCAACAAAGCCGACGACTTTAAGACCGTGAACCCGGTCTTTAACATTGCCGGCCCGGTCTTACGGAACAAGCTTTTCTTCTTCAGCGGCTTCATGCCGACGAAGACGGTAACCAACCGCGACGTCACCTTCAACGTGGATAAGAAGACGCGCAGTTACTCGCAGAACAGCTTCCAGCACTACATGACCAACAAGCTGGACTACATGCCGTTCACCAAACTGCGCTCGTCCGCATCCTGGACCTGGAATCCCGGCTACACGCAGGGACTTCTTCCCAGCCGCGGCGGCACGGACGATCCAGGCAACGATTGGGCGAGGCAGGGCAGTTACGATGCCGGTCAGCTTTTCGCCTATTCGGCGGATTTCCTGGCCACCAGCAAGCTGGTGATCTCGTTCCGTGGCGGGTACCATTACACCAACCACAACGGGAACTATGCCATTCCGAATGTTATGTCGATCTTTTACTCGGGTGCGAGCACGGACGCGCGCATTCCGGAAGCCTTGAGGGGTCCGGCGGGCTACAGACAGTTCGCTCCTGGGGCCAGCTTCTTCGACAAATACAGACGCAAGAACTACAATGCCGACGTTTCCTACCTCGGCAACTGGATGGGCCAGCACAACATTAAGGGCGGCTGGCAGATGAACAAGTTGGCGAATGAGGTCCTCACGCGCAATTGGGCCAACGGCTATCTCCGCTACTACTGGTTCTCCCCCGGTTGGACCTGCATCACCAGCCAGTGCTCCGGCCGCCAGACCGGCGCTTACGGCTACGCCCGTTACCGTGAATACGGCGAGACCGGAAACGTGTCGAGCGACAATCAGGCCCTCTTCTTCCAGGACACCTGGCGCGTCAATAAGTACTTGACGCTGAACCTCGGCCTTCGCGCCGAGCGTGAATTCGTCCCCAGCTTCGCGACGGCCAGCAACATTCCTTCCAAGGCGATCGAGTTCCCTTGGTCACAGAAGCTGTCTCCCCGTCTGGGCTTCGCCTTGGATCCCAAGGGCGACGGCAAGCAGCGAGTCTACGCTTCGTGGGGCCGTTTCTTCGACATCATGAAGTACGAAATGCCTCGCGGCAGCTTCGGCGGCAACGTCTACTACGACTACTACTACACACTGGACGATCCCAGTGCAGTGACCCAGAATACGAGTGCACTGAACAAGCCGAGTGATTTCAAGGGCGGTAAGTTCCTCGAATACGTCAACTGGCGCATCCCCTCGAACGATCCTAGTGCCAACACGGTCGATCCCGGCCTCAAGCCGATGCAGCAGCAGATGTTCGACATCGGCTACGAGCGCAGCCTCAGTTCGAATCTTGTGGCGTCGGCCCGGTACACCAACCGCCGCCTGATTCGCACGATTGAAGACGTCGGCACCCTCGGCCCGGACGGCGAAGTCTATTTCATCGCCAACCCCGGCGAGGGCATCACTGCCAATCCGAAGACCTGGGAAGCCGGCATGCCGGTCACCCCGAAGCCGGTGCGTAACTATGACGCTTTGGAACTGCGCCTCGACAAGCGCTTCTCGAAGTCGTATCAGTTCGCCGGCAGCTATACCTGGAGCCGTTCCTACGGCAACTACTCCGGTCTGGCCAGCTCGGACGAAAACGGCCGTACCAGCCCGAACGTCAACCGCTACTTCGATCTGCCCTGGATCTACTACACCGAGCAGGGCAAGTTCGCGGAAGGCCGTCTGGCCACCGATCGCCCGCACACCCTCAAGTTCTTCGGCGGCTACACGCTGAACAACAAGTTGGGTTCGACCACCGTTTCGCCGAACTTCGTCGTCTACTCCGGCACGCCAATCACTACCGAAGCCAACGTGATCTCCTCGACCCCGGCGGCTCCGTATGGTCGTGGCGACCTTGGCCGGACGCCGATCTTCAGCAAAATGGACTTCAACGTGATGCACGACTTCAAGCCGTTCACCAGCAACGAGGCCTTGAAGTTCCGCTTCGAGTTGACGATCTTCAACGCGCTGAACACGAACATCGTAACCAACAAGAACAGCACGCTGTTGCACGAAAACGACGGCTACATCGGATTCAACAATGATGCCGATGTGTTCAAGGGCTTCAACACCCGGTCGATGATGGCCACGCAGAAAATCCGCGTCAGCCCGTACTACAACTGGGCGAATTCCTTCCAGTCCCCGCGTTCACTGCGCCTCCAACTCTCGTTCTTCTTCTAAGAACCGGCGCAGCCATGCAAAACCAGGGGCGGTCCTCCGGGGCCGCCCTTTCTTATGTTTATTGTTGTCTCCACGTAAACACGTGGTACACTGGTTTTGTGAATACACGAAACGTGACCCTGGCTCTTCCGGACCAGCTCGTCAGGCGCATCAAAATCATTGCCGCTCAACGCGATACGTCGATCTCCGCGCTGCTCGCCAGTCAACTGCAACTGTTGGTGGATCAGGAAGATGGTTATGACGAGGCATTGAGGGAGTTAATGAGCGACCTGAGGCGAGGGTATGACCTGGGCACCGGTGGACAACTGAGGATTGATAGAGACTCGCTCCATGAACGAAGGTGAATTCCTGGACACCAATATTCTGGTGTATGCGGCGGACCGCAACGCGGGTGCAAAACATCAGGTTGCGATCGAACTGATGGAACGGGTTGGCGAGAGCCGGACCGGTTGCCTGAGCATCCAGGTTCTTCAGGAATATTACGTCGCGGTGACGAAGAAGTTCGCCATGCCGCCGGGCGACGCCTTGAGGCAGATTGAACGCATGGGACGCTGGCGTGTGCATCAGCCCGCCGTCGCGGATGTGCTCGCGGCGTGCGAAGTCCATGCCCGCCAGCCGGTCTCGTTTTGGGATGCGATGATTATTAGAAGTGCCGCCCAACTGGGGTGCCAGGTGCTGTGGTCGGAAGATCTCACGGATGGGTGGCAGTGGCAGGGCGTCACGGTCCGCAATCCCTTCGCGGGGCCAGTCGAGTCGCTAGACTCTAAGTAGTGCCCTCCCTTCGCCGCAAACCCGAAATCATGGCCCCGGCCGGTTACTGGCCCCAACTCCATGCCGCCATCGAAGCCGGCGCCAGCTCGGTCTATTTCGGCTTGAAACACTTCACCGCGCGCGCCAAGGTCGGTTTCTCCATCGACGAACTGCCCGCCGTCATGCGCACCCTGCACCGCCGTGGCGTGCGCGGATTCGTCACCTTCAACACGCTCATCTTCGACCACGAAATCGCCGAAGCCGCCAAGGCCCTCGCCCGCATCGCCGAATCCGGAGCCGACGCCATCATCGTCCAGGACATCGGCATCCTCTCTCTTGCCCACCGCATCGTTCCGGATCTCGAAATCCACGCCAGTACGCAAATGAGCGTCACCGGCGCCGAAGGCGTCCGCGCGGCGGCTGAACTCGGCGCATCGCGCGTCACCCTGGCTCGCGAACTGTCGATCAGGGAGATCGGGGCCATCGCCGCATCGGTTGACGTCGAACTCGAAGTCTTCGTCCACGGCGCGCTCTGCGTCGCCTATTCCGGACAGTGTTTTTCGTCCGAAGCCTGGGGCGGCCGCAGCGCCAACCGCGGACTCTGCGCTCAGGCCTGCCGCATGCCTTACGAAATGCTGGTCGACGGGCAATTGAAACCTCTCGGCGACGCCCGCTATCTGCTGTCGCCAAACGACTTGTTCGCGCTCCATCAGGTTCCGGAACTGACCAATCTCGGCATTGCCGCATTCAAGATTGAAGGCCGCTACAAAGAAGCCGAGTATGTCGCCGCCGCCACCGCCGCCTACCGCAAGGCCGTCGATGACGCCTGGGCCGGCCGGGCCTTGTCGGTGTCGCCTGAAGAGGAATTGGACCTCGAACAGGTCTATTCCCGCGGCATGGGGGCGCACTTCGTCACTGGGACCAACCACCAGGCGGTCGTCACCGGACGGGTTCCCAGGCATAGGGGCGTACGAGTAGGTCAAGTCGTACGTGCGACTGATGCGGGCGTCCTCGTCAAACCAGGCCGCGCTCATCAGATCTCGCCCCTCAAGCCCGGCGACGGAATCGTCTTCGACGCCGCCGATTGGCGCAGCCCGCAGGAAGACGAAGAGGGCGGACGAGTCTTCGAGATTTTCGAAGCGGCCAATGGAATGATCGAGTTGCGGTTTGGCCGGGAGGCAATCGTTTGGTCGCGCATCCGCCCCGGAGACCTCGTCTGGCGCAGCGACGATCCGGCAGTCGAACGGAAATTGCGCGTCTTCACCCAAGCCCAGGCCCCCGTGGCGAAACAACCTGTCAATGTCGCCGTCACCGCACACGTGGGCAAACCCATCCTGGCGGTGTGGAGTGTGAACAGAGTGCCCACGGGCCACAGTCGCGCCGCAGCGACCCAACTCCTGGAACCGCGAACGCAGAGAGCGGGTTCGGGAAAAGACCCGCGCTCTGCGTTCGCGGTTCCGGGCGCGACTTTCAACGGAGTGGAAGTGACCGTCAAAGCGGACGCCGGCCTGGTGGCGGCGGAGAATCGCGGTCTGACCATCGAGTCCCTCCGCGCCCAGTTTTCCAGACTCGGCGGCACCCCATATGAATTGGCCGAACTGACGCTCGACGTCCAGGGCACGCCATTCGTCCCCCTCTCGCTACTCAACCAACTGCGGCGCGAGGCGGTCGAGCAATTGGAGGCAGCGCAATCGCGGCCTCGACCCGTGGCCGTCCACGATCCTGTTGCGGAAGCCGCCAAAGCAATCGCCTTCGAACCCGTGCGCGATGCGTCATCCGAGCCGCAAATCCACCTCCTCGTCCGCACGGCCGATCAACTCGACGCGGCAATTGAAGCGCATCCGGCCAGCCTGACCCTCGATTACCTCGACCTCTATGGCCTCAAACCGTCCGTCGAAAAAGTGCTCGCATCCGGCGTTGTCTGCCGCGTCGCCAGCCCCCGCATCCTGAAACCCGGCGAGGAGAAGATCGCCGATTTTCTCCTGCGTTTGGGCTGTCCGATCCTGGTCCGGCCGGCCGGGCTCCTGCATGCGTTGCGGGGCAGGGAAGGCGTCGAGTTGACCGGCGACTTCAGCCTCAACGCGGCGAATGCCATTTCAGCGCGCATGCTGCTCGACGCCGGGTTGACCCGGCTGGCACCCACGCACGATCTGAACGCGGCGCAGGTCGCCACGCTTGCCCGCCAGATCGGCGGTTCGCGCATCGAAGCCATCGCGTATCACCACCTGCCCGTTTTCCATACCGAACATTGCGTCTTCTGCCGCTTCCTCTCGACCGGGACCACATTCGAGGACTGTGGACGCCCATGCGAGAAACACCGCCTCGAACTGCGCGACGCAAACGGCCGCGCCCACCCCGTGCTGGCCGATGTGGGTTGCCGCAACACGGTTTTCGGAGCCGAGGCGCAGGAAGCCAGCCTGCACCTGAAATCGTGGCTGGACGCCGGGATCGGCCATTTCCGGCTTGAATTCGCGCACGAATCACCCGCTCAGATCGAGGCCATCGCCAGTGCCTTTGCCGCCGCCCTCGCCGGCCGGATCGAATACCGCAAACTGGGCGCGATCCTGAAGCGGACCGCCCCGCAGGGCGTCACGCAAGGCAGTCTGTTCGTGTCGCCCGGCTACCTGGAGTTGCCCATTCTGCAATGAGCCAAACGATCCGCAAAGCCGGCCTCTTCCTCTGCCGCGGCGGCCGCATCATGCTCTGCCGGCGGCACAGCGGCTCAGAGTTGCTGATCCTGCCGGGCGGCAAGCTCGAACCCGGCGAAACGCCCGAACAGGCCCTGGTTCGAGAACTTCAGGAAGAGCTGGGCGATGTGTCTGTCGCCGATCTCAAGTTCGTTGGCAGGTACGAGGGTCCCGCGGCCAACGATCCCGGCAGCACCGTCGTGATCGACCTGTTCTCCGGCAATCTCACGGGCGACCCGCGCCCCTGCGCCGAGATCGGCGAACTGGTCTGGTATGGTCCTGACGGCGATCCGGAGACGCTTGCGCCGAGTCTGCGCGATTCAATCCTGCCCGACCTGCGTGCCCGCCGTCTGCTGCCCCCCAAAGTCCAGTAGATTTCTGTTGACACCAGGCGCGGATTCGTATTAATTTGGCCTTGGCTCCGTTCGGTCGGTGATGCCTCCAAAAGGCGCTTTGACCGTCAACCGGTCCCATTGAGGCTGTTTACAGACCTCGCTAGCAGCCGCCGGGCGGAGCCAATACTCCCGGAATTCCGGTCAGCGTTTCTTCCAGCAGCAGCTACGGAGCAATCCACGTGTCCTTGACGTGCCGTCAACTGGAGGCGCCTGACGCAGGCGGCCGCCCCACGCCGGTCAATTCTTCGTCGCGTAGTATCCGCGCCGGGCCTGGATTTTGAGGTCTTTGTTCTTCGGCCTGATCTCAATCCGGCGAAACCCCCCGTCGCGCACCGCATTCGACGACGAGTAGCTGATGGCGTACTGCGTCCGCATGTCATCTTCGATCTCTTTGTAGATCTGGTCGAGCGTGTTCCGGCGGTCTACCCGGAAGACCCGGCCGCCGGTCTCGTTGCCGAGCCGTTTCATCGCCCCCTCGCCCGAGTAGCCGCCAAACATCGGCGACGTATAACGGGGGTCCTCATAGAGAATCGGGAACACGATCGCGTCCGACTTCTGCGACGCTTCGATCGCCTCTTCAATCTTGATCCGGCTGCCGACATCGACGCCATCGGTGATGATCACGATGGCCTTTCGGCCGACTTCGTTCTGCAGCCTGTCGCGGGCCGCCAGCCAGACCGCATCATAGAGAACCGTCCCGCGCGGGCCGCCCGGAGTCGGGACCGTGCTCGGCGTCACCACGCCCTGAACGCCTCCTCTGATGCGCAGTTCCCGCAAGCCGCGTTCCAGTGAAGCGAGACTCCCGGTGAGGTCCTGGACCAGATCCGAGTCAGAGCCGAAGCTGATGATGAAGGCCATGTCCTTGGGTTTGAGAACCTTGGCGAAAAACGTCGAGGAGGCGCGTTTCTGGACCTCGATCAGGTTCTCCTGGCTGCGGCTGACGTCAACCAGCAGGCCGAGCGTCAACGGCTGATCGGTCTCGCGAGTGAACGATCGGATGTCCTGCTTTTTGCCGTCTTCATAGACATCGAAATCCTCGGCCTTCAGGCCGCCCGCATAGGCGCCCCGCTTATCCCGGACGTTGAAGTAGATATTGACCAGATCCACGTCGATGCGGATGACCTGGTCCGTTTCCACAGCCGGCGGCGGCGCGGCCGGCGGCTTGGGCGGAACTTGCGCAGTCAGGCCGGCCAGGCCCAGCAGAACGAGGGGGAACGAACGGAGCATCAACTTCACCATGCCATACTTGTGGATGCAGCCCACCGCCGGATCGTTCCATGCGCCAAGCCGTTTCCTATCTCAAGAAGTCGTGTCCCGTCATGGCCGGGATCATCGAGCGTTGCGGACCGCCTAAAATCGACTACCTTGAACCCGATTTCAGGACGCTGACGCGCTGCATCGTCGGCCAGCAACTGAGCGGCAAGGCGGCCCGCACCATCCATGCCCGTTTCGAACACGCCTGCGGACCCGCCGGCGTCACGCCCCGCGCCGTCCTGTCGCTCGGTCCGGAAAACCTGCGCCCGCTTGGCCTGTCCACGCAGAAGACCTCTTACCTGCTCGATCTGGCGGAAAAGACGAAGGCCCGCCAGCTCAGATTTGACCGGCTTGAATCGATGGATGACGACGAGGTGATTGCGCATCTCACCCAGGTCAAGGGCGTCGGCGTCTGGACCGCGCAGATGCTGCTCATGTTCGCGCTGCGCCGTCCCGATGTCTTCCCAACCGGCGACCTTGGCATCCGCAACGCCATCCAAAAAGCATGGGCGATGGAAGCGCCGCCGAAGCCCGCCGCCATGGAAGCGATCGCCCTTCCGTGGAGCCCCTACCGCACCATTGCCTGCTGGTATCTCTGGCGAAGTCTCGAAAACCAGGCTGGTCTATGATTCGTGCGCCGCTGATCGCCGCTCTCGATCGGCACACGCCGTTCAACGCCCATGAAGCCGCGATGCTCAAACGAATCCTCGATTTCGTCCGGACTCATGAAGACTGCTTCGAGCGTTCGCAACAGTCCGGCCACGTCACCGGCTCGGCCTGGATCGTCGATACCAAACGAACTCATGCCCTGCTCACCCACCACGCCAAGCTGAACAAATGGCTCCAACCGGGCGGCCACTGCGACGGCGATGGCGACGTCGCCCGGGTCGCCTTGCGCGAAGCCTGGGAAGAGACCGGGTTGACCGGATTGCGGCTTTGGAGCGACGAAATCTTCGATGTGGACGCCCACACGATCCCGGCTCGCGGATCTGAGCCTAAACATATACACTATGACATCCGTTATCTGATCGAAGCTCCTTCAGATCTGCCGCTGACGGTCAGCAACGAGTCCCACGACCTGGCTTGGATTCGTTTGGTCGAAGTCCCGGATCTGGACACCGACGCCTCCGTCCTCCGCCTGGTCGCCCGGACTCTGGTCCTATAAAGGCTCCTGCATCGTCATGCAGTGCAGCGTCCCCAGGCCCAGAACGAGGTCCACCGCATGGATGCCGATCACCTCCCGGCCCGGGAACAACTTGGCCAGGATGTTCAACGCGACCCGGTCATTCGGGTCGTGGAACGTCGGCACGAGGACGGTCTTGTTGGCGATGTAGAAGTTCGCATACGACGCCGGCAGACGTTGCTTATCGTAGTAAACCGGCTTGGGCATCGGCAGCGGGACGACGCGCAACTTCACGCCGCGTTCGTCCACGGCATCGCGCAGGATGCCGTAGTTCTCTCTCAGAGGCGCGTAATTGATCTCGTCGCGATCCTGCTCGACGGCGGCGATGACCGTTGAACGCGAGACGAAGCGCGCGATGTCGTCGACATGGCCGTGGGTGTCGTCCCCGGCGATCCCTCGATTCAGCCAGATCACGTTCGATGCGCCCAGCCAGCCCTCGAACAGCGCTTCGATCTGGCCCCGTTCGAGACCCGGATTGCGTTGCTGCACGTCGCTGAGCAGGCACTCTTCGGTGGTCAGCAACGACCCCGATCCGTTGACGTCGATCGAGCCGCCTTCGAGCACGACACGGCGTTCCGCGAAGTCGGGCAATACGAGCACAGATTCCGAAAGTGAGGCCGTCTCGATGCCGGCGTCATCGTCGGCGCGCCAGTTCCGGTATTTGGCCCAGCCATTGAAATGCCACTTCACGGCGACCGTTGCGTATCCGGGAGCGGCAACCCAGGTAGGCAGGAAGTCGCGTGTCCAACCGCGGTTGGTCTTCCGTTCGAACAGATGGACGTTGGCGTTCCATGCGCCGGCCTTCCTGAGCAAATCCCGAATCCTGCGTTTGGCGGACTCCGGGACGAGGATATTGACATCCTCGTGGCGCGACAGGATACGGACGATCTCGGCGTAGAGATGCGGGATGGGCGCGAACTTGCCGGGCCAGTCCGATTCGTTATGCGGCCAGGCGAGCCATGTCGCTTTGTGAGGCGCCCATTCGGCGGGCATGCGGTAAACCGGCGGCAGGGTCATGGCGGCTACTCCGCGTCCCAGCGGCTCGTGATGTTTGAATAGGCGTCGATACGGCGGTCGCGGAAGAAGGGCCAGTTGCGGCGCACCTCTTCGATACGCGCCGGGTCGCAGCGCACGATGAGGATCTCTTCGTTCTGGTGAGGCGCGTCGGCGGCGACGACGCCAAACGGGTCGGCCACGAACGAGTTGCCCCAGAATTCGAGTCCGTGATCCGCTGTGCCTTCGAAACCTGCACGATTCACCGCCGCGACGTACAGCCCGTTGGCGATGGCATGGCTGCGCTGGATGGTGCGCCATGCGTCAAGTTGCGACGGACCGTATTGTTCCTTCTCGTGCGGGTGCCAGCCGATGGCCGTGGGGTAAAACAGAATGTCGGCGCCTTGCAGCGCGGTCAATCGCGCCGCTTCGGGATACCACTGGTCCCAACAGACCAGCACGCCGATCTTCGCGAATGGCGTTTCGAACACTTTGAATCCGAGATCGCCGGGCGTGAAGTAGAACTTCTCATGGAAGAGCGGATCGTCCGGGATGTGCATCTTGCGGTAGATGCCCAGCAGCGCGCCGTCCGTGCCAAGAACGGCGGCGGTGTTGTGGTAGAGGCCCTTGGCGCGGCGTTCGAACAGCGATGCAATGATGACCACGCCGAGCTCTTTGGCGATCCGGCCGAGGGTTACGGTGGAGGGTCCGGGGATTGTCTCGGCGAGGTCAAACAGGCGGGCGTCTTCATCGCGGCAGAAGTATTGCGACGTGAACAACTCCTGAAGACAGACGATCCCGGCCCCTTGCGCGGCGGCCTCGCGGACGCGCGAAACGGCCTTTTCCAGGTTCTCGCGCCGGTCAGTCGAGCAGGACATCTGGACCAGGCCGGCAGTGAACTCTCTGCGGGATGGTGCGGGCATACCTTACGATTGTTCCATATATGCTCTCTCGCAGATTCCTGATTGTCTTCCTGCTCCTGGCCCTCGTCGCATCGGGCGCGGTGACGCCGCCGAAGGACCATTTCGGCTTCACCCCCGGCGACGACTACAAACTGGCCGACTACGATCAGGTGTCGTCGTACTTCCGCAAACTCGCCGCCGAATCGGGACGTATCCGCGTCGAAGAGTTTGGCAGAAGTTCCGAAGGCCGTCCGTTGCTGGTCGCCTTCATCAGTTCCGAGGCGAACCTGAAGCGCCTCGACCGGTGGAAAGAGATCAACCGCAAGATGGCTCTTGGACTGGCCACGGCGGAAGAGGCCGGACGATTCGCGCGCGAAGGGAAGGCGATCGTGTGGATCGATTCGGGTCTGCACTCCACCGAAGTCGCGCCGGTGCAACATGCGCCGCGATTGGCCTACCAAATGGTCACCGGCGAGAGCGAGGAGATCCGCCGCATCCGCGACAACGTCATATTGATGCAGGTCCCGGTGATCAATCCCGATGGTCTTCAGATGACCGCCGAGTGGTACAGAAAGAACCTCGGTTCGCCGCACGAACTCGCCCCGCTGCCGCAGCTCTACCAGAAATACGCCGGCCACGACAATAACCGCGACTGGTTCATGATGAACCTGGAAGAGACCCGCGCGGTGAGCCGGTTGCTGTTCCGCGAGTGGTTCCCGCATATCGTCTACAACCAGCATCAGTATGCGCCGTTTCCGGCGCGTATCTTCATTCCGCCCTACGCCGAGCCGTTGAATCCGAACATCCCGCCGGCCGTGATGGAGGGCATCAATCTGATAGGCAGCGTGATGAAGGAGCGCTTTCTGCGCGAGAACAAGCCGGGCGTGGTCAGCTACATGTCGTTCGACGGCTGGTGGAATGGCGGATTGCGTTCAACGCCCGCGTTCCACAACATGCACGGCATCCTGACCGAGACGGCCGGCTATGTCTACGCGACTCCGTATGAGGTCAAGCCAGCCGAAATCCCTGTGCGGTTCATGTCGGGGCTGCCCGCGCGCGAGCCGTCGATCTTTTATCCCATGCCATGGAAGGGCGGCCGGTGGGCGCTCAACGATGCGGTGGAATATATGCTGACCGCCGACATGGCGATCCTCAATCTCGCCGCGAGCCAGCCGGATTACTTCGTCAGGAAGGCGTGGTCGATGGCGCGCGAACAAATTCAAGCGGGCGAAAAGGGCAAGCCCTACGCCTATGTGATCGCGCCCGTCCAGGACGACGCATCGGCTGCCGTCGAGATGGTCCGGAGGCTTCAGATGTCCGGCATCGAGGTGCAGCGCGCTTCGTCGCCGTTCAGCGCGGGCGGCAAGCAGTACCCGGCGGGGACATTGGTGATGAAGACGGCTCAGGCGTTCCGCGGCTATCTGGTTGATCTGCTCGAACCGCAGAAGTACCCGGAGATCCGCACGGGGGAATCGGGTCCGACGAATCGCCCCTATGACCTTGCGGGCTGGACGTTGAGTTACCAGATGGGCGTCAAGGTGGATCGGATTGAGGACAGTTTTGAGGCCGCGCTTGCGCCCGAGAGCATGCTCGCCGCGCCCGCGCCTGTTCTTGACCACAAGCAGAACACCGGTTTCATCGCGCTGGCCCGTACGCTGAAGGGCGGCGCGAAGTTGTGGCGGGGAGCCGACGGCACATTCCTCGATTCGAAATCAGCGCCTGCCAAATGGGAGGTCGCCGCGCCGCGCGTTGCGCTCTATACCCCCTGGACTTCGAACATGGATGCGGGCTGGACGGAGTGGCTGCTCGACAACTACGAGATTCCGTTTACGGCGCTGCGCAACGACGAAATCAGGACAGGTTCGCTGCGATCGAAGTACGACGTGATCCTTCTGGCGCAGCAGGCCACGCAGTCGATTCTCCATGGCCAGCGCGCCGGGACCCGCAGCGGCGGCGGACGCTTCGGCGCGCCGGAGAAGAGCCAGCCCCGGCCCGAACACGCGGGCGGCATCGGCGTCGAGGGCGTCAAAGCCTTGGACGAGTTCGTGCGCGCCGGCGGAACGCTGGTGGCATTTGACACTGCGGCGGATCTGCCGATGGAGATGCTGGACATCGGTGTGCGGGGTGTGCTGCGGACGGGCAGCGGCGCGAACGACTGGTACTGCCCGGGATCGCTGCTGCGTGTCACGGTCGATCCCACCCACCCGCTCGGCTTCGGGATGCCGGCCGAGGCGATCGTCACATCGACCGGCGGCCAGGCCTTCGAGGTCACGCTATTGGGCGACTACAACAAAGGTGAACGCGAAACCAGGACCGTGGTCAACTATGCGAAGCAGAACCTGCTGGCCAGCGGCTGGCTGAGCGGGGAACGCGCCGCGGCGGGCCGTCCGGCGATGGTGGAAGCCCGCTTGGGGCAGGGCAGGGTGGTGCTGTTCGGATTCCGGCCACAGTTCCGCGGTCAGACGTTCGGCACATTCAAGTTGCTGCTGAACGCGATCTACCTGTCGGCCGCGAAGCCGATTTGAAAGTGCGGCGGATTCGGCGTTTCACACTCGGCTGAAAGGCCTTCCCTGCCGAGCGTTCAACGCAGCGGGAGGGAAGAGAAGGCTCAGAGGCGAGCGCTGCAGATCAACGCTTGTAGCCGATCTTGCGCAGAAGCGCATGGCGCCACTCGATGTCCTCGGGACCTTCAACACCCTTGGGTGACGAACCGTCGATGACGCCAAGCACGCCCCTGCCAAGCTCCGTTTCGGCGATGATGACCTCAACCGCGTTGGCCGTGGCGCAGAACAACCCCACCACTTCCGGCACGTCCTTGATGCGTGTCAACAGGTTGATCGGATAGCCCTCTTTCATGCAGATCACAAACGTGTGGCCGGCTGCCACGGTCCGTGCGTTCCGGATGGCGAGTTCCTTCAAACCGTCATCATTGCCGTCGGCGCGGATCAGGCAGGCGCCCGACGCTTCGCAAAACGCCACGCCGAACTTCATCTGGGGGACGGTGTTGACGATGGCTTCATAGATGTCTTCGACCGTCTTGATGAAGTGCGACTGGCCGAGAATGATGTTGCCGTCATCAGGAATTTCGAGCGCGACCGTTTTCAGTTCCATCGATCACCTATACTACCAGCGTGAGCAAGCCTGAACCGGGTTTGGAAAAGTCGATTCTCGACCACTTGGACCTTCAGCCGAAGGGCCGGGCCACGGCCCGCCATCTCATGAAGGAACTGCGTGTCCGCGGCGAGGACCGCCAGCGCTTCGAGGACGCCCTCGATCTCCTCGTCCGGCGTGGCGCCGTGATCGAAATGCGCGGCCAGTTCGTGCTCCCGTCGCGAACTCAGGAATACGCCATCGGCCGCCTTGCAATGCACCGCGACGGCTACGGTTTCGTCGTCCCGGACAGCCCCGTACGCGGCGTCAAAGGCGACATCTTCATTCCGCCAGACCCGTCGATGAGCGCGATGCACGGAGACCGCGTCCTCGCCCATGTCACCCGCGTCCTGCCCGACGGTAAGGCCGAAGGCGACCTCGTCCGCATCATCAGGCGAGCCCACCCCACTGTCGTCGGCGAGTTCAAGATCGGCCGCAAGACGAATTACGTCGTGCCTCAGGAAAGCCGCATCCAGCAGGCGATCTTCATCCCTGATGGAATGGAGTTCCCCGGCACGGCGTCAAACCCCGATCGCATTGGCGCGCCGATTCCGAAGGTGAATTCGATCGAGGACCTCGACGGCCAGATCGTTAACGTTGAACTTCTCGACTTCCCCGAGCGCGGCGAAGACGCTGCCGGCCGTGTCATCGAAATCCTCGGCCATCCCGACGACTTCGGCGTCGATGTCGAAATCACGATCCGCAAGCATCACCTGCCGAATCGCTTCTCCGCCGAAGCACTCGATGAGGCGCGAGCCTTCGACGAGTCGATCGCCGCCGCCGAGATCGCCCGCCGCCGCGACTTCCGCCACATGGACTGCGTCACGATCGACGGCGAGACGGCGCGGGATTTCGACGACGCCGTTTGGGTGGACCGCTCCGCCGAAGGCCGCTATCTCCTTCACGTCCACATCGCCGACGTCAGCCACTACGTCAAGCCCGGCTCGGCCATCGACAACGAAGCCCTCATCCGCGGCACGAGCGTCTACTTTCCAGACCGCGCCGTGCCCATGCTGCCGCTCGAACTCTCCACCGGCATCTGCTCCCTCAAGCCGCTTGTGGACCGCCTCGTCATGTCGGCCCTGCTTGAGATCGACCACCAGGGCCAGGTCGTCAAAAAGGAATTCTGCCGCGGCGTCATCCGCAGCGCCGAGCGGATGACCTACACCGATGTCCATCTGATCCTCGAAGGCGACCCGGAGCGATGCACGAAATACGCGCCGCTGGTCGATCGTTTCCTGATGATGAAGGACCTGGCTGAAATCCTCCAACGCAAGCGCCAGAAGCGCGGCTCAATCGATTTCGACCTGCCTGAACCCTTCATCGTCTTCGACGAAAACGGCCTGATGACCTCCATCGACCGCGCGCCGCGCAACATCGCGAACCGCATCATCGAAGAGTTCATGCTGGCCGCGAACGAGACCGTCAGCGCCCATCTGGAAGCCTCTCTGACCGAGTCCATCTTCCGCATCCACGAGTCTCCCGACCCGCAAAAGGTGATGGATTTCGAAGACCTCGCCGCCCGCTTCGGCTATTCGCTCGGCTTCGGCGCAGTGCCCGTCAAGCGCTTCCCCGCCGTCACTCGAACCTCGGACGGACGCAAACTCAGGCGCGATATCGTGCGCGCCGACGAACGCATGAAGGTCTCTTCGCGCATGTATCAAAAACTGGTCGCGAAGCTCGAAGGCCGCCCCGAGGAACGCATCCTGAGTTTCCTCATGTTGCGTTCGCTCAAGCAGGCCCGCTATGCCGCCGAGAACGTCGGCCACTTCGCGCTGGCCGCTGATAGCTACACCCACTTCACTTCGCCCATCCGCCGCTACCCCGACCTCATTGTCCATCGTCTCCTCGGTTCTTTGCTCGATCGCCAACCTCCCGAGGTCTCGGATCTCCCCGGCCTCGCCCGCATGTGTTCCGACACCGAACGCCGCGCCGCCGAAGCCGAGCGCGAACTGCTCGAATGGAAACGCGTCAAGTTCATGGCGGACCGCGTCGGCGAAGAGTTCGACGCCCTGGTCATCTCAACCACGCGCTTCGGCTTCTTCGTCGAATTGAACGACCTCTTTGTGGAAGGGCTCGTCCCGATCGACGGTCTGCCTGGCGAGCACTGGAATTATCATGAAAACACCCGCAAAATCGCCGGTGAACGCTCCCGCCGCGAAATCGCCATCGGCGACCCGGTGCGGGTTCGGCTTGACCACGTCGATGCCGTCGAGAAGCGCCTGATGTTTTCGCTTGCCGGACCCTGGGCGCGGAATACCGGCAAAAAGCCCCCCACTGCCAGATTTAGAAAGCGCTGAGCTTTCTTTTGCAACGCGCGCAGTATTGAGCCGATTTAAGGTCCAGACGCTCCACGCGATGCGACGACACCATCACGCAGTTCCAGTCGTCGCAATGGCCCAATCCTCGCGTGTGCCCGATCTCGTGAATCGCCTCTTTCAGCAGCCGTTCATTCAGTTTCGCCGGGTCGGGCGGCAGCCCGTAGAACTCTTCGTGAAGGCGCGCCGCCGAGATAATCGCCGCACGCCCAGGATACTGCGCCTCGCCAAAGACGAACGTCAGCACGGGCACGTACAGGTCCGCTTCGCAGACTCCCAGCATGATCTCGCCGTCTCCGATCGGCGCTTCAGCAAGCCGCGCCAGCACAGCCGTCGAGTAAGTCTGCCCCCTGTACGTGTCGAAGGCGAATGACGCGTCGAACTCCTCGGTCACCACGCGGCAGGAGACCTTCAGCGCACCTGCCAGGCCGGCGGAGAGCTGGTCAAGGAGGTTCAAATCCGGGACCGGAGGCGAAACCGGCAGGATGTGGATCTTCGCCGCCACGTTTTTCAACCGCTACCTGATACGCCTTGGGTCTTCCAGTTCGTAGCGGCGGATCTTGTTATAGAGCGTTGTGCGGTCAATGGCCAACACTCGCGCGGCGTGCGACAAATTCCATGTGGTTTCAGTCAGAACACGCTCGATATGGGCCCGCTCGATATCCTCCAATCGCCGTCCGCCGAGCTGTGCGGCGCGCAGCGTCTGAAACGGGAAATCATCCGGCTCAAGCTCGGGCGTCCGGCTGATCAAAAGCGCCCGCTCGATTGAATTCTCCAACTCCCTGACGTTGCCGGGCCACGCATAGTCCATCAGCGCTTCCATCGCTGCCGCCGATAACCGCTGCGGCTGCCTGTTCATCTGTGAGGTAAGCTTTCCGATAAAGTGAGTGGCCAGCAGTGGAATGTCTTCTCTTCGGGCGCGCAGAGGAGGAATGTCAATAGTAAAAACATTTAAGCGATAATACAAGTCAGGGCGGAACAAGCCATCTTCGACTTGCTTTTCCAGCCGTTTATTTGTCGCCGCTACGGCCCGAAAATCCACTTTCACTGCATGTGAATCGCCCACGCGGACGATCTCTTTCTCTTGAAGCACGCGCAACAGATCCGTCTGTGTCCGCAGGCTGATGTCGCTGATCTCGTCCAGAAAAACGGTCCCGCCCTCGGCCATCTCGAACTTGCCCTTCTTTCGCGCCTGGGCGCCGGTGAACGCGCCTTTCTCGTGGCCGAACAGCTCGCTCTCGAGCAGCGTCTCGGTGAGTGCGCCGCAATGGATGACCACCATCGGGTTGTAACGCCGCGGGCTGGCCGCGTGGATGGCGTGCGCGACAACCTCTTTGCCCGTGCCGCTCTCACCTGTGATCAGCACGGTCGCGTCTGTCGGCGCAACCGTTTCGACGAGTTCGATCACCCGTTTCATTTGCGGACTCTGCCCGATCAGCGATGTCTCCGGAAAGATCTGTTGCAGGTTCTCCTTGAGCCTGACCACTTCACCCTCGGCGCGGCGGTGCGCGATCGCGTTCGATACCAGGTGCACCAGTTCGTCCGGGTCGAACGGCTTCGTGATGTAGTCATAGGCGCCGTTCTTTAGCGCCTTCACCGCAGTCTCAACCGACGCGAAGCCAGTCATGATCACCACCGGCATTTCCGGAGCAATGTCGTGCAAGCGGGCCTGCAATTCAATACCGTCCACGCCCGGCATTTTTATATCAAGCAACGCCAGGTCGAAACGGTCGTGCGACAGCCTCTCGAGCGCCACATGCGCGCCGGGACAGACCTCGACCTGGAACTCCTCGCTTTCAAACCATTTGCCCAGTGAATCGCGAACAACGGGATCGTCGTCGACGATCAGAATTCGACCGCGTGTCATTCTTTGGTTCCTCCGCTAAAGTCTGCTGCCGACGCCGCGAGTTCTTCTGGCGCTTCCATTGGGAGCCGGACAACGAACTCCGCCCCGTGGCTCGAATCGGGATTCAGAGTCAGCGAACCGCCGTGATGGTCCACGATGGTGCGGGCCACTGCCAAGCCCAGGCCTGTGCCGTGCTGCTCTTCCTTTGTCGTGAAGAAGGGCTCGAAGATCGTCTCCCGCAAGCCGGCCGGTACGCCCGGTCCGCTATCGGTGACAGTGATCACAACGCCCTTGCCATCGCTCGCGCAACCCGTCCGGATCCGCACCGATCCGCCTTCCGTGACCGCCTCCGATGCGTTGGCCAGCAACACCACAATCACCTGTTGGATCTGCGCCGTGTCCGCCAGGATCGCAGGCAGATCAGGATCAAGCTCCTTGATCAGTTCGATGCGGGACAACGTTAATTTATGCAGCAGGAGCGAGCACGCGCGCTCGACCACGGTGTTCACGTCCGTCTGCGCCCTCTCCGGGGGCTTCTGCCGGGAAAACGCCAGCAGCGTCTTCATCAGGTCCCCGCAGCGCCGGCTCTCCCGTTCGATGATCCTCAGATGTTCCTTCACCCGTTCCTTGCGCGACTCGTCGCCTTCGAGCTTGTCCAGGTCCTTCAGGCAAAGCCGCGCATAGGTGAGCATGCCGAATAGCGGGTTGTTGACTTCGTGAGCCACCGTCGCCGCAAGCCTTCCAAGCGACGCCATCTTCTCGCTTACCACAAGGCCTTTATGCGCCTTCTCAAGTTCCGCGGACTTCTGGCTCACCCGTGCCTCAAGCGTGTCGTTCCACCTGCGCAACTCGATCTGCGCCTTGTCGATCGCATGAGCCATCGAATCGAATTCGCTGGCCAGCACGCCAAACTCGTCGCGCGTTCCCACGTTCACGCGATGGGTCAGATCGCCGCGTTTCAATTCCCCGATCGCATGCAACAGCAGCCTCACCGGACGGTGCACAACATTGAACACGAATAGAACGCTCAACACGCAGGCCAGCAGCGCCGCGGCGGCCGTGAACGAGATCATCTGCATGCGGAATTCGGCTAGTTGAGCGTCTACGCCGTGGAGCGCCAGATGGACGTCGATGACGCCCAGAATCCGGCGCGATGCCGGATGCGCATGGCAGGCCGCGTTGCTGCACTCTGGAGCGTTCTCAATCGGACGGATCACCGCCAGGTTGCGGCGCCCCTCGTCGTCGGTGAAAATGCGCGCCCTGTCCTTTCTGTCCAGCCTCGTCAGCGGCTGCGTCGAAGCGTGGCAGGCATCGCACGCCTCCGCGCTCTTGTCCACAACCTCGCCCACCTCGCCCAGGTGCGTCGAGTGCTGGATCAGCCCTTCTTCGTTGACTATGCGCACACGCCGGATGCCCGGTTCTCGCCCGAAATCGCGAATGAGCGTGTAGAGGGCGTCGCGGTCGTTATGCAGCATCGCCCGGTATGCCGACGAATGCACTACGTCAGCCACCTGTTCCGCGCTCAGGCCGACCAGGGTCTCGAGATGGGTCTGCTCCAACTTCTGCTGGAAATAGCTGAAAAGACCGAATCCCGCCAGAACGGCCGACACCAGGCACACCGCAAGTTTGGCCGCAATACCGAATCGCGGCAGGCTCGTCGATGCGGTCTCGTCCGCCATTGGGCTTAATCCCCGGATGCGCCCGCGCTCACCAGATCCGATCTGCGCCCGCCCGATTCGCCGGCCGGCGCCGGATGCTCCGCGGCTTCAAAGACGGGCAGATGCTTCGCCGCAAAACGGAAGATGGCAAACGCGCCCGCGATGATGGCGAACGTCACCGCCACTTCGGTCCACTTCGGAATGTAGCTCACGCCCGAGGACCTTTCCATGCCGGTGATGCTGATGTTCAACCGGTTCGTGACAAAGCCGAGCAGGAACATCACCACCGTGATGTAGAGTCCCGTTGGATTCTGCCTCGTCTTCTCCCTGAACAGCAGCAGCATCGGCACAATCGTCAGAATCATCTCCAGCATAAACAGCCGGCTCTCCCACCCCGGCTGTTCCAGATAGTGCCAGGCCTGCCGTTGGGTCAAGTCAAACAGCCGCATCGCCACATACAGCGCCAGCACAACCGCCAGCATCCGGCTCAGTTTCTGAATCAGAGGCCACTCGAGCTGCCGTCCGAACGCCCTCGCACTGTGCCACGACTCGAAGATCGTCATGGCCAAACCGACCGCGATAGCCGAAATATAGAACAGCAGCGGCAGCAGCGGGCTGTACCACAGCGGATGCAACTTGCCCTTCATGATCAGATACAGACTGCCCAGCGAACTCTGGTGCAGCGTCGACAGAACCACGCCAAGAATTATGATCGGCGGCATCATCGCCTTGAGCACCGAAATCGCCCTTTTCAACTTGAATCGCTCAAGAACCAGCGGGAAGAACTCCAGGAAAAGAACCGTCGTGTACAGCGTCACGCACCAGCCCACCTCAAACATCACCGAGCGCGGATTCCACATGATCAATGGATGCCAGATACGCCACGGGCGGCCAAGGTCGAACATCAGCGCGATAACGACCAGAACATAGCCCAGGAACGCCGTCAGAATCGCCGGCCGGACAACGGGTTTGTACTCCTTCAGATTGAAGATGTGGACGATCGCCGCCAGCGTGAACCCGCCCGCGGCCAACCCCACACCGCACAGGATGTCAAAACCAATCCAAATGCCCCATGGAAACTCGTCACTCAGGTTCGTCGAGGCCGCCAGTCCGCCGGTCACGCGTACATAGGTCGCCCACAGAGCTGCAAGCATCAGACCCGCGAAGATCATACGCCAGAAGGTGATTTTCGGCATCGCCAGTTTCATCACTTCCCGCCCTCCCGCCGCGCAACCTCTTCCTTGCGGTTGTTCAGCCAGTAGATGCCGCCCATCAGGACCGATCCGGACACGACAATGTTCGGGATATGCTGCAGCGCCGCCCACGTCGTCAGCGGCAACGCTTCCTTCGGCACGTTCATGTTGTAGCCGATCTGATCGAATGGAACCGCCGACAGGATCAGCACAGATGTCCCGCCCGCCTCCTCAATCCCGTAGATGGCGGGATAGTAATCCTTGGGATTCTCCTTGATCCTCGCCTTCGCCTTTTCGATCAACTCGTCACGGTCACCCGTGATCGTCGACTCCGTCGGGCAGATCGAACTGCACCGCGTCGGCTCCTTCAGTTGGTCCGAGCACATGTCGCACTTGGCCACCTTCGGAGCCAGCCGTTCACTCCATGTATAGGAGGGAACCTGGAACGGGCACGCCGTCATGCAGTATCGGCAACCCATGCACCGCTCCTCCAAATAAACAACCGGCCCGGCTTCGGTCTTCTGTAGCGCCGCTACCGGACAAACCGAAACACAGGCCGGATCGATGCAATGCATGCAGAGCTTCCTCGAGAAACGCTCACCATGGGTGCGAACCGCGGTGAGCTTGTGCGCCGAGACCTTCTCCTCGGCCGCTATCTTCTCGTTGTACGGCAGTTTCCAACGCTCAGAACAGGTTTCTTCACATTGTCGGCAGCCTACGCAAAGTACGCTGTCATACAGGATCGCTCGCGCCATTTGACCTCCGGGCTAGTCTTCAGTCTAGCCCGTACTGTGGATTCTTACCAGACTAAAAGGTCTGAAGTGATGATATTTTCATCAATCGAGGAAAAACTCGCGACCAGCCTGGCTCCAGGTCTTGGCGTCGAGAGCAAGTGCAGGTTCCTGAATCGGTTCGCCGCCGTCCGCGGCCGTGGCGCCGGCAAGCTGGGGCTGCATCGCGAACAAGCGGTCGGCCGCTTCACGCATCCAGTTGGCGACCAGGTTTGTGGGCAGCAGGTTGCGGGCCGGGCTCTCGTCGTCGGGAGCAAACACGGTCATCAACCAGCCTTCGCCATAAGGGTCCTGGCGGAGCAGGGAAGCGTCTTCGGCGATCCGGGCATTCACTTCAACAACTTCGCCTTCCACCGGCGACACGATCTCAACTTTTTCACCGTTGCGATGCAGCGTGACGACCTTCTGGCCCTGACGGACCCACTGGCCGGCCTTCGGCAGGTCGATCTTCTCGACTCCGGCGGTGAACGCAGCGGCAAACGAATCCACGCCAACCCGATTCACGTTCTTGCGCTCTCGGGCGAGCCACATGTGGCCGGGGTGATAGCGGAGATGGCCAGGGATTGCGTATCCACCAGCAACTTCGGCGTCTTCAATGGCGGGTTCAAGCACCGGTTCATGGGCGGCCATGGGAGCCTTGCCCTTGTTCATCACGAGGTCAGCAATAATAAAGACCGTGAAGGTTAGAATTACGAATAGGACTGTCATGTGAGGATCTCGACTTTCTTCAGGCTCTTCTGCCTGCACCTTTCTATATGCAAGCTGGTGGCCAAACTCGAAATCCTCGCAACCTATCAATAAATCAATGACTTGCGGGTCAGTTGCGAAAATGCCATGTGTTGTGAATGTCTACATGAAGCGCTGTAAGATTCCACAAAAAGCGGCTAAGCAGATGAAAAGAAAGATGTTAAGGCGTGTTGCAAAACACAACGGCGATTGTTGAAAATTACAGCACGGTTGACGGTCGCGAGAGCACAAAATCGACCTCGAACATCTCGTACACCGTCTTCACCATCCCTACCTTTTCGTACGTCGCCCGCGCCCGCCCATTCTCGTGCTCCACATACAGCCTCAAACCCACCCCGGAGTTCGTTTGTGCAAGCCCCTCCACGAATCTGTACAACGCTGTGAAGACACCCCGCCCCCGAAACTCCTTCTCCACATTCACACTCTGAATCCACCAGAAATCGCCGTTCCGCCAGTCCGACCACTCGTAGGTGATCATCATCTGCCCAGCCCGCTTGCCCCCCACTTCGGCAACATAATATACCCCGCGCTCCGGTTTCTCGAACAGCGCGTGGACCCCATCGCGCAACCGGTCCAGGTCAAGCGACAACCCCTCGGTCTCCAGCGCCATCGAGGCATTGCCCCGGACGATAAACTCGGCATCGGCCGGCGTGGCCACGCGGACTGTGATCTCGGACATCCTAATTAGGATATCCTGCTCAGCTTCGTCACGCGCCCCACTTCCACCCACTCCACAACAAATATGTTCCCGTCCCGGTCAAAGCAGGCCGAGTGCGGGCATATGAACTTGCCCGGAACAAACTCCCCGCGCGCCTTCTTCCTCATCTGCCCCCAGGTGTTCGTATCGTCTTCGCCCAACTGCGCCAGCACCTGGTCCTTCCCGTCGAGCAGCGTCACCCGCGCTTCCAGGTCCGGCGCCAGCAACAACTCGCCCCGCTGGTCGAAGTGGCACGGCAGTTTCACGCCCCCCTCGGCCGCGAACCTCAGATGCTTGCCGTCAAGGGAAAAGTACTGGAATCGCCGGTTCGCCCGGTCCGCCACCAAGACCGCCGGCTCCCGACCCCGCTCGTCGATCGCGATCCCATGGGGCTGGTTCAGTTGGCCCGCCTCTTTGCCCTTGCCGCCGAACGTGCGGATGAAGTTCCCCTTCGAACTGTACTGATTGATGTAGCTCGATCCATACCCGTCGGCGACATAGATGTCCCCGTTCGGCGCGACCGCCAGATTTGTCGGGCTGTACTTCCCTGCCGGCTTGCCCTCCCCATCCAGCGGGTACTCCGGCGACTCCTTCGGATAGCCGAGCGTGAAAACCACCTCGCCCTTCAGCGTCGTCTTTACGACCACGGCGCGCACCGTATCGCACAGATAGAGGAACTCTTCCCGCCCCTCTTTGCGGATATGCAACCCGTGGGCGCCGCCCTTGAACTCACGCCCCCAACTCCGCACGAACCTGCCCTTGCCGTCGAACACCACCATCGTGTCCTCGCTCGCGCTCGACGCATGGACGGTATGGTGGACGTAAACCTGGCCTTGCCCATCCACGCAAACCCCATGCGTGTTGCCATAGCTGATCGTCCGCGGCAACTCGCCCCAGTCGTGGATCACCTCATACAAGTGACTGCCGCTGCCCGTCACAGGCCGCTTCATTCCGGACTTATCCGTCGCTCCCAGAATCGCCGGCGCGATGGCGCAAAATACACGTCGAGTGGTCAAGGGCATCCCAGTGCTCCCTCTCTTGATTTCAGATGAGTATAGCAGGGCGCCGTTCAATCGGAACGCCCTTCCTTCCAATCCGCCCGATCAGAACGCACGGTACACCTCCCGCCTGTCGCCGATCTTGATGACCAGGATGACCAACTGGCGCGCGCGCAACTCATAAACCACGCGAAAGTCCCCCACCCGGAAACGATACACGGACTCCAGGCCGGACAGCTTCCTGATTTGGACCAGAGTCGTCGCCGGATTTCGCCTGATGACCTCAATCGACTCAAGAACCTTCTCCTGGACCTCCCGGCGAAGCCCAAGAAACTCCTTCCCCGCGCTGCGTGTGAACTCGACGCGGTAGACGGAAGCCATCGCCTACGAGCCGCGGCGGGCGGAGAGAACGGCTTCAAGGGCAACCCTCGGCTCATCGCGGCGCTCAAGCCACGCCTGGCGGTCGATCTCGTCTTCAAGCTGTTCCAGAAGGCCCTGCTCTACCACGTGGCGGATCTTGAGGCCGCGCCGCTTGCAGTATCGCGTCAACGCCTCTCTTAACTCGGCATCGATCGCGGTCGAAAGGGAAGCAGTGCGCTCCATGTCTTCAGCCTACATGAAATTCCACGAAAAACCATGAAAATTCCAGCTCAGCGCAAGTCCTCGGGCCCCGCTGTCCGACTCACCGCGCCTCAAAAACCAGTTCGCCATCCAGCCACGTCCTCAGCACCCGAATCGACCTCCCCTGCTCGTCATACTCGAACTCAACTATGTCGGCCCGTTCCCCAGGAGCCAACCCCCGCTGCCGTCCCGCCACCCGCCCAACCCGCGCCGGATTCCGCGTCGCCATCGTCACCGCGTCGCGCAACGACAGCCCGCAGATCCGCATCAGGTTCTCAACACCCCGGTCCATATGCAGGCTCGATCCGGCCAATCGCTGCCCGTCTGTCAGCGTCACTTTCCCTTCCGGATGCAGGATGACATCCACTTCGCCCAGCTTGTAAGCACCCGGCGCGCAACCCGCCGGAGCCACTGCGTCGGTGATCAGGACTGCCCGTTCCAACCCCTTGGCCCGCAGCGCCACCTTCAGAAACGCCTTGCCCAGATGAATACCGTCAACAATCAGGCTGGCGGCCAAACGATCTTCCGCCATCTGACTCCAAAGGAAATTAGGGTGCCGGGGCAGGGAAGCCCCCGCCCCGTTGCCCAGATGTGTCGATAGCGTCGCCCCTGCCCGCACCGCCGCGTCGATCTGCGCTTCGTCCGCGTCCATATGACCGATCGCCGCCACCACCCCCCGCCCCGTGATGTGCTCGATATAGGCGGGCGCGCCCTGCCATTCAGGCGCCAGCGTCACCAGGCGGATATTGCCCTCGGCCGCCTCCTGCCAGCGCTCGAATTCGTCAATCGAAGGCGGCCGCACCGCGTCCTTGGGATGCGCCCCCCGCGGACCGTCGACCGGCGAAATATGCGGGCCCTCGACGTGGAACGCCTCCATCGCCCGCCCCCTCGGCAGCGCCTTCCGCGCCGCGGCCAGCATCTTCAGCGACCCCAGCATCGTCTCCGCCGATCCCGTAATGACTGTCGGGAAGAACCGCGTCGTGCCCGTCGCCAGAATGGCGTCGATCGCCGCGCCGATCTCGTCCAGGCTCGCACCGGCGGCGCAGAAATCCACCCCCTTGAACCCGTTCACCTGCAAATCGATGAACCCCGGCGCCAGCCACGGCCCCCGCTCAGGAACCCTGATCGGCGTGTCCACCGAAGCAATCAAGCCGTCGAATCCAAGCTCCACATAGCAGCCGGTCGAGGCGTCAAACCCGGAACAATTCACAGCCATTCTGTTTTATCCACAACTTGCCCACATGGGGCGGTTCGCAACCTATTCATTCCAGACAGCTTATTTCTGTCAAAAACACGGCGGCCCGGCGTGGAAATCTCTTCCCGCCGGGCCCGTCTTCCGTGTACAGTCTTAAGAGTTCGGGCCGCGGGGCCGCTCCGCTTGTTAAATCTCGGGGGAGGTGAAGACATCGGGAGCGGCCTCCGCGGCCCGGATCGTTTGGTGGGGCGGGCTTCAGCCTGCAAAGGGCTTCAGCCCGCAAAAGGCTTCATCCCGCAAAAGGCTTCATCCCGCCGCTCCGCCGCCGATCGGAGTCAGCCAACCATGCGTGTCGGCCACCTTGCCCTCGACGATGTCGAAGAACGCCTTCTGCAACTTCTCCGTGATCGGCCCGCGACGCCCTGTTCCGATCTGCATCTTGTCCACTGTCCGGATCGGCGTAACCTCGGCCGCCGTGCCCGTGAAGAAGATCTCGTCCGCGATGTAAAGCATTTCACGCGGCAATACCGTCTCAACCACCGGCACGCCCAGCTCGCGCGCCAGCGTCACCACCGTGTCCCGCGTGATCCCGGGCAGCACGCTCGAACTCAGCGGCGGCGTATGCATCTTGCCATCGCGAATGACGAATATGTTCTCGCCCGACCCTTCGCTGATGGTCCCGTTCGAGTCCAGCGCGATGCCTTCGGCGTAGCCGTTGCGGTCGGCTTCCATGCGGATCAACTGCGAGTTCATGTAGTTGGCCCCGGCCTTGGCCAGCGCCGGCAACGTATTTGGAGCGATCCGCGTCCATGACGATATGCAGACGTCGACGCCCTCGGCCAGCGCCTCTTCGCCCAGGTACTTGCCCCACTCCCAGCAGGCCAGGAAAATCTCCGTCGGGTTGTTCACCGGCAGCACGCCCACGCCGCCGTAACCGCGTAGAATGATCGGCCTGATATAACATGACCTTAGACCGCTCAACCGTACGAGTTCGACCTGGGCCTCAATTAACTGATCCACCGTGTAGTCCACCGGAATCCGGTAGATCTTGGCAGAATCAAGCAGCCGGCGCGTGTGTTCGCGAAGCCGGAATGCGGCCGGACCGGCGAGTGTTTCATAGCAGCGAACGCCTTCGAAGACGCTGCTGCCGTAGCTGACGACATGTGAGAGCACATGAATCCGCGCATCATCCCAGCCGATGAAGCGCCCGTTGTGCCATATTTTTTCTGTGGGCGTCATACTTGTACATTATGACAGCTAGGAGGATTTCATGACGATGCGTAAACGAGTGACGATTGGCCTGCTGGCCACAACCGTCCTGCTCTTCGCCGCCGGCGCGCGCAAACTGCCCAAACCCGGCTGGAACCTGTTCAGCAAGGAGCAGGACATCCAACTCGGCCGCGAAGCCGCCGCCGAAATCGAAAAGCAGCTTGTCGTGGTTTCCGACAAGGACCTCACCGCCTACGTCAACCGCATCGGCAACCGCCTCGTCGAGCGCGGCGAACTCGACAAATACCCCTTCTACTTCAAAGCCGTCAAGGAAGACAGCATCAACGCCTTCGCCCTGCCCGGCGGACCCATGTACGTCCATACCGGCCTCATCACCGCCGCCGAAAGCGAGGCCCAACTGGCCGGCGTCCTCGCCCACGAACTTGCCCATGTCGTCCTTCGCCACGGCACCAACCAGGCGTCCAAGTCCCAGGGCATCGCCCTGATCGCCACCCTCGGCGGCGCACTGGCCGGCGGCGGCGGCTCGCTGATGGGAAACCTCGCCCAACTCGGCATCGGACTCGGCGCCAACTCCGTCCTGATGAAATACTCCCGCGGCGCCGAAAGCGACGCCGACCTGCTCGGCATGCACACCATGGCCAAGGCCGGTTACGACCCGCTCGAAATGGCCCACTTCTTCGAAAAACTCCAGGCCGAGGCCGGCCGCGGCAACAGCAAACTGGTCGAGTTCTTCTCCTCCCACCCCAATCCCGGCAACCGCGTCAAATCGGTCGAAAAAGAGATCCCGTTCCTTCCCAAACGGTCCTACGGCCAGACCGAAGGCGACCTCGCCAAAATGAAGCAGGCCATCGCCAAACTCCCGGCGGTCGCCAAACCGGCTCCCGGCCAGGCTCAGCCTACCCCCAAGGCATCGTCACAGCCTAAATTGACGCTCTCCGGCAGGTCGCTGACCTACCAGGGCGGGGGAGTCTCATTCTCCTATCCTGAGGGTTTCGTCAAGCAAGGCAATGGATCGAGCGGCGTCACGCTCGCCCCAAAGGAAGGCATCGTCCAAGGGCAGGGAGGCAACAACGCCATCGGCTACGGCATCATCGCCGGCTCGTCGCAGGTGCAGGGCGGCAGAGTGGATTTGCAGCGCGACACCAAGGCGTTCCTTCAGCAGGTCAGCCAGTCCAACCAGGGGGTCAAGGTGGAAGTCCAGTCGCAGCAGATTGTCATCGACGGCTCCAACGCCTACGTCACCCGGCTGTCGTCGGAATCCCCGTTCCCGAACACCAGAGAGATCGACGTTGTGATCACCATCGACCGCGGCGCGAATCTGTATTACTTCATCTTTGTTTCGCCCGAGAACGACTTCCAGCGCTTCGAGCCGGTCTATCAAGCCACGGCCCGCAGCATCCGCTTCACCCAGTGAGATCAAGCCAATTGAAAAACCCACACCTGCCGGCGCTGCTTTTTGACTTTGACGGCGTCCTGGCTGATACCGAACCCTTGCACTTCCAGTGCTGGCGGGACCTCCTGCTGACCAAAGGAATCCGCCTGGACTGGGACTACTACCAAACGAACTGCATCGGCATCTCAGACCGCCAGATGTTGTTTACTTTAGGCCAGATGGGGCCGATTGTTTATTCACTGGATGAGCTGACACCGCTTTACCCATTGAAAGAACAGGCATTTAGAGATCTAGTTGCCCACAACAGAGTCATCTCTCAAGCCCTGTTGGATGCTCTAACAGGTTGTCAGGACTATCAGATAGCCGTCGTAACTTCAAGCGGAAAGACAGAGATCGAGCCGATCTTACGGAGAGAAGGAGTACTTCCTCTTCTTGGCGCGATTGTCTACGGTGACGAGGTCACGGCCCTCAAGCCGGACCCCGAGCCTTATCGGACTGCCATGGAGCGGCTCGGCGTCAGCTGCGGGATCGCCTTCGAGGATTCGGCCGCAGGAATCGCCAGCGCCCGCGCCGCCGGCTGCCAGGTGGTCGAGGTAACCAACCCGGCCGACGTTCCACGCCTGATCGAGGATGTGGTCTCAGCCCTCATCCGGTTTCCCGAAGTCCCCACACGCTGACACCCCAACCCGGTCCCGATCATCGGGGTGCCGGCCGATTGGGCCGTCTTTCGGAAGGGCGGGGACGGCCACTGCCGGCTTAGTTGGCGTGGTAGTTTAACTGATGATAATCAATATTATGTCAACTTGCGTTGGTCCAAACCCAGACCATCAGGAGCCAGAGGTTCGTTTGGTCGAGATTCCCCGGACGCAAAAGTGCCCGGCCTGCAACCACTTAGCTGCCAGGCCGGGCTGAGGGGAAAGGTCGAATCAGGAAAACTACCGCCGCCCGCCGCCTCCACCACTGCGGCCACCGCCTCCACCGCTGCTGCGTCCGCCACTGCTCGTCCCGCCGCCGCCGCTGCTTCTCATTCCTCCACCGCTGCCTCCACCGCTTCCGCCACCGCTGCTCATCCCGCCGCCTCCGCCGAATCCGCCGCCGCTGCTGCGCATTCCACCGCCTCCGCCACCGGAGTCGCCTCCGCTACGGGAACTGGAAGCCGGCGCGCTCATCCCGCCGCCTCCACCGGAACTCCGGCTCGAACCGCCATAACTGGGGCTGCTATCCATGCCGCGGGTCGACGGCATCGAACGGGACGAACCCATACCCGAATTGCCGCCGCCGTAGGATTCGCTCCTTCCAATCGACGACCGGCTGCCGATGTCGCCGCCGCCAGTCGACCAGTTGCCCCGGCTCTCGGACCTGGACTCGCTCATGCCCGCCGATCCCGAGCCGAAGCTCCGGCTGCTGCTGGCTTCTCCCGCATCGGAAGAGCGGGTCGACCACCGCTGGCCCGACCCGCCGCTGACAAACCCGCTGCCTGTGGAAGAGGGCGCGCTGGAGCGCGCGCCCGCCATATCATCGTTGCCGCCTCGCCCGCCCGCCCGCGGCGACTCGGTTCGCGCGGGCGGTTCGGACCGCGAAGGCTCGCTCCTGGCCGGTTCGGCCCTGGGCGTTTCGCTGCGAGGCGCCTCGCTGCGAGGAGTCTCGCTTCTCGGCGATTCGACCCGGGCCGGCGCGCTGCCGCGATCGGACCCGCCACGGGTGGACCAGGATTCATTGCCGCGACCGCTCTCGGTGCGCCCCGTTCCGGTCCCGGTGGCTTCGCGGCCGCTGGTGTCGCCGCCGCGAGTGGACCACGTCCCGCGCCCGCTGTCGGAGCGGCTCGCCGGAGCTTCGGCCGAACGCGCGTTCCCGCTCGTCCGGGCTCCTTCAGTCGCATCGCCGGTACGGACCGTGGACTCGTTCCTGGAACCGCGCCCAGGATCGCCGAATCCGCGCCACGCACCCCGGGAATCGGAGTTCGCGGCTTCCCCGCCCCGCACGGCATCCGCGCTCCTGCCAGTCCTGGCGCCGCCGGGTTCGCCGCTGGTCCGTGCGCCGGAGGCTTCGCCGCCCGCCGGCCGTCCGCCAGCCGGATCGCCGAATGACCGCCAACCACCGCGGGTGGTCGCGCCACCGGCTTCGCCGCCTCTCGGAGCAGCCGTGCGGCCTTCACCAACATTATTGGTGTCGCCGCCACGGGCGCCAGCCGTTGCCGGTTCGCCGGAAGTCCGCCAGCCGCCCCGGTTCTCTTCGCCGGTCCGCGCATTTCGGCTGCCATCGGTGCCCACGGTTCTTCCAGGGGCGTTCTCGACCCCGCCGCGAACGTTGCCGCCGCGGATGGTCTCGATGCCCTCGCCGCCGCGCCGCCCATCGGACGCGGTCCGGCGCTCGGCGCCCTGCATGGCTTCACGCTGCCGCTCGAACGGCACGCGGTCCACGCCGCGCGCTTCAGTTCTGGAGTAGAACCGCTCGTTGCCGGCGCCAGCATTCCTGGCGGCAGGCATGGCACGCGCTTCACGGTCGGCGAAGCGCAGGCTTTCGCGCTGCGGCGTCACCGGTACGCCACCGCGCATCACGCTGGCGCGGCCCAGTTCGTCAGAGTTACCGCGGAAGGCCTGGCCTCTCATGCCGCGGCTGAAGTCGCCGTCGTGCATGGAGATGGCGTTGTTCACGCGGGCATTCCGGTAAACATTGGTGATGTTCACGTTGTTGACCACGGTCAGGTTGTTGTACCCGCGCCCGTCGCGGTAGCCGCGATAGGAATCCCGGCCCCACCAGCGGTGGAAGGGATCATAAGGCGCCAGCGGCACCCATCCCATGTGGCCCCAGCCGCCGCCAAAACCGATGCCGATTCCGCCGCTGCCCCAGCCAAACCAGGCCACCAGGCCCGGGCTCCAGTAGTGGCGCCCATGACCATACGCGCCCGGATACCAGGACCACCGGCCACCGTGGTTGAACCAACGGCCATAGTGGTAAGGAGCCCAACCCCAGGGGTCGTAGCTCACCCAGCTCCAGCCGTAGTAGTCGAGCCAGGACCACCGTCCATGGCGGTAAGGCGCCCAGCCACTCGCCACATGCGGCTGCCAGACGCGGCCGTAAGGCGCGACATCGACCCAATCGCCGTGACCATGGAGATCCTCGGCGCCGTAGATGTCACGGCTCACATATTGATAGGTCTCCAGACCCCGCCGCAACTCCTTGTCGCGGGCGTCGTTGAACCGGTCCCAGTCGTCCCTGCCAATGGCGGCAACGGTCTGGAACAGCGGCTCGCCGTTCTCGCCATTGCGCACCAGCATGGTCCTGCCGGACTTCAGCCGCTCGGTCCCGCTGGGCGTATAGATTTCGACCTCGCCGCTGCGCACGGTGATCTCGGCCGTGCCGTCGGGGGAAACCGTGATGCGGTAGCTGCCGTAAGACACCGGACGAACCGCCGCCGCGGGCGTCGAAATCTCGACCTGCGCGTCGCCGCCCTTCAAGGCGCTGAAGGTGGCCGTGCCGCGGGCCAGTTGAATCAGATACCGGCCGTTCTCGATGTCGGCCAGGCGGAGCTCGGTATCTTCGGCCAGACGAACTCTGTGATAGTAGTCAAACTGCACCTCGGCGCGTGAACGCGGACCGCTGAAGACGCGGTCTTCGGTCATCAGCGGCGCGTTGATGGCGGCGGCGACCCAGTCGCCGGAGTCCCCCCGGCGCACCGAGACTTCACCGTTCATCAGGCTCAAACGGGCCACGCCGCGGCCTGGGCCGTCGGCGTCGTCGTTCGCGGTCTGGGCAGTCATGGGAGGAACGGCTACTGCCAGCATCAGCGTGAGCAGAGCCGGGAATGTGTATGTGCGGCGTTTCATGGCCGTGAACCTCCTTCGTTCAACCACATCCAGTGCAATCGTCGTGCCATCACTCATTTGCTTGATTCTGCTAAGCTTTTACTCACACCGCCGGATCCTGGCATGGCCGAAATCCACCACACCGGACATAATCAACCACCACCCGGCCTCTCCCGCCTGGCCGCCGCGATCGTCCTCGTTCTCATCGTCTGCGGCTTCTACTGGAAGATCCTGTTGACCAACCAGTTCACCTGGCTCACGGGAGGCGACACCACGTCCCAGGTTCTGCCCTGGCTCCAGTTTCAAGCCGCCGAATGGCATGCCGGGCGCGTCCCGCTGTGGGACCCGAACTTATGGCTTGGCCAGCCGCTGATCGGCCAGGCGCAACCGGGCGTAGCTTATCCCTTGAACTGGCTGCTGTTCGCCATGCCGCTGCGCGACGGATTCATCAAAACCGGTTTTCTGAACTGGTATTTCGTCGTCATCCACCTGATGGCCGCCTGGTTTGCCTACCGCCTGGCCCGCGATCTGGGCTGCCGCCGCGCCAGCGCCATCTTCGCCGGCTGCGCCTACACCTTATTAGGATGGATGGGCGAAACCGAATGGCCGCAGATGCTCAACGGCGCGGTCTGGGCCCCTCTGGTTTTGATGTACGTCTTTCGCGCCTGCCGCGGACGGGCCGTGTGGGCATCGGCGGTCTTTGGCGGCGTTTTTCTCGGCATGGCCTGGCTCAGCGGACACCACCAGGCGCCGATCTTCCTATCGGTCGCCTGCGGCGGCATCTTCCTCTGGAATGGGGTCCGGAACCGCCGGTTGTTTGCCGTCGCGGCCGTGTTTTTCCTGGTGGCTGTCTGCGCGGGGGCAGTTCAGATCCTGCCGGCATATGAGTATGGAAAGAACTCAGTGCGGTGGGTGGGCGCGCCCGGACCCCTTGGTTGGGGCGACAAGGTCCCCTGGACCGTCCACAAGGACTTTCGCGCCCGGCCCGCCGACATGCTGGGCATCGTCTTCCCCGGCATGCACACGCACTCCTCGCCCTACATGGGCGTCGTCACGCTGACCCTGGCCCTGGTTGGCGTCTGGCTCTGGCGGCGGAAGCGCGAAGCCCGCTGGCTGGCGGCCTTGGGCGTGGGATCGCTCCTCTTCGCCCTGGCGGAGAACTCGCCTCTGGAGGGTCTGCTCTACAGCCTCGTGCCGCTGGTCGAGAAGGCCAGAAACCCCTCGGCCGCGTTCTATCTGATGGGACTTGCCGGCGCCGTGCTGGCGGCGATGGCGCTCGACAGGCTGCTCAGAGATCCAGCTTCGGTGTCAAAGGTTTCGCGGTGGCTGGTTTGGCTGGCCGCGGGCATCTTCGCGCTCAGGACCGGCTGGGCGCTGACGCAGCAGTTCGCCGCACTCAAGGAAGACCGCGTCCTGGTCACCGCCCTGTGCGCGCTGGCGCTGGCGCTCATCGTTGTTTTGGCCCGCAGGAAACGCATCACGCTCAGCGCCGCCGCGCTCTGCGCCACGCTGGTCATGGTCACCGAGGCGTCCAACGAGAACAGCTTCCTGATGCCTGCCTATTCGGAGAAGGAGCGTGTCGCGCCATTGACGGCTCTTTCCGAACACGGCGATATCGCCGCGTTTCTGCGCCGCCAGCCCGGCAATCCGCGCGTCGAAATCAACCGGTCGCTGGTCCCTTACAATTTCGGCGACTGGCATGGGATCAACACGTCGGGCGGCTATCTGGCCAGCCTGTCAACCAGCGCCCTCGCGACGGGATTGAACGGCCTCAGTGAGAATCGCCTGCTGGGCGTGGCCTTCGCCGTGGGCGACAAACCGACGGCGATTCACACCGAGGATGTCTTCACGGGCCAGTCGGGCCTCAAGGTCTACAGGGATCCCGCGGCGCGCCCGCGCGTTTTCGCGGTCCACGAACTGCTCCCCTGGCTGTCCGGCCATAACGCCATGGCCATGAACGACCATTACAAAGACCGACTCGCCCGGGCCGCCTTCGTCACCGGCCCGCCGCCGAAACTGGACTCCTGCCCCGACCGTCCCGACAACGTTCGACTCGTGTTGCACAACCCATCGAAAGTCGTCCTCAACGCCGACATGGGTTGTCGCGGAATGGTGATTTTGACCGACACTTTTTTCCCCGGCTGGAAGGCCACCGTCGATGGCGTCGAGGCCCCGATCTATGAGGTCTATGGCGGACTGAGAGGCATCGTCGTCGATCAGGGGGAACATGTAGTGGTCCTGACCTACCGGCCGCTGTCTGTTCTAGCGGGCGCCGCACTCAGCCTGACGACCTTGCTCTGCGGGGCCGTGCTCGTGCTGCTTGGACGCCGCGGGGCACGGCTTCTCTGACTGTCGCTTGACGCTATCACTTTCCGCTATCTCTTGACTCCGGAGCGAGGCTTCTATACACTGCCCTTGAGTCGAAGTCTTAGCTTTTAGGTGTCTGAAATTTCCGATGCGCAACACAGGAGGTCTCTCATGATTCGAAGGTTCGCACTTTGCGCCTTCTCCGCCCTGCTGACGATGGGCGTTTTGCATGCCCAGGATTACCGCGCCACGATTCTAGGCGTGGTCACCGACCCGAGCAAAGCCCCCATAGCCCGAGCCGAGGTCAGCGCCACCAAGGACGACACCGGTGTCAAAACCCAAACCAGGACCAACGAGCAGGGCGTGTACGCCCTGTTGGGACTCGAACCCGGCCGCTACACGGTGACCATGGCCGCCGAAGGTTTCCAGCAGATCCGCCGCGAGGGCATTGTCCTTAACACCGCCGACAAGTTGAATCTCAGTCTGGAGATGGCGGTCGGCTCCATAACGCAGCAGGTCACTGTCGTCGGCGAGCAAGAACTGATCCAAACCACCACCGCCAGCCGCGGACTGGTCTTCGATCCGGTGAAGCTCCAGGAAATTCCGCTCAATGGCCGCCAGCTTTACATGTTGATGCGCCTGTCGCCGGGCGTGATGTTCGTGCAGCGCACATTCGGCGCCACGGGATTTTCCGGCACCCGCGCCTGGGACGTCAACGGCTCGTTCGTGATGAACGGCGGCCGTTCCGGCTCCAACCAGTTTCTGTTGAACGGCGCGCCGATCTCCTCCGACGGCACCTTCAACCTGGCCCCCAACGTCGAGGCGGTGTCCGAGATGAAGGTGATGGTGAACACCTATGACGTGCAGTTCGGGCGCTCCGGCGGCGGCCACGTCAACACCACGCTCCGCTCGGGCGCCAACGAGTTGCACGGCACGCTGTTCAACTTCTGGCGCAACCGCATCCTCGACGCCAATACACGGCAGAACAACGCGCTCGGCGTCGGCCGCGGCTTCCGTAACCAGCACCAGTTCGGCGGCACGGCCGGGTTCGCGCTGAGGAAGAACACCGACTTCGTGTTCGTCTCTTTCGAGGGCTGGCGCGAACGCGTCCCCTTCCCGTCGAACGTCAGCGTGCCGCCCGTGGAGATCCGGGGCGGCAATTTCGCCGGCTTCACGCCGCAGGGCCAAACCGGCGCCATCCAGATCTACGACCCGATGACCTCGCGCGTGTGCGGCGGCGATGTCACCTGCGTCTCGGGGGGCCTCTACCGGCGCGATCCCTTCCCGGGCAACGCCATTCCGGGGTCGCGCATCACCCCGTCGGGACGCTCGATTATGGGCTACTATCCTGGACCCAACTTCCAGCCCCAATCCCTGGTGAACAACTTCACGCGCCCCGACAACCTGGGCAAGTACCGCTACGAGCAGCCAATGGCACGATACGACAAGATCCTCACCGACAACGACCGCCTCTACTTCCTGGTCACCTTCCAGGACGGCAGCGAGTTCCGCAACCAGAACGGATTCGATCCGCCGGCCCAGTTCGGCAATATGACCGGCACCGTGCGGCGGGACATGAACTACCTGGTCAGCTACGACCGCACGCTGACGCCGTCGCGGGTCTTCCACGCCCAGGCGAACTACAACCGCTTCAAACAGAACTTCCCGGACGTTTCCGATCCGTCCTTCACCCTGGACAAGATCGGCATCAAGCAACTGCCCATCGTGGACACCTTCCCCAGCCGGTATGCGCCGCGCGTCAACGTGAGCGGCTTTTCCGCCCTGTTCGGCAACCAGTACATCAACGAGAGTTCGCGCCAGCAGCTCAACTTCCAGGCCAATATCAGTGAGGTCCGCGGCCGTCACAACCTTAAGTACGGCATCGAGCTGGCGCAACTGATCAACCACAATCGGGCGTCGGGCCGTTCGAGCGGCGAGTTCAGCTTCAATGGCATGTGGAGCCGGCAGTTTTTCGGCGTCGCCCAGGGCGCCCGCGACGGCAGTGCCGTGGCCGACCTGCTGCTCGGCAACATGTCGTCGGGGTTCATGGCCTTCAACGACTCGTTCCTGCGCCGCCAGTCCTACACCGCCGGCTTCATCCAGGACGACTGGAAAATAACGAACCGCCTCACCTTGAACCTGGGGCTCCGTTACGACATCCAGTTCCCTCTGTATGAAATCCACAACCGGCTCAATCGTGGTTTCAACTATGACGGCGCGCAACCCAACAGCGCCGACATCATCGCCCGCTGGCGCACAATTCAGACCGCCCAGGGCGCGACATTTCCCGCCGTCCCGAGCGTGATCCGCGGCGGGCTCCAGTTTGCGAACGCCGGCGGTCAGCCGCGGCGGGTTTACAACTGGGACCTCACCAACATCCAGCCCCGTTTCGGCTTCGCCTGGAACCTGGCCAGCAAGACCGTTCTGCGGGGCGGCGTGGGGATTTTCCACCGCACCGACACCCGTGGCAACATCGCGACCGGCTACAGCCTGAACACCGACTACATCAACTCCCTCAACGCCGGGCTGACGCCGTCGAGCGGTCTCGGTACCGGTCCCTACTCGTTCGAGAATCCCTTCCCCGACGGCGTGGTGCGGCCCTTCGGCAACCAACTGGGCCTGGCCACGGGATTCGGCGGCGGAGTGAGTTTCGACAATCCGAACCGCCCCATCCCCCGCACCCGCCAGTGGTCGGTCACCCTCGAACGTGAACTGCCCTGGAGCATTGTTTTGGAGGCCAGCTACGTAGGCTCGCGCACGACGCAGGAAGGCCGCGGCATCCAGTTGGGCGATATGGCGCAAGCGGATTGGGATCGCGCCCAGGATTCCGCCAACGTCGGCTTCTACCAAACGGCGGTGCCGAACCCCTTCTTCGGTCTCGCGCGGCCCGGCACCACCATGGCCAGCCAGGCGAACATCTCGCGGCGGGATCTGCTGCGCCGTTTTCCCGGTTTTACCAGCGTCTTTGACAACGTGAACCCCTCCGGGCGCGTCTGGTACCACGCTCTTCAGACCCGCTTTGAGAAGCGCATGCTCGGCGATCGCGCCAAGACGGGCGCCGTCACGTGGGTGACCGCCTACACCTGGTCGAAGATGATGGAGAACTTCCTGCGCAACGACTATGCCTTCCAGTGGCAGGAGATGCGCAGCCAGGTCACGGGGGAAGATCGCACCCACAACTTCACCACCGCCGCCATCTGGGACCTGCCCTTCGGCAAGAACCGGGCCTTCGGCAGCCATCTCCCCAAAGCCGCCGAGTTCCTCGTCGGCGGCTGGACGACCAACTTCAACCTGATCTACCAGAGCGGCGTCCCGCTGGCCGCCTGGCGCAGTTGGCAGTTCCAATGCGGCGATCCCCGCCAGGGAGTCAACGTTGGAGAAAATAGCTGGTTCTTCAACGACCGCTCCCGGTTCAGCGAGTGCTGGAGGCAGTTGCGGCCCTTCGAGTACGCCCAATTGCCCGCTCGCTTCCACCAGCTTAGAAGCCATACGGCTCCTCAATTCGACTTCATGGTCTCGAAAAAATTCCAGATCAATGAGCGTTTCTCGTTCGAATTCCGCGCCGAGGCGTTCAACGCCTTCAACACACCGCTGCGCGGCGATCCGCCCTCGACCAACCCGGCGGGCGCCGACTTCGGCATCCTTCCGGTCGCCCAGTTGAACTTCACCCGGAACATTCAACTCGGCGGACGCATCCGCTTCTAGGACGCCGCCGGCCGCTTCTGGCCGTTTAACAAGAGGGGGGCGCATCCCGTGCGCCTCCCTCTTTCCGTCTCCGCGCACGCCATCGGTTAACATAGACGATTGAGCGACAACCGTTCACTTTCCGAAGTTCATTCCTCGGTTTCGACCACTCACCCATCGCTCTGGCGGCGTATCTTCGCCTTCGCCGGACCCGCCTACCTCGTCTCGGTCGGCTACATGGATCCCGGCAACTGGGCCACCGACATTGAAGGCGGAGCGCGTTTCGGCTATCAACTGCTCTG
Source organism: uncultured Bryobacteraceae bacterium (assembly GCA_947084845.1). GTDB lineage: Bacteria > Acidobacteriota > Terriglobia > Bryobacterales > Bryobacteraceae > PNKE01. The sequence continues at coordinate 31,219 of CAMTUE010000004.1, read as the reverse complement.
GGTCCTGGTCCTGTCGAACTTCATGGCGATCCTGCTTCAGACGCTCAGCGCGCGTCTGGGCATCGCATCGGGCCTCGACCTCGCCCAGGCCTGCCGCCGCAGCTATCCCAAGCCCGTCGCTCTTGCCCTGTGGGTGCTTTGCGAACTGGCCATCGCCGCCTGTGATCTGGCCGAACTGCTGGGCGCGGCCATCGGACTCAATCTTCTGTTCGGCATCCCGCTCATCTATGGCGTTCTGCTGACCACGCTCGACACTTTCCTCGTCCTCTGGTTCACCCGGTTCGGCATCCGGGCGATGGAATCCATCATCCTTGCTTTCATCACGATCATCGCCGGCTGCTTCTTTGTCGAGATCTTCCTCTCGAAGCCAATCTGGAGCGAAGTCGCGGGCGGACTGATCCCCCGGCTCAACTTTGAGAGTCTCTATGTCGCCATCGGCATCCTCGGCGCGACGGTGATGCCGCACAACCTTTATCTGCACTCATCCCTGGTCCAGACCCGCCGCATCAGCGACGGGGACGCAGCCAAGCGCGACGCCTGCAAGTTCAATCTGATCGATTCGGTGATCGCCCTGAACGGCGCCATGCTGGTCAACGCCGCCATCCTCATCCTGGCCGCCGCCACGTTCTTCAAGAACGGCATCGTGGTCACCGAAATCCAGCAGGCCCATCACCTTTTGACCCCCCTGCTCGGCACCAGCCTGGCCTCGATCGTCTTCGCCATCGCCCTGCTCTGCGCCGGCCAGAGTTCGACCATCACCGGGACCATGGCCGGCCAGATCGTCATGGAGGGTTTCCTCAATATCCGCATGAGGCCCTGGCTGCGTCGGCTGATCACGCGTTCCGTGGCGGTGGTCCCGGCAGTGCTGACAATCATGTATTTCGGCGACAAGGCCACCTACCAGTTGTTGATCTTCTCCCAGGTCGTCCTCAGTCTTCAGCTCCCGTTCGCCGTCATCCCGTTGATCCGCTTCACCTCCGACCGCGAACGGATGGGCGCGTTCGCCAACCCCGTTTGGGTCAAAACTCTGGCATGGGCCGCCGCGGCCCTCATTCTGGCTCTGAACGGGATGCTCGCCTGGACCACCATCACCGGCTGGCTGACCACCACGCCTGCCCTTGCTTTCATCCTGATTCCCGTCAACCTGGCCGTGGGCGGTCTCCTGCTTTGGCTCATCGCCGAACCCTGGCTGCGCCGCGGCGTCAAGCCTCCCGCCCCGGCCGCCGCCGTCGCTACCCCGGTCAAGTTGGAGCTGGCAATTGACGCCGCCGCCTACACCCGCATTCTGGTCCCGCTCGATCACTCCCGGCTCGATGCCCAAACTCTCCTTCATGCCACATCGCTCGCCCGCGGCCACAACGCCAAACTCTTCCTCCTGCACGTCGAAGAGGGCGTGACCAGTTTCCTCTACGGCGACGATGCCTCGACCGCCGAAGTCGAAGAAGGCCAGCACTACCTCGAAACGCTGCGCTCCCTCGTTCAGGCCGCCGGACTCGACGCCGAACTGATCGTCGCCCACGGCGGACGCGTCAGCGACCAGATCGTGCGTACGGCCAAGTCGGTCGACGCAGACCTGCTCGTCATGGGCGCGCATGGACATAAAGGCTTGAAAGACATGATCTTCGGGGCTACTATTAATGAAGTACGTCATGCCGTTGGAGTCCCAGTCCTGGTCGTCCGCGAGCGCGAGTCCCGCTGAGACAACATCGGTCCCCTATTGTGTCCGCCTGACCCACACTGCCCCGCCCTGCCACGTGTTTTGAATCACTTACGGCGTTGCGGTTTGGCGCATGAATTGCATATTCATTGGTGATGCTCCGTCGTCTGTCCAGCATCGCGTTGGGACTGCTGATCCTGACTCTTCAGGTTCCCGCCACCACTCTCGAGAGACTCAGCCTCGACGAGATGGCCGCCAAGAGCCACATCATCGTTCGCGCGACGGTCCTCGGCCAAACCGCCATGCAGCGCGGATCGCTCGTCTACACGGTCTATTCGCTGAAGGTATCCGAGAAACTGAAGGGCGACGCCGGCGAAACGCTCCGGGTTTCCGTACCTGGCGGCACGATCGGGCGCATTCGCCAGTCGTTCGCCGGAACCCCCACCTTGCAGACCGGCAGTGAATACGTGGTCTTCGTGTGGAAGGGACAGAGCGGCATCCTCCATATTATTGGGCTCTCGCAGGGTCTGTTTGATTTGAAGGTGAACCAGGCGGGCGAGACGGTGCTGATGCGCGGCGTTCTTGACGCCGAACTGGTCGACAAGTCGGGCAAGGAAGTCCAGTCCCAACCCGTCACGCTGACCCTGGAAGGTCTGCGCCGCATGGTCCGGTCCACTGAAGGGGCCGTGCGATGAAGATGCGCGGCGCACTGCTGGCCTGCATGTTGCTGCTGGCGCCGCTGGCTTCGGCCTACTACCACTTCATCGTCTACCAGCTTGGGCCTGATTCCCGGGTTCCTTTGGTCACACGCTTCGATACGAGCGTTCTGCCGGGCAACCGCCTGCCGCTGTTGATTCGCGAAACCGGCGCGGCGGAGTATGCGCCGGGCGATAACTTCACTTCCCTGGTGAGTCAGGTTCGCGCCGCCGCCGAGGCGTGGAACACGGTATCGACCTCGAATCTGAAGATCGCCTTTGGCGGGCTCTCCTCCGAGAGCCGGCCGATGGCGTCGCCGCATATTGAAGTCGTCTTCGACGAGATGCCGGATGGCGTCATCGCCCTGGGCGGACCGACGAACCGGCTCGATCCGGTGACGACATCGTATGGTTCGTTTGTGCCCATCGTGAAGTCGCTGGTGGTTCTCCGCGCCAATCTCGCCACGCCCGTCCGGCCGGTCTACACGGAGAGGTTCTTCCTGACGCTGGTGCACGAAATCGGCCACGCGCTGGGCCTGCAACACAGTTGGAGCGGCGGCGTGATGTCGACCGAGATCACCCGCACGACCTCGAAAGGCTCGCCCTTGTCGCTGGACGACGCGATCGGACTTTCCATCCTCTACCCCGCCGAATCCTTCCGGTCCAAGTCGGTTTCGATCTCCGGGCGGGTCGCGATCGGGAACGCGGGCGTCCATCTGGCATCGGTCACCGCCATCACGGCGTCGGGTCCGGCTGTTTCCACTCTCACCGGTCTCGACGGATCATACAAGTTGGAAGGCCTGCCGCCCGGATCCTATTACCTCTACGCCCAGCCGCTGCCGCCCTCCCTTCAAGGTGAACCGCAGCCCGTCAATATCACCCTGCCCGCCGATCCCGCGGATTCCAGCCGCCTGCTTCTTCCCGGACCCAGGTTCGACACGGCGTTCTTCCCGGCAGCCACGTCCACCCCAGTGCTGCCTCCCAACCAGTTCACCGCCGGCGTCGAGTATGAGAATTACAGCTTTAGCGTCCGCGCCCGCGACCGCGTGAACCTCCATTCGGTCCAGACCTACACTTTTGCCGGGCAGGAGGCGATCAAGCCGGCCACGATGGTGCCGTCCTCGGGCGTCTCCCCGTTGATCCTTTTCGGCTACGGCATGTCGACAGGCACGGCGCCGATGCCCGGTCTTGGCGTTTCGCTGCTCGACGCCAGGGAATCCATCGCTCCCGGCGGCATCAAGGCATACGCCTCCGGCCCCTACTATATTCAACTCGACATTCAGAAATTCGCGGACGCCCAGCCCGGCCATCGCCATCTGATCTTTTCGCTGAACGGCGAAACGCATGTCGCCCCTTCCGCACTCCGCATCCAGGCGCGTCAGGCCCCCGTCATCACGTCTGTTGTCCCCAACGCCGACGGAACCCTGACCATTGAAGGCGGCCCGTTCCAGGAAGGTTCCAGCGTTTTGTTTGACGGCGCGCGGGGAACGGTTCGTTTGGTTGAGGATGGGAGGCTGACCGTCGCTCCGCCGGCTGCTCCTTTCGCTCACAAAGGCATCGTCGCCGTGTTGAATCCGGACGGCCAGAGCACGCTGATGACGTTGGGCGCCAAATCGCCGGTTTACGCATTCGAGACCGCCGTGGAACCTACGTTGGAGTTCTCGCCCGCGACTCTGCCGGCCGGTGTCGAGACGGTCGTTGAACTGACGGCGACGGGGATGAAACTCACTGCCGGTTCGGTCCAGGCGGCATTCGGTTCGAGCGATGTGACGTTTCTCAAACTGATTCCGCTGTCTGATTCGAAGGCGCTGGTTCAGGTCGCCATCTCCGGACAGGCGATGCCCGGCGCGGTGCCGGTCGCCGTTTGGACGGGTTTGCGCCGCACCGTGGCCGGCGCTCAGCTTCAGATCGGCGCTGCAACCACGGCCCCCTACGTCGCCATGTCGCGCATCTCGGGCGGCAAGCCGTATCCGGGCGGCGAGTTGATCGTGCCCGTGATGAACCTGCCGCAATCGACCACGCTACAGACGGTCAGCGCGGCCATCGGCGGCATTCCCGCGGCACTCACCGAAGTTGACGCCCCGGCCGGAGTTGTCCGCATTGCCATCCCGGCCTCTGTGACGCCCGGGCCGGCGTCGCTTCAGTTGATCGTTGGCGGCAGGACGACGATGCCGGCTTTCGTCGTCATCGAACCTGCTCCGCCCCAGGTGGTGAAGGCGCAAACCTGGAAGGGGATCGATCTCTCGCCCGGTGACGCGCACAGAGCGGGTGACCTGATTCAGGTTGTTGTCAGGAACCTGCCTGACCTTGGCGTCCAGCCTGACCTGAAGCGGTTCTCGATCACGTCCGGAACGCTGGACCACGCGGTCGTGTCGGCGCAGACGGTTGCCGGCAGGACGGGTGAGTACAACGTCTTTATCGTGCTCTCGGCTTCCACGCCTTCCGATCCGCCTACGCTGCCGCTCACCGTCCATTTCGATGGCAAGAGCGCCGGAACGATCACGATTCCGGTCCGGTAGCCTGTAAGCCGCTCCTACTTCTTGCCCGCGCCCAGCCTGCGGTAATACTCCGCCGCCGCTTTCTCATAGCCGGGCGGGACTCTCGAAGGCGTCAACCCGCGTACCGCGCCGCGGCCTTCCCCGAGCTGCTGCCTGAGACGCAGCTCAAGCTGCTCCATCCTCGGCAACACCGATAGCCGCAGCGCTTCCAGCAATTGCGGGTTGCCGGGGAAGAGCTTCGGATCCAGCCGCTTCATCTGTTCGATCAACGCATCGACTTCGGCGCGAGTGCCTTCCATCTCGCCCGCCTCGCCTGCGCGGACATTCTCCAGTTGGCGCATGGCTTCCGAATAGGCCCGCTCGATTTCGGCGGGTGTGGACACGCCGCCTTGACGGCCTCCGCCCGGGGGTCCCTGACGCGTTCCGTCGTTGATCGCCGAGTAGCCGGGGTCCATCCTGCCGCCACCGGCGAACTGCTGCTGCCGCTGACCTGGCGACGATCCCTGGCCGTCCCGCTGGCCCTGCTGACCTTGCTGGCCACCCTGACCCTGCTGGCCCCCCTGTCCCTGCTGACCTTGCTGACCCTGCTGCCCACCTTGTCCCTGCTGGCCCTGTTGTCCCTGCTGGCCTTGTTGACCATTCTGGCCGGGCCGGTTCAGCGCCCGCCTTGCACGTTCGATCTGGTTCAACGCCGTCTCGATCGCCTCGCGGCCTTCGTTTTCGCCGCCGCGTTCACCCGCGGCCGCCTGCTGCGCGCGTTCGAGCCTTTCGCTCAACTTCCGCATCATTTGCGACACCACTCGCTCCCGCGGCGCCAGATATCCACCCAGGCCCTTCCTGATCAAATCGGCCCCATACTGCAACCGCAATCGGATCTCGTCCTGCTGCGCCTCGCCCAGCGCCCCGCGCACTTGCGACGAGGCCTGCGGCTGGCTGCCCGCCATCGCCCGCGACGCCGCCTGCATATCCTTTTCGAGCCTCTCGTAGTCCTGTCTTAAAGCGTCCTTGGCGCCGCCGAGCTCCCTGTTCTGTTGCTCGGTGCCGGTGTTCGGCTCGCCGGTCGGCTTGGGTCCGTAGGTCTGTGTGATCTGCTTTTCGAGCTGCTCCTGGCGTCCGGCAAGCTCCTTCGACCGGTTCACCAGGTCGTCGATCTGTTGACCCGTCTGCTGCCGTCTCATCCGGTTCAACGACTGCCCTGCCTCGGCCATCCGTTCGGCCGCCCGCTGAGCGTCCGGCTGGCCCTGCTGCTGCGCCCGGCGCATGTCCTCGATCGCCTGTTCGAGTTGCTGCAAGGCCCGGTTCATCCTCGGATCGCCGTTCTGATCGCCCCTTGCCATCTCGCCCAAAGCGCGTTGCGGTTGTTGTTGTTGGCCCTGGGCGCCGCTCTGCTGTTGAGCCCGCTGGCTTCCCTGCCCGCCCTGCTGTTGACCCTGCTGGCCCTGCGATTGCCCGCCCTGCTGTTGACCTTGCTGCTGACCCTGCTGTTGAGACTGGCCCGACTGCGCCTGTTGCGGCGCCTCCTGCTGCCCTCCATTGCGCGACAACTCCTCCATCTGCCGCCGGAGCTGCTCGGCCTCGCGCCTCAACATCTCCTGCTCCCAGCGCTGCTGGAAACTCTGCTGGCTGTTCCGCTTCTGCTGCTCGGCCAGTTGCTGCTGGCGTTTGGCGAGTTCCTCCAGCTTCTTGAGCGCCTCGTCCACCTGGCGTTCGCGGTTCGACGCCACTTCCTGCGATCCGCCCGTCTCGTACTGGTTCTTGTTCGTGTCCAACTCCAGGTCGAACAGGCTCTCCAGATCGCGGCTTTGTCCTCCCGCCCCGCCAGCCCCGCCCCCACTCTGACCGAAGGCCACTTGAATCTCGCGGAAGATCGACTCGGCGCGCAGAAGGTGCTGAAGCGCCTTCTGTTCCGGCTGCAACGCCTCTTTCCACTTCAACCCCTTCAATTGCTCTGAAGCCTCGTCCATCGACTTCGCCGCCGACTGCATCTCGGAGGTGAACTTCTTGAACTCCTCGTTGGTCCCCGACAGATCCCGGCTCTGCATGCGCCCGGCGAGCGACCGCGCCTGCTCGCCCAGTTTCTTCTGCACGCCGGTCAGGAATTCGGAGTCTTCCTTCAACGCCGCGGCGCCTTTTTTCGAACGGATCACATTCCAGGTGGCGGCGATCACCTCTTTCTGCCGTTTGGTGATGTCGCCTTCCTGCTGGCCTCCGGCTGCCCCCTGGGCACCGCCTGGATCGACCTGCTGACCCTGCCGGTACTCCTTCTCGAAAGGCTGAGCTTCCAGGAAGAAGATGTCGGTCTGCGTCGCCGAACGGGCGTCGCGCGCCACCGCGTACATCGACAGAAGGTCGCCCGGCTGGAGTTTGTAGTCCTCCAACGCGATCAACGTCTTGCCCTTCCCGTCCTTCGCCCCGCTGGACTGGGGAAACGCGACGGCTTTCTCAGGACCCGCATTCACTGAGTAACGCAGTTCAAGCGAGGTCAACGCATAGTCGTCGCTGGCGTCCACTTCAATCACCACTTCCTCAATCGGACTCACCCGCGCATCGCGCCCCGGCCTGGCGATGCGGACCACGGGCGGCTTCTCGGCCTTTGGTTCGATGAAGTAGTCCTCGCTGATCCTGACCGATTCGCCTTCGTCCAGCGCCGCGATGTGATACACGGCCTCACGCTCGATTCGCACGCGCGCCGTCGATGTGCGCTCTCCGGTCTTTTCCAGACGAATCTTGCGCCCATCGTCGAGGACCATCTGTCCTTCATTCAAAGGACGATCCGTTTCAACCTCGATCACCGCTTCGGTGCCTTCCACGGCGCGCAGATCGCCGCCCGGATCTTCGACGCGCTTCGCCATGCCCAGCCAGGCCGGATAGTTGTAGGTCACGCGGATCTTCCGCACCGCCGGCAGATCGACGACGGTCAACTGGTGCGTCGAACTCTGAAGCCTTCCGGCCTCGACCCGGTAATCCGTGTTCTCCATCAACGAGGCGATGAGGAACCCGTAGGTCCCCGGCACGCCCGTCTTCGATTCCATCTGGGCCATTTCCCATTTCGCCGCGCCACGCGGCCGCACCATGAGCCGCACCTGCGGGGCGTCGAAACCGATCAGCCGGGCTTCGATAACCTGGTCCGAGCCTTTCCTCACCTTCCTGTCGCCCGGAGCGATCTCGATGCGGTAAAACGCCTCCTGGGTGGGCGGCGTACCGCGCCAGAGCAGCGCCGCGCCGTAGCCAAGCGCGCCCGGGCCCGCCATGGTCAGCCAGATCAGCACGCCCGCCGCAGCCACGGCCGCGGCCCCGAAACTCGCCAGAGTCAGCCCCGGAACGAACCGCTCCGGCGGCCACTCGACCGCCGTCCGCATCGCCTCCTCGGCGACGATCTCATGGAACGGATTGCCTTCCGGACTCTCAACCAGGGTCAGAACGCGCTCTTTGAACCCGTCGTCGCGCCGTTCGGCCTCCTTCGCCACGCCTCGCCGGCTGGCCCGAGCCAGCGGCACCGCAATGGCGAATGCCACGGTGAGCGCGATGGCCAGAAAGACGCCCATCCGCGCCCAAAGAAGGCTCTGGTCGCTGAACGCATAGCGGTTCGCCACCCATACGCCGGCCAGCGTCGCCCCCAGCGCCGCGCCTGCCACCGCCGCCGCTCCGCCCATCAGAGCGCGCCGCTTGAACCGCCGTTCGATCGATTCAATCCAACTTCGGAACTGCTCCAATGACGTCATGCCGCCTCCCGTCTCAGATGCTTGGATGCAACCCAGACCTCAACCAATGCCGCCGCCAGCGCGAAAGCCAAGAACCACGGCCATAGGGGACGCGTCCCCGCGCTCTGCTCGACCTGCGCGGAAGCCGCGTTCGAGCCAGCCGACCCCTGCCATAGTTCGGTCGATTCCGCGGGCATGGCTTCAAGATCCGATTCCCGCCGGTCGATGTTGACTGCCACCATCTCCGCCCGCCCCCCAGCCCGCCGGATCGTCCAGAAACCTTGTTGATCCAACGAGATGGATCGCGCCTTCGCGGCTTCGGCCACCGAAAGGGCGCGTTGCCCGCCGGGCGTCAGCACTTCAACCGTGGCCGCCGCCGCGGACTGCCGCAATTCGTAGTTCGCATCCACCGTCACGGATCCCACCCGCTCCCCGGCATCGCTCAGCCAGCGCAGGCTCTTTTCCATGAATTGCAGGAAGACCGGCTGTAGCGGAAGGTCGTTCGCGCGGCCATCCAGGGGCGAAGCCAGGATGAGCGCCTTCCCTTCCCCTAAACGGGCTTCGATCAGCAGCGGAGATGAATCGCTGAGCCGCGCGATGACCTTCGCCTGTCCAGGGTCGATTCTGAACGACTGATAGAACCGCACCGACTCCCAGCGCCCCGCGCCTTCCAGCACCGGATGGGTCTGATCGGTTTCGCTGACCGATTCGAAGCGTTCAGAGCCGCGCTCGGCATAGCGGCTTCCCTTGATGGCCAACCCCACGACCGGAATCCGGCCGGCCGCGGCAGTCGCCGGACCAACGGCGATCAGGACCCCGCCGCCGCCCCGGATGTAGCTGCGCAGAGACTCCTCGGCAGCGGGAGACAACGCGCCGGGGTCGGAGAGGATGACGGCGGCGGCGCTACCAAACGAACTGCCGGCAGGCGTTTGCTCGATTCTGAAGAGGTTCTGCGAGACGGAGGCAAGTGCTGTTTGTATATAGAGATAGCCGCTATTAGCTGAACCATTGCCTGAGAAAATGATGCGCTCAGGGTCGGCTCGATTTACTGCGAACAGGAACTTGTTATCAGCATCGAGGGCGTCGGATTCAGTCAACGCCACCTCACATTCGGCGAAACCGTAAGGGACGCCGAACCCTCCGTCGAAGACAACTCGCGCCTTGCCCGAGGCGGGAACCTGGACGGTTTGCTGCGCGATCTGCCGCCCGTTCGCGCGCAGGACCACCGTGCGCGAAGCTGCCGGCGTCCCGTAGCCTGCCACGACCGCTTCCACGCGGGAAGTTGACGGGTCCAACAGGCGAGCCGGGGCGTTGACCGATTCAATCGTCCAATTCGCCTTTTCTTTGCCCTCAATTGAGTGAACCACCAGCCGCATCCCGGCATTCAGGCGCAATTCGTTGAATGCGGGCGGCATCGACGAACGCTGCAAGTCACTGAAAAGATGAACCGTCTTAGGTTCGTTTGTGCTGCGGCCCAGGTTTCTCAGCGAAGCCGCCAGGTCGCCCAACGAACTCCTGGAGGGAGTGGGTTTGATTGGTCGTATGGCCGCTTTGAGCGCATCCTTGTCGCCGCTGGCTTCGGTCAGCAGGTGGCTGGTCGATCCAAACGACATGACCCTTGCCCTCGCTCCGGCGGGCAGCGAATCCACCACCCGGACGGCTTCGTTCTGAGCGCGGGCGAGTTTGTCCTCCGACCCCATGCTGGCCGATTCGTCGATCGCCAGAATGGTCAGTCCGTTCATTTCTGAAGGAAGAAGCGCGCGCGAGACGAACGGGCGGGAGAAGGCGAAAATGGCCAGAGCCAGCAGTGCCAACCTCAACAGAAGCAACAGGATATAGTCCAGGTGGCGCTGCTTGACGCTGGCCGCGGTCGAGCGCTCGAAGAACATCAGCGAACTGAACTTCTGCGGCGTCGAGCGGTGGCGCTTAAGCAGGTGCAGCCAGAGGGGCAACGCCAGCAACCCTAATGCGGTCAAAAAGATCGGCGCCAGAATACCCATTTAGAGCCGCCCCTGCCTGATGGCGAGATACTCGCGCAGTGCTTTGTCGAGCGGTTTGTCGGTTTCCACAAGGATGTAGGTGAGCCCGGCGGCCTCGGCCTGGCTCTTCATGGCGGCGAGATGCGAGTCGATTCTGCGGCGGTAGGGACCGGCGGCGTATTCGGGCGAAACCTCCAACTCGTGTCCGGTTTCCAGGTCGATGAGGATTTTAGGCTCGTTGAGCACGGGCCGAACTTCCATGGGATCAAGCACATGGAAGAGAATCACGTCGTTGCCGCGGAAGCGCAGCGGGGCGACGGTCTTGACGACATACGCTGGTTCAGCGTAGAAATCCGAGACGACAAGGACAATGCCGCGGCTCCGCAGAACCTCCTGAAACTGGAGGAACGGCTTGGCGAAATCGGTGCGGTTGCCGGGTTCGGCGCGGTCGATGGCATGAAGGACCTTCATCCAGTTGCCCTGGCGCGACGACGGCGGGATGAAATCGCGGACTTCGTCGTCGAAAGCGATCAGGCCGACGGCGTCGCGCTGATGGTGGGCAAGGTAAGCCATCGAGGCGGCCAGAAACCGCGCATAGTCGATCTTGCGGATGCCCTGGGAGGCGAATCCCATCGAGTTGGAACGGTCGAGCAGGACGGTCAGGCGGGTGTTGGTTTCGCCGTGGTAGCGCTTCAGATAGAGGCGGTCGGCGCGGGCGTAGACGTTCCAATCGACGTAGCGCAGATCGTCGCCGGGGACATACTGGCGGTATTCGGCGAACTCCTGCGAAAAGCCGAAGTCCGGCGAACGGTGGAGGCCGGCGATGAAGCCGTCGACAACCGTGCGCGCCGTCAACTCAAGGTTGGCGATGCCGGCCAGGATCTGCGGGTCGAGGAACCTCTGCACCATTGAAAGTTACCTTGGGAGTGCTTACCCCTTGGCCCCCTGTGGCGGACGGGCTTCGAGCAGCCGGATCAGGATGTCGTCCTGCGACAGGCGGTCGCTTTCGGCCTGAAAACTGAGCAGGATGCGATGGCGCAGGACGGGCCGCGCCAGGGCCGTTACATCGTCGAACGAAACATGGTGGCGGCCGTGCATCAGCGCCCTGGCCTTGGCCGCGAGGACGAGATATTGTGCGCCGCGGACGCTGCCGCCGAAGTTGACATATTTTTTGATGAAATCCGGCGCCGACGGGTCCGACCCGCGAGTGGCCCGGACCAGCGTGACGGCATAGCGGGCGACATCGTCGGCGATCGGCACCATGCGGACGAGTTGCTGGAAGCTGAGGATCTCTTCCGCCGTGGTGATGGGCGTGGGCATGGCGCTATCGGTGGTGGTCGTGAGGCCGATCACTTTCAGTTCGTCCTCCTCACTGAGGTAGTCGAGCAGGGTGTTGAAGATGAAACGGTCAAGCTGGGCTTCGGGCAGCGGATAAGTGCCTTCAAGTTCGATGGGGTTCTGGGTGGCCAGGACGAAAAAGGGCGCGGGCAGGTTGTAGTGGTTGCCGCGAACGGTGCAGGAGCGTTCCTGCATGGCTTCGAGCAGGGCGGCCTGGGTCTTGGGCGGGGTGCGGTTGATCTCGTCGGCGAGGACGACGTTGCCGAAGATCGGCCCTCTGACGAAGGTCCAGAGACGGCGTCCGGTGGTGGGGTCGTCTTCAAGGATGTCGGTGCCGGTGATGTCGGAGGGCATCAGGTCGGGGGTGAACTGGATGCGCTTGAACTCGAGGCCGAGCGCCTGGGCGATGGTGCGGACCAGCAGCGTTTTGGCCGTGCCGGGCATGCCGGTGATGAGGCAGTGGCCGCCGACGAACAGGGCGATCATGAGCTGTTCGAGGACTTCGTGCTGGCCGACGATCACCTTGCGGACCTCGGCGATCATGGCCTCGCGGACCTGCTGGAAGCGCTCGACGCGCAGGCGGAGGGTTTGGGTATCGATTTCAGTCGTCATTTCTTCTTGTCCATTGAATTCAGTTCAAGCAGGAGTTTTTGCGCCGGGCGGTAGCCGGGGGCGGCTTCGAGTGCGAGCAGGACCTGTTCCTCGGCGGCTTCGATGCGGCCGGTTTGTTTCAGCGCGTTGGCGAGGCGGAAGTGGGCTTCGGCCGGGTCGGTTGGTTTCATGGCGACCACGGCGGCGAACTCCTCGGCGGCTTCCGGCCAGCGGTTGAGAGATGCGCGGAGCTGGCCCAGGCGGCGGTGGAGCGGCTCGTCCTTGACGGGGTAGATCCAGAGTTGACGTTCCAGAACCTCGACGGCCTTTTCCCTGTTGCCCGCCTCTTCCTCGAGTGTGGCGAGGCGCTGGATGGCCTCGGGTGAACGTCCGCCGCGGCGGACGTAGTTCCAGAGGGCGGCGCGGGCCTGGTCCTTGTTCCCCTGGCGAATGAGGACGTCGGCGGCGGCTTCGTAAGGGTTGCCGGCTTCGACGAACTCGGGGTAGAAGGATTCGATGGCGGCGGCGGTCTTCAGGATCGCGGCGTCGTCCTTTGCCGCAAGATCCTGTTTGAGCTGCTTGAGGCCCTTGATGAAGTCGTCGTAGCGGGCGACCGGGGTGGCGTGTTCCTTTTCAACCCAGGCGAGGAACTCCTTATCGAACTGTTCGGCCTTCATGCCGAGGGCGGCTTCGACGACCTCCGACGTGGGCCGGACCTCCTTGAACATGTCGAGCATCCCGCGCAGCTTGGCCCAGCCCCAGCGCTGCTCGATGTAATCGCAGATGCGGCCGGCCTGGAAGTAACTGACGATCACCTGTTGGGGGTAAGCGGGACGGATGAAGCCGCGGTCGAGCGTCGCGATGGGGAGGAGTTTTTTCTCCCTGATGGCCTGGACGATGTGGGGCGCGAGACGGTCGCCCCATTCGGGATTGGTGGCGGTCTCCTCATGCACCGCGAGCCCTTCGGTGAACCAGCGCGGGACGCGGTGGCGGGTGGCGACGAGGGCGAAGACGTGGCTGAGTTCGTGCCACAGTGTGCTGGCCCAGTGGAACTCGCCGGGCGGGCGGGCGGAGGGCGAGTCCATCGCGATGGCGAGTCCGAAGGCCACGCCGAGGGCGCCGAGGCCGGGCATGCCAAGGGTGCGGACGGCGAAGTCCTCGTGGTCGGGGTAGAGTTCGAGTTGGACGGGTCCGGGGAGGGTGAAGCCGTATTTCTTCTCGTAGGTGGAGATGGCGCGTTCGGTTTCGCGGGCGACGTAGGGTTCGAGAAGCGCGGCTTCGGAGGAGTGCAGTTTGATGAGGGCGCGGGGGGTCTTGATGGTGACGAAACGCGAGTAGGAATCGAGCAGGCGCAGCGTGTTGACGGTCGCGGCATTGCGCAGGCCGCCTTCGTAACATTCGGTCAGCAGAGTGCGGGCTTCGGCGTCCTGGCCGACGCGCATGAGGTTGATGGCGAGCGTGGACTTGGCGCGGTCGAGCGAGGGATCGAGGACGAGGGCCTTGCGGTAGGCGGCGATGGCGTCGGTGTAGCGGCGGTTGATGACGAGCCAGTGGGCGATGCGGGCGTAGCCCTGGCCGTATTGGGGGCTGCGGGCGAGCATGGCGGCGAGAGGCGCGTTGGACGACGGTTCGAGTAAGGAACGGTCGTTTAGGATTTCGATTGTTGCGAGCAGGGCGTGGGCGTCGAGGGCGTCCGGGGAGAGTTTGAGCGCGGCGGTCGCCTCCTCGGCGGCCTTCGGCTGGTTGACGTCTTCGAGATGCAGGGCGGCGAGGAGTTCGCGGGCTTCGACTAGGTTGGGATCCTTTTCCAGCGCCTTGGCGGCGAATTCCATGGCGCGGCGGTCGAAGGCGTCGGCGGCGGCGAGGGCGAGTCCCATAAGGGCGGGCGGATGGTCGGGATTCAGTTTAAGGGCTTCGCCGAACAGGTCCGATGCGTCGGCGCGGTTGAAGCGGTCGAGCAACATGCGGCCCCAGCGGACGCGCACGCCGGGGTCCTTGTCGCGGCTCTTCGCAGCGGCGCGGAAGGCTTCGTTGGCGGCTTTGAAGTCGCCCAGGCCCCAGAGGCCTTCGGCCTGCGACCAGGCGTCTGTCGAGCGCGTTGCGGCGATGAAGCAGGCGCGGGCGGGTTCGCGGCGGCTGAGCTTCTGGTGCTGCCAGCAGTCTTCGGCGGGGGCGGCGGAGAGCATGAATGGGACTAGAGCCAGTACCCATGGGCGGATGCGGGGCGACGGCTGGGCTGGAATCGGTTTTGGGGACCCGCTCTCTTTGTTCGCGGTTGATGGCGGTTTTGGGGACCCGCTCTCTTTGTTCGCGGTTGATGGCGGTTTTGGGGACCCGCTCTCTTCGTTCGCGGTTGATGGCGGTTTTGGGGACCCGCTCTCTTCGTTCGCGGCCTCATGGTGCGGGGGAATGGGCCGGACAATTTGGAGGAATCGCTTCATTTTTCGATTTCCTCCTGGGTCTGGGCGAGTTGGAGAAGGAGCGTGGCGAGTTGCTTGCGATAGTCGGCCAGCGGCATGGCGGCCTTCTCGTATTTCAGCTTGTCGATGGCCTGTTCGATGGACTCCTTGCGACGGAGCAGGAGTTGCTTGACGGGGTTGGCGAGCGCCTTCTGAGCCTCTCCGAAACGGACGATGGGCGTGCGCATGGCGAGCAGGCCCTGACCGTTTTCAGCCGAGGGATCGGCGGCGGCTTCGCCCTTGCCGGAGTCTTCCAGGACAGGATGTTCGGTGGCCAGGCGTTTGAGGGTTTCGTAGTAACGGGCGGTCTTGAGCTTGGCGAAGCGGAAGGCCTCGAGTGCTGAAACGGATTCGTTCTTGTCGGTATCGGCGGCGGCGTCGCGCAGGGCATCGACCCAGAAACGGGAGAAGACGACGGCGTTCTTCTCGGTGCCGGAGCGGGTGGCTGAGATGATGACGCGATTGGGCGCGCGCAAGGTTGAGATGGCCCCGCCCGAGGCTGCCGTGGCGAGAACGATGACCGTGCGGGTGCGGGCTGGGACGAGCCATTGATCGAGTTCGGCGGCGGTGAGGTCCGGGCCGGGCAGGTTGAAGCGGTAGTCCGTGCCGTCGTAGGTCCCATGACCAATCAAAGTGATGACGATGGTGTCGTCCGGGGCGGCGGCAGCGATCGATTTGGCGATGGCGGCCTGGAGCGCGTCCTTCCGCGATGCGGCGGCGGTGAATAATGTGACGGTATCGCCGGGCGAGGCGAGGAGTTTGGCGGCGTCGTTGACAAGCGAGGTGAAGCGGGTGTCGTAGTCGGGTTCGCCGCCGAGTCCGGCGCAGAGGATGTGGAAGGTGGCGGCCTGCGCGGGGGCGCAAAGGAGGATGAGGGCGATGGCGAAGTGTTTCATCAGACGGCACCCCAGCGGCGGCGCAACAACCATTCGGCGGCCTTGAGGCCGATCAACAGAAGGAAGGCGGCGGGCATGTCCCAGAGGTCGTGAAGTTCGCGGACCGAGAGGCCGGCTTCGCTGAATTCGATCTCCTTTGGCAGGTCGCGCGAGGATTCCGGCGTCCAGTAACGGCCGCCGGTCTGAGCGGCGAGGTCTTCGAGGAGAGGACGGTCCTGCTCAGGATGGAAGGCTTCGGCGACGCCGTCCTGGCGGCGGAACATCAGTTCGTCGCGCGCAAATTCGCTGTCGCCGTGGCGGGCGGTGAGTTGGGCGACGTAGGCTCCGGCGGAGAGAGCTTTGAACTCGGCGGAATAGTGGCCGGGACGGACCGGATCGGGCTGTAGAGCGGCCAGCGATGTTTCTCCGCCGGGCATCGTGATGCGGGCTTCGACGGCGGCTTCGGAGTTGGGCAGGTAGTTTGAATCGAAGACTTCGGCGTCGATGCGGAGCTTCGCCGTGTCGTTGAGGACAGACTCGGAGACGCGGGCCGACAGGCGGGAGCGCGATTCGGAGACGAGCCAGCGCAGCATCTGTTTCCAGAACGTCTCGTGGGACTGGTCGCGGGCGTCCAACAGCATCTGCCATTTCCAGGTCCCGCCGGTTGCGAGCAGGGCGACGCGTCCGCGGCCGAAGGGCTGGATGGCGAGCAGGGGCCGGCGGCCGCCCGGCGTTACGGTTTCGGCGAGGACGAGCGCGGCGGGCTTGGGCGCGCCGGATTCCTGGAAGTCGGCGATGGGCGGGAGGGCGCGCCAGCGGGTGGCGTTGGCTTGAGGGGAATCGTCGAGCCGGGTGAGGTCGTGGAGCGCGCCCTGTTGGGTGAGTTCGGCCTTGACGGGCGTCCGCGAGAACGTATTGTTGCGCGAGGAGAGGGTGACGGGGAGGATGTCGGCGACCTCGGTGGCTTGCCAGGCGCCATCGGATAAAGAAGTGCGTCCGCCGAGGAAGAGGACGCCGCCGCCCCGGCGGTCGGCGAATGCGCGGATGAGGGAGAGTTGGACGGGCGCGAAAGCGCCGGCTTCGACCGAGCCGATAATGAGGCCATCGTAAGAGAAGATCTCCTCGGATGTGGCCGGAAATCCGTTGACCAGTTCAGCCGGCGAAGCGATGCCCTGGCGATAGAACTTGTTCTGCGTCGTACGCAGCAGGCTGACGAGTTCGACGTCCCTGTCGGCTTCGGCGGCGCGGCGGATGAACTTCAATTCCCAGCGGGGTTCGCCCTCGAAGTAGAGGATTCGCGGGAGCCGGTCTTCGATCTGGACGAGGACGGATTGCGCATTGTTGGCGGGCGACAACTCACCGCCGAGAGGCTCGACCTTGATCTCGACATTCATCGCGCCGGCCTTGCCCACGGCGATCGTGAGCGATTCGGCGGCGAGCTGGCCTGCGGGCGGCAGGGTGATCTGGCGCGAGGCGAGGACGCGGCCCTCGGAGACGGCCGTCAGCTTCGCCTGGCGATTGTCGAAACCGGCGTGGCGGATGCGGGCGGTGATGGGGATGCGGGCGCCGGGCAGAGCACGGGTGGGAGCGACGGCGGTGAGCATTTCGACGTCGGTGGTGAGCGATTCGGGTCCGAAGCCGATTGTGTGTACGGGGATGCGGGCCTGTTTGAGGGCCGAGAGCGCGGCGCGGTCAAAGCCGTGGGCGTTGTCGGATCCATCGCTCAGCAGGACGATTGCGCCGATGGGGAGCGTGGCCGATTCGGCGGCGATCTGCGCGAGCGAATCGCCGAGGCGGGTGACCGGTTCGTTTGGTTCAATCGCGGAGGCGGCTTCGATGCGGGTGGCCGAAGCTCCGGCGGTATAGATACGTACCGGGTAGCGGGCCTGGATCGCCGCGAGGAGGTTTGAATCAAGGAGGCTCCGGGCCTGGGCGATGCGAGTGGTTCCCTGCCCCGGCAGCGACATGGAACGCGATGCGTCGACCACCACGGCGACGACGTTCTGGCGCGGCTTCAAACTGGAAACGCTGAGGGCGGGCTGCCAGAGCATCAGCAGCAGGACGGCAAGGGTGGACCAGCTCAATGCGCCGAGGACGAGTGGCCGCAACCAACGGCTCGCGGAGGCCCGCGGAGGAGTTGCCGCGCGGTCCCGGGCCCGCACGGCGACGAATGCGACATAAGCCGCCGCCGCCGCGCAGAGTGTAATCAACAGCCAGACGGGCCAACTGCGGCCGAAGACGAACTCCCCCTTGTGGAACATGATGGCCGGGTACTTGAAGAGGAGTTCGAACATGGCGTTAATGCGTCATGGCGTAGAGGATGTAATTGATGCCGATGCGGTAGGCGAGCGAGGCGTACTTTTCCGGGTATTCGGGGTGGTCGGCCCACTCCCAGGCGTCGCCGAGGTCCATGTTGTGGCAGATGGCGACGACGATGCGGCCTTTCGAGTCGCGGACGGCGCGCCAGCGGGGCTCGAAGCCGTCGTATTCGTGGGACTGCTGGAAGGGGTAGTTGACGATACCGGGGACCTGGAATCTCTGTTTGAGATCATAGACGACCTGGAAGATGGGGTCGTCATCGGGGATGTCGACGACCGTCTTGTCGGGAAAAGCGCGGGACAGGCTGGCCATGAAATTGCCCCAGGAGTAAGTCCCGTGGAAGTCGTCGGTCATCAGGAATCCGCCGCGGTCGATGTACTCGCGGAGTTTGGCGGCTTCCTTGTCGGAGAGACTCCAGTGACCGGGTTCGACGACGTAGACCCAGGGGTAATTGAAGATCTCGTCTGAGTTGAGATCGACGACGGTTTCGATGGAATGGGTATTGAGGCGTGTCAGGCGGCGAACGCCCATGAGAAACTGGCGGTCGGCCTTGGGGTAATCGACGGCCCACCCGCCACGCGCGCCCCACATGCCGGATGCGCGGACGTTTGTGTAACGCAGGCGGGCGAAATTGAATTCGTTCTTATCGTTGGCGTCGGAGGGCAGGACGATGGGGCCCTCGGAGTCGCGGAAAACGCGCGCTGACCCGCGTCCGCCTCCGCGCTGGAAAGCGAACGCAGAAGCGGCGGCAATGGAGACAAGTACAGCGGCGGCAGTAAAGGTACGTGCGGTCACTACATCCTTCCCAGAGGTCCCCTGACAGACCGATCGTTGCGCATCAGGATAGCAGAAAAGCCCGGACCCCTATCTGACGAACAAACAGGGGTCCGGGTAACAGAGATTGCGGGTTGTTTATGCGGCGAGAAGTCCGCGCAGGTTCCAGCCGCAGATTACGCTGGCTTCGAACTTGTCGTTGTTGGGGCCGGGCCAATGGGTTTCGAGGCTGACTGCGCCGGTGTAGCCGTCATGGAGGAGCGCGGCGATCTGGCCCTTCCAATCGACGTGGCGTGTGCCGAGCGGGCCCCAGACGGGTTTGTGGCCCTCCATGTGGCAGTCCTTGGCGTGGACGTGAGCGATACGGTCGATGGGCAGGAGGTCGTAGCCGGCCGGATACGGGTCTTCGCCGCCCACCAGCATATTGGCCGGATCCCAAACGAGTTTCAGGTTGGGATGCTGAACCGCATCGAGGATTCGGAGGGCCTCGGCGGCGGTGCCGACGTTGCAGGCGTGTTCGTTTTCGATGCCGATGATGACGCCATGGGCCTTGGCCTGGTCGGCGAGGCGGGTGACGTTCTCGCAAATCGCGTCGTGGCAGCGTTGGGGCGCAAGCGTGCGCCAGAAGGAGAAGACGCGGATCAGCTTCGCGCCGGTCATTTCACAGAGTTGGAAGGCGCGGCCGGCCAGCCGCGGCTGGTCTTCGAAGGTGTGCTTCGAAGCGAAGGCGTCCTGCTGGAAACGGGTGTCGAGCTGATGGTCGCCGGGCAGGACGCACTTGAGAATCGGCGACGATATGCCAAGCACGTGCATGCCACGCGATTTGACGGCATCGACGGCGCGTTTCACCTCATCGTCAGTGAGATCCATGATGTTCTTGCCCCACAGGACTCGCAGTTCGGCTCCGGTCATGCCGATGGCGGCCATGGCATCGAGGGCCTTTTCGAGGTCCGGGGTGAATTCGTCGGTGATGGCGGCGAGTTCGAGTTTGGGTTGCATGGGTCCATTATTCCTTAATCAGGAGAGCTTGCTGATGCGCGACCGGACTTCGTCCAGGAAGCGATTGATATAGCCTTCGACGTAAACCGTGGGATCGAGGTCGTCGTTTTCGATCAGCGGGGTGAGGTCCATGCCGAAGTTCAACATTTGGGCGGCGTCGACCGAATGGCTCTGATGATAGGTCGCATGGGCGCGGCGGCGGGCCATGGTGGCCAGATCGTAACGCTTGCCGCCGGCGATCTGGGAGTCGAAGACGCCAACCAGAGACATGGCGAGGTTCTCGCGCTCGTCGAGCAGGAAGGCGAGTTTGTCGGAGTCAATCATCCAATCGAGGTCGCGCCACACTTCGCAGCCGTAGAGCTTACCGGGGCGTTTGCCGGCGGGCATCGAACGGATGGCGCGCAGCGTATGGAGCGTCACGCCGACATGGGTGTCGTGTTTGTCGGCGAGGTTGTGGGTGTAGACGATCTCCGGCTTCGACGTTTCCAGCAGGGCGCGGATGTCGGCGGCGGGGTCGGGATGGGAACCGTTCTTGACCACTGAACTTGGATGGTCGAGGAAAGCAACATAGGAGTACTCGCCGACGTAGGCGGCTTTCTTCTGTTCGAGGCGGCGCACCGTCATCATTTCCGCGTCGGTATAACGGCCATAGATTCCGTCGCGGGGGGAGCCGGCGCCGTTGGTGACGATGGCGGCGCCAAACCACTTGTCATCGACGCCGAAGCACTTAAGAATGCCGTCGAGAGCCATGATCTCGACGTCGTCCTGGTGGGCGGCGATCGACATATGGGTGGCGCGGCCGAGGGCGGTTTCGACGGGCGCGCCGTCGGGAACCCAGATCTCAGAGGTTGGGGTTTTCAATTGGGGCATTTCTTTGTCCTCCTGTTGGATCACGATTTCAGGGCCGGCAGGCTGGCCGCGGCGATCGACTGGCCGACGCGGCGGCTCTTCTCGTCCGGCAGCGCGACCGTGATGCGCGCAGCCAATTCGGGGAATTCAGCCGACAGGACATCGAGTGCGCGTTGGAGCAGGATGTCGCCGCCTTTTCCGGTCGTCAGGCGGCCGAGCACCAGGATGTTCCTCAAGTCGTAAAACGTCGCGTAGTGGGCGATTCCGTAGCCGAGCATGATGCCGATGGATTCGTAAACCTCGGCGGCCACGGGGTCGCCGGCGGCCATCTTCTTCTGCAATTCGACCAGGCGTTCGGGCAACGGCTGGCCCTCGTCGTACCTGATACCCGCCGCCGTCGAGATGCGGTTCGCGGCGACCTGATTGTAATACTGGACACCGCAGCCGGCGTCGCCGGACCATTCGTCCCTGGGGCCATCGGCGCGATAGTCGACCGGGACGAAGGCCAACTCATTCAGCCAGCCGGTGATGTTTCCGTCGCGATTGACGTAGCCGGCTGCGAGACTCGATCCGAACGCCAGTCCGAGCACGGGATTCTCTCCGAGCGACATCGACCCGGCAAGCGCCGTGACCTCGCCGTCGTTCACCACTTCGAACGGCACGCCCAGTTCCTTGCCCATCTGTTCGAACATCGGGGCGATCCTGGCTTCGAACTCGTCCTTCGGGACGCCGCGGTAAAGCGATGCCACGCGCGGGCGGTTGTTGATGTAGACGCCGGCGGCGCTGCCGCCAACGGCGTCCAGGCGCGGCAGATGTTTGGCGGCGCGGCGGATGGAATCCATCACGCCCTGGTAGTGGTAATCGGGATCGGTGGCGTTGCGCGGGTCCCAAACCACTTCCTCGCTGAACACGGCCTCGCCATCGATGACGGCGCTTGCCTTGCGGTCGCTGGCGCCGAGGTCGAATCCGACGCGGCATCCGTCGAGGTGGCGGCCAAGGGCGATGCCGGTCTCCCGCGACTCGGGCGCGGCGGCGGCTTCGCAGGTCACGACACGGAACGGCTGTTCAAAAACGCCGCTCATGAAGTCGAAGTCGAAAGAGCGAGCGCCTGTGGGCGAGTACGTTTTCGCCAGATATTCGCCGATCTCCGGCGGCCCGCCACAATAAAGGGTATGGCCTCCGCGCTGCCAGAGCAGAAATTTCACGATCCGCTCGATGCGCAACAGCGTCGCATCCAGGTATCCGGCCGAGGGCGGGATGGCGACGGTCTCGAAACGCGAAACCGATCCTCCGGTCCGCTCAAGGGCGAGGACAATCTTCACGCTGCCGAGGCGGGCGGCCAATTCCTGGTAGGCACGCTCGAAGAGAGAGGCGGCGGCAAAGTCGGGGTCGTGTTTGGGTGTGAACTTGGGGTTGATCTCTATGCCGGCGATCGTTAGGGCCATCGGGCCATCCTTTCCTATTCAGACCCCCTGGCCGCGAAATGACATTCCGCGTGGCTTCACGCTGCGCATCCGGCATCGAACGGCTCGGACGGGGGGCCATCAGACATGTGCGCGCACGGCGCACCACGGTTTGGTCCCTATTTTAGCAGCCCTATAATGGAGGAGAGTCTCCTCATTGCCATGTTCTTCAAACGCCAACAACCCGAAGTCCCCCAGTACGCCTCTCAGATGGATTCCTTGAAGGCGGCCGGTTTTGAGACGCGTCTGGCCGATGGCGCGACCATCGTCCGGCGCGGCGGTTTTGCGGCAAGATTGCGCGAAGGCACGGATGGAGTGGCCGGGATGGCCGATGCAGGGCTGGCGCTGGGCGAGGAGATCGCCGTGCTGACCGACCTCGGCTTCCAGAAGATCTTCCTGACGCGCGGCGGGAAGAAGACGCCTGCGCTGGCCGAACACCTGGAGGGACTGCACAGCTTCGTCGAGGGGATTCAAAGGACTCTGGGGTTAACCCGTTTCTACAACGATGGTCTGGGTACGACCAACGAGAAACACATTTACGATCGCGTCGAAGGCCGTGACCACGGCCCCTCACCCCGCCCGTGGGACAAGCCCGCCGTCTGAGGCCTGGCCTGGTCAGGACCCGTAGTTCAAATCCGCCGTGGCCCTGTCGTCGCGGGGCATCGTGGCCCACGCCAGCGCGTAGACCAGCAGGCCCACGCCGTGAAATACGATGCCAAGCAGGAAGGCGAGGCGGACCAGTGTCACGTCCCAATCGTATTGCTTTGCCATACCTGAGCAGACACCGGCGATTTTCCTGTCGCCCATGGAGCGCATGAGGCGCGATCGAGGTTGAGCTGGGCCAGGGCTGGGCGATGCGGCCGATCTGTGCCCGCACCGGGCGCAGAACACGTCGGTCGATTGCATCTGGTTCCCACAATCGGTGCAATACATGGCTTCCTCCCGATTCGTCACTAACCGAACGGCGGCAACTTCGCCGCTCATTCCTACATACGAGACCGCAGCCGGGCTTGTTCCGGCTTGAAGGCGCTATTCGAACCGCATGTTATCTTGGGAGTTCCCCGCATGATTGAAAGCGTCCCCGATATTCTCGCGCGCATTGTAGACCGCAAGCGCGTCGAGGTCGCCGCAAAGGAGAAGTTCCGCTCCTCGTTCGAGCAGAGCGCGCGCTACCAGTCCACCCAGCGACGCGACTTTGCCGCTGCACTGCGGGCCAGGCCCCCAGCCATCATCGCCGAGATCAAAAAGGCATCACCCAGCAAAGGCCTGCTCGCGCCCGACTTCAACCCTGCACTGCAGGCCCAGTCCTACTTCGCCGGAGGCGCCGCCGCACTCTCCGTCCTCACCGACCGTGACTTCTTCCAGGGCTCTCTCAGCGACATGAAGACTGCCCGCGCTTCCACCTTCCTGCCCGTCATCCGCAAGGACTTCACCATCGCCGGGATCGACATCCTCGAAGCCGCTGCATCTGGAGCAGACGCCATTCTCCTGATCGCCGCGATCCTCACGCGCGATGAACTTTCGAGTTTCCGCATTCTCGCTGAGAGCTATTCAATGGCGGCCCTGGTCGAAGTTCACGATGAAGCCGAACTCGCCAAGGCGCTCGATTCCGGCGCATCCATCATCGGCGTCAACAACCGCGATCTACGCACCTTTGACGTCAACCTGGAAAACTCGGAACGCCTGGTTGCGTTGATGCCCGCCGAGGTCACCAAAGCAGCCGAAAGCGGCATCCACTCTGGCGACGACGTCCGCCGCCTGCTGGCCGCCGGCTTCCACGCCTTCCTCGTCGGCGAACACCTCATGAAGTCACCTGACCCGGCAGAGGCGCTGCGAGCGCTGCGGTCATGATCCTCGTCAAGATCTGCGGCATCACCACGCTGGAAGATGCCCTGCAAGCCGCTGAGGCCGGCGCGACCGCCCTCGGTTTCAATTTCTGGCCGGCAAGCAAGCGCTACATCACGCCTACTTCGGCTGCCGCGATGATCGCCCAATTGCCAGCGGAAGTTCTGAAGGTCGGCGTCTTTGTCGACGCGCCGGAAAGCGAATTCTCGGCCGTCGCCACGCAGACGGGCCTGGACATCGTCCAACTCCACGGCCACTCCGGCCCATCCCCCTCGATTCGCCACTGGCTCGCGTTCTCCGCCACGGACGCCCGCGTTCAGGCGACAATGGAGGGCAGCGGGGCCGAAGCATTCCTGATCGACACCCCCGCCGGCGTTGAACGCGGCGGAACTGGGCGTACTTTCGATTGGTCGCTGGTCCACGGATTGACCGGCAGGATCATCCTCGCCGGCGGACTTGGACCGGACAACGTTGCCCAGGCCATCCGCGAGGTTCGTCCGTGGGGCGTCGACGCCTGTTCACGTCTTGAATCGGCGCCTGGCCGCAAGGATCCTGTGAAGGTATTGGAATTCATCCGAGCCGCGCGCTCGGCCACATTATGAGCAACGCATCGCAGACGCCCGACTCCGGCGGCCACTTCGGCCCCTACGGTGGCCGCTACGTCCCCGAGATCCTCATGGCGCCGCTCGAAGAGATCGAGCGCGCCTACATCGAGGCTCGCCAGGACCCGGCCTTCCAAGCCGAACTCGATGACCTGCTGGCCAACTTCGCCGGCCGCCCCACGCCCGTCTACGAATGCAAACGCCTCTCGGCGCAACTCGGCGGCGCGCGCATTTTCCTGAAACGCGAAGACCTCCTCCACACCGGCGCGCACAAGATCAACAACTGCCTCGGCCAGATTCTGCTCGCCCGCCGCATGGGCAAACGCCGCATCATCGCCGAAACAGGCGCGGGCCAGCACGGCGTCGCAACGGCCACCGTCTGCGCCCTGTTCGGCCTCGAATGCGTCGTCTACATGGGCGAGGAGGACATGCGCCGCCAGCGTCTCAACGTCTTCCGGATGCGACTGCTCGGCGCGCGCGTCGAAAGCGTCACCAGCGGTTCGCGCACACTTAAGGACGCCGTCAGCGAGGCCATGCGCGACTGGGCCACGAACATCCACTCGACCCACTATCTGCTCGGCTCCGCGCTCGGCGCGCACCCTTATCCGATGATGGTCCGCGACTTCCACCGCTGCACCGGCGACGAAGCCCGCGTCCAGATCGTCAAGCAAGCCGGCCGCCTTCCCGACACCGTCATCGCCTGCGTCGGCGGCGGGTCGAATGCCATCGGCATCTTCTCAGCCTTCATCCCCGACCCCCAGGTCGAACTCATCGGAGTCGAGGCCGGCGGCCTCAGCATGTCCCCCGGCGAGCACGCCGCCCGCATGTCCGGCGGCAGTCCCGGTGTCCTGCAGGGCGCCTACAGCTACCTGCTTCAGGATGACGACGGACAGGTTTCGCTCACCCATTCAGTCTCGGCCGGACTCGACTACGCCCTCATCGGCCCCGAACACGCTTACCTGCACGACCAGGGCCGTGCGCGCTACGTCTCCTGCTCGGACGTGAATGCCCTCAACGCCGCGCACACGCTCGCTCAGACCGAGGGCATCATTCCCGCCCTCGAGTCGGCCCACGCCGTCGCCGAAGCCATCCGCCTCGCTCCGGCGGCAAAGGCTAAGATCTTCCTCGTGAACCTCTCGGGCCGCGGCGACAAGGACACCGACATCTATCGTGAGCACTTCCCCGAATTGGACACGCCAGCCTGACCGGATCACTTCGATGACCAGCAGTCAACGCATCGCCGCCGCCTTCGCCGCCGCCAAAGCTCAATCGCGACCGGCCCTCGTCGCCTATCTCACCGCGGGCGATCCGTCGCCTTCCCGCTCCGCCTCGCTCGCCTTCGCCCTCGAACGCGGCGGCGCCGACGTGCTCGAACTCGGCGTCCCGTTCTCCGACCCCGTCGCCGACGGCCCCGTCATCCAGCACGCCTCCGACCGCGCCATACGCGCCGGCGCCAACGTCCATCGCGTTCTCGAAATCGCCGCCGAAATCCGCGCCGTCAGCTCGCTGCCGATCATCCTGTTCAGCTACCTCAACCCGCTCCTGCGCTACGGCTTCGAAGCGCTCGCCCGCGATGCGCGAGCCGCCGGCGTCGATGGCTGCCTGTTGACCGACCTGAGCGTCGAAGAGGCCGCCGGACCGGTCTCGAAACTCCGCGCCGCCGGTCTCGACACCGTCTTTCTCGCCGCGCCGACCTCCACCGAACGCCGCTTGAAACTGGTCTCCGAACTCTCATCCGGCTTCGTCTATGTCGTCTCGACCACCGGCGTCACCGGCGAACGCGCCAGCGTCGCGGCATCCGTCGAGCCGCTCGTCAACACCATCCGGACGCTGACGGACTTGCCGCTCGCGGTCGGATTCGGCGTGTCCAAACCCGAACACGTTTCGGCGATCGGCGGCTACGCCGACGGTGTCGTCGTCGGCAGCGCGATAATGCGGATTGTCGAACAGTATGGGACCGCGCCGGACCTGGAGCTCCGGTTGGAGAACTTGATGCGCTCGCTATCAGGCAAGGAGGCAAGCCCCCAATGAGCCCCGAAGAAGTCGCAAGCCTGTTGGACCAATACCGCCTGCAGATCGACGAGCTCGACATCCGCATTCTCGAAATCCTCAACGACCGCACGCGCATCGTCGAGAAGATCGGCGCAATCAAACGTCAGGCCGAGCTACCCATCTACGAACCAAAGCGCGAGGACGCCGTCTACCGCAACGTCCTCGAACACAACAAGGGCCCATTGTCGGAAGCGGCAGTCCGAAGGCTCTTCGAACGTATCATCGATGAAATGCGCACCCTCCAACGCGAGCGCAATCAGAAGGAGAACGGCCAATGATCGTCGTCATGGAACAGGGCTCCACCGAGCGGCAACTCCAGCAGGTTATCGACAAGCTGGTCTCTCTCGATTTCACCGTCCACCGTTCGACCGGCGTCATCCATACGGTCCTGGGCGGCGTCGGCCCGCGCGAAGTTGCCCCGGAAGAGTTCCTCGTCATGCCCGGAGTGCGCGAATGCCACCGCGTCGTCGCTCCTTATAAACTGGCCTCGCGGCCGTTCCGGCCCGAAGGCACCGTCGTCCGCTTTGGCGATGTCGAGGTCGGCGGCCAGGCCATCACGCTCATGGCCGGACCCTGCTGCGTCGAAAGCGAAGCCCAGATCCGCGCCTCGGCCCGCATCGCCGCCGAAGCCGGCGCGAAGTTCCTGCGCGCCAGCGCCTTCAAGCCGCGCACGTCGCCTTACAGTTTCCAGGGCCTCGGCGAACAGGGCCTGCGCCTCCTTCGCGCCGCCGCTGATGAATACAAGTTGCTCGTCGTCAGCGAAATCGGCGACCACACCCAGATCGCCACCATGGAAAAGTACGTCGATCTGCTCCAGGTCGGCGCGCGCAACATGCAGAACTTCACCATGCTCCGCGATCTCGGCCGCTGCTCGAAACCGGTCCTGCTCAAGCGCGGACTCGCCGCCACGGTCGAAGAACTTCTGCTGTCGGCCGAATACATCCTCTCCGGCGGCAATTACGGCGTCATCCTCTGCGAGCGCGGCATCCGCACCTTCGAAAGCGCCACCCGCGAGACGATGGATATCTCCGCCATCCCCGCCGTCAAGAAACTCTCCCATCTGCCAATCCTGGCCGACCCCTCTCATGGCACCGGCCGCCGCGACAAGGTCCTGCCCATGGCCCGCGCCGCCATCGCCGCCGGCGCCGACGGTCTCCTCGTCGAAGTCCACCCCGACCCCGACCGCGCCCTCAGCGACGGCCCGCAGTCGCTCTACGCCGATCAACTCATGGAACTCGTCGGCCAGCTTCGCATCATCGCCCCGGCCATTGGCCGCACTCTGTAGGACCATCCGGGCATGAAAACAGTCGCCATCGTCGGAGTCGGCCTCATCGGCGCGTCCTTTGGCCTCGCCCTGCGCCGCGCAGGTTTCAGCGGCCACATTCTCGGCGTCAGTTCCGATAGGTCCATCCGCGCCGCCATCGACCGTCATGCCATCGACGAAGGCGTCCCGCTGGAATCCGCCGCCGCGCAGGCCGATCTCATCTACCTGTCGCAACCCATCAGCGGCATCCTCGAAACACTGCCCCGGCTCGCCGGCCTGTTGAAACCCGGAGCGCTCGTCACCGATGCCGGTTCCACCAAGCGCCAGATCGTCGAAGCCGCTGCGCCACTCGGTTCCGCATTTATCGGCGGCCACCCGATGGCCGGAAAGACCGCCCGCGGCGCAGCCGGCGCAGAGGCGTCGCTGTTCGAAGGACGCCCTTACGTCCTCACCCCCGCATCGCCGGCGCAAATGGACGATGAACACGTCCGCGTACTCGCCTCATGGATTGAAAAGATCGGCGCGCGTCTCGTCGTCCTCAGCCCCGCCGAACATGACCGCCTGGTCGCCGCCGCCTCCCACCTGCCGCAACTGCTTTCCACCGCCCTCGCCTCGACCCTGGAACAGATGCCCGACCCCGCCCCCATCGCCGCCGTCGCCGGCCCCGGCCTGCACGACATGACCCGCCTCGCCCTCAGCAGCCACGAGATCTGGAAGGACATCCTGGCAACCAACGGAGACGAAATCGCCGCCGCCCTGCTCGTCATCGAAGCACGCCTCTCCGAACTGCGCCAGTCCCTCGAATCCGCCGAAACCGAATCCGCCTTCGCCTCCGGGCGCAACTTCGCCCTCCGCCTCCGCCCCGGCCACGACGAATAAAATAGCAATCAAAGAGGCCGCGAACGAAGAGAGCGGGTGAATTCCGCACCTTCTGCTGAGCAGGCCCTTGTCCCATTCCCGTGGGATACCCCAGAGTGGGGCCGGTTTTCAAGCCGGCAGCCGGGCTTCTGCCCGGCTCGCTTCTGCCCGGCTCGCGCAGGGATCCCGCATCCCAAGCCCTCCAAGCCGCATCAAACCAACCAGTGACCCGCCGTCATCTCAATTCCCTCTTCCTCTTCCTCCCGGTCGCCCGAGCCCGTGCCGCCGCCCGCCCATCCATCACCGGCCGCCTCCAACCCTCCGCCAACGCTGACATCTCAATCCAAACCACCGAAGGACGCCTCGTCCGCCTCGACGGCGACACATCGACAAAGGCCGTCCTCCGCGACCCCCGCATCGTCCGCGAGGAGTTCGAAGCCCAAGGCGAATGGAAATCGAAAGACCTCTTCCTAATTGATCCCATCCACCTGAAAGCCCTCTTCATCCGCCGCGGAGGCGGGCAACTGGTCATCACCTACTGGTGCGAAGTCTGCGCCATCCGAACCTACGCTCCCGGCCGTTGCGCCTGCTGCCAGGAAGACACCGCCTTCGATCCCCGCGATCCGTCGCTCGAAAACTCCGCCCCCTCCGCCTGACACCGCCCCGCCGGTGTGGAACAATACTCGGACATGGGCCGCATTCTGCCGACACTCATCTTCTCCGTCATGACTCTCACGAACTCATCCCACGCCGCCTACCACGCCTCAACCAAAACCGTCGACGGCATCCGGGTCGTTGCCCTCTCCGACGACGCACGCGGCATGGAGGTCCTGATCGCCCCGTCGCTAGGCATGAACAGCTATTCGTTCACCATCCACGGCAAGCAGGTCTTCTGGGCCCCATTCACATCGCCCGCCAACGTCCAGGGCGGCGCGATGTACGGCAACCCGCTCCTCTGGCCCTGGGCCAACCGCATCGACGGCATGTCCTACACCTTCGAAGGCCGCAAGTACAACTTCAACCCCGACCTCGGCAACGTCCGCCCCGGCGCCAACAACACGCCCATCCACGGCCTCTTCGTCCGTGAAAAACGCTGGCAGGTCTCCGCCCCCGTGGCCAACGCCAACGGCGCCTCGGTCACCGCCTCGATCGACTTCCACGCCTACCCCGAACTCGCCGCCCAGTTTCCCTTCGCCCACACCTTCTCGCTCACCTACCGTCTCCGCGACGGCGCGCTTGAAGTCGAAACCAGGATCGACAATAAATCCGCCGCCGCCATGCCCGTCAGCCTCGGCTACCACCCCTATTTCAAGATGGCCGACACCCCCCGCGACCAATGGACCGTCGATCTGCCCGCCTCCACCCGCTATCAGTTGACCGACCGTCTCGTCCCCAACGGCACGACCGAACCGAACCCCTACCCCGCCCGAATCGCCCTCAAAGATACCCTGCTCGACGACGTCTTCGGAGGCCTGAAACGCGACCCCGACGGCTACGCCCGCATCACCGTCCGGACCGGCGAACAGTCCCTGGCCATCGAATACGGCCCCGGCTACGAAGTAGCGGTAGTCTACGCCCCCAAAGGCCGCGACTTCCTCTGCGTCGAACCGATGACCTCAATAACCAACGCCTTCAACGCCGCCGCCGCCGGCTGGTACAAAGGCCTCCCAGTCATCCCCGCCGGCCAATCCTGGTCCGCCATTTACCGCATCCGGCCGGTGGGGTTTTAGTAGGACAGCCCTCCTGGTCTGTCGGCCCGGCTCGCCACGACTTTCGAGTTGAGGTGGAGCACACCTACAGACCCGCTCCATTTGTTCGCGGTCTCCGATGTAGATCGGACTATTGCCCGACCGACTGGTGTAGTTCTCGCTTCGCCTGCCGGAACGGTGCACCACGCTCACAGCACACACCGGCCTGGAGGTCGTCAGGGGTGATGGTATGGGCACACGCTATGCGGTTGAGGTTGGAGTTCGACACAGGAGCGAGGTAGTTGGTTTCAGGGTGGCTCGGCACGTTTCATTGGCTTCGTTCGACCTAGGATTGGTCAGCTAGCGTTAGCGTTTGCTCAGCTAGCCGGTGTTTCCCGATATCTCACGATACGCTTTCGCTTCCAAGCCACCCCTTGACGGCGGGGCCGCCGCTCCATTGCGGAGATTTGGCCCACTCCCTTTCGGAGTGTTCCGACGACCAGGTTTCCAATTGGCTCGCTCGGATGCCTCCTAACGAGTGCAGCGTCTCATGAGCACGCCGGCAAGTAGCAGTCTGCGTATTCCGAGCGATGCCGATCAGCGTTCCGAACTGATGCCGATCGCGATTCCAATCTCATGCCGATCACCATTCCAAAGTGATGGCGATCACCATTCCAATCCTCCGCCGATCAGTTTCGGCGTGGGTTAGAACG
>CAMTUE010000003.1:0-21531 GCA_947084845.1 uncultured Bryobacteraceae bacterium | reverse complement strand
TCGTCGAGGTTGGGGCAGGCGGGGTAACCAAACGAATAGCGCTTGCCGCGGTAGCGTGAGGTGAAGCGCTCCTGCATGGTCGTTGTGGGCGGGTCGGGGCAGCCCCAGTCTTCGCGCAGGCGGCGGTGGAGCCATTCGGCGCAACCCTCCGCGGATTCGATTGCCAGCGCCTGGATGGCGTGGGCCTTGAAGAATTCGCCGCTCACCTTGGCTTGCTCCGCACGCTCGCGAACACCCTCGCCGGCCGTGACGACGAACAGCGCGATCTGGTCGCGGCGGCCCGATTCGCCGGCGTCGAGGATGTAGTCGCTCAGACAAAGCCCGTCGTCCTTGATTTGGCGACCGAAGTCGAAGCGGTGCGTTTCGGTTTCAGATTCGCCTTCGAACAGCCGGATGGCGTTGCCGTCACGTTCGGCTTCGAAGAACTGCCAGACGGCGCGGACCTTCATCCAGCCCATCACGCCGCGTTTCACCTCTTCGACGTTGTGGAAGAGTTCGAGCGCCTTCGGGTCGCGCTCGTGCAGGGCCTTCTCGAAGTTGCCTTTGTAACCCAGATGGCGGCCGAAAAGCATGAACGGGTTGATGTAACTCCAGATCTCTGCGAGGTCGGGCACGGTGCGGACCTTGCGCCCGGCGTAGGGCAGGGCAGGGATGGGGATGTCCAAGCGCACCTTCGGGCTGCGAGCGGTGGAGAGATTCGGGCCGGCCACGGCTTCCACGACAGGCGCTTCGACGACTGCGGCGGGAGCGTGCGCGGCCAGGACCGCCTCGCGCTGCGTTGGGTCAGTGAGTTCGTTCATCAGCCGCAGACCGGTCATGGCGTCCTTGGCGTAGAGCGTGGCCGAACCATAGGCGGGCGCGATCTTGTTGCGCGTGTACTTGTCCGACAGCGCAGCGCCGCCCACCAGCAGCGGAATGTTGATGCCGGCGCCCTTCAAATCCTCGCCGGTGATGACCATCTGTTGCGCGCTCTTGACGAGCAGGCCGGAGAGTCCGACGGCGTCCGGCGCGTGCCGGAGGCAGGCCTTGATGATCTCCTCGGGCGGGATCTTGATGCCGAGGTTGACGACCTCGTAGCCGTTGTTTGACAGGATGATCTCGACCAGGTTTTTGCCGATGTCGTGGACGTCGCCCTTCACCGTCGCCAGGACGATCTTGCCGCGCCTCGACCCTTCAGACTTCTCCATGAAGCCTTCCAAATGGGCGACCGCCGCCTTCATCGCCTCGGCCGATTGCAGCACCTCGGCGACGATCAGTTCGTTGTTATTGAACAACCGCCCCACCTCGGCCATGCCCGCCATCAGCGGTCCATTGATGACGTCCAGTGGACGGGCGCCTTCGGCCAGTTTGAGGTCCAGGTCCGGGATCAGCCCGTCCTTGGTCCCTTCGATGATGTAGCGCGAAAGGCGCTGGTCGAGCGGCAGATCGGCGGCTGACTGTTTGACTCTGGCGGTAGCGCCGCGGAAGTGCTCGGCGACGGCGGCGATGTTGTGTTGATTGACGGCGGCGCGCTCTTCCTTCGACTGTTCGCGCCAGTCTTCCGGCACTCCAGGGAACAGGTCGGGCGAAGGCGTGTTGAAGAGAAGGTGTTCGGCCAGGCGGCGCTCGTGTTCGGAGATCGAGGCGAAGCGTTCAAGCTTTTCGGCGTTGACGATGGCGAGGTCGAGACCGGCCTTGGTCGCGTAGTAAAGGAAGACCGAATTGACGACCTCTCGCGCGGCGGCCGGTAGTCCGAAACTGACGTTCGAGACGCCCAGAATCGTCTTGACGTAAGGGATCTGGTCCTTGATGAGGCGGATCGCTTCGATTGTCTCGACAGAGCCGCCGATGTAGTTTTCATCGCCGGTGGCGCAGGGGAAGACCAGCGGATCGATGACCAGATCTTCGGGCGCCATGCCGTACTTGCCTGTCAGCAGTTCGACGCTGCGTTGGGCCACGGCGAGTTTGCGTTCGCGCGTGAAGGCCTGGGCCTGGAGCGGATCTTCGTCGATGGTCCCGACGATGAGCGCGGCCCCGTGGGAGCGGGCCACGGGGCACAGCGACAAGAACTTCTCCTCGCCGTCTTCGAGGTTGACGGAGTTGATGATCGCCTTGCCCTGGCAGTAGGTCAGCGAGAGTTCGACGGCCTTGGGATCGGTGGTATCCACCATGATCGGGGCCTTGATCTTCTGGATCAGCTTCTCGTAAAACAGCGGGATGTCGGCGATCTCTTCGCGGTCGCTCGATTGCAGGCAGACATCGACGATATGCGCGCCGTTGCGGACCTGGCGGCGTGCGATCTCGCTGGCCTCTTCCCATTTCTCATCGGCGATCAGGTTCTTGAACAGGCGCGACCCGATGACGTTGGTGCGTTCGCCGACCAGCAGCGGGCGGTTGGAGTCCTCGGCTTCGACCAGGTCGATGCCGGAGTAATACGAGCGGTGCTTCGACGCGGGCCGAACTCTTGGGCGCTTGCCCTCGACCATGTTTGCGATGGCCTGGATGTGCGCCGGCGTCGTGCCGCAGCAGCCGCCGACGACGTTTAGCCAGCCGTGATCGGCGAACTTTTCAAGCTGCCGGGCGAGCGACTCAGGCGTCTCTTCGTAGAGGCCATCTTCGTTCGGCAACCCGGCGTTCGGATAACAGGACACAAACGAACCCGCCATCTCGTGGATGGTCCGGATATGGTCGGTCATGAACTCCGGCCCGGTGGCGCAGTTCAGTCCGACGGAGAGCAGGTCCGAGTGAGAAATCGACGCGTAGAAGGCGTCCGCGGTCTGGCCGGCCAGCATCGTCCCCATCGGTTCGATGGTGCCGGAGACCATCACCGGGATGCGCACGCCATACTCTTTGGCAAGCGATTCGACGGCCAGCAGCGCGGCTTTGACGTTGCGCGTGTCCTGGCAGGTTTCGACCAGGAGGACGTCAGCTCCGCCGTCGATCAGGCCCTTGGCCTGCTTGTAATAGCCGTCGCGGAGTTCGGCGAAAGTGATGCCGCCGGTGACTGAAATCGCCTTGGTCGTTGGACCCATCGAGCCGGCGACGAATCGCATCCGGCCGGGCTGGGCGAATTCGTCCGCCGCCGCACGGGCCAGTTCCGCGGCGATCCGGTTCACGTCATGCCACTTGTCTTCAAGCCCGAACTCGGCCAGCGTGACCGTGTGTCCGCCAAACGAATTGGTCTCGACCATATCGGCGCCGGCGGCGTAGTAGGCGCGGTGAACGTCCTTGATCCACTCGGGCCGGGTGAACAGCAGGTTTTCCGAACAGTTTTCGAACGCGCTGCCGCCCCAATCCTCGATGGTCGGGTCCTTCTGTTGGAGCATGGTTCCCATGGCCCCGTCGAGCACGAGGATACGGGTATCGAGCGCTTCGAGGAGCGCCTGCTGGCGGATTTCAAATGATGTCATGCGGGGGAAATTCAAGTTTAGCGCGATTGCAGAACGAGCCTCACCGCATCGGCGCAGAGCACGGCCGCATGGCGCGACGCTGGCGGGAGTCCGCCCAACTCGTCTTCTATCGCCTGTCTGACCGCGGCGTCGCCCATCTTCGCCACTTCTTCGATCGCCATTCCAGTCAACCAGACCGTCAGCGCGCTTCCGGCGGCGATCGACGCAGTGCAGCCCTTTGCCAGGAAACGGACCTCGGCGAAGCGCCCCTCGACCAAACGAACCGAGAGACGGAGCCGGTCGCCGCAGGCCGGGTTCTCCGCGTCGACGACGGCATCGGGGGCGGCAATCTCGCCGGCGTTTTGGGGTGACTGGAAGTGCTCCAACAGACGCTCACTGTACAATAGGTTCGCCGGCGGAATTCGCGCCGCCGCCTCCAGCATCCATTCTAAGGCTCATGCAGAAAACGCTCATCGTCGTCGCCGGGGTTCTATGCCGGGAAGGCAAGTTGTTGATCGGACAACGGCAGTCAAGCGACCGGCATGGCCTGAAGTGGGAGTTCCCGGGCGGCAAGGTCGAACCGGGCGAGACGCCGAAGGAAGCGCTGGCAAGGGAACTGCGAGAGGAACTCGGCGTCGAGTGCACCATTGGCCGCGAACTGGCGCGCTACGAGCACGTCACCAAGGGCAAGGGTCCGCTGCTGCTGCTCTTCATGCAGGTTGAGAAATGTGAAGGCGAACCGCGGGCGGAAGCGTTCGAACAGATCAAGTGGGAGGTGCCGGCGTCGCTGATCGAGTACGACTTCCTGGATGGCGATCTCGACATCGTGCGGCGGCTCGCCCGAGGCAGCCTCCGCCCAACCACGACTCTCTAACCGGCCGGGCAATTTGCGCCTGAGACACGGCTCAATTCCTGCGGAAGGTCATCTCTACATTCGCGTGGACGTTGACGGGCTGGCTCTCCTTCATTCCGGGCTTGAACTTCCACTGCTTGACCGCCTCGATCGCCGCCTCGAAAAACGCCGGGTCGCCTCTGATCGTTCTGACGTTCGTCACGCCTCCCTCACGGTCAATCACGATCGCCAGCAGTACCCGCGCCTCTTGCATCTCCGGCGGTACGCCCGACGGGAACGCCGGCTCGATCCTGTAAATCGGCACCGGCGCGCTCACGCCCCCGCCGATGCGGTGGACCTCGCCCTGCACTTCCGTTTGCGAGGCCGTTTCTGGGAGGCCGAAAGCGACGTCGAGGTCGGTGGCCACCTCAACCGGCTCGCCGTTCAGCAGCGTCGGATTATAGACCCATTGCCTCACCGCTTCCGTGGCGGCCTGCACCAGGAGCGGGTGCCCGCCAAGCAGCGTCATCTGCTTGATCGTCCCATCGGTCCCGATGACCACCGAGAACCGGACTGTCCCCTGGATTCGCGCCTGTTTCGCCAACACCGGATACTCCGGTTGCACGGACTTCACTAACATCGCCCGCTGGACGTTGCCACCGACCGTGATGCGTTTGACGCCCGGTTCCGGCGCGGGCACACGCACGATCTGCGGCTCACCGAATGCCCGTTCAAGCGCGATCCGCCACCGCGAGTTCTCCGGCTCGAGCGCCAGCGCGCGTTTCAGATACTTCACGGCCGCTTCGTTGCGCCTCTTCAGCCGCTCCCGCAAGGCCGCTTCCTGCTCGGGGTTATTCCCCGGCACGGTGATCGTCTGGCTGGTGGTCAACATCTCGCCGGCAAGTCCCAGGAGTTGGGCGTCGGTGGTTGTTTCAAGTTCACTCACGGCTTTGGCCTGGAAGGCCGCCGCCTGTGGAATGGATGAGGGGATGGATCTCATCCCTGGCAAGGCGGAAAGGTAGAGTCCCGCCAGTTGCGTGAGGGGCCCTCGGCCCTCCGGATCCAGTTTACGCGCCGCGAGGATGAGTTCTTCCGACTCGAAAAAGGAGTTGAGCCTCATTGCAACCTGCCCTGCCAGCGCCAAAACCTTTGGATTCGAGGCGTGCGCCTTGGCGTGGCTCCGCCAGATTGCCTGGACACGTTGGCGGCCGGATTCGCTTACAGCCATTGGCCCGGGCTCAATCAGCGCACTAACCGCCGCGAACGAATGCGGCTGATCCGGCGCGTTTTCAATCAGCCACCAGGCATGTTGGCGCGCTTTCTCGATCTCGCCAGCCGACCGGTAGCCGTTCATGAGTGCATATCGGGCCATGGCGTTGTTCGGGTCCTGGGCCAGGAGCGCTTCGAATTGAGCGATCGACTTGTCAACCTCCGTCGGGTTGACAGTCTGTTGAGATGCGCCAGCGGGCAGCGTTGCCGAGATCTGCTGTTTCACCTCCGGTGCGGCGGGGGCCTGGATCGCCGTCATCAGGGGTTTGTTTGGTCCCACCTGCCTGACTTCAGGCAGCGCCGATGCCGCCACCAGGATCAGCGGCGCGGCCACTGCCGCCACCATCGCGAACACTCCGCGTTTGAGGCCGGACGCGCCGGCTCCCTGACTGGCCAGGATGCGTTCCACCCTGCGCCCGACTTTCGTTGAACGTGCCATCGCCGTCGCCTCCATCGAACCGGTCTTGAGTCCCTGCATGGCGATGGCGAAATCCACCACCGCGCTCGCATAGTGCTTCACGTCGCCTACCGCGGCCAGGGCCGCTTCGTCCACCGCTTCTTCCGCCAGCGCCGCCAGGTGCCTTTCCAGCCACCACGCCGCTGGATTCCACCAATTCAGCGCCCTGTTGACCGTCGCGATCCTGCCGGCGAGCCAGTCGCGCCGGGCCACGTGGGCCGTCTCGTGAGCCAGCACGGCGAGCCGCTTCGGATCGCTCCATTCGCGCCAGTCGTCCGGCAGAACGATGAGCGGCGCGCTCACGCCGTATGTAAACGGCACCCGGACTTCCCGGCTCTCCCGCACCTCGGGCAGCCTGCCGGTGAATCCGACCGCTTGCGCCGCCGCGGCGAGCCCTTCGATCTCAACGGAGCGCGCTCTCGTCAGCAACCGCCGGAGTGTCAGCGAAGACCGCGCCTGTCGAATCAGCAGCGCGGACGCGCCCGCCAGATAGATTCCCAGCAGGACGACGTATCCGTTCACCGGCCCGTTCACAGGCCTTGCGGGCGGTCTCCCCGGCGCCGTCGGAAGCGTGGCCGTGTCGTTCACCACCTGCGGGCCGGTGACATCCAGGATATGGGGGACGTTCGCGGCGCGTTCGACCCACACCGGGAATGTCCAGCCGGGGATCCCGGTCTGCAACACCGGCAGCAGAAGCATCCCGGCCACGGCCGCGGTCCAGATCGCGTGCCGCACAGCCGGTTGCGCCTTCCTCAGCGCCAGCGCCGCCGCTCCAGCCACGACCAGAAGCGCGAGGCCGCGCAGGGTCAATTCAATGAAGAAACGGGGTAGGCTTTCCATTCGATTCACCTCCGGTTCAGGGGAATTACTTCCGGTTCAGACGCTCCAGCTTGCGCGCGAGTTCCTTCAACTCGGCCGGGTCGATTACTTCGTGCTCGACCATGCCAGTCACCAGTTCCTCAACCGACCCGCCGCAGAATCGGTCGAGAATCTGCCGCAATGCCCGCACCGCAGCGTTGCGGGGCCTCTCGATGGCCGTGTAGACGTAGGCTCGTCCCTCCTCGACGTGCGAGACGTGGCCCTTTTCTTCCAGCCGGCGAAGTAGCGTTCGGACGGTGGAATCCGCCAACTTCCTGGGGGTCGAGATCCCCGCGCGCACAGCCTCGGCCGTCGCCGTCCCCCTGTTCCAGAGGAATTCGAGGACGAGATTTTCCAGATCGCTCGGCTCTTTCGAGGGCACGGTTTGTTTGTTACGAAGTGTCACGCTACGATTTGTAACATGGAATAAAATCGGAGTCAATCCCCCTGCGCAAAGTTTTTCATGACGCTTCGTCGAACACCCATCCGCACTCCCGTGTCCTGCTAGTCTGTACATATGCTGTTCACCGGTCTGGAACACACCGCCATCGCCTCACGCTCACCGCGGGGACTGGCCGAGTGGTATGTCGACAACCTGGGTTGGATCATCAACTACGAGTACGACGGCAACTACTTCGTGAAGGCGCCCAACGGCGCGATGCTTGAAATCATCCCGTCGATCGGCGACGCGCCGGAAGTGGCCGCGAAGACACCCGGGTTGCGCCATCTGGCCGTGATGGTCTCCGATTTCGACCAGGCTTATGCGGAACTGAAATCGAAGGGCGTGAACCTGACGGGCGAGCCATTCGAGGTCAAGGGCAACCGGCTGGTGTTTTTCACCGATCTCGAAGGCAATCTACTCCATCTCATCGCCCGCCAGCAGCCGCTTCCGTAGCCGAGGACGCATTTGCTTCGACGCGTTTTCACAGCTTTCGAATACCGCGACTTCCGGTTGATGTGGGCCGGCGCCTGCACGTCGAGCGTCGGCACGTGGATGCAGAAACTCGCTCAGAGCTGGCTGGTGCTGCAACTGTCCGGCTCGGCCTTCATGCTGGGCCTGGACGTTTTTCTTGGCGAGATCCCGATCTTTCTGCTGGCGCTGGTCGCCGGAGTGGCGGCCGACCGTTTCGACCGCCGCCGCCTGCTGATTTACTCGCAGATGCTCCAGATGACCTGCGCGTTCACGCTGGCCGGGCTGTTCGCCCTGGGCTCGGTTCAGGTGTGGCACATCCTGTCGCTGTCGTTCGTCGTCGGCATCGCCCAGGCCTTTGGCGCGCCCGCCTACCAATCGCTGCTGCCCTCGCTGGTGCCGCGCGAACACCTGCCAAACGCCATCGCGATGAACTCGATTCAGTTCAACCTGGCGCGCGTCGTGGGCCCGGCGCTGGGCGGATTGGCATTGGCCAAACTCGGCGCGGCGTGGTGTTTCGGGCTGAATGGGCTGAGCTACTCCGCGGTCATCATTTCTCTGTTGATGATCACGACGACGTTTGTCCCGTCGCTGACCAAGGTGAGCGTCGGCGAGAGCATGAAGCAGGGTCTGCGCTTCATCAACAAGCAGGCCGGCATCAAGACGCTCATCGCCGTTTCGTTCGCCTGCACATCGCTCGGCATCTCGATCGTCACCTTCCTGCCTGTGTTCGCCAAGGA
Organism: uncultured Bryobacteraceae bacterium; assembly: GCA_947084845.1. Lineage (GTDB taxonomy): Bacteria > Acidobacteriota > Terriglobia > Bryobacterales > Bryobacteraceae > PNKE01. Next base: position 13,097 of record CAMTUE010000003.1, on the reverse strand, counting down.
CGTTTACGGCGGCAACGAGGCGACCTACACCATCCTGCTCACCGTCGAGGCGGCGGGCGCCATCTGCGGGGCGTTGCTGGTGGCGTTTCGCGGCAAAACGGTCCGGCTGTGGCGCGAGGCGATGATCAGCCTGGTGGGCCTTGGCGGCTGCATGACGGGCTTCGCGCTTGCTCCCTCGATGACGCTGGGGCTGGTCTTTTTGTTCTTTGGCGGCATGGCGCTGATCTCTTGTTTCGCCATGATGAGTTCGCTGATTCAATTAGTCGCAACCGACGAGATGCGTGGGCGCGTCATGAGTATTTACAACATCGCCTTCCGCGGCGGGATGCCGATCGGCAGCCTGATCACGGGTAAACTTGTCGAGGATTTCTCGGCCCGGCCCGTGATTGCCGGCGAGGGGGTGATACTGGTATTCATCGGCTTGTCGCTGCTTGTGTTCAACCGGCGGCTGCTGGCCCAGTAAACGATTATGAGATTCAACCCGATTGTCATCGCGGCCGCTGTCCTGGGCGCATTCGCCTGCCTGGCCGCGCCGCCCCCCGACGCCTGGATGAAAGCGCGCGACGCGCAGGACCGTCCCGCTCTTGACGCGATCGCAGCCGGGGCGCGCAAGGCGGCTGACGCCAATCCCAAGTCCGCCGATGCGCTCTACCGTGGCGCGGTCGCGCAATATCTGCGCTCGGAAGTCGCAATGGAGGCGCGCGACAAGCGCACCGCCGCCGCGGCGGCCGAGGAAGGCATCGAACTGGCGCGCCGGGCTGTCGCCATCGAAGCGGCGAATTCCGAATACCGCCTGATGCTGGGCGCTCTCTGCGGCCAGGTGATTCCGGCCAACGTCCTGATTGGTCTCAAGTACGGCCAGTGCGCGCTCGACGAAGTGTCCAAGGCCATCGAACTCAACCCGAAATCCTCGATGGCCTGGATGGGCCGCGGCATTGGCAACTATTATCTGCCCGAGGGCTTCGGCGGCGGCGTCACGAAAGCCATCGATGATTTCAACAAGGCCATCCAGCTTGACGCGAGCAACGCCGATGCCCACCTGTGGCTCGGCATCGCCTTGCGGAAGTTGAACCGCAACGCCGAAGCGCGGAAGGCGCTTGAGAGGTCCGTGAAGCTGAATCCCAGGCGCGTCTGGGCGAAGCAACAATTGGAGAAGACGCCCGAGAAGTGAACTACCGTGAACGATTTCTGGTCTTCGCCGCTCTCGCGGCCCTCACGCTGACGGGCTTCTTTTTCTTTCCAGGTCACACCTGGCTCCAGTCCGACACGCAGATCTACATCGCGATCTTCGAACATCTCGACGATCCCACGGTCCTGGCCACCGATCCGGTCGCCGTCCGCCCGCACGTCTCATGGACGATCTACGACGAAATCGCCCGCGGCGCTCACGCCCTGACAGGCATTGGTTACCGCGAGATCCTCGGCTCCCAGCAGATCGTATTCCGCTTCTTCGGACTGCTCGGCGTCTTCCTGGTGGCCCATTCCTGCGGCATCGGCTCTCCGGGCGCGCTCTTTGTCGCCGCCATGTTCGGGCTGGGCGCGGTGGTGAACGGACCGTCCGTGCTGACGTTCGAATACGAGCCGATCCCGCGCGGTTTCGCGCTCATGCTCCTCATGGCCGCCATCGGCTTCGGCGCGAAGGAGCGCTGGAATCTGGCGGAGATTTTCGCCGCCCTTGCCACGCTCTACCATGCGCCGACCACCGCGCCCTTCTGGGTCTGCGCACTGCTGTGGTGGCTGGTGCGGCGTGACGCCTTCGAGCGCCTGCGCCTGCTTGTCTGGGCGCTGGTCGCAGCCGTCACCCTCCTCATCTTCGCCATGATTCAGCCCGGGCTGACCGAAACGCAGTCTCTGTTTGGCCGCATCGATCCGCAACTGGAACATCTGCAACGCCTCCGCGGTTCTTATAACTGGATCGAGATGTGGCCGCCCGCCTGGTTCTGGCAGTACCCGCTTCTGTTTGGCGTCGTCCTGGCGGCATGGGTTCGTTTGAAACACACGCTGTCGCCCAAGGTGAAGTGGTTCTCGATCTCGCTGCCCGCCTTCGGTCTATTAATGGTCCCGCTCACCTGGCTGCTGCTCGACAAGTTGAAATGGATCCTGATGCCGCAGTATCAGCCTGCGCGCGCGGTCCTGTTTATCACCGCCTTCGCCGTCATCCTCAGCGCCATCGCCGGCTGGCGCGCGGCTGGGGAAAAGCGTTGGCCCGAGGCGGCCGGCTGGTTCTTCATCGTCGTGGCGATTCCGCTCAACGGACTCGTACTCGAACTCATCACCGGTTTCTATGCCTCTCCGCTGGCCTTGAAACGATTGGGCCTGGCGGGAGTGCTGGCCGTTTCGATGGCCTTGACTGCCTACCTTGCCCAACGCCGCCACGCCCTGGCCGTCGCGCTCGCCATCGCCCTGCCGCTCGCCGCCATCCCGACAATCGGCGGCACGCGCAACTTCCCGGATCTGCACGCCAACCCCGAACTGACTCAACTGGTGGACTGGGCCGGCTCGAATACCCGCAAGGACGCCGTCTTTCTTTTCGCCGACGGCGGCCGCGACCTCTCCGCCGGCATCTTCCGGGCCGAAGCGAAGCGCTCTCTCTATGCCGATTGGAAGGGCGGCGGCCAGGTGAACCTGCTGCGCCAGTTCGCGGCCGAATGGTGGCAACGCTGGTCCGCCGTCAATGAATGCAAGCCGCCGCTGAGGCCCATCGAGCACTACCGTTCGCTTGGCATCGACTATCTGGTCGTCAAACCGTCGCGCGTGCCGCAAGGCGCCTCGGCTGCGTTTGGCAATTCGCGTTACGCCGTGATCGCATTGCGTTGAAGCCTCCACCGGCGCGCGCGGCTACAATGGAGTTTCAATTCCGGAGACCATATTTTGAAGGTTCGCGACATCCTTGGACGAGGTGACTTCGCTCTCATCTCGGAACTGATCGACTCGGGCTCGAAGGTGCTTGACCTCGGCTGCGGCGACGGCGCGCTGCTCGCCTGGCTGCGCGAGAACAAGCATGTCGAGGCGCGCGGAGTCGAACTGAAACGCGAACTGGTTCAGAAGGCGATCGCCCGCGGCGTCACCGTCTACCAGGGCGACATCGACGAATCGGTGAAGGAATACCCGGCTCAGGCCTTCGATTACGTCATCCTGTCGCAGACGTTGCAGGAGACCCGCCAGCCGTTGCGCGTCCTCGACGAGATGCTGCGCATCGGCCGCCACGCCGTCGTCGCATTCCCGAATTTCGGCCACTGGCGCGTGCGGCTGAGCCACCTCACCTCAGGCCGCTCCCCTCGCACGCCGACCTTCCCCTATGCGTGGTACAACTCGCCGAACATCCATTTTCTGACCGTTCTCGACTTCGAGGAACTCGCCGCCAGCCAGCAGTGGGTGGTCGAGAAACGGCGGTTCCTCGCCGGGCATTCGAAGATCGCCTTCATGCCCAACCTGTTCGCTGAAATCGCCGTCTACATGGTCCGCCGCTAGGCGGCGCCTGCCTGCCGCGCTTCCAGATCCACTTCCGCGAACGTCATCCGTTTGCCCCGGCGGTAGGCGAGATTGCCGATGTGACAGGCGTTGGCCGCGCCGACCGCCTCTTCCACGGGAGCGTTCGGCTGCTTGCGCGAACGGATGCAGTCGAGGAAGTTCGCAACATGATCGCGCGTCCCGTCGCGGGCTGAACGCATCTGGAGCACGGGTTCCGGGTAGATGGTCCTCTCGGTTGGAACAACGCCTTCGGGGAAGATGGCGAACCCGTCGCGGTTGAGCTTCATCATCGCCTTGTCGCCGCGCATCAGGATGTTGCCGCCATCGAGCGAACAGTGCATCGTGCCGTTGTAGACGATCGACATCTTGCCTGGGTATTCGTAGAAGCAGTTGATCGTGTCCGGGCAGTCCTGGAAGTCGACGGCATACTTGCCGCCGGCCGCCTGGGCATAAAGCGGCGCGGTCAGGCCAAAGATCCAGTGCAGCGTGTCGCACCAGTGGCTGTAGAGATCCGTCAAATGGCCTCCGCCGTAATCCCAGTACCAGCGCCAGCGGGCATAGCGCAAAGGGTCGGGCGGACGATCCGGCGCGCTGCCGAGCCACGCCTTCCAGTCGATCTCGTTTTCATCAAGCGCCGGCGGCTTTGGCATCGCCAGGAAGATCTGATACCAGGAGGCAAGCACGAGCGTGATCTTGCCCAGCCCGCCTGACTGCACGGCCTTTCGCGCCTCGATGAAATGCTCCCAACTGCGCTGCTGGTAACCAACCTGCACCAGGTTCCTGGATCCCGCAACCGCCGCCTTCAACCGCTCGCCTTCCTCGATCGTGTGCGAGACGGGTTTCTCGACATACACATCCTTGCCCGCCTTCAGCGCATCGATTGTCATCGGGACGTGCCAATGATCGGGCGAGCCGATCACGACGGCGTCCACATCGCCGCGCTCAAGCACCCTTCGGTAGTCGGTAAACTCGGCCGCCTCGCCGGCCAGCTTTTTCGCCTGGCGCAGCCGTGGCTGGTAGACATCGGCCAAGGCGACCAACTGGCTGCCGCCGTTCTCGATCGCCGTTCTGAGCAGATACTGGCAGCGGCCCCCGCAACCGAGTCCGGCGATGCGAATGCGGTCGTTCGCGCCGGGAATGCGATCGTAGGAGATCGCCGAAACGGCGGCTGTGTGCTTCAGGAACTCGCGCCGGTTGGCATTCGCGAGTCTGCTGTCATTGCTCAAAACTTCCATGGCAGCACTCAGTATATCCCTGCTAACGCGGCATCCACGTCGTCCTGAAGGAAGCCGATCTGCCGGTGGTCTCGAAGTAGAGACTCTCTCGCGTCGCAGACGGCGCATCCGGGGTCGTGGCGTGCGTGACACGCACCGGGCCGGACGATTCCACGATCAGCGCGAACTGTCTTCCGCCGGCCGTGAAAGTAAGTTCCACCTTCCTGTCCGCGTTCCACGACCGCGCCTGTTTCCAGTACGGCAGTTGGACATCCGGCGACGGCGTGGCGGCCTCGGGCACGGCGACCTTGCCCTGGATCTGAAGCACCAGCCCGATCCGCCTGGCGGCATCGCCCGCGCACTTGGCTTCGGTCGTCTCGATCAAGTTGTCGCCCTCGATCCCGATCTTCCGTTCGACCGCGACGCCGGGACGGAACTCATCCTGCCGCGCCGCCGCCATGCCCCGTGTTCCATCGAATCCAACCAGCGTGCCCTCGTTCCACTTCGCCTGGCCCTCGCCGTCGATCAGGACCGTGTTGTGGGCCGCGCCCGTCTGGAAAAAGCCCTTGTGCAGCGGCGAGCCGTAGCCGACCGTGCCCGCGTCGTGCGTCACGTCGATGGATTCAAAGTAGGCTTCGTAGTTCAAAGCTTCGGCCTGGGCGTGCGACGGATCAAGCTGGCCATAGTGGAAGAACACCTGCCACGGACCCTTCTTCAGCAGCGCCATGCGGCTCGATTCAAAGTTGCGGCTGACGATCTCCGGCAGCGGCTGTGATTTGACGGCCGTTGGCGGGTCGAGCAGCGAGTCCCAGTTCTTCTGACTCGCCGCAGCCGTGATTCCGATCGACGTCGGGAAGACGCGACGCGCGCGCGCCAGGATGCCGGTCTCCGGCGCGCGGCGGAACCCCGCTGTCGAGTCGGCCGGCGTCGGCAGTTTGCCATCGGGGAACCGCAGATAGATGGGCGCGAGCATCAGGTTTTCAATCGACGCCGCTTCCTGTTTTAACTCGTCGAGCCGGCCCGCCATCCCGGCCTGTTCGAAGAACGTGAGGAACGCCGAGACAACGTAGCTGTTGTAGAGCAGCGATTGTTCCACCCAAAGGTAGTCGCTCGTAATGCCGTCGCGGACCTGCCGCCGGATGCCATACTCGCCGTCGACGGCCAGCTTCCAGAGATCCTGGTCTGACGCGTACAGCGCCGCCATCGCCATCGCGGCCCGCTGCCAGCAGGCGATGTTGTGGACGCGCTGCAACGACTTTCCAAGCAGCATCGCCATCGGCCGGAAAAGCTTGTCAATCCAGACCTGGCGCCGTGCCGGGTCCACGTCGCCGCCAAGCGTCTGCGCCGCCTGCACGAAGCGCACCAGCATGTTGGCGTCGTCCAGGCTCTGGTACATCAGCCGCGCGTTGCCGCCCCCCTGCTCCGGCCACTTCTCGTAGCTGGCGGCATAGAAATCAAGTTGCGCCGCGGCCCAGTCGAAGTACCGCTGCTCGCCCGTCAACCGCCACAACCGCGCCGCTTCCACCATCTGCGTCCCATTGCGCGAACGCAGCCCGAACACCCAGCCGCCGAATACTTTTGCCGTCACGCCGGTGGGCGGCGACTCGGTCCATTGAAGGAACCCGCCGTCGCGTTCGCTGACAAAATCGTGCCACCATCCGGCGACGTATTCGACCTTGTCGCGGGGCGCGGAGATCCAGTGATCGGTATCGGCGCGAGCCGTCGCCAGCCACTTCGCCCACTCCGGATCGGACTGGACGCGCGCCCGCGCGCCCTGCCAGTCCTCGCGCGCCGCGCGCACGGCAGACCCGTTTTCGTGGATCTTCATGCTGGCGAAGGCGCGCTCAGGTTCGGGCTTCGGGAATCGCTGCGCCGTGGCAAGACAGGCGATGGAGAGGAACAGGATGAGCGTCCGCATCTGACGACACTCTATCCCAACGGCGGGCCAATCGTCCGGGCTATTGTTTCGACGCGGCTTCGCGGGCGAGCTCGTCGCAGCGGTTGTTGTCTTCGTGGTTGGCGTGGCCTTTGGTCCAGACCCATTTGGTCTGGTGCCGCGCCACCTGCGCGTCGAGCTGTTCCCACAGGTCCTGGTTCAAGACGGGCTTCTTCGCCTTCGTCATCCAGCCGTTGCGCTTCCAGTTCTTCATCCACTGCTCGATGCCGTTCTTGACATACTCCGAGTCGGTCACCACTTCCACCTCGCACGCCTCCTTCAAAGCCGCCAGGGCCTCGATGGCGGCCGTAAGTTCCATGCGGTTGTTGGTGGTGTGCGGCTCGCCGCCGGTGAGTTCCTTCTTGCGCGCGCCGTAACGCAGAATGGCGGCCCATCCGCCGCGTCCGGGGTTGCCGAGGCACGACCCGTCGGTGATCACCTGAACCCGCTTCACGCCGCCGTCTCCGCCTTGCTCAACTCGGCATCGAAATGCGCATCGACAAGCGACCGGATCTCTTCCGGCGTCCGGGCGTGATAGACGGCGACCCGCAGTTTCGATCCGTTGCGGACGCCGTGTGTGAAGTAAGTTGCAAACTGTTTCATCTTGCCTGCGATGTCCAGACCGCCCTGTTCGACCAGCATCCGGTAATAGGTCCGCATCATCTCGTAGCGGTCCTGCTCGACAGGCATGAAGTACTTGCCGGTCGCGAGGAATTCGCTGATCTGGCGGAAGATCCACGGATTCGACGATGCCGCGCGGCCCACCATCACCGCGTCGCAGCCGGTTTCGGCGATCATGCGGACGGCGTCCTCGGGCGTGAGAATGTCGCCGTTGCCGATGACGGGAATCTTCACTACCGCCTTCACTTCGGCGATGTGCGACCAATTGGCCCGGCCCGCGTAGCCCTGTTCCCGAGTGCGCGCGTGCAGCGCGATCGCCTGCAAACCGTTGTCCTCGGCCAGGCGCGCCATCTGCACGTAGACAAACTCCCGCTCGTTCCAGCCCGAGCGGAACTTCATCGTCAGCGGAATCCTGATGGCCTCGCGGCAGCGCTTCAGCAGCGTGTCCACCAGCGGCAGGTCGCGCAGCAGGCCCGACCCTCCGTTGCAGCGAACCACCTTCTTCACCGGGCAGCCGAAGTTAATGTCGACTGCGTCGAAACCCAGGTCCTCGCAGACACGCGCCGCCCCGGCCATGACCTCCGGATCGGAGCCGAACAGTTGGGCCGAGATCGGATGCTCTTCAGGCTCGAAACGCAGATAGTGGGCCGTCACCGACGGGCGCTTCCTCGGCTTGGCGGCGGCCAGCACTCCATGCGACGATGTGAACTCGGTCATGATGAGGCCGCAGCCGCCCTGATTGCGGATCAGGCGGCGGAACACCGTGTCCGTGACGCCGGCCATCGGCGCCAGGACGGTGGCGGGTTCGATGCGTACACCTCCCATGCTGTAGCCGGTCGGGAAAGGGATCATTCACTTCCATTGTAACGGGCATGAGCCGAGTATCAAGGTAACGAGGCGGCCATGCGCAGCGTATCAATGTATGGAGGGACGTTGGTTATGAAACCGTCGCAATACTTGGCCGCCGCCGCTCTGGTTCTCGCCGGGGCATTTGGAGCCTGGCTCTTCATGCCAGGCCAGCAGCCCGCACCCGCGAAGATCAGCGTGCAAACTCCGGCCCCTCCTCAATCGACCCCCGTGCAGGCTGAGGTCGCCGAACCGGTGCAGCCGGCGACATCCGCGCCCCCGGTTGAGATTGAAAAACCGGTCAAGCCCGTGCGCCGGAGCGCGCCTTTGGCAGCTTCCAAAAGAAACAATGCGCCGAGCCGCGCTGAGCCGGTTGCGCCTGTCACACCTGCCGCGCCCGCCGTTCCCGCTGTGGTTGAAACGCCCCAACCGAAGCCCGAGGCGCGGCCGATCACCGCTGAGATCAGCCGCTCGTCCGTACCGCCGCCACCGGCGCTTGAGCGGATCGACCCGCCGAAGCCCCCGGAGCCAAGGTCCGTGACCATCCCGGCAGGCACGCTGATTCCCGTTCGGCTGAACGAGAAAGTAAGCACGGCAACTCACTTTCAGAACGACACTGTCCAGGTGACTCTGGACGCTCCGCTCATCGTCAACGGCATGGTGCTGGCCGAGCGCGGATCAAGGCAGTTGGCGAAGGTGGTCCTCGTCGAGCCGCCCGGACGCGTGAAGGGCCGGGCCACGATCTCTCTTGAACTGGCGCAGTTGCGGACCTCAGACGGCCAATCGGTGGACGTGAACTCCGAAACGTTCGTGCACACAGCCGCCTCGTCGCGAAACAAGGAGGCCGCCAGGATCGGCGCAATGGCCGGCATCGGCGCGGCCATCGGCGCGATTGCCGGTGGAGGCAAGGGTGCGGCCATCGGAGCCGGAGTAGGCGGAGCGGCCGGCGCGGGAACGGTCCTGGGAACCAAGGGCGAACAGGCCGAACTGGAAAACGAAACGCGCCTGACCTTCAAGTTGAAACAGCCGGTGACGATGACCGAGAAACTCAAGTAGTCTGAGGTTCAGCCGGACTGGGTTCACCCTCGCAATGGTTTGAAGTGAGCCAGAACTCAACGCCAGCGGCTTCGAACAAGGGATCGAGGTCCTGATCCGTCCCCGCGACCGCCAGCGCATAGGCACGGATGGCTTGGTCGGTAGCAAGGCGTTTCGCCGCCGCGCCGTCTTCGTCCAGATGATGTTGCTGCATGATTGTTCCGAGTATTACTTCGCGCGCGGCTTGAAGTCCGTCTGGCCTTTCCAGGCTTCCATTGTGTTGTAGACGATGGGGCAGTACGTGGCGCGGTCCACGAACTGCCACATGCGGCTGACCAGCGAGCCTTCGCCTTTCACCACGTGTGGGAAGTACTCGCAGGACGACGGGCGGGCGTCGTAGACGGTGCAGGCGTTGCCTGAGAGGAAGACGCAGCCGGTGGCTTCGTCGCGTTTCAGAACCAACCCATCCTCGGCATCCTCCTGCGTGTAGTCGCGCTTGAACTGCGGGATGCTCATGCCGATGAACTTCGCCAGTTTGAGGATGTCGCGCTGCGAGATCTTGGCCGTGGCGACACGGCAGCAGTTGCCGCACTCGGTGCAGTCGATCGCATTCTCGACATCCTTCGCGATCGCCTTGAACCTGCGTTCAACGAAGTTATGCGACTTCAGCCAGCGGCGGAACTTCTGGTTCTCATCCCGCTTCTGCTCGCCGAGGCGGCCGATCTGAATCAGGTCAGTAAGCATAAAAAAAGGGCGAAGCCGGACGCGCCGGCCCCGCCCCTCCTATTATCAGCCCTACCAGGCGACTTTAACGCGCTTGAAGTCGCCGGCGCGGACGAAGGTCATCTTCGCCGTATCGAAATGCTTCTTCATCGCGGCCTGAATCTGAGCGACCGTCACGGCCATCACCTTGGCTTCCATTTCGGAATCGAAGGCCATGGTGCGGCCGAAGTGCCGCTGCGATTGCAGGCGGCCGGCGAGTTCGCGGTCCTGCGCGCGGGAGACCTGGCGCGATTGCATCCAGCTCTTCTTCGCGGCCTCCACCTCCTCGGCCGTGTAGCCCTTGGCGATGATCTGAGCCAGTTCGTCCTTGAACGAGGCCTCGACCTTGGGGGCGTTTTCGGGCGCGCAGATGGCGTAGCCGAAAAGCACCTGGAGGTCTTCAGTGGGCGTGCCGGAGAAGCCGGTGCCGACGCCATAGCTCAAGCCTTCCGTATTGCGGATGCGCTTGAACAGGCGCGACCCCATGCCGGATGAGCCGAAGATGTAGTTGCCCAGCATCAGGGCGGGGTAGTCGGCGTCGGTGTCCTTCATCTGAACCGGCAGGCCGGCGACCCACATGGCGTTGGCCTTGTCGGGCGTCTCGATCACCTTGGCCTCGGCCGGGATCGGCTTGAAGCTCTTGGCGACGCGGGTGAAGGGTTTGGGGCTCTTCCAATCGTTGAACAACGATGAAAGCTGCTGCTGGGTGGATTCGGGGTCGAAGTCGCCGATGATGACGACTTCGCCGTTCGATGCGCCGTGGAAGTCCTTGTAGAAAGCCTTCAGTTCATCGATTCTGGCGGCCTTGACGTCGGCGATCGAGTCGTCGATCGTATCGACGTAGCGGACGTCGCCCTTGGGGTAGGGCGCGAGTTTGCGCTGGACTTCGATCATCGCCAGCGCCTGAGGCTCGCTCTTCTGTCCTTCGAGGCCGGCCAGTTGCTCCTGGCGGAGATTCTCGAATTCGTTTTCGGGGAAGACCGGCTCCTTCAGCACTTCGGCAACCAGCGCGAGCACCTTGGGGAAGTTCTCTTTCGTGGTCTGAATCGAAGCGCGGACGTCGGTGGCCGAGCCGCTGACGCTCACCTGCGCTTTCAGTTTGTCGAACTCATCCTTGAGCTGCTGGCGCGTGCGTTTGGCCGTGCCGCGCATGAGCATGGCCCCGGCAAGTTCACCGGCGGCGGAGCGGTTCATCAGCGACTTCTCGTCGCCGAAGTGCAGCGCGATGGTGGCGTTGACAAGCTCGCCGCGCGTCTTCTTGTTAATGAAGGAGAGCTTCAACCCGCCCTTCAGATCGCCGCGGATGGTGCGCTGGTCGATGTTGGACGGGCTGGCGTCAAAGGCTTCGCCCGTCGAGACCGCGGCATCGCCCTTGTAGTCCTTCACCAGCGCCGCCACGTCGGGCGCTTCGGGGATCTCGGCGCGGACCGGCGCCTTATCGGGCGTGAACTCGCCGATGGTGCGGTTCGACGAGATGAGGTACTTGCCTGCAACCTTGTTCACGTCATCGACGGTCAGCTTGCGGACGCGATCGCGGTGCAGGAACAGCAGCCGCCAGTCGCCCATCGACTGCCATTCGCTGAGCGACAGCGCCACCTGTTCGCTGTTGTTCATCATCAGGTCGATGCCCTTGAGGATCTGGGTCCGGGCCCGCTCGACCTCTTCGGAGGTGAAGGGCGTCTTGGGCAGGGTGTCCATGGTGGAGGTCAGGGTGGATTTGGCGACGTTCAGGTCACTCTCGGTCCTGACTTCGGCGGCGACCAGCAGCATGCCGGGATCCTTCAACTGGAACGGCATCGCCATGACGCTGGAGGCCTTCTTGGTTTCGACCAACGCCTTGTAGAGACGGCCCGAGGGCGCGTCGGAGAGGATGCGGGAGGCAATCTGCATGGGAGCGAAATCGTCATGCGATCCGGCGGAGATGTGATAGACGGCGATCAGGGCCTGGGTGTCGCCGACGCGCCGCAGGGTGACGCTGCGTTCGCCGTCCTGGGTCGGCTCGACCGTGTAGGTTTGCGGGACCGGCTCGGCGGGGTTCTTCAGGACGCCGAAATACTGCTGGACCATGCCGAGCGTTTTGAGTTCGTCGATCTTGCCGGCGACGACGAGGATGGCGTTATCAGGGCGGTAGTAACGGCGGTAGAAGGCCTGGAGGCGCTCGATGGGAACGCGCTCGATGTCGGCGCGCGCGCCGATGGTGGACTTGCCGTAGTTGTGCCACAGATAGGCGGTGGAGATGACGCGTTCCATCAGCACGCCGCTGGGATCGTTTTCGCCCATCTCGAACTCGTTGCGGACGACTGTCATTTCGCTGTCGAGGTACTTCTTTTCGACCCGCGAATTCAACATGCGGTCGGCTTCCATGTCGAGCGCCCAGCGCAGGTTCTCTTCGGTTGCCTGGAAGGTTTCGAAGTAGTTGGTGCGGTCGTACCAGGTGGATCCGTTGGGGCGGGCGCCGTGGTCGGAGAGCTCCTTCTTGATGTCCGGGTGGCGCTCGGTGCCCATGAACAGGAGGTGTTCGAGGAGGTGGGCCATGCCGGTTTCGCCATATCCTTCATGCCGGGAGCCAACCATGTAAGTGACGTTGACGGTCATGTTGGACTTCGTCGGATCAGGGAAGAGGATGACGCGCAGGCCGTTGGCGAGGCGGTATTCCGAAATCCCTTCGACGTTTGTGACTCTGGTGACGCCGGCCGGCAGGGGCTGGGCGGAGGCGGGTATCGCGATGGCGGCGAGCAGGAGGGCGGCCGTGATCAAACGAACCCATGGGGCGGTGAAGTGTTTGTTTATCAGTCGCATAAGGCTTGACTCTATTGATGCTAACATCCCTTGTTTGACGCGAAGAAGTTGTTGTCGCTTGGCCGGATCCACTTGATTGAGGCAACCGGGCCGCGGGCGGATGGGCGACCGGGGCCACTGCTGTCCAGATTAGCTCATTGTTCAGGGTGAGCGAGGATTCAAACCGGTGCGGACGGAGAATGTGAACTTGCCGGTGTGGGCGGACTTTGGGCGGGCTTGCGGTGGAGGCGGCAGGGTGGGGCTAGGCTGCAGTCGGCTCAGGGCGAATATATAGAGAAGAGATGCGCTGTTTGCGGAGATAATTGGCGCGGGCGATGGGGGTGGCGGCGGTGGTTTTGGTCTTTGGGCGGCGTTGGAGGGATTTGAGGTGAGCGAAGAGGGGTTTGAGGCGGACTCCGGGGGGGATTTGGGTG
>CAMTUE010000002.1:0-52010 GCA_947084845.1 uncultured Bryobacteraceae bacterium | reverse complement strand
CGCCGGGCGCATCCAGCCAGTCGGGGCGGCGGAGGATGTCGCGGGGGCGTGACCCGTCAGGCGGGCCAATGATTCCTTCTCTTTGCATCCGGTCGAGGATGCGGGCGGCGCGGCCGTAGCCGAGCCTGAGGCGGCGTTGGAGGATCGAGGTCGAGGCCTTGCCCATCTCGCAGACCACTCCAACAGCATCGACATAGAGCGGGTCCTCGATCTCGTCGGCGATTTCGGCGGGTTCGTCATCATCGTCCGAAGGCGGCGCAATGAGGTAGCTTTCGTCGTAGTCGGGCTGGGCCTGCTGGCGGCAGAAATCGACCGCCTCGGCGATTTCGGTCTCAGTGACGAAGGCGCCGTGGACGCGTATCAGCCGGGCGCTGCCGGGAGGCAGGAACAGCATGTCGCCCTTGCCCAGCAGGTGTTCGGCGCCCATCACGTCCAGCACCGTTCGGGAATCGACTCGCGTGGCCACACGGAACGAGATGCGGGCCGGGAAGTTGGCCTTGATCAGACCGGTGATGACATCGACCGACGGCCGCTGGGTGGCCAGGACGAGGTGGATGCCGACGGCGCGGGCCATCTGGGCGAGGCGGATGACGCTGGCCTCGACGCCCTGGCGTTCGAGCATCATCAGGTCGGCTAACTCGTCAATGACGACAAGGATGTAGGGCAGCGGCTTGTCTTCGTCGAGGACCGGCTGATCGGATTCGGGGAAGAGCGTGAGCGGCTTTTCCTGCAACTGCCGGATCTTCTTGTTGAACTGCTCGATGTTGCGGACGCCGTAAGAGGCCAGCAACTTGAGTCGGCGCTCCATTTCGAGGACGGCGTTGCGCAGGGCGTTGACGGCCTTTTTGGGCTCGGTGATGACGGGCGTCAGCAGGTGGGGGATGCCGTCGTAGATGCCGAGTTCGACGCGTTTGGGGTCCACCATGATCATGCGGACCTCGTCGGGCGTCGCCTTGTAGATCAGCGACATGATGAGCGCGTTCAGCATGACCGACTTGCCGGAGCCGGTGGAGCCGGCGATCAGCAGGTGGGGCATTTTGTCGAGTTCGGTGATGCGGATGCGGCCGCTGATGTCCTTGCCCAGTGCGATGGTCAGGTGCGAGTGGGCGTCCTGGAATTCGACGGATTCGATGATCTGGCGCAGCGAAATGGTTTCGCGGCGGGTGTTGGGAACCTCGATGCCGATGGTGGGCCGGCCGGGCATGCGTTCGATCAGAATGGACTCGGCCTGGAGGCCGAGGCAAAGGTCCTCTGCCAGGGTGGTGATCTTGGAGATCTTGACGCCTGCATCGGGCTTGAATTCGAAGGTGGTAACGACGGGTCCGGGGTTGATCTGGACGACGTTGCCGCGGACGTTGAACTCCTCGAGCTTGGCCTTGATTCGGGTGGCGATCTCCTTGAGTTCGTCGGAGTCGTAGAGTTCGCGTTCGGGGACGGGGTTGAGAAGCCTGGTGGGCGGACGGTGGAAGCAGGCCGGCACCGGGGAGTGGGAGATCCTGGACGCCTTCACGGGTTCGGGCGCGGGGGGCTTGATGGCCGGTTCTTCGGGGGCGAGTTCCTGGATGGGGATCTCGGGTGCGGCGGATTCTTCCCAGGGGGGGAGGTCGTCTTGGACGGCCACGCCGCCAGACGCGCCAGAGAAGCCGCCTGAGGAAACACCGCCAGCAAAGCCAGTGGACGGCGAGTGGCGGAGCAACCGGGCGGCTTCCTGTGCGAAGACCTCGTCGCGAATCGGAGGAATGGGCTGATAAGCCGGATCGAGGTGGTTGGCCTCTATGTCGGCGGCTAAGCCGGGTGAGGATAAGGCCAACTGGGTCCCGGCGCCGGCTGCGGCCGCGGCGGCGCGCATCTCAGCGGGTTGATCAGGAACATAGACGAGGTCGGGCTGAGACTCGGAGTTCCGGCGACGCGAACGGTCGAATCGCTGGGTAAAGAACGATTCGACCGCGTCGCCGGCGGAGGAGAACGAAAAAGTCGAAATCAGGTAGATCGAAATAATGAACAGCGTGGCGAGCAGAATCAGACTGCCAATGGGGTTCAACACGCCGATCAGGGAGGTGGCGAGGAGGAATCCGGAGACGCCGCCGACCTCGAAGGCTCCGCTATAGGGCTGGATGGGCGAGAGAATACTGACCGCGGCGGCCAGGGACACGGTCATCAGTAAGTAGCCGGCAAGACGAATGCCGGGCGACGGCCATTCGCGGCGGCGGAACCAGACCCACCCGCCGATGGCGGCGACGGCGGGCAGAATCCAGGCGGCGAGGCCGAAGAGTTGATAACAGAGATCGGCGATATGGGCGCCGGTTGGGCCGATCCAGTTGCCGGGACGCGGGGCGGACGAAGCTGTGTTGAAGGAGGAATCGAGCGGCGCGTAGGAGAAGAGCGCGCAGGCAAACGCAACCGCACTTGCCAGAACAATCAGTCCAGCGAGTTCGCGGACACGCGCGCCAAAATTTGATAAACGAACCTTCATCCCGCCTGTCGGCGGAAGAAAGCCAGAGCCAGTACAAGAATACCAAAAATGATCCGGTATGCAACAAAAAAGCGCAGGCTGTGGTCGCGGAGAAAGCGCAGGAGGAATCCGATCACGAAGCAACCGGTGAGCGCGCTGACGACGATGCCGGCAACAAAGGAGGCGATTTCGGCTTGCGGAACGCCGCCGGCTTCGTAGAGGTCCTTGAAGGCGAGCAGGGCGGCGGCGGCGATGGCGGGCGTGGAGAGAAGGAATGAAAAGCGGGCGGCGGCTTCACGATCGATGTTGCGGAACAGGCCGGCGGTGATGGTGATGCCGCTGCGGGAGGTTCCAGGGATGATGGCCAGGGCCTGGGCGAAGCCGATGGTCATGGCGTCGATGAAGGTGATCTGGCCGATGGTCTTGGTGCGTTTGCTGACGGATTCGGCCCAGAGCATCAGCAGGCCGACAAGGATGAGCATGGTCCCAATGACCCAGGGGGATCGGAAAGTGGTTTCGGCGTCGTCCTTGAAGAGAATGCCGAGGACGCCGATAGGCAGGGTGGCGGCGGCGAGGGTCCAGAGCATGCGGGGCGAAGAGCGGAGACCGGCGTCGGCTCCGCCTCTCCAGCCGAATGCCTGGCCAAGGATTTGAATCCAGTCGCGGAAAAAATAGATCATGACGGCGGCGAGGGTGCCGAAATGGAGGGCGATGTCGAAGGTGAGGCCCTGGTCCTTCCAGCCAAGCAGCCAGGGTGCGAGGGCGAGGTGTGCGGATGAGGAGACGGGGAGGAACTCGGTGAATCCCTGGACGATGGCGAGGATCACGGCTTGGTGGAGAGGCATAATGGATAAAGAGTCATCGTAACCCACCCGGGTGCAGTTAATCCCATGACGAACACAAAGATCATCGCCACGCTGGGGCCGGCGACGGAGTCACAGGAGAAGATCGAGGAACTCATCCTGGCCGGCGTGGACGTATTCCGGCTGAATGCATCGCATGGATCGGCCGAGGAACGGATCGAGGTCATCGGCCGGATCCGGCGGGCGGAACGCGAGGTTGGGCAGCACATCGGGATCCTGCTGGACTTGCAGGGACCCAAGATCCGCCTGGGGCGATTTGCAGGGGGCAAAGCGTTTCTGGAAGAGGGCGGGACGTTTACAATCACGACCGAAGAGGTGTTGGGCGACAGCAGCCGGGCGTCGACGACCTACGCCGATTTCGCCAAGGACCTGAAGCCGGGTGACCGGGTACTGCTGGCCGATGGGACGTTGGAGTTGGAAGTGACGGGCGGGGACGGCACGGCCGTGCGGTGTCTGGTGAAACGCGGCGGGTGGCTTTCGGACCGGAAGGGGATCAACCTGCCTGGAGCGCAGTTGAGTACGCCCTCGCTGACGCGGGCCGATATGGCGAATCTCCAGTCGGGCCTGGAGGCGGGTATCGACCTGGTGGCGATGTCGTTTGTCCGCAAAGCCAGCGACGTGCTGCGGTTACGGCTGTTTATGGAAGAGAAGGGCGCGAACCTGCCGATCATCGCCAAGATCGAAAAGCCGGAGGCGGTGGCGCAGATCAAGGACATCATCAACGAATCGGACGGCTTGATGGTGGCTCGCGGCGATCTGGGCGTCGAGATGGCGCTGGAGCAGGTGCCGTTCATTCAGAAGTCGATCATCGACCAGTCGCGCAGGGCGGGCAAGTTTGTGATCACTGCGACGCAAATGCTGGAATCGATGATCGAGAGTCCGGTTCCGACGCGGGCCGAGGTGAGCGACGTCGCCAACGCGATCTATGACGGCACGGATGCCGTGATGCTGTCAGCCGAGACTTCCATAGGCAAGTATCCCGTCGAAGCGGTTCGAATGATGGACCGTACGGCGAAGCAGGCCGAGGAGAGTCTGCGGCAAATGGGGTTCCCTGATCCGCCTGAGCGCAAGAGCAACACCCATGCCGAGATCGTGGCGCAACTGGCCTATCACGCGGCGAAGTTAGCCAAGGCGGCGGCGATTGTGGTGTTCACGGCCAGCGGCTCGAGTGCGCGGCTGGTCTCGAGATTCCGTCCGCCGGTGCCGATTTTCGCCTTCACGCAGAGCGACAGGGTGGCCAGGGCGCTGAGTATTGTTTATGGGGTGAAGCCGGTGATTGCGCCGGATCTGACGTCGACCGACGAGATGATGAGCCAGATGGATCTGATGCTGGTGGAACGCGGATGGGTGAATGGGCGCGATAGCGTGGTGTTTGTCGCCGGTCAGCCGATTGGGCGTCCCGGGACGACGAACCTGGTGAAACTGCATCGGGTGGGCGAGGGGCGATAGAACAGCGATGAGCGGGCTGAAGCCCTTTGCCGGCTGAAGCCCGCCCCACCGGGGATCATCCGTGTTTTTCGTGGTCCATGGCTTGGCGTTTTTGTTCGAGGCGGGTTTCGCGGCGGAGGGCGGCTTCCTCGTACCGCCGTTTCTCGGCGGGGGATTCGGGGATGACGGGCGGGACGGGGATGGGGCGGCCGCTTTCGTCGTCGAGGGCGACGAAGGTCAGATAGCAGGAATTGGTGTGTTGAACGTGTCCTGACCTCAGGTCTTCCACTGTAACCTTGACCCCAACCTCCATGGAACTGCGGAAGACGCGGTTCACTGAAGACTTCAGGGTGACGAGCTGGCCGATGCGGACGGGATGGAGAAACGTCATGGAATCGACCGAGGCCGTGACCACGCTGCGGCGGGCGTGGCGCATGGCTGCGGTGGCGGCGGCAAGATCGACCAGGTGCATGATGCGTCCGCCGAGCAGGTAGCCGAGCGGGTTGGCGTAGATGGGTAGAGCGAATTCGGCGATCTCGCTGACGGATTCACGAACAGGGCGGCCTTCCATGGAGAGAAGGGTACCATCCGCGCCAGTGGGCTGCCACCCCAGCCGCTGCCCCAGCCGCTGGCTCCGCTACCATGGGTGAATATGTCACGACTGGATGCGTTAAAGGGAATGGTCGAAAATGCGCCGGGCGACAGCCGGGTGAGGTTCATGCTGGCGATGGAATTCACCAACAGCCAGCAGTTCGCCGAGGCCAAACGTGAATTCGACGAACTGATCAGCCGGGATCCGAGCTACGTCTCGGCGTACTTCATGGCGGGACGGGCATGTGAATCGATTGGCGACCTGGCCGGTGCGAGAGGGTATCTCGAATTGGGGATCGAGACGGCGCGCAGGATCGGCGACCGCCATGCGGAGAGCGAGATGCAGGAAGCGCTGGACCTGCTGGGCTAGGTCCGTGACCGCGTGGTTTTGCTCCTTTACGGGAAACCACTCACGGTCGTGGCTCTGATCGGAGCCGCGCGCGTCAGCAAGCGGTCGTCCGGTAGAACCTGATCTTGCGGTCAAAGCACTAATCGCGCGGTTTCAGCATCGAGCGGTACTCGCCGGCGAGGAGGCTGAAGAGGCGGAGGTCCGCGAACCCTGCGCCGAGACGCTGGGCATGGCGCAGGGTTCCCTCTTCGGTGAAGCCGAGTTTGATGGGGATGCTCGTGCTGGCCCCGTTGCCGCGGGCGCATCGGATTTCGACGCGTTCGAGGCCGAGGATTTCGAAGGCGATGCCAAGCATGGCGGCGGCGGCATGGGTGACGCGGCCGGAGCCGCGGGCGGAGGGTTTCAGCCAATAGCCGATCTGGGCGGAGGCGTTGAGCGGGTCCACGGCGTGGAGGTCGATGACTCCGCAGAAGTCGAGATCCTGCCAGATTCCGTAAACGAACGCCTCGCCGGCGGCTCGCCTGACCAGTGACCCTTCAATGAATTCGATGGTGTCCACGACCGATTGAGTGGGATCGACCCAGGGCAGCCAGGCGCGGAGATCGTCGCGGTCGCGGCAGACGACAGCAAAGATGATGGGGGCATCGCCAAGGGTGGGCTGGCGGAGGAAGAGACCGCCATCCAGTTCCAGGGATGCGGGCGTGTCGGGCATGGACACTCCAGTCATGCGGCTACGCTATCACGCGCGGCGGCCGGTGTCGCTTGAAAAATTTAGAAAGGAACGTCGTCTTCGCCGAGTTCGGGCGGCATTTCGGGTTCGGCAGGTCCAGCGGCGGGTTTCGGCGCAGGGCGGTTGGCTGGGCCGCGCTGAGTGGCTTCGCCCCAGCTCGCGCTGGCATCGTCGCCGCGTCCGCCGCCACCGCCGAGCAGGATGATCTCGTCAACCACGACCTCGGTGACGTATTTCTTCTGGCCGTCCTTATCTTCGTAGGAACGGCTGCGGAGTTGGCCTTCAACGTAAACCTGCTTGCCCTTGAGCAGGTACTGGCCGAGGTTTTCGTTGCGCCACAAGGCGAGGTTGTGCCAGTCGGTCTCATCTCGCCAGTCGCCGGTTTGCGAATCCTTGACGCGCCGGTTGGTGGCGAGAGTCAAGCGGGTCAGGGCGACCCCGGAAGTAGTGAATCGGGTTTCGGCGTCCTTGCCGAGGTGTCCGATGAGAATGACTTTGTTAACGCTGCGTCCTGCCATACGATGGAAGGGTAGCACAACCGGGGCATTTCGATGGAAATCGTAAAGTCGGCAACGGGGTTTTCCGATCTATACTGTTAGCACCCGGCACGGCCGGGTTCGTTTGGCAAGGATTCTGGTCTAGGACGGCATTCGACGAAGGTTCGGGGCATGCGGACTTTTTGGCATTTCGTTTGGTCTGGCGCCGGCGGCGGTGGGAAGCTGTGCGCCTCTTCAGTTCTGCTGGCGGCGATCTTCGTCGCGCCCGTGATGGGGCAAAGCCGGCTTACGTCCTCGAGGGGCGGCCCGCCGACGATTATCGGGACAGACCTGGCGGTGTTGGAGGTGAAGGATGCCCGGTCCGACCTTCCGTGCACCGTGAATCCGGTTAAGCCACTGCTGGGATTCGACTTACGATTCCATGCCGGTTACGAGATCACTGTCCCGCTGAAGGAATTAGCGGGGTCGGAGAACATGCTGACGGTGATTTTCCGTGTCACCCCGGCGAAGCAAGGCGAATCTCCTGTTTACTTTCAGCAGCGCATCCACGTCCCACAAATAGAGGAAGACGCCAAAGGAGATGCGTTCCTTCAGGGTTCGTTCGATCTGGGAGTGGGCAGTTATAAGATCGACTGGCTCATGCGGGACCGCCAGGAACGCGTATGTTCACACTATTGGGACAGCGAAGCCGCACTGCCGGAGAAGGACAGTCAACTGGAGTTGACGCTGGGAAGCAACGGGATACAGGCCACCGAGAAGGAGAGTTTCCCGGACGAGCCTCCAATCGAGCGCGCAAAGATCAACGACCCGCTCGACGTCAAGGTGCTGGTGAATTTCGCGCCCCAGAATGCCCACTCGGCCGCCTTGCGCCCGGTCGATACGTCGGCGCTGGTGTCGATCCTGCGGCAGTTTCAGCGCGAGCCGAGGATCCACCGTTTCTCGGTGGTCGCATTCAACCTTCAACAACAGAAGGTGCTTTACCGGCAGGAGGCGGCCGAGAATATCGACATCCCGGCCATCGGCAAGGCGATCGAGTCTTTGCAGTTGGGCACGGTGGAACTTTCGGCGCTCGAACAGAAGTATTCGGAAACAGAGTTTCTGGGCAAGCTGATCAAGGCGGAACTGGCCATGGAAGAGCCGCCGGACGCTCTGGTTTTCGCCGGGCCGAAGGCGATGCTGGACCGCAACGTACCGGCCGGGGAACTTCTCGCACTGGGTCCGCTCGACTATCCGGTCTTCTACATGAACTACAACCTGAATCCGCAGACGAACCCATGGCGGGATTCGATCGGAAACGCGATTCGGGTGCTCAAGGGCATCGAATATACGATTTCGCGGCCGAAGGACCTGTGGAACGCTGTGAGCGAGATCGTCACAAGGGTTGTACAATCCAAAGCAGAGAGAAAAAGCGTCGTGGCCAAGCGCGACCTTCATTCAGGGTTATGAGGCACCTCTTGTATCCATTACTGGCGCTGGCGCTGCTCGCGCTTCCGGCCTCAGCGATTGAGCCACCCAAACCCATGGCGGCAAAGCTGGCCCCCTATGTCACCTCGCCTCAGCCGGTGGTGGACCAGATGCTGAAGCTTGCCGGGCTGAAGAGCGGGGAGACGATCTACGACCTGGGTTGCGGCGACGGCAGGATTCTGTTCAGCGCGGTCAAGAATTTCAATGCCAAGGCGGTGGGCGTCGAACTGAGCGACACGCTGGTCCGCCGGACGCGGGATCAGAGCGAGGCGCTCGGGTTGACGGGGCAGGTGAAGGTGATTCAGGGCGACATGATGCAGGTGGATCTCAGAGACGCCGATGTCGTTGCCCTGTACCTGATCACCGAAGCCAACGACCAACTGCGGCCGAAGTTCGAAAAGGAACTCAAGGCGGGTGCGCGGGTGGTTTCGCTGGAATTTAAGATGCGCGGCTGGAAGCCGTCGAAGGTGGAGAAGGTGGAAGCGCACCGCCACCCCTACACGATTTACGTTTACGAGATGCCTCAGAAAAAGTGATCCTACACAAAACCCCCCACATCATTCGCGCGGCCTTCCGCGCGATTTCTTTTGTCCTGATCCTGGCCGCGGCCCAGGCCCAGCCGCCGCTCGGCCCTGGGCGGAAATACTCGACGGTCGAGCGGTTGTCGCCGGAACGGCTGGCCGCGGTGAAGGCGGCACGCGAAGAGTTGGCGCGAGCGCGCAAGCCGCCTCAGGAGGTTGGCGTCTACCAGGACTACCGCGCCGTGTTGCACGTCCATGCCGAGGACGCCGATCACACTCTCGGCAAGCGGGCCGAAGTATTGCAGGCGGCCAAGGCGGCCGGCGTGCGCATCGTCATGTTCAGCGACCACAACGGCCCGAAGGCCGATACCTGGCAGGGTGTTCGCGAAGGCGTGATGTTTTTCAAGGGCGCGGAGAACGGCGCGGCGCACGAACTCACCATCCCATTGCCCGCGCCCGGGTTGCGCTTCCATTCGCATGTCGAGGAGCAACTGGATGCGCCTTCCGACGGGTGGGACGGCATGGAGATCTACAACCGCCATACCGACGCCGAAGACGACCTCGATCTCATCGCGTGGCTCAAGGCGGCTGCCGCCGATCCCGTGAAACTGAAGGAAATCGCGTCGCTGGCTGCGCGTTTTCCCGATGAACTCTTCGGCGCGGGCGCCGACTACTGGCCGTCGATCTTCGCCCGCTGGGACAGGATTCTGGAGACGCGCCGGTTCCCTGGCATCGCGGCGAACGACTCGCATCAGAACCAGGTCCTCGGCAAGGGCGCGTCGCGCGTCATGCTGGACCCCTACGAGGTGGCGTTCCGCAACGTCAGCACCCACATCCTGGCGCGTGAATTCACAGAAGCGGCGATTCAGGAGTCGCTCAGGCAGGGCCGAGCCTACGTTTCACACGACTGGCTGTGCGACCCGGCCGGGTTCACCTTCGCCGCCGTGAACTCTCTGGGCGTCTATCAGATGGGCGACGGCGTCCCTCTGGCTCCTGGCACGCGCATCGTTGTGCGGACACCCGTGCCGGCGCTTTTGAAGGTGATCCACAAGGGCAAGGTCGTGGGCGAGGCCAAAGGCGCTGAGTTGATCGTGCAGGCAGCGGCGGCGGGCGCCTACCGCGCCGAGGCGTGGCTGGAGATCGACGGCGAAATGCGCCCGTGGATCTACTCGAATCCCGTCTATGCCGAACCCGCCGGGTTGGCCGCGATGGCGTTGCCGTCGCAGAATCTGGACGTGGCCGTCGAGGCGGTAGCCGACGTGAGCTATGCCGAGGGTCCGGTCGCGGACGCCGAAAAGCACAAGTTGGATATCTACAGGCCGAAGGGCGCGTCGAAGCGGCCTGTGCTGGTTTTCCTGCATGGCGGGGCATGGGTTCGCGGGGACCGGAAGCAATACCCCTTCCTCGGCAACACGTTCGCGAAGGAAGGCGCCGTGGTCGTCATCCCGAGCTACCGCCTGGCTCCGGGACACAAGTTCCCGGCTCAGGCCGAGGACGCCGCGGCGGCTCTGGCCTGGGTTGTTCGCAACATCGGCGAATACGGCGGCGACCCGTCGCGCATCGTTCTCGCCGGGCACTCGGCCGGCGGCCATCTGGCGGCGCTGTTGACGACAAATCCGAAGTATCTGGCCGCGCACGGGCTGAAACCGGATGCGGTACGGTCGGTTGCGGCCTTGAGCGGCGTCTATGACCTGACGGGTTTGGAGGGCCGCGCCCAGGGGCGGGTATTCCCTCAGGACGAAGCATCGCTGACGGACGCCTCGCCGGTGAAGCACGTCAACGGCGGCGGACCCGCCTTTCACATCACCTATTGCCAGTGGGACTATGCCGTTCTGCCGCAGCAGGCGCGGGCGTTTCACGCCGCGCTCGCTCAGGCCGGGGCGAAGCCGGAACTGGTCTATGTGCCGGGCGAGAATCACATTTCCGAGGTGACCTCGATCGTCAAGGCCGGCGACCCGACCCGGGCGCTGCTTGTGCGACTGGTCCGGACGGCGGGAGAATCAATAGGTAGATGAAGCAGTTTGACGTCGTCGGAGTCGGCCTGAACGCCACCGACACAATGATCCTGATCCCGCACATGCCTTCCTACGGGGGCAAGGTGCCGTTTCTGCAAGACGTGATGAGTCCCGGCGGGCAGGTGGCGAGCGCCATGGTCTGTTGCGCGATGCTTGGCCTGAGGGCGAAGTATATCGGCACGATCGGCGACGACGAGCGCGGCGAGATCCAGATGCAGAGCCTGCTCGGCACGGGCGTCAATCTCGATCATGTTCAGCGGCGCAAGGGCTGTCCGAACCAGTCGGCCTACATTCTGATCGACCAGACCACGGGCGAACGGACAGTCTTCTGGAGCCGGCCGGACTGTCTCCGCATCGACCCCGAGGAGATCTCGGAGGAGCAGATCACCTGCGCCAAACTGCTGCACATCGACGGTCATGACACCGCCGCCGTGGCCCATGCGGCGCGCATCGCGCGCGAACACGGCATTCCGGTGACCGTGGATGTGGACACCATCTACAAGGGGTTCGAAAACGTCCTGCCCAACGTCGATTACCTCATCACGTCAAGCGAATTCCCCGAACGCTGGACCGGCGCGGCCGACCCCTTCCAGGCGCTGACGCTGCTACAGGAGACCTACGGCATGAAGGTGGCGGCCATGACGCTGGGCGCCCATGGCTCGGTGGCGCGCTGCGACGGCCGTTACCATTACTCGCCGGCCTTCGTCGTCAACTGCCTGGACACCACCGGCGCCGGCGACATCTTCCATGGAGCGTTCTGCTATTCGATCGTGCAGGGCTATTCGCTCGACGAGGCTCTTGAGTTCTCAAACGCCATGGCGGCGCTCAATTGCACGGCGATGGGCGCCCGGGGCGGTATCGCGACGGCTGCCGAGGCCCGGCATCTGATGGCGCGGGGCGAACGGCGGTCCAAAGCCGAATTCGCAGCCTACTGGGCGGGACCCATCACCGGATGATTCCGATTCACGACAGTCAGAAGAACTACTCGAAGCCGGTCATCACGGCCCTGCTGATCGCCGTCAACGTCTTCGTGTTCCTCTTTCAGCAGACGCTCGACCCCTACACCCAGCGGGATTTCACGTTCATCTTCGGTTTCGTGCCCGACCGTTTCTCCTGGCTCAGCATCCTCACATCGTTGTTCATGCACGGCGGTTGGATGCACCTGATCGGCAACATGCTGTTTCTCTGGGTCTTCGGAGACAATGTCGAGGACATCCTGGGACGGGCGAAATACCTGCTGTTCTATCTGCTCTGCGGCGTGGCCGCGGCGCTCGCCCAGTATGCGATCAACCCGGACTCGCGCGTGCCCATGATCGGCGCCAGCGGGGCGATCTTCGGCGTGATGGGCGCTTATGCGCTGAAGTTCCCGCATGCGCGCATCGTCATGGTCGGCTGGCTGCTGTTCGTCTTCTCGTTCGAAGTGCCGGCCTGGCTGGTGATGCTCTACTTCATCGTCTTCCAATTCCTCGAAGGCTTCACTTCGATCGGAGATGTCTTCGCACAGCGCGGAGGCACCGCGTTCTTTGCCCATATCGGAGGCTTCTTCGCCGGCATGGCGCTCATCTTTCTTATAAGGACCAGGGACCGTTACCACGACCGTCGCGACCTGGTTTGGTAACCGCGCCGGGAAACACTATGTTTTATCCGCCATTGCTCGACCTCGAAAACGCTCCGGAGTTGGACGTCCTGGCCATCGCCGCTCACCCGGACGATATCGAACAGACCTGCGGCGGCGCCCTGATGAAGATGCAGGAGATGGGTTATCTCACCGGGGCGCTCGACCTGACCGCCGGCGACATGGGTACGCGCGGGAGCCCCGAGATCCGCATGGAAGAGGCGCGCCGCGCGGCGGCGGTCCTGCGTTTGAGCTTCCGCGAAAACCTGCAAATGCCCGATGCGCGCCTGGAAAACAACATCGCGCTAAAGATGACGCTGATGGGCGTGATCCGGCGGCTGAAACCGAAAACGGTGATCCTGCCCTATTGGGAAGCGCGGCATCCCGACCACTATATGGCGTCGATTCTGGGATTCGAAGCGTCGTTCCTCGCCGGGTTGACGAAGATGGACGACCAGTCGCCGCCGCACAGGCCGCGCAAGGTTGTTTATGCGTCGATGTACGCGCCGGTGACGCCGTCGTTTGTTGTCGACATCACGCCATACTTCGAACGGCGGATGGGTTCGCTGTTCGCCTACGAGTCGCAGTACGCCGAACAGGTAGGCGGCGCGAGCCTGTTCCCGAACCGCGCCGAGATCACCGACCGGCTGCATTCGATCGCCCGATACTACGGCAACCTGATTGGCGCAAAGTATGGCGAGCCCTACGTCGTCAAGGAGACGATGAGGGTGGACGACCTGGTCGCCATCGGCAGCCGGTCGTTCTGATATCCGATGATTCTAGAACACATCGCGGCGCGCGCCGAATTCAGCGATTCGAAGATGGGCAAGGTATCGCTTGCCGCGGGCGAGCGCCTCTACGCAGGGCTGAACTGCTTCCTGCCGGGCCAGGAGCACAAGGCGCATGTCCATGCGGATCAGGACAAGATGTACATCGTGCTCGAAGGGCGCGGCCAGGCGTCACTCGGCGATGAGGCGCGCGAAGTCGCCGCCGGAGACATGGTGTTCGCGCCGGCCGGCGTCGTGCATGGGATGAGGAATACGGGCGAAGAAAACCTGGTTGTGCTGGTCGTCTTCGCGCCGCCACCAAGGTGATTCCTTTGGGGCGATCGCTGCCAGGCGGCTACGCGGCGAAGTAGAATTCGCCGCCCGCCACAATCTCGGCCGGTCCCTGCATCCGCAGAGCTTTGCCGTCGGCCGCGAATTCAAGCGGGCCGGCCAGAGTCCTGACGGTCACCGGGCTTTGGACGAGTCCTCGAGCCAGGGCCGCCGCCACCGCTCCCGTCGAGCCGGTTCCGCTGGACATCGTGAATCCAGCGCCGCGTTCGAAGAAACGCACATCGAGCGTGTGGCGGTCCAGAACTCGGACGAAGCTGACGTTGGTCCGCTTCGGAAACCGCGGGTGCCGCTCGACCATCGCACCCATCGATTTCCACTCGAAATGAAAGTCATCAACGAAGAACGCGCATTGCGGGTTGCCGACCCAAAGGATCGTGCATTCGCATTCACCCTCGGGCAGAGACAGCGAAAACCGCAGATTCCCGTCCTCAATCACGGCTTCACCCATGTTCATCTCGAAGAGGTACTTCAGGCCCTGACGGTCGAGCAGTTTCAACTCCTTCGGGCCAGCGCCCGTCTCGATGACGATGTTGTCCGAAGCCAGATCCGAATCGCACAGGAAAGCGGCGGCGCAGCGCGTGCCGTTGCCGGAGATCTCGGCCTCTCCGCCGTCCGGATTGAAGAGCCGGATGGAAGCGGCCCTGCCGCTCATGGGGCCGGTAACGAGAAGCCAGCCATCCGCGCCGGCGCCGGCATTGCGGTCGCAGATGGCTTGAGCTGCCTTGGAGAGAAGCGCTTCGACGGGCGCCTCATGGGACCAGGTCAACAGGAAATCGTTGCGCGCGCCATGCGCCTTCGTAAATGGGATTCGAATCATGGTTGATCCTCGGTGCTCTCGGTTGACTACTGGATGTGCCGCCAGATCTCTACTACCGGCGAACCTTTGACGGCATACATTCTCACACACTCGTAGCGCCGGGGTCCCCGCCTCAGCCGGTGCATCGCCCTCGACACTTTGTCGCCGGAATAGGCGATCGCCCATTCTTCCTTCAGGAAGACCTCGGGCCGGGCCGCCGCGGCCACCCAGGGCGGGCGCTCGACTTCATGGAAAGACTCGCGCAACGGGATGCGCGCCTCGCGCAGGATGCCCGAGAGATCGCCAAAGCTCGAAAAGATGCCGGCCCCGGTGCGGTACCGCGGCGCGAGGTAGGCGGCGGCTTCGCGGGTCCATGTACGGCGTCCCTCCGAGTTCACTTTCGACTCTTTCCAGCAGATCCAGTTCTCCGGCTGAGGACTGACGAGCCAGGGCATCACGGCCACGACGGCGAGCAACCCCGCGGCCGCCGCCCGCCAGCGCTTCGGCGAAATCGACGCCAGCGCGGCCACGGCGGCGCAGGCCAGCGGCATGGCTGCCATTCCGTAGCGCGTGTTGTAGAACGTGTTCGGCCACAGGTGCGGCACGAAGATGGGCGTGCCCGAGGAATACAGGCTCACCACGTAAAAACCCGGCAGGGCGGCACAGACCGCCAGCAGCGCCCAGGCGCGTTTCCAAAGCGCGGCGAAGCAGCCGAGGATCGACAGCGCGGCCAGCGGCCAGCCAAGGCAAAGGCGGGCGGCGGCCGAGAAATAGTGAACGGCCTGACCCCAGTCGTGGTCGCCCGGATATGCGGCCATGCCGCCGTCGCGGGCCCGCTGATAGATGGCTTTCGCCGACCAGTAGCCGTTGTAAAACTCGAACGGATTCGAAAAGAGAATCCAATTGTGAACGATCCAATAGACCGGCCCCATCGAGGCGATGATTCCGAAGACAAACACGTCGCGTGCCCGCCGTTTCGACACCAGCAGCACACATGCCGCGACCACCGGGATAAGGAACCAGAATTCGTATCGAGTCAGTGTGCCAAGCAGTGTGAAACCGCCCGCCGCCGCGGCCCACCCGGGCCCGCCTTCGCGCAGGTTGGCCAGAGCCCACAACATCCCCGCAAAGCAGCAGAGCGCGATCGGTTCCGTCATCGGCGCGCTTTGCAGGTACAGCAGATTCGGGTTCAACGCCCACACCGCGGCCGCGGCCCACCCGGCGGCTTCGCTTGCAAACATGCGCCGCATGGCCAGGAACATCAGCATGCCGCCCAGAACGAAACAGGCGGCCGCGGGGATGGCTCCCCCAAGGCCGCTGAACCACATCGCGTCGTCGCGGACAAACGGCGCCATCAGCAGATGCGGCAGCGGCAGCCAGACGGTCCCGATCTGTTCATACCCCGGTTCGCGCGCATCGAAGAGCCGGCGCGCGATGTTGAGGTGCGCTTCAGCGTCCCCGTACCACAGCGTCCAACCCCGCGCTGCAGTGAACTGCACGGCCAGAGTGCTGATCAGCGCCAGCAGCGCGAGCACCAGCGGCGGCGTCCAAAGCGGGTTAGAACGAGGTGAATCGCCTGAACTCTTCAAAGCGTGTTTCGATCTCCTCGCGCGTCAGCGTGCGGAAGCGGTCCACGCTGAACTCCTCGCAGCAGAAACTGCCCATGACCGAGCCATAAACCAGCGCCCGCGCCAGGTCCTCCTGCGTCGCCGTGCCATCCGATGGAGACACGCCGCGCGACGCCAGGTAGCCGATGAACCCGCCGGCAAAGCAGTCGCCCGCGCCGGTGGGGTCCTTCAGAGACTCAAGGATGTAGCCCGGCACGCTGAAGTGGCCGCCATCATGGAAAAGCACCGCGCCATACTCGCCCCGCTTGATGACCAGGATATCCGGGCCCATGGCGCGAATGGCGGCCGCGGCGCGCCTCAGGTTGGATTCGCCCGACAGCAGCCGGGCTTCACTGTCGTTGATCAGCAGGAAGTCCCAGTCCTTGATCGTTTCCAAAAGTTCAGGCCGGAAATCGTTGATCCAGTAATCCATCGTGTCGCCCCCGGCCAGACGCGGACGGCTCATCTGGCCGAAGACGCTTTTCTGGAGCGCCGGCTGGATGTTGCCGAGCATCAGGTAGGGCGCGTTGCGGTAACTGGCCGGCAACATGGGATTGAAGCCGGCGAAGACGTTCAGTTCCGTCGTGATCGTCGTGCGGCTGTTCATGTCGTCGCTGTAGACGCCGGCCCAGAAAAAAGTCTTGCCGGGGACGCGTTCGAGTCCTTCGAGGCCGATCTGTCGGGACGCCAGGAAATCGACGTCTTCCTGATCGAAATCCTCGCCGACAATGGCGACGATACTGACCGGCGTGAAGTAGCCGGCGGAGAGGGCGATGTAGGTGGCTGCGCCGCCCAGCGCCCGTTCGCGCACACCGGCGGGGGTTTTCAGCCCGTCGTAAGCGACGGATCCAACAACAACAAGGGACATTGTTCTGATTGTACCGTCTCCGCCGGAAAGCGCCCGGAATCCGCGCTGCGGATTCGGGTTCACCCGTTTTGGGGAGAGAATCCGTACCCCGCCTGGCACTAAACTGTAAGAACACCTTGAACGAACTCTTCCTCCGCAACCTGCCCACCATCGTCATCGCGCTCACAGCCGCCGTTGTGCAGTGGCAGCTTGCTTCGCGCCTGGCGCGCGGACCGCTCTGCGCCCGCCATCCGGGGCGGGCGCGGCTGTTGCGGATTTGCGCCGCGCTGACGGTGGCCTGGACCCTGATGGTCCCGGTCATCTTCGGCACGCGGCTCGAGATGAAGTTGCCTGCCAACGGCGCGCAATGGACGATGGCCGCGACCCTGCTCTGGCTGGCGACATCGTTCGCCGGCGGTATCGCATACCTGGTCGCCAAGCACACCGTGGAAGATCCATCGCGCCGCCGGGCGATCAAGGCGATCAGCGGAGTCATCGTCGCGCTGCCGGCTGGTTTCGCGGCCCTTGGCGCGGTTAGGGCAAGTTCACGTCCTGAGTTGCGCGAAATCAGCGTCGCCATTCCAGGCCTCCCGAAGGATCTCGAAGGCTTGAGAATCGCGCAGCTGACCGACATCCACTACGGACCGTTCTTCTCCATGCGCGACCTCGAATGGGCCGTGGCGATGGCCAATGAAGTCAAGCCCGCAATCACCGTCGTCACCGGCGACATGATCACCCGCCGCAGTGACAACCTCGAAGAGTGCATGTGGATCCTGCGCGGGTTGCGCGCCGATGCCGGCGTCTTCGGCTGCCTCGGGAATCATGAGGTTTACGCCAAGGCCGAGGACAGTGCCGCGGCGCTGGGCCGGGCCGTGGGCGTGAAGTTCCTGCGGTCGGAGTCCGAACAACTCCGTTTCGGGTCGGCCACGCTTGCGCTCACCGGCGTCGACTATCAACCGCAGGCATCGACATATCTCAGAAAAGTGACCGCCGCGCCGGCAGCGGTGAACGTGCTGCTGTCGCACAATCCCGACGTGTTCGACCGCGCCGCCGGTCTTGGGTTTGACCTGACGCTCGCCGGCCACACGCACGGCGGCCAGATCAACGTCGAGATTCTGCACGAGCACCTCAACGTCGCGCGCTTCTTCACGCCCTACGTCTACGGGCTTTACCGCAAGGGCGGGCGCTCGATCTATGTCAGTGGCGGACTGGGCACGGTGGGCGCTCCCGTGCGTCTGGGCGCGCCGCCGGAGGTTACAGTAGTGAAGTTATGCGCAGGTTGATCATCAGCGACATCCACGCCAACATCGAGGCGCTCGACGCGGTCCTCAAGGACGCCGGGGGCCTCTATGACGCGGTCGTCTGCTGCGGCGATCTGGTGGGCTACGGGGCGTCTCCGGCCGAAGTCGTCGATTGGGCGCGGGAGAAAGTCGACCTGATCGTCCGCGGAAACCACGACCGCGTCTGTGCCGGCCTGGAAGACCACGGCTGGTTTAACACCAGGGCGCAGGCCGCCGCCCAGTGGACCGCGGCGAGCCTCTCCAAGTCGCAACTCCAGTGGCTCGGAGCTCTCGCGGCGGGACCCCTGCTTGAAGAGGACTTCATGCTGGCGCACGGCTCGCCCGCGGACGAGGACGCCTACCTGCTCGATTACGAAGAAGTCTACCCGCTGCCGGAGATGATGGTTCGTCCAATCTGCTTCATCGGCCACACGCACTTTCAGGGCGCCTGGACATGGTACAAGGGCGACTTGTACCCGTTGCAGGGCCCGGCTCCGGACAGAAGCGAGATGATCCACGAACTCAGGTCGGCGAACCACTTCCTGATCAACCCGGGCTCGGTCGGGCAACCGCGCGACCGCGATCCGCGCGCCGCCTACGCGATCTGGGATACGGACCGCCGCGAACTGCGGTTCCGCCGCACAACATACGATGTGGCCGCCGCGCAGAAGAGGATTATTGATGCCGGCCTGCCGCCGTTCCTCGCGCAACGGCTTGCCATCGGGCATTAACACCTCCATCGCAGAATCGGGGACGTTTCAGGCAGGTGCTTTCTTGCGGTGAGTTCCGAAGCCAATACTCCCGCACTATTGCGCGCGCTTTGTGAAGAACTGGCACGACGCGGGCTTGGACCTTCGCCACAGAACACCAATCGCCCATCGTGAATGTGTTGCGAATGTAGCGAAAGAGTTATTGACTTTTAAAAATGCATGAGTATACTCAATGGTGCAAGTCAGCGTTGATCGTGATTGAAGCGTGATGGAATCGGCGGGCGACAGGCCACGGACCAAACCGTAGTAGCCCAGAACGACTTGTCATCGAGGTGTCATAGATGTCAAGAGAGACTATAATATTGCTGTCATTGGCGCTGTCATGTTCGTTGGCGGGGCTTGCTGCTCCTCCTTCGCAAGAGACAATCACGGCGAATCATTACGAGTTGATATTTCGGACGCTTGTCGGCATGCAGGACCGCATGGCCGGGCCAGACCGCAGTGGGATGCCTCGTGAGGTGTTCGACAGGTATTGGCGTGAAAAAGGGGGACTAGGCCCGGTTGAACTGAAGGCGCTCGAAGAAGTGGCCGGATTTTTCCGAGTTCGCATCCAACCCCTTGACGAGGAGGCGAAGGGGATCATCCAGGCTCAACGCAAGTCGGTAGCCGCCGGCCAGAAACTGGGACCCCCTCCACGTCGTCTCGCTGAGTTGGATCGTGAAAAGAGATACTTGGTACTCGATCTCCGATGGCTGCTGCACCAGAAGGTGGGGCTTGGCAAGCTTAACGTACTTGACTCTGCGTTTCCTCTGCGAGACGGCCGATAAGGTGGAAAGGACTTGGAGATGAACCTCATGCACCCGTTTCCGGCAACTGCGGGATAGTGGCAAAGACCGCGCTGGCCATATTGGCATTCGCGGCACCAGCCTTTCCGGAGTACTTCAGGGGCTACGTGGATCTGTATTATGATGCGCCGACCGAGACGCTTTACGTGCAGGGTTTCAACATGGGGAGCTACACTTCCGCCTATTACTACTCCAGTGGCCTCACCGTGCGCTTATACCTCGACCTCCGCGACGACATGACCGGTGGTACCGAATTGAGATCGGTCTCGATTTCGACGACTCCGGACAGCGGGACCACCCCCGACATATCGTTTCAGCATCAGCCCGTGATTGCGGGGAGAAAATACACTGTGTTAGGCAGCCACTCCCTGCGCGCCGTGTACAAGTATCTTCAGTTCGAGGGTCACGACTGCTACTACAAATGCGTCCTGAGCGATTGGTTCGACGTCGGTGGCTTCTCGCTCCTTGCTCCGCAGTCGTATCCACCCGCGACCCCGGACCTTACCGTCTACGCCCCACAGATCCCTGTCACCAAGATCACGGAGGTAGTGGTGGATTCCGCCACCATCAGCAATGCCACCCCCTCACCCTGCGGAAACCCGCAGATCGACATCGTGTATGGGGAGTACCGAAATCCCGTCTATGCCACGACATACAGCCCGAACTGCGGCGACTTCGCGACGGGCGTTTCAACCCCGAACTTCGGATGGAACGAGTTGAATACGGGGAATGATTTTCAATACGGAATCTTTCGCGGTTCGCTGACGACAGGAGTGGAGTGCGCCCGGAGGGAGAATGGCAACACCCCGCTGTGCATCAATAGTGCCTACCGGAATCCAGCCCGCAACCTTCGGATTGGCGGAGCAACCAACAGCAGACACATCTTTGGCGATGCGGTGGACTTCAGCGCCTTGGCCGGAAGCACGTTGAGAGCGAATGTGAACATAGTCGGAAGAGCGTGCGGCGCGTGTCGTGAACCGCCGGATCGAACGCCTACCTGGATCCATTACGACTGGCGTCCCGGTGGCTGTCCGGTCGACTGGATTCCCTAGTTGTCCGGTGTTCCGGTTGGCGGACCTGGTTGGTTCTTTGGAGGATTGTGAGCAATGAGAATGGGAACGATCACTCTATTCTGCGCGTTTTGCCTTGGCGTGCCCGCGCAATCCCAGTGGCTGAAGGACCGGCCGGAAGTGTGGTGGACGCTCGTGGCCCAAACCAGGTCCAGCATCGTGGAAGAGCGGATTGCCGCATTCAGGGAGTTGTCGGCGGTCGCGGATCCCGGCGACGCCGCCTATGCCGAGGTTCTTTTCGAACTGCGCGACAGGGAGAACAGTTACATTGAGGAACTGAGCTATCGCCAGGAAGCGCCGGGCGAAGCGTGGGGCGACCCCTACTACACCGGGTTGACGGTCGCGGCTATGCGAGTATATGATAAGAACCCGACTCACGAACGGTTCCGTATCCTGGCGAACGGCTCCTACAACCCAGGTTCTTTGTTGGCCGACCAACTCGCCAAGACGGCGGGTCCCCACCTCGAGTGGCTCGCTGCCATGGCCACCCAGCATCGGAACCAATACCGGCGAACGAACGGACTCGGCCTACTCGCGGCGTGGCTGCGAAATGAGCATGGGACTCCGGCGCAGACAGCGATGGCGTGGCGTGTCCTGCGGGCTGGCCTGAGGGATTCCTCCGTCGAGGTCCAGGGGGCGGTCTCCTATCTGCTGGAACGGTCGGAACGGCAAGAGGGATTGTCGCTTTTGGAGGAGGACATCGCGGAACGGGTCAAACGGAAGCAACCTGACCCAACCGACCGGTTGTCTTCTCTGAAAGCCGCGGCCGCGCGGCTTCGGGCGAAGCTGGCAGAGCCACCGCCGGCAAAGAAGCAGTTCTGACTCTCCGAGTCATTGCCGTCTTCGCGGAGGTTCCCGGCACCACCCACGGTTGGTTTCCCGACAGGTTCAACAAACTCGGTGAATGCAACATCAGACGAACGCGCTCGTATCCGCGAAACTGCACCCACCCCTCGTCAGCCGGCGGATTCCGCTACCTCCGGGACCATGTTCTCGCTGAAGCTATTCCCATCTGACCCATGCCAGACAAGCGCCCGTCATCCTGCGCATCGGCACAGAGGCGTCCCGACGATTCTGGCCGGTTGCGCGCCGGCAGAGACCCGCTCTCTCCGTTCGCGGCCTCTATTCGCTGCTGCCCGTGACGGCGAACGCTTCCTGCAGACGTGCCGCCACGGCCTTGCCCGCCACCGCGGCGAGTTCTTCCGCGGTCGCTTCCTTGACCCGGCTCAGGCTGCCGAAGCGCTTCAGTAGTTTCTCGACCGTTCGCGGACCAATGCCCGGGATCGTATTCAACTCCGACGTGAGCGTCCGGGCGTCACGGCGGTTACGGTGGAAAGTGACGGCGAAGCGGTGCGCCTCGTCGCGGATCATCTGAACCAGATGCAGGACGGGCGAACTGTGGTCGATGACGACCGGTTCGTCCTCATGGCCGTAAACATAGAGGATCTCCTCTTTCTTGGCGATCGAGGCGAGCGGTTGATTCAACACGCCGATGGCTTCCAGCGCGGCGGCGGCCGAATGAAGCTGACCTATTCCGCCGTCGATCAACACCAGCGACGGCATCGCGCCGCCCTCGTCGAGGACACGGCGGTACCGCCGCGTGACGACCTCATGCATCGACGCGAAATCATCATTGCCGGCGACCGTCCTGATGATGAACTTGCGGTAGTCCGACTTCTTCATCCGCCCGTCTTCCCACACCACCATGCTGGCCACCTGATCGGTTCCCTGGATGTGCGAGATGTCGAAACACTCGATGCGGCGCGGCGGGTCGTCCATCTGCAACGCGTCGGCCAGCGCTTCGGCGACGGCCTTTGAAGAGGGCTTCAGCACGCGGAATCGCTGCTCGAAGCTGTGGCGCGCATTCGAACCGACCAGCGCCAGCAGGGCCTTCTTCTGCCCGCGCACCGGCGTGTGGATCTCGACTTTTCGCCCTTTCTTCTCTGAAAGCAACTCGGCCAGCGCGTCCTGGTCTTCAAGTTCCACCGGGACGTGGACCGTCGACGGGACCGGCTGGCCGGAGCCGTAAAGCTGCATGAGGAGCGACGTGAAAAACTCGTCGGGCGAAAACTCTTCGAGATCCTCCCAGAAGATCTCGCGCCGGTCGACGATCCTGCCATTGCGCAGATGGAAGAGGTTGACGGCGACCAGCGGCGGTTCGGCGTGGTAGGAAAAGATGTCGGTGTCGTCGCTGGAGGTCGACGCCATCTTCTGCTTCTCTTCGACCTCTTCAACGGTCCGCAACAGGTCGCGCAGGGCGGCGGCGCGTTCAAACTCCATGGCTTCCGAGGCATCGCCCATGCGGCGTTGAAGGTCGGCGGCAAGGTCGCGGTGGCGCCCTTCGAGGAACAGTTTCAGGTCGTGAACGCTCGCCTGGTAGGCGGGTTGACCGGTCAGTCCTTCGACACAGGGGCCAAGGCAGCGATTGATGTGGAATTCAAGACAGGGGTGGGTGTGGGTGCGCGAGAAGTCCACCTTGCAGGAAGGGATGCGGAACGACCGGTGGATCAGCCGGACCAGGCGGTAGGCGAGGTTGCCGGGAAAATACGGGCCGAAGTACGACGCGCCGTCCTTGAGAATGCGCCGCGTGACATAGACGCGCGGCCACGTTTCGTTGGTCAGCTTGATGTAGGGGTAGGTCTTGTCGTCGCGCAACAGGACGTTGTAGCGCGGCTTGTACTGCTTGATGAGGTTGTTTTCGAGCGCCAGCGCCTCTTTCTCGTTGTCGAGCAGGATGTAGTCGATGGTGCGAGCGGCATCGATCAGGCTGGAGGTCTTGCGCTCGGACAGGCGCTCGTCGCTGAAGTAGCTGCGGACGCGGTTGCGCAGGTTCTTGGCCTTGCCGACATAGAGGACCGTGCCGGCGGCGTCCTTATAGAGGTAGACGCCGGGTCCTGCGGGCAGTTGTGAAGCTCGTTCGCGGAGGTCCATCGGACTGTCAGACGTATACTTGAATTGTGGCACGCTGGGCATTCATGCTCCTGATTTTGACGCGTCTGCCGGCAATGGCAGGCATGGCAACGGTTCAGCCGCCGTCCGCCGCCGAACTCAAGGAAGAGGACACGGGCGTCACGGTGGAGAAGGAGTACGCCTTCAACCCGCTACAGGCGGAGAAGGAGCTCAAGACCGGCGACTTCTATGCGAAGAAGGGCAGCCACAAAGCCGCCGCGTCCCGATACCTGGAAGCCGTCAAGTGGAACCCCACGCTGGCCGAAGGTTGGCGCAAGCTGGCTATCTCGCGGGAGAAGCTGAAGGACGGCGAGGGCGCGATCGAGGCCTGGAAGAAGTACCTTGAGCTTGACCCGGACGCCAAGGACGCCAAGGCGATCCACAAGAAGGTCGACCCGAAAAGAAGCTGACGCTACTCCGGCCCCATCCGCCGCGCCCACTCCCGGTTGATCGTCGCCACGAGTTTCCTCACCCCCGCTTCAAAATCCGGGAAGAGGTCCGCGTATTGCAGTTCGCCGGCGATGCGCTGAGGCACGCGGCATTCCTCCAGCCGGACGGGCAGGAAGAAGAGTTCATCCAGCGGCACCTGGGCGGCGCAGTCGAGGGCGTGGCGGAGTTCGGCCTGGAAAGTGCCGCGCTTGGCGACCGAGCGGCGCGTGAGACAGGCGATGAAGAAGTCGGCTTTCTGGATCGCGAGTTCGATTGTGCGGGGCCAGTTCTCGCCCGGCATCAGTTTGCGGCGGTCGAGCCAGGCGTCGATGCCTTCGGCTTCGAGGCGGTCGCAGAGGCGGTCGACAAGCCTGCCGTCCTCGGCGGCGTAAGCGATGAAGACTCGCGGCTTGCGGGCCGGAGTGAAATTGAAGCGCGCCATGGCTGTCGGCGAGAACACGCCGAGGCGGTCGATATGGACAGTGCGCCCTTCATTCAAACACTGTCTCAGCAGCCCGGCGAGGAACTCCACCGATGCCGGCTCAGGGGTTTTCATCACCAGCCTTCCCGCTGGATGGGATTCGGACTGCCTTCCGCTGACCCACCGATTTGAAACTCGGTGGCGCGCCGGGGATCAGCGATCCGAGACCGGGCAAAACCACTTTCTGCCCGCGCTTGAGTTTCTTGAGAATGAGCGTGACGGCCTGCTTGACTCGATCATCGTCGCCAGCCGCCGGCCGCGTGCGTGCTGGCTTGATTCCAGGGTTCTTCATCGCTAACCATGAAACACCATGGAGATCGCCCGGCCAGGGTGGCGGGCCGGCTCCCTCGTTTTGACCAAACGAATAACTTCTTTGTACTGAGTAACTTAGGAACAATTCAACATTTCCAAAAAATATTCCTTATCGCTGTGACCGCCCCGCCCGAGGACCGCAAAAACACGGATTCCGGCAGCTCCGGAGTTCGTTTGGTCAACGCCCGAAGAGGACGACGCCGGAGACCGGATCGCGCCAGATCGGCCTCATTCCCGAGGGCGTCCTGAGCGGGGATGCGTCGGTCCGTACGATGACGAATTGGGTCTGGACGCCTTCCTTTGGTTCAACGACAGGGGGCCAATGGTTGTATCCGGACTTCCGGCGGCAGAACTCGAGACCTTGGGACAGGGTGCCCGGTGCGGCAATCGTGGGAGAGGCCACGCCCGTTGCGGCGATCCGCTCCATGACGGCGCGGTTGCCCGCGTCGTATTGCCAGGGCCGGTAGTAGCCGGTTGGCGCGACAAACAGAAACGCCGCCACGGGGGCGAGCGCCACCGCCCATGTCCAATGGACGGGCGAGCGGCCGGCGAGTTGAACCAGGCAGAGGATCCACAGAGTAACGAGATAGACGCCTGTACGGCCGAGCGGGTAGGGCATGCCGGCGATGCGCATGGCGGCGACGGCGAGGATGCAGAGGGTCAAAGACCAGGCGAAGAAGCGCAGGGTGTCGTCGCGGCGGCCGTACCAGAGCGCGGCCAGAAGTACCGCTGGCGCGGCAATCATGAGGGCCGCCGAGAGCCCGTCGAATCCAGGGAGGCCGAAGAGGGAGTCGAAGCTGGAGAGGAGACTGTCCGCACCGTAGTAGAAACTGTCCCCCCCTGCGCGGCTCAGCGGAATGATGGTGATGACTACGGCGACTGCCGCGCCTGGAACGGCAAGATCGGGCAGGCGGCGCCAGGCTCCGCGGGCGGCGGTCCAGCCAATGACGAGCGCGGCGGCCGGGACGGCGAAGACGAGATTGGCTGCCGCGCTCAGACCCAGCCACAGCGAAGCGCGGCCCAGCGCAGGCAGCGGGCCGGCGAGTTCATGGACGGCGGCCAGCATGAAGGTCAGAGCCAGGCCGTAGCCCCGGGCGATGGAAAACCAGTCGAGCAGGGCCGGATGAAAGGCGAGCCAGCCGCAGAGGACGAGATGCAAAGGGGAATCGCCGAACAGCCGCTTGGCGAGGCGGTAGGCGAGGTACAACAAAACGAACCCTCCGAGCAGGCTGGGCAGGCGCAGGGCGAGTTCATTCCAGCCGAAGGCGGTGATGCTGAGTTTGCAGAGGAAGCTATGGAGAATGTGGTGGTTGGCATCGTAATGGGTGAGCAGGTCGAGCCAGGGCGGGGCGACGAAGGAGTTGGCCGTGAAGGCTTCGTCGGTGGTGATGGACGCGGACCAGGCGCGGTGCAGATGATAGACGCCGGCGGCGGCCAGCAGGGCTGCTGAGTATCTAGTCCAGCGCATAGAGATGGGCTCCTGCGCGTGCGCCGGTCTCATGGACGCCCCAGGATCGGGCGTTGCGGGAGATCTCGCCGGGTAGGCCGCTGCTGTCCACGAGAAGCAGGTGGGTGATGCCGGCGCGCTTGAGTTCCTCAATGGCGGCGCGGCGCATTCCAGTGGGCCAACCGGTGGAGACTCCCTTGACGCCCTGGATGCGGATTTCATCCACCGCCACCGGCGCGCCAAAGTCGATTTCGGCGAACTCGCTTAAACAGGCGGTCAACAGCGAATTGTCGAAGGCCTCGGGGCAGCGGACGCGCCATTGGGGATTGCGGGCGATTTCCACTCCTTTATAGAAGAGGCGGATCTCGGCGGCGGGCGATCTCAGGGGAACGGGCAGGTGGCGGCCAGTGCGGGCGGAGAAACGGCGGATCTCGATGCGATCAGGGCGATGGGCGGGATCGTAGGCCGTTCGAATGATGTGATCCCAGGCGCGGAGGCTGGTCACTTTGCGGGAGGTCCAGGCGCGGGGGATGTCGATGCCGGTGGCGATGACGGAGTTGGGGAGCGTGCTCTCGTCGAGGAACCGGGCGTGCATGTAGCCGGGTAGATGGTTGTTCAAGAAGCCA
Organism: uncultured Bryobacteraceae bacterium; assembly: GCA_947084845.1. Classification (GTDB taxonomy): domain Bacteria; phylum Acidobacteriota; class Terriglobia; order Bryobacterales; family Bryobacteraceae; genus PNKE01. The sequence goes on along the minus strand of CAMTUE010000002.1, from coordinate 24,968 downwards.
TCGCGGTCGTTGGTTGTCGCGTCCTGCCAGGTGAGGGGATTCAAGACGGCGAGCCGAGGCGGAGACAGCAACCTGGCCGTGCCGGGCCAGGAAGTGACAAGGTGAAACGCAGCGATCAGGATGAGGATGGCCCGATAGCGGGCGACAAGGACGGCTGCGGCGATGGCGGCGAAGGGGATGGCCGCCCAGGCGTGATTGAAAGGAAGGAAGAGGAAGCCGGGGAAGGCCGCAGCTTGGGTCCAGGCGGGCAGAACGAGAGCAAGAGCGACGGCGGAAGCGGCGGCGGCGGCGGGTTTGCGGTCAGCGACTGCCAGGGCGGCAAGAAACAGGCCAGCGGTGAGAGCGAGGATTCCGATGAGTTCAGTACGGGCGTCGCAGGCGGCGAGCGCGAGAGCGGGAGAGGCGAAGACGAGCGTACCGGCGGCGAAATACGACCAATTGGCGTGAGCGGCGGGCATCCATACGAGCGCCAGACGCCTGGCCGCGGCGGCGCAGAGCAGCGCCAGGGCGAAGAGGAATCCGAGATGAAAGACGGCCACGGCCGAGGGCCCGCCGAGTACGAATGGGGCGAGAAGGAGCGAAGCGGCAAGGTCGGGCGGACCGGCGCCGCCTGGGGCGCGAACGGCAGCGGCGGCCTGGGCGAGCGTTGCGTCGAAGGGCGGAGGCGTCGTGTCGGGTCCGGCGGCGGCAAGCAGGTAGACGGTCCCGAAGACGGCAAGGACAAAGGCCAGGGCGAGGCCGGGCCAGGCGGGAATGGGATCGCCGGTCCGCTTTGGATGCCAGCGAATCGCTGCGGCAAGCAGGACGGCGGCGGTGGCGAAAAAGAACCCCCTGCGGGCAGCGCCGGCGAAATGCAGAACCGCGTAAAGCAGCGCGCAGAGCGGTGAGCCGATGGCCACGGCCAACGGCCAGGTTTCGCCCCGGCGAGCCACGATCCGCATGGCGCGAAGGGCAAGGAATCCGGCGCAGGAGACGGCGATCAGCGGGACAATGCCGCCGTAAAGCGCCGCGGAGAAGGGTCTCATGGCCTGCTGAACCCCGCTGCAATGAGACGGAGCGAAAGGCGCGCCCGGTCGTAGGGCGAGATCCAGACCTTGTCGGACGAAACGTCAATGCGAACGTCCTCGCCGGGCAGAATGAGCCCTGCGGGAACGCCGGCGGCGAGTTCGACATCGCCCGGAGCGCTGTAGGTTTGCGTGGCAAGAAGACGGCCGTTCACGGTCAAACGGACGGTGAACGGGCCAAGCTCATGGATGAACTGCGGATACACCTCGAAGTGCAGGCGCACACGCCAAGGCCCTTCAGTCAGCGGCTTGAAGACAAGCGAGAACCTGTCGGCCGTCCAGCGCCGCCAGCCTGCGCCTTCGCCCGTGGCGACGCCTGTGACGATGCGGGCGTCAGCTCCGGCGTCGCTCATCCAAACGAAATTGGTTTCGTCCGGCGGGTCTTCCCCATGAGGGTTCGGGCGCTGCGATGGCAAAGGACGCCAGGCCGGCTGCCTTGTGCAGGCAGGCAGAAGGACCAGGGAGAGAAGAGCCCTGCGGCTGGGCACGTTTCAGTTTAATACGACCTTGGCCAGGCCCGGATTTCCGGCTGAGTCGAGAACGCGCACAACCACGGTGGTCTCGCCTTGCGGCGGCGGGGCGATGCGGATTTCAAAGCTCTCGACGCGGCTGTCGGTGATGCCGTCAGCGGCTTCGACCATGCGCCAGGGACCGGCGTTGATGGAATACTCGGCGCGGCGCAGGGGCGAGGCGGCGTCCTGGGCGGTGGCGACGATGGTGACCGACTGCGCGTCCCTGCGCGGCGCGGCGAGAGTGACTTGCGGCGGCGTGAGGTCGATCAGGACGGGCTGGCTGACGAGGTCGGATTCGCGCGCCGACGGCGCCGCATTGGCGTTCCTGTCCGAGGCGGTGACGCGGAACAGGTAGCGCCCATCGGCAAAGACTTCGGCGTCCTGAGCGAGGGCATTTTCCGTGAGATTGTCTTTGAGCAGTTTCCATTCACGTTCGTCTTCCGCGCGGAAGTGGACGCTGTAGACGAGCGGATCGCCTTCAGGATCGTCGGCCATCCAGGAGAGGTAGATCTGGGGACGTCCGCTGCGGGCCATGGTCTGCGTGGGCGTGCCGGCGGATGTGGCCGCGGCTGAAGCCTGCCCGGTGTCGGTGACGGTGATGCTGTAGGCCGCGCCGGTCGATTGGGCCTGGGCGGCGGCCTTGGATGGGTCGCCCACCCACTGCGGGTAGGCTTGCACGGACCGGACCGTCGGCCGGCCGTTGCGCGGCTGATAGGTGACAGTGACCGAGTCAAGGACAGGCGGGACTGCGCCGCCGCCGCGGAGTTCGACCTGCCATTGCAGATAGCGGGCGTTCGGCGACGGAACCTGTGCGCTGGTGGAATCGGAGTTGGCCGGCGACCAGTCGCTCCAGGTCTTGTCTGGCCGTTCCGAGTTGCCCGACCGGGTGCTGAAGGAGAGCGAACCCGACCCCTTCTCGGCGCGCCATTCGATCCGGCCCCAGCGGGCGGCGTTACCGGCATCGTGGACGGGCGATTCATAGGTGCCCCGGTCGGAGAGCGACTGGCTGAGCCGGAAGAGTTTGCCTAGGTTGCTGGTCGCTGCCAGCATCGCGCCCTGCTGCTGAAGGAGGCGCGTGGTCTCGCCTTCGCGCGTCTCGACCAGGAGGACCGATTTCAATTCCCTGGTCAGGCGGTAGATGCGTCCCTGCTGGTCGGTGGAGAATGTGATGCCGTCGCCCGAGACGGCGATGTCGAAGACGTTTTCCTCTTTCGAACTCCAGAGCGTCTCGACCATATTGTCGGGCTCGATCCGGTAGATGGCGGATTTTTCGACGCCGCTCATGTCGAACAACGGTGAAGCCGGCGGAGGCGCCTCGGTGAAGGCGGGCGTCTGAGGCTTTGAAGCGTCCGGCTTGGGCTTGACCTGAAGGCCGCCCTGCTGCGTGGCGGCGTCGGCGGTGACGGTGATGGATGTGGTGACGGTGGGAAGACTCTGGCTGCCGGCGGCATCGGTTGCGCTCTGCGCCTGTTTCTGGGTGACAGAGCCGCCCAGTGCTGCCGCGTAAACGGACCCGTCCGGCATGGCCACGAGACTGCGAATCTCGGGCAGCGGCGAATCGTAAAGCACGAATGCCTTGTCCTTGCCCTCCACCCGATAGATGATGCCGTTCGGTTCCGTGCCCGCCACCAGGCGGCCACGCGCATCCACAACCAGGCTGGTGACGTGGGACTGGCCCGTCTCATACCAGACCTCGCCCTTGCCATCGGGCGTAACGCGATGGATACGGCCGTTGTCGCCGGTGGCGGCGTAGAGCGAACCGTCGGGAGCGAAGGCGAGCGACCAGATGTACTTCGCCTTCGGATCATAGAACTCGGTCACCTGGTTGCCCGCGATCTTCCAGACCCGGCCGTCCGGCGACGTCCCCGCATAGACGGCGCCACGCGCATCGACGGCGAGCGCGAAAATCTCGGGCTGAGGCGAGGTCCAGATGGGCGAGGCCTGGCCGTTCGGGGCGATGCGATAGAGGCGGCCGCGGTGGCCGGTGCCAAGATAGAGCGTCCCATCCGGGGCCGCCGCAACGCTCCAGACGCCCGCTTCGCCGCTGGAGAAGACCGGATCGAGGCGGGGGGCGAGCGTCAGGCGTCCGTCGCGAGTGAGCGAGATGCCGGTGAAGCGGCCGCGGACGAAATCGGGGAACGAGTGGCTTTCCCAACTGGCCGAGCCGCCGGCAAGGCCGATGGCGGCGGTCATCAGGAGGCAGGGCAGGAGGCGGGCAAAGATACGCATGACTTGTTTTACCGTCACCATTTCACCGTTAGCGTTTCACCGTTAGCGTTTCACCGTTAGCGTTTCACCGTCACCATGGCGGTTTTCGAACCCGTCATCGTGTAGCCGCCCGAGGCCATTTCGATCTCGTCCAGCTTGGCGCTGGCCGTCTGCGGGTAGCTGGAACCGAGCAGCAGGGCAAGAGAAGGGGGCGGGGCGGGCAGGGTTTCACCCTGCACCTGCCAGGAGGGCTGGCTGCGCCAGATGCGGACATAGGCCTTGGTGTTGGGCCGCAGTCCATTGAGGAACGAGAGTAGCTGGGGCTTGTTGCGGGGCGGCGAGAAGAGGAACTGGCGGTACTCGGCCAGGTTGGCGGCGGCGCCATCGACTACGGTGAAATAGAGCGGTCCCGGCTGTGCGCCGACGGGGATCGTGTAGCGGACCGTTTTCGTCATCTCCTGGCCGTTTTCGCCGGTGAACAACGCGGTCAGGTCGATGGTCTCGCCCGGTTCGGCCTCGCGCTTCGAGGGCCAGATGCTCTCGATTTGAAGCTGCTTCTTATCGTTGTCGACTTCCAGTTCGATGCTGATGCCGGTGATCTTCAGATCCTCGAATCCGCCTTGCATGATGGCGGAGACCGGCGCGGCGAGGGCGGCCGAGACCATGTTGGGCGCGCCGAGTTCGGCTGAATAGAGGTTATCGAAGGCGATGCTGGGTTGGCCGCCGCCGATGTGCAACCGGGCGCGCACGGCGACACTGGCCAGACCGGCCGTGCGCTCAGTCGCGTCGATCGACGAGAAGACGGCCATTTGCAGCAGCAGGGGCGTGAGCAGGCGGTCGTTGACCATCTCCATGTGATAATTCCACGTCCGCGCGACTCCGCCGCGGCTAACGACGCGGATATCGACCGGCAACAAAGCGGCCTTGCGGCCCAGTACCCCGTGGATGGCCGTGGTGCGGTCCTGCGTGATCGCGCCCATCCATTCCTTGGTCGAAGAGATCTTGAACGACGTATTCTGGCTCGCCAGCAGCGTCATCACTTCGGCGCGCGCGAACGGCATTTCGGTATCGCCGGTCGCCATGAAACGGTGGCCGAAGGCGAAGACCTTGTCGCCGTCGATGTGGGTGATGGTTCCATCGGCGCCGGCCGAAAGGTCGCCGGTGATCAGTTGAACGCTGATCATCGAGCCGGGCTTGAGAAGCGACGCGTCGCCCATGCGGCGATCCGGGCGTCCGCCGCCGGAGAGACCTTGAACAGGTTCAAGTCCGGCGGAACGCAGCATCGGGGCGAACTGTTCAAATGCGCCGCGGGTGAAGCCGCCGAGCCAGAAGGGCGTGGCGATTTCGGTGAGGCGCGACGATCCGATGTCGAACGACTGGGGCCGCGGCAGCAGCGAAGCTAGGTCGAAGGGATTATCGGCGCGCACGGCGCGTGGCGCGCGTGGCGTGGTGGCGGTCGCCAACATCTCTTCGATGGGCCGGATGCCGGCGATGGGGTCCTTCGAAAACGGGAATGACAGCGCCACTGCGCCGAGAAGTCTACCTCCGAAATAAACAGGACTGCCGCTCATGCCCTGGAGGACGCCGGTATGCGCCATGGGGCCGCCGGAGAGGCGCGCGAGGATAATGGATTGCTTCGGCCCGGCGTTTTCGAGTACGCCAAGGATCTCCACGTCGAAGTCCTCAATCCTGCCGCCCTCGAAGACGGTCCTGCCGACGGCTTTCATGCCCGGCTTCACCTCCGAGAGAGGCAGGATGGCAACCTGTGCGGCAAGGCTCGAAGCCAGCAGCGGGACAAGGATGGAGACGAATCGCACTAACCTCATTGTAAGGGCGCGCCCGGCGCGGATTTGCGAGGTCGGTTATAGTAGAAATGTACCTGCCACTCGTTTGTTGGGCGCGGTAGCCAAGTGGTAAGGCAGAGGTCTGCAAAACCTTTATTCAGCGGTTCGAATCCGCTCCGCGCCTCCAACGCACTTGATCATCCCCTCGCGCCCCCGGACCAATCGATCCCCCTTGCCGTTTGACCTTCCTGACAGGAACAGCTAAAATCAAAGGGTTGCCGGTTCCTCATCGGCGCGCTTGAGCGTCCCCATCGTCTAGTCCGGCCTAGGACACCGCCCTTTCACGGCGATAACGGGGGTTCGAATCCCCCTGGGGACGCCATCTTCAGCCTTCCTGCCCCCAAGTTTCATTCCCAGGGCGACTTGTTCGGCCGCAGGTCCGCGCCGATGTACTATACTCGGCTCAAAACCACCCGCAGTGGAGATATCCATCATGAAACGACTCCTATTATCCGCCCTGGTCGCCTGCATCCTGCCCGCAGCCGCCCAGACTCCGAAGTTCCGCGACCTTTTCAACGGCAAGAACCTCAAGGGCTGGGTGAATGTGAACACCGATCCCGACACCTGGTCGGTCAAGAAAGGCATCCTGATCTGCAAGGGCACGCCGATCGGGGTGATGCGGACCGACCGGCAGTATGAGAACTTCATCCTGCACGTCGAGTGGCGGCACATGGAGCCGGGCGGGAACTCGGGCATGTTCGCCTGGAGCGACGCGAATCCGAATCCGAAGTCGCGGCTGCCCAACGGGGTCGAGATCCAGATGCTGGAACTCGACTGGGTGAAGTTGAACACCCGCGGCGGAGTCGTCCCGCCGATCGCCTACGTCCATGGCGAGTTGTTCGGCGTGGGCGGCGTCACCACATTGCCCGACAACCCGCGAGGCACCCGCAGCAAGTCGATCGAGAACCTGTGCAAGGGACGCGGCGAGTGGAATACATATGACGTGGTGGCCGTGGACGGCGTGATCAAGCTGGCTGTGAACGGCAAGTTCGTCAACGGCATCGCCAAGTCGACACAGAAGAAGGGGTATCTCTGTCTGGAGTCCGAGGGCGCCGAGATCCACTTCCGAAACATTCGCATTATGGAACTGCCGCCGGGCGTCACCACGCCGGAACAGACGGCTCCGCTGCTGCCGTAATCTCCTTCGACGAAGCCGCAAAAGGGTCCGTGAATGCGGTTGTGTGGCCGTGGAAGCGCGCGATCAGCCTAACGCAATGGTCCCGGCCAGCCGATAGTCCTACTTGAGGGGGGGCGCTGACCTCCCGTCGAATCGTAGGACTATCCGGCGCTCATGGCTACCAGCACCAACCGACTCGGCGCAGCCGCTCAACTCGGCTCCCCACCGAAGACCCTTTCCTGGGCCGCCCGCCTTTCGCCCAGCCTCTTCGATCTCTTCCTGCTGACAGTTCTCGCCTGGACCTTCCTTTCCGGCCTTTCCAGCGCAACGGACCTGGGCTGGAGCCAGATGCTCAGCGACGGAGATGCCGGCTGGCACATGCGCGTCGGCCAGTGGATCCTTGAACATGGCCGCGTGCCCACCCAGGACTTCTTCTCGTTCTCCAAAGCCGGCGAGCCCTGGTTCGCCTGGGAGTGGCTCAGCGATGTGATCTTCGCCGCGGCGCACTCCTGGATCGGGCTGAAGGGCATGCTCTGGCTCTCAGCGGCCCTCTTCATGGCACTTGTCGGCGTTCTCTTCTTGAGGGCCGGCCTGGCAGGGGCGAACATCTTTATAGCCCTGCCGCTGACCATGCTCGCCGTCGGCGTCATTCGAATCCACCTGCTGGCCCGGCCCCACATGTTTACCCTGCTCTTTGTCGCCCTGACTATGTGGCTCATTGAAAAGGACTTATCCAAACCCACACGAGGGATCTGGGCGCTCGTGCCGCTCACCGTCCTTTGGGTCAACCTGCATGGCGGCTGGGCCGCTTTGGTCGCTATCCTCGCCGTGGTTTCCGCCGGCGCCGCAGCCGAATCGCTGGCCGGCCGCCGCGACTGGTCCATCTCACGCCGCTACCTGGTCCTTGCTGCCTGCTGCGCCGCCGCCTCGCTCGCCAACCCGTACGGCTGGGAGCTTCACACTCACATGGGCGCTTACCTCGACTCCAAGTGGATCAGCGACGCGGTAGAAGAATTCCAGGCCCCGAAGTTTCGGTCTGAAGGGCAGAGGATGTTTGAAATCATCATGTTGGGCGCTCTCCTCGCGGCCGGCTTCCAACTCCGCCGGCGCCGTTTCATCATGCCCTTTCTTATCCTGTTCTGGACCCACGCGGCGGTCACCTCCGTCCGCCACGCCCCCATCCTCGCCATCATTGCCGTGCCGGTCCTGGCCACTGAACTCGCCGCCGTCTGGGCGCGCTTCGCCGCCCGCCGCAAGAAGTCCTCGCTGCCCGGCATTCTTAACGCGGTTGGACGCGATATGCAGCCGTCGATCACCAGGCCCGGTCTTTGGTCGGCTCTGCCCATGCTCTTCCTGTTGACTCCGCTTGCACCGGTCCGCTGGCCTGCCGACTTTCCGAAGGAGCTTTTCCCGACCGAATTCGTCACCCGCCACGAGAGCGTGCTCCAGCCCGCCCGATTGCTGACAGGCGACGAGTGGGCCGACTACCTTCTCTATCGCAACTACCCCAACCAGCGCGTCTTCTTCGATGGCCGCAGCGACTTCTATGGCGAGCGTCTTGGCCGCGAGTTTCTGCGCGTTCTGAACGGCCACTATGACTGGGATAGGTTATTGAAAAAACACAAGATAGATGCGGTCATGCTCGAGCCTGGGGTCGCCCTTGCCAGCCTGCTCAAGATCTCGCCGGACTGGCGGCTGGTCGCCGACTCGGGGCACGAGATCCTGTTTGTGCTCAAAGGCAGTCCACCTGAAAATGCCGCGCTCGCCCTAATGGCCGGGCCTGGATCTGCCGAAGTTACCCGTGGAGAGACTCGATGAAGGCATCACCGCAGTCGCTGAAACCGGGCCCGAGTTTGGCGCTTCACATGCCGCTCAGCCGGGCCGTCCCGCCTGAGCGTGGAGCCATCGTTCGGGTGAGGATTTGGGCAGTTCGCGGACCGTTGTCCGGCCGCGATTGCCGGCGCCGGCAACCGGGCGGCGTGGTGGACCCCCATGCGCCATTTCGCGACTCGATCAATCGCACATGGGACTTGATAGGCAGACGAGTAGGAGGCCGATAAAATGGATCGTAAATTGCTGACTGTGTTAGGTGTCAGCCTGGTTTTCGCACTGGTGGTCAGCAGTATTTTCTACCAGTTGTCGTCCCGGAGTGCTGGCCCGAAGCGGGCTGAAAACGAGGATTTCAGGGATGTCGTCGTAGCAACGAAAGCCCTGGACATTGGCAGTACGGTCCGGGCCGAGGATCTGAAGCTGCAGAAGGTCCCAACCTCCGCCTTCCCGAAGGGCGCCTTCAGCAAGGTCGAAGACGTCGTCGACCGCCCCGTCATGAGCAGCATTCTGATCGAGGAACCGGTCGTCGACGGCCGCCTCGCTCAGCGTGGCTCGGGAGCCGGGCTGGCGCCGATGATCCCGGTTGGAATGCGCGCTGTTACGGTCCGCGTCAATGATGTTGTCGGCGTGGCCGGCTTCGTGCTTCCCGGCATGCGCGTGGACGTCCTGATCACGGGCGACCCGCCCGGCACCTCGCAGCGCATCACACGCACGGTCCTGCAAAATATCCTCGTCCTCTCCGCCGGGAAGACGATTCAATCCGACGCGACCGGCAAGCCGGTCGACGCCCCCAGTGTCACCGTCCTCGTCTCCCCTGCGCAAGCCGAGGTGTTGACGCTGGCCGGCAACACCGGCCGCATCCAACTCGTGCTGCGTAACGGTGGCGACCAGAATATCGAGAAGACCGCGGGTACGAACCTCACCTTCCTTTACGGTGGCAAGTTCAAGCCGGACGGATCCTACACCGATCAGAGCAATGCCGACATGCCCGACGAGAAACCAAGGCCCCGGCCCAGGCCCCAGCCCGTGGTGGCGATGGCGCCCCCGCCAGCACCGCCGCCGGCGCCCGTGGTCGAGCAGATTGTGACCATCCGGGGTACCGACCGGAAGGTCGAAACCGTGTCCATTAAGAACAACGACTAGGGAAGGAACCCCATGAGATCCCTGAATTGCTTCAAGCGGACCGCACTGGCGGCCGTACTGGTCCTCGTCGCCGCGCCTTGGGTCGCAGCGCAATCCGGCTCCGACGAGATCCGCGTCACGCTCGGCAAGAGCATCGTGATCGACTACCCGGAGGACGTCTCCCGGATCTCCACATCCAACCCCGAGGTCATCGACTACGTTCCGGTCTCTTCCCGTGAGATCCTGCTTCACGCGAAAGGTCTGGGCGCCGCCACGCTCGTCATCTGGGCCAAGTCCGGCCAGCGCAACTTCTACAACGTTTCCGTCGAGCAGAACCTCGAACCTCTCAAGAAGCTTATTCAGGACACGTTCCCCAAGGAAGACATCCGCATCCAGTCCTCGCGCGATTCCATCACCATTTCCGGCCTGGTCTCGACCGTGGCAGTGGCCGACCGGCTGAACGAACTCGTCAAGCCCCTGGCCAAGAGCGTCGTCAACAACCTGGCCATCAAGCCGCCGCCTATCGAGAAGCAGATCATGCTGCGCGTCAAGTTCGCAGAGATCAATCGCAGCGCCGCCAAGCAGTTCGGCATCAACCTCATCTCGACCGGCGCCGGGAACACCCCTGCGCTGGCCTCCACCGGCCAATTCGGCTCCTTGCGGCCTTCCGAACTCTCCGGCACCATCGGTGGAGGCACCTCCGGAACAAGTTCTAATTTCAGTCTGACCGATGCCCTCAACATCTTCGCCTTCCGGCCCGACCTGAACCTCGCAGCCACCATCCGCCTGCTCCAGTCGCAAGGACTGCTCCAGATTCTGGCCGAGCCCAACCTGGTTACCAGCAACGGCAAGGAGGCCAGCTTCCTGGTCGGTGGCGAGTTCCCTGTTCCTGTCCTTCAGGGCGGCGGCAGCGCTGGCGCGGTCACCATCCAGTTCCGCGAGTTCGGCATCCGCCTGACCTTTCTCCCCCGGCTGACCGAACACGGCACGCTCAAGATGCATGTCAAGCCCGAGGTCTCCACAATCGACCTCGCCAATGCCGTCTCCATCAGCGGCTTCACGATTCCCGCTCTCGCCACCCGCCGCATCGAATCCGATATCGAACTCGGCCAGGGCCAGAGCTTCGTCATCGGCGGGTTGATCGATGACCGGACAACCGAGACATTCTCCCGTATCCCCGGCCTGTCCAGCATTCCGCTGATCGGCGAGCTCTTCAAGAGCCGCAACGAAAGCCGCGCAAAGACGGAACTGCTCGTCATGGTCACGCCCGAGTTGATCGAGCCGATGGCGGCTGACGATCCGCGGCTGAGGCTGGGACTTATCCATGACAAGATGACCCCGGCGCTTCTGCCCAACGGCATTCCTGGTTCCACCGCCTCGAAGACCGATCAGCCGCCCATCAAGGTCGAGCGAAAAGACCCTTTCGCCAAGCCGGACTCCAAGCCCAGGAAGTAGCTCCGCCGCTCGGATCTCATTGGGGAGCCGCCAGAATGACTCAGAAAAGCATGGTCCGCGAGCCGGCGCTCCCGGCTCTCCTGATCACGCCCGACAGGGAACTCGCCTCGGCCGCGCAGAAGGCCTTTACCGAAACCCGCGCCTTTGAAGTCGTCTCCGAACTCCGGGCTTATCCGCCCGCTCAGACCCTGGAGATCCGCGTCAGGCAGGCTCAACCCGATGTCGTTCTGGTCGATCTCTCCTCGGACCTGGAAGCAGCCAAGTCCGTCATTCGTGCTCTGGCCGCCATGCGGCCGCCGGTCCCAGCCATCGGCATCAGCCCGGTCAACGACTCTGACCTGTTGCTCGAAGGCCTCCGCGCCGGCGCTGGCGACTTCCTTCACCCGCCCTTCGAGTCCGAGGCTCAGCGCGAAGCCGCGGGCCGCATTCGCCGGCTCCGCCAACTCGAAGAGCCGCAGCATCATGAGCACGGCCAGATCATCGCTTTTGCTTCCATCAAGCCAGGATCCGGCGCCTCCACCCTGGCCATGCAGACCGCTTTCGCCCTTCGCCGCCTCACGGGCAAACGCATCCTGCTGGCCGACTTCGACCTTATTTCCGGCTCGGTCGCCTTCTCGCTGAAGGCCTCGCCGGCCTACTCCGTCCTTGACGCCCTGGCTCAGTCAGACCGCCTGGACCCGGCGCTGTGGAGTTCACTCGTCTCGAACTGCCACGGCGTCGATGTCCTCGCCGCGCCCGATTCGCCCACCACCGAACTGCCGGAATCCAGCCGCGTCCATGACGTGATCGAGTACGCCCGCATGCTCTACGACTGGGTGCTCGTCGATCTGCCGACCGCCTTCCACCAACTCAGCCTATTCATGATGTCCGAGGCTGACCAGGTCTACCTTGTCTCCACTTCTGAATTGGCCAGCCTTCACCTCGGCCGCCGCGCCTCCGGGCTTCTGTCGCAACTCGGGTTCGAGCGCGACCGCGTCCGAATGGTCGTCAACCGGCTGTCGAAGAAGGAGGACATCGCCAGAACGGATATGGAGAAGATCTTCACTTGCCCCATCTACTCATCGTTTCCAAACGATTACTTTGCTCTCCATAAGGTGGTTACCCGCGCCGAGCCCCTCGGCCCCGAATCCGACCTCGGCAAGGCCATGGAGAAGTTCGGCGCCAAGGCAGCCAATCTCGCCAGCGCGGTGAAGAAGGGCGGCAAATCGTTGCTGGGTTCGAAACCTGCGCTTTCGGAGTCGTGATGGACTCAAGTTTTTTGGGCCTTAGGCCGATGAATGAACAGGTGGACGGAACGGTTTCGTCCAACAGGTTGAAAGAAGAGAGTTTTTGATGATACCGACGATGGACCAAAAACCGGCGCAGCAGCTCACATGGGAGCAACGTCTGCTGAAGAATGCCGGCAAACCGAAGTCGTCACTGAAGCCCGAGTACCAGGAGTTGAAGTTCACGCTCCATCGCAAGCTGCTGGACAAGATTAACCTCGAGGCCCTGGCGACCATCGACAATCAGCGCGTCCGCGGCGAAGTCCGGCAGGCGCTTATCACTCTTATCGATTCCGAACCGACGCTGCTCAGTTCGCTCGAAAAACAGCAGATTTGCGACGAAGTTCTCGATGAGGTTTTCGGCCTTGGCCCTCTGGAGCCCCTGCTCCAGGACCCGACCATCTCGGACATCCTGGTCAACGGTTGCCGCCAGGTCTATGTGGAGCGCCGTGGCCTGCTTGAGATCACCAGCGTCACATTCCGCGACGACCAGCACCTTCTCCGGATCATTGACAAGATCGTCAGCCAGGTCGGCCGCCGCATCGACGAGTCCACCCCAATGGTGGACGCGCGCCTGTCCGACGGCTCACGCGTCAACGCCATCATCCCGCCATTGTCGCTGGACGGCCCGCTGCTCTCCATCCGCCGATTCTCCCAGGACAAGCTCATGCCCGCCGACCTGGTCGAAAAGCGGGCGCTCACCTCGGGCATGATGGAACTGCTCGAAGGCGCCGTCAAGGCGCACTTGAACATCGTTATCATCGGCGGTACCGGCTCCGGCAAGACCACTCTGCTCAACGCCCTGTCGTTCTTCATCAACCCAAAGGAACGCATCATTACAATCGAGGATGCGGCGGAACTGCAGCTCAAGCAGCCGCACGTGGCGCGCCTTGAAACCCGTCCGCCCAACATGGAAGGCAATGGCGCCATCCGGCAGCGCGAACTGCTCGTCAACACACTCCGCATGCGTCCGGACCGAATCGTCGTCGGCGAGGTCCGCGGCGCCGAGGCGCTCGACATGCTTCAGGCGATGAACACCGGTCACGACGGATCGCTCACCACGATTCACGCCAATTCGCCCCGCGACGGCATTTCGCGCCTGGAGGTCATGGTCTCGCTCGCCAACTCGAGTATGCAACTGATCTCCATCCGCCAGCAGATCGCCAGCGCCGTCCACATCCTCGTGCAGGCGGCAAGGTTCAGCGACGGCTCCCGGCGCGTCACCAGCATCACCGAAGTCACCGGCATGGAAGGCGAGATCGTGACGCTCCAGGACATCTTCGTCTTTGAGAAGCGCGGGTTGAACGCTGACGGGAAGGTGGTTGGCCGATTCGCTGCCACCGGCATCCGTCCCAAGTTCTACGAGAAACTCCTGTCGGCTGGCATCAAGCTCCGGCCGGACCTGTTCGACGAGGTATTGGAGATCTGACGCCATGAACTTCCTTCTCGTCTTACTCTTGTTCTGGGCGATGGCATTTGGCGGCTGGCTCATCGTGCGGCGGTCTTTCCAAACCGCCGATGCCGACAAGATCCGCCAGCGGCTGCTCGGTTCCCAGCGGGCATCCAAATCCCGCAAGTCCGCGGGCGGCTCCGCGCCCCTTCTGAGCGAGGAAGATACCACGCGCGGAAAGGTCGTTCTGCGGCTGCTGGCGCGCTTCGACCTACAGCCCAAATTGAAGGCCCTGATCGAACAGGCTGGACTGAAGTGGAACGTCGCCAGGCTGGTTCATATGTGCCTGGCGCTGTTCCTCGGCGGGTACTCGCTCGGATGGTTGTTCCTGCCAGCCAAGTTCCAACTGCTCGCCTTCCTGCTTGGCCTCGCTATCGGCGTGCTTCCACTGGTCTTCGTGTCCCGGAAACGGTCTGCGAGAATGTGGAAGTTCGAGTCGCAGTTCCCTGAGAGCCTCGAGTTCATCGCCCGTGCGATGCGTGCCGGCCACGCCTTCTCGGTTTCACTCGAAATGCTCCATCGCGAGTTCCAGGAACCCCTGGCCGGCGAGTTCCGCCGCGCCTTCGAGGAGCACAATCTTGGACTGCCGCTCGATACCGCCTTGCTGAGTCTGGCCAAGCGGGTGCCAATTCTCGACGTGCAGTTCTTCGTCTCCGCCGTGCTGCTACAGAAACGCACGGGTGGAAACCTGGCTGAGATTCTGGACAAACTCGCCTCGGTCATCCGCGAGCGCTTTAAACTTCGCGGCAAGATCCGCGCCATCAGCGCCCACGGCAGGATGACCGGCATGGCGCTCTCCATGATCCCCGTCGGCGTCGCCGCCATGATGTTCCTGGTCAACAAGGAGTACGTGACGTTCTTCATCACGGAAGAGATCGGCAACTACATGGCGATCGCGGCGCTGGTGCTGCAGGTGCTCGCCTATGTGACGATCCAGAAAATCGTGGATATCGAGGTATGAGGAGGCAACGCCAATGACCGCCATCATCTTAGCCGCCGTCCTCTTCCTGGCCATCGCGGCTGTCGGAACCCTGCTGGGATTGAGGCTCTGGGCCAAACCCAAAGAGGCGATCGAACGCGTTACCTCCACCGGTGTTGAAATCCCTACGGAGATGCCGGTTCACCCCAGCCTGGTCTTCCGGGATATGCTGAACCGCCTGGGCGAGAAACTGCCGACTTCCCCGAAAGACGTCACCGTGATGCAGAAGCGGCTGATCCGGGCCGGCATACGGGGCCAGAACGCTCTTAAGCTGCTGTACGGCTCCAAGGTCGCTTTGGGCATCGCGCTGCCGGCGGTCATGCTGCTGGCCACGGTCGGGTCGTCGGCTGAAGTCGCCAACAAGATGATGGCGATCTTGGCCGCCGCCGGCTTCGGCTTCTTTGCTCCAAACGAGTATGTCTCCCTCATGTCGAAGCGGAGGCAGAAGCAGATGGCACGCGGGCTTCCCAACGCCCTCGACCTCATGGTGGTCTGCGTGGAGTCCGGTTTGGGGCTGGACCAGGCGATCCTGCAGGTCGCCAAGGAACTCGAACACGCCCATCCGGAGATTAGCGAGGAATTCGCCCTCGTCAACCTGGAATTGAAAGCGGGCAGCCGCCGCTCCGAAGCGCTGCGTAACCTCGCCGACCGCACCTCGGTCGATGACCTGAGGAAGTTGGCGGCGGTCCTGATTCAAGCCGACCGGTTCGGTACCGGTGTGGCTCAGAGCCTGCGTGCGCATGCCGATTTCATGCGCGTCCAGGCCCGTCAAGTCGCGGAGGAGAAGGCGGCGAAGCTCGGCGTCAAGCTGGTCTTCCCGATCTTCTTCTTCATTTTGCCCACCCTGTTCGTAGTTACAGTGGGCCCGGTTGCGGTCAAGATCATGCGGGAGTTGATCCCGATGATGCAGGGGATCTAGGGTTTGGACCCTGGCTCTCCTGAAGAGAAGTCAACGTGGTTGAGTAAACGCGGGAAACATAAGGAGTCAAAACAATGGATACCAATTCAATCGTTCGTCTGGTCTGCACCGTGCTGGCGGTCGTTCTGCTTGGTGTGATCATTCTTCGGCGCAAGAGCAAGAACGTCGAAGACTAGCGGCTGGCCAGTTGCCTGATCAGGAATCTGGCCGGACGGGCACCGCCCGGACCGTCCGGCCATTACCTGTCTTGTCTTGTGGGAACCACTTCGGTCAGGAGAAAGAGAAATGAATAGAAAACCGTTCAGTTGGAGATGTGCGGCCGTGGCGCTGCTGCTCACCACAATCTGCTATGGGCAGTACTTCGGGCGTGTTGTTGCGCTTGGCGGCCACACTTCTGACCTGGCTTTGGACGAAGCCCGGGGTGTCGCTTACGTGGCGAATTTCACCGCCAACCGGATCGATGTCGTGTCGCTGGCTACGGCCAAAGTCACAAAGTCGATGAACGTGGCCTCGCAGCCAAGCGCGGTGTCGGTGAGCCCGGATGGAAGGCATCTGGTGGTTGCCCATTTCGGCAACTATGTGACTCCAGACTCGCCCCGTAACGCGCTGACCGTGATCGATCTGACCACGAGCGGCCGGCAGACGTTCGCGCTGGCCGATCCTCCGCTGGGCGTTGCCTTTGGCGGCGATGGACGAGCGCTGGTTGTCACCACGGCTCAGTTCATCCTCTTCGAGCCGTTCACGGGCACAATGCTCGTCCTCGACACGATTGCCGGGGTGACCGCAAAGACGTTGCCTCAGCCGCCGGCCAGTTACCCGGCGAAAATCGTGGCAGCCTCCGTTGCGGCGTCCGGCGACAAGAAGAGGATTGCCGGGGTCAGTGATACGATTCTGTTCTCCTATGACGTCGCGACGAGGGAAGTGAAGTCATATAGCTATGTCGCCGAACCGCCGCTCGGGCCGCGGACAATCAGCGTTTCAAAGACAGGCGATCATTGGCTCGCTGGCTGGGCGATTTTTGACGGCCGCGGAGCGTTGGCGCAATTCGCCGACCCATCGGGCATCCTCGACATCGGATCGCATGCAATCGACAGCGAGCGCAATACGATCTACGCCCAAGTGGCGGAGAAAACACAAGCCGGCGGCACCGGTGGCAGCTCCGTGGCGCCCGAACTCAAGGTGGCCGACGCCGACAATCTGAGGACTCGCGAAAGGCTGCGGCTGAAGGAGAATCTATCGGGCAAGGCGGTGCTGACAGCAGACGGGAACACGATGTATGCTCTGTCCGAGAGCGGTCTGACCATCCTGCCGGTCGGCAGCATGCAGGATCAACCGCGAGTGAAGGCGGCGCAGGAGGACATCGTCTTCCGGAGCAGTGGCTGCAGCAACGGCGCCGTCACTCAGACAATCGAGATCGTGGATCCAGGCGGGAGGAGCACGCCATTCAAGCTGAAGGCGTCCGCCAATGGCATCAAGCTGAGCCAGACGTCGGGCACGACACCTGCTTCGATTCAGGTGAGCGTGGACCCGGCGGCCTTCCAGAACGTGCGTGGGACCACTGTGGCGCAAATCGCCGTCACGTCGACGACCGCGGTGAATGTAATCGATCCGGTCCGCGTACTGATCAATCTGCAGGATCCAGATCAGCGGGGCTCGTCCGTTAATGTCCCGGGCAAGTTGGTCGACCTGCTGGCTGATCCGCAACGCAACCGGTTCTTCGTCCTGCGGCAGGACACAAACGAAGTGTTGGTGTTCGACGGCGCCACCTATCAGAAACTGGCGACGCTTCGGACGGGCAACACTCCCACGTCGATGGCTTTCACTTTCGACCGGCGTTATCTGATGGTCGGCAACGACAATTCACAGTATGCGAATGTCTTCGATCTGGAAACGCTGGAAGCGACCGAGCCGATCCGATTCCAGTTCGGACACTATCCGCGGTGGCTGGCGGCGTCGGGCAACGCGATACTGAGCGCCACTCGGGTGGCGGGTCCGGCGCACAAGATCGACCAGGTCGATTTCAGCTCCCGGACAGCCACGGAGTTGCCGAGTCTGGGCGTGTACGACAACAACATCAGCCTGAATACGGCTCTTGTCGCCGCGGTGAACGGGAACTCGATCATGGCCGCCCAGGCCGATGGAAACGTGCTCCTTTACAACGCCAGCGCGGATGCGTTCACGATATCGAGAAAGGATACCGGTGCGCTGAGCGGAGCAGTGGCGGCCTCCAACTTCGACCAGTTCGTTATCGGCGGGACGCTGTACAACGCCTCTCTGGTGCCTGTGGCCAAGTTAGATTCGACGATTGAGACGACGTCCGGCTTTGTCTTCATCGACCAGTTTGGTTACCGCACGGGGACTCAATCCGGCGGTGGAACGGGAGTGATCCAGAGGGTCAACCTGCAAACAGGCGGAGGCCAGAAGTCGACGCGGATGGCCGAGGCTCCGGTGGCGGGGAGCGTAGGCGCCGCGTTCACGCGATCGGCGGCGGTTCTGCCGAGCAGGAGCGCGATCATCAACCTCACGACGTCGGGATTCACGGTGTTGCCGTGGAACTACGACGCATCCGTGGCGGTGCCGCAAATCGAGAGTATTGTCAATGCGGCTGACGGCACCGAGGCTGTCGCGCCGGGCGGGCTGATCGTCATCAGCGGCTGGAACCTGGGCGCGGTGAACAGCGCCACACAGGAAAAGCCATTATCAGCGGCTCTCAGCGAGAGCTGTCTGACGGTGAACGGGCTGGCCGTGCCGATGTTGATGGTTTCAAGCACGCAGATCAATGCGCAGTTACCGTTCCAGGCCGAGGGCAACGTGACGATGGTGTTGCGCACGCCGGGCGGGGTGAGCGACAACTACAACCTCACGATACTTCCGAACGCGCCGAGCGTGTTCCTGAAGGAACTGCAGCCGGACTATTCGGTACCTCTGGTGGTGCGGGCGTCGAATGGCCAGGTGGTGACGCCGGGCAATCCGATTCGATGGGAAGAAGAGGTAATCATCTACCTGACGGGCATGGGCATGACCTATCCGGAAGTTCCGGCGGGGCGGCCCGCCCCGTCGAAGCCTGCCGCGGTTCCCGTGACCGAGCCGACGGTGACGCTCGCGGGGCGGCAGATGCCGATCGTGCACAGCGTCCTAACGCCGGGGCAGATCGGGGTGAACGAGATCCGGATCTACATCCCCAGAAACACACCCAGGGGGATGAGCCAGGCGCTCACCGTGGAACAGGGCGGGTATTCAACTACAGTCCCGGTTCGCGTCGTGCAATAGGCAGGCGCGTTACCGCCAACGTGGCAGACAACAGGCGCTGGGGCGCGGAAGCGCTCCAGCGAGCGAAGACAGGAATACTATGAGCATTCGAAACTGGGCATGGACGACGCTGGCGATGGTGGCGTGGGCGGCACCGGGCATGGCGCAGAAGTGGGAGGCGGGCGCCGGCGGAGGCGCATCCTTCTACAACACGAAGCAGGTGCAGGGGCCGGATGGGGCAGTGAACGCGAAGTTCAAGCCGGGCGCCGGGTTCACTGCTTACCTTGGGCAGACGGGCAACCGGGTGGGTGGAGAGATCCGGTACACGATGATGTTCAACAACATGGAATTGACGGGCGGCAGCGGGGGCGCGAAGTCGTCGCTGTCAGGGCGCAGCCAGTCGGTTGGCTACAACTTACTGATCTACACCAACGGGAAGGACTCGAAGACGCGGGGTTACATTCTGGCCGGGGGCGGCATGAAGCAGTACACGGGGACGGGTTCGAGCGCGGTGCTGCCGGCGTTCTTCCGGACGGCGGTGCTGACGGAGACAAGCCAGTGGAAGCCGATGGTGACGGCCGGCGTTGGCGTGAGCATGAAGGCCGGTGAGAAGTCGCGCATCAGGGCGGAATTTCTGGTCCAGGGAACAGAGACGCCAACTGAGGTCATTACGCCAGTGATGGGCAACATGAGCGGCTGGTATTTCTCGTTTTCGCCAATGGTTTCAATCAGTTACGTGTGGTGATAGAGATCTGGCCCGAGCACGGGCCGGTGGCGTGAAATTGATCCGGACAACGTCAGGGGCGGAGGCTGACGGGTCCGGATCCTTCCATTTTTGGGCGAACGTTTAGCGAAGATGGCTTTTGAGGGAGGGTTGAGACGGAGGCGATTTTGGTGTGCGGCTGGCGGTGGAGGCGTTTGAGGAGTTCGTGGAGGGGTTTGGTGCGGACTCCGGGGGAGATGTGGGCGGGGAGGGCGGCTTTTTGGTTGGTGTCGCGGAAGGCGCGTTCCTGCTGTATCTGTTTCAATTGATTGAGGGAACGGAAGAATAGGCGTTCCTGGGAGCCGCGGTAGCGGGCCAGTTTTTCGCTGCGACCAAACGAACCGGGCATGCCCATGTCGATCCCGGTGAAGGTCTCCATATCGCGGATTTTGTAGAGTTGCCAGGCGGCGAAGATGACCATGTCGAGGAGGGTGGATTCGATGGCTCCGGCGGGTTTGTAGTCGTCGAGGAACTGGCGGCGGAGCTTTTCGTATTCGGAGCGCATGGGGTGCGGTACGGCGTTCTCGATTTTCTTGGCGCGCAGGCCGTGGGTTACGGCGTTTTGCGAGGAGCGGGATTTGCCGGCTTCGGTTTTGGGGCCGGTGGCGTTGGAGGAGACCCCCGCGCCTGGTTCGGGGTTGGTCGGGTTGGGGGAGAGCCGGCCGGTGTCGACGAGCGGGGATGGGGCCGGTAGAAGGAGTTGGGGTTGGGGAGATTGGGGATGGTCCCCGTGCGGATTGGTTGGGGTGGGTTGCAGGAGTGGTGGTTGGGTGGAGCCAGGGCCGGGCGAAGAGATGCCGGCAGGATTGGCGACAGGGCAGGCCTGGGGGTCCGCGTTGCGGACGGTTTCGTCGAGATGGACGGGATTGGGCGGCGTGTTCGAATTTGTCATGAGAGGGGACTCCTTTCCCCTGGTCCGAAAGGGTACACCGGGGGGTGGTGAGAATTCGGGATGCGTGACGGGGATGCGGCGTGGAAGTGGTTTGTCATCAATGGGTTGGGTGGCCTGAAATTTATTTGCTATTGCTGTGACTCGGTTTTTCGCATTGGGGCTGATATGGGGGTGGGGGCGGTTGTGGTTGCCGTCGTCGGGGTGGTGCTGGGGATGAGGGACGATTGCGGGCGAGGAGACGGAGGAGGCGGTAGTTGGTTTCAGGGGGATCGCCGGCCGGCCGCTGCCGGGTTGGCTGCGCGGCGGGGAGTGAGGTCTTGGCGACGAACAGGGCGAGCGGTTCACTTTTCCATTGCCGGGCAAAGACAAGCAGTGTAGGATCAAGTTGTACGACTCCCCGGCGAAAGCCGGTCCCGGCGGTCTATATGACCGCCATTTTCTTTTGTGCCGCACGACACCATCGTCTACATCGACGGCTTTAACCTCTACTACGGAGCGCTGCGGGGTACGCCGTACAAGTGGCTCGATCTCGACCGGCTGTTCTCCCTGCTGAGGCCGCACGACCACCTCGTCGCGATCCGCTATTTCAGCGCCCTTGTGTCCGGCCCGACACGTGCCAACCAGGACACTTATCTTCGCGCCCTTGCGACTACGCCGCGCGTGCATGTCACCCTGGGCAACTTTAAGGCGAAGCGTGTGCGCTGCCTCGTCACCGATTGCCCGCACCCTGGTTCACGGTTGTTCGAGACGCTGGAAGAGAAACGGACGGACGTCAACATCGCCGTGCATATCCTTGACGATGTCTACAGCGGCGCTTGCGGGCAAGTGGTGCTGGTGAGCGGCGATTCCGACCTGGTGCCAGCACTGCGGATGGTGCGAGTCCGGTATCCAGGCGTACCCATTCAACTCTACGTGCCAGCGAACCACTGGGTGCGCGCGATGGCGACTGAGCTTCGCTCCGCGGCGGACAAGGCGCGCGAACTTCCGCTGAATCTGCTGCACCTGGCGCAGTTCCCGGATCCGATCGATCACGAGGGGAATCTGATTTGCAAGCCTGAGAGTTGGTAGGCGGACGGGGATAGGGTGCGATTCAGCGTTGTTGGCTTCGGGCGCGCCTTTGCGGGGGAGGCTGCCACTTTGGGGGGAATCGACGGGCGGGCGGGTCGGGCTGACGGGTTGGCCATGGAGGCCGAACAGAAGAAGATTCCGCTGAGCCGGGGGGCGCTGGGCGAACTCAAGAAGGCCGTTGCGGGCTGGGCATGAGGGTGGCTGAGTTTCGGGACGTGGAGAGGGTCTGGCGGAGACTCGGATAGCGGGATGTCCGGCCGGGGGGAGTCAGCTTATGGACTTGAAGTGGATTCGGAGGCGGTGATTCCGGTGCCGCGCCATGGAGGGATGGATATTCCGGCGGGGACGGTGAGGAGTATTTTGGCGATGGCGGGGGTGAGTTGGGAAGAGTTTCTGGAGATGAGGTAGGGGGAACGACCTCTACAGTTTTACTCGTGGAGGCTGTTGTCATGAGACGCGGTCGCACCGCAGGGGATGAGAGTCATCGCCGGGGCGGCGGGCGGTCACCCGGGCAGAGCGGGTCGCAGACGGTCGAACGCAGAATCAATGAGTTACGGGATGACTTTCGAGAGTAACGCTTTGGCCCTTGGCCAGACCCTCCCATTGGCGAAGCGACGGAGCGGAAAGCTGCGGAGCTTACTGCATGTCCCGTACCGACGTCGGCACGTGGCAATCTAGCCAGCCGAGTCGATCTTCGTCTCCGACTGCGCTTCAGGCTTCAGCTTCTTAGGGATGAAATTGGGGTACGTCTCCTGCAAGTACTTCCTGCCGGAACTTTGGCTCGCATTGTAGTTCAGCCGCTCCTGGAAAAACCTCAGCCGCCCAGTACACTGTTCAATTACTTCGTTCCACTGTTTAGCCCATATGGTGATGTTGAAGTTCTTCTTCGGATCATCGGGGCCTTGGAATGCGACACCCTTTGGCCTATTCTGCTGCTCCGTCTTGAAGCGTGCCTCAGGCGTCAGTTCATTCGACAGCGACCAGAACGTCCACGTAGTGCTGATGCCTTGGAAACGCTCATCCGTCGCAACGGAAAACGCGTAGCTCTCCGTCTGGCTAAGAACCTTGGGGCTGATCTTCTCGGATGGACGCTTCAGTTCAATCACCAAATGGTGCCGTCCTTCTGACGGCTGTCGATTCAGGATTTTTGAAATAACGACGTCCTTCTCCTCAGTGGGTCCGGACACAGCATCGGGGACGTTTGACAAGACGATGTCCACGACGCCGCGCGATCCATCTCCGCGCAACACTGGTTTATCCAGATCCACGTCAAAGGCAACATCCTTCAAGTGCTTCCGCAGGACGTTCGTCAGGGATTCGTCGTTGTTGACCAAATAGAACTCATCCCCAAAGATCCACGTGTGCCTTGACACGAGCTTGTGAAGTTGAGAACGTTCCCTAAGGGCCTCTTTGGATTCTTTGTCATACAGTAGGAGCTCCAACCCCTTCAAGAAGTCGAGGCGGTCAGTGACAATCTTCGACGCGTTGATCATTGCGATCAGCGACGTCTTTTGGAGCAGTGCGGCAAACTCATCCTGCTTTTCCTTCGGCAGGCCCACAACCTCTTCAAGGATGAATTGAAGCGAAGAGGGGTTGCTCTCTAGCGCGTACCGCAGCAAGTTGAAAGTCAGCTTCTTGTTCTTCGGCGCGGACTCTTTGAAGCCGGACACGTAAGAGTCTAGGCTCACCGCAACAACGTCAAACATTTGCCGTTCGGTTTCGTCGAGGATGTTCTGGGGCTCACCCACAAACGGATACAGGTCTTCCTTCTTCCACGTCTCCACTACAGAAGAAGCCTTCTCCGCATCGCGCTGCAAGAAGTGCCGCCGCATTTGATCTTTGGTGATGTCAAGCATCTTCCGCAGGTCGGTGAACTCGTCCATATCAATGGTACCGGCCTCATCCATCTCCTCAAGCATTGTGCTCCGCAAATAGGCCGTGAAATGATATCCCGGAGCTTGGATGCCGGGTGTCAACTCGCGAAGCGTGAATCCATTCTGGCCGCAGAGGTAGAGTGCCCGCCCGATATCGATCTTCCACTCGATGATCGTCAACGTTGCCTGATACTCGCGACCATCCTCAGCGATTAAAGCGGGCAAGTGGTATTCAGTCGTCGCATCTTCCAGCCCTGCCGGATCAACAACTGTCCCATCGTAGGAAACGCGAACGTGGGGGTACTGTTTAAGGTACAGCGCCAGCACCTTGTTCAGTTCATTGGTAGCCTTCTCACCGTCCAACGAAGCCTGCTGGCTAATGATGTTTGACAGCGTAACTGTGGTGCCGGTTCCAGCGCGTTGACTGGGCTTTTCGTCCGTGATCCTGAACGTCCGCTTGTCGCCGCTCGTCCCGAAGATGCCAAACTCCTTAAGGCCCCCATCCGCAAGGTAGGTGCTGTTCCATTTGGCATTCTCGGAAAGCGCGAATGCTCGGAATCGTCCCTGACCCTGCTTGCCGTGAAGCAGGCGCTTCTCGCGTTTTGTCTGGTGTTCGTGTCGTTTCCACGAACCACCAAGGTGCCCAAATCCTTCCTTTGCCTCGGCCATCGTGATGCCTAGGCCGTTGTCCACGACTTCGATAGTGTCAATGCTGTTGAGGGAGTTCCGGTTGACCCGCACGTCAACTTCGGTGGCGTCGGCGTCCAAACTGTTCCAAATCAATTCAGCGATGCCCAGGACGGGCCTCTTCGCCTTGCATAGGCTGTCGATGTGGTCTTGCGTGACTTCTAGGGTGAGGGTTTGCATTTGACGCCTTGAAAGAGGAGCGATCCTCTATGATATTCCCCTCGGAGGGTAGGGTGGGTTGTTTTCTACAGTGAAGCCTGAAAAGGGGTACCCGAGACCGAGACAGATGGTGGACTGGAGCAGACAGGACAACAGGTTCGACGAGGTACGCAATTCAATGGCGCGTGCGTTAAGCGGAATGGGAGTGGAGGCGAGGCGATGGGAAGGCGGTTGCACGCTTCGGCAGAACCCACCGCCGCAAGCGGCGCGGTTGGCGGCTGAGTGAATAGACTCGGCGAGGCGCGAGGGGAGCGATTCCTGACTGTTGTGTTCCGCTCTGTTTGGCGACAGGCCAGGAGGCCTGTCCTACTCCGGGCGGTAGATGGCCCAGGCGGTGTCGGTTTCCTGGACTACTATTTCTTTGATTCGGGCTCCTGTTGATTCGAGGGCTGGGGCGAGGAGTTTGGTTAGTTCTTCGTGGAAGTAGAGGGCTATGTTTTCGGCGGAGGTG
>CAMTUE010000001.1:0-41460 GCA_947084845.1 uncultured Bryobacteraceae bacterium | reverse complement strand
GGTGATGCCGGGCGACAACGTGACGGTATCGGTGGAGTTGATCACGCCGGTGGCGATGGATAGAGGATTGCGGTTCGCGATCCGCGAAGGCGGCCGCACGGTGGGCGCCGGCACGGTGGGCGACGTAATCGAGTAGGGATTGATTTAGGAAGACAGGACCCTGCCGGGGGTCGCCGGCCTGGATGGATTCAGGCGGACAGGCCCGGGCCGGGGTAGAATGAGAAGACGAAAGAAAAGGCTGGATAGAGAAGAGTCAGGATAGCAATAGGGGCTTAGGTTAACGGTAGACCGGCGGTCTCCAAAACCGCGAGTGGGGGTTCGATTCCCTCAGCCCCTGCCACCCGCAGCGTTTCTCTGAAATTCCCATGGCAGCACAAACGACGGCAGTAGCGGCAAACGGCGGAGTGGGCAAGAAGGCGCTTTCGCTGGTTAGCCGGGTTCGCGACTACATCGACGACTTGAAGACGGAGATGAAGCACGTTACCTGGCCGGCGAAGAAGCAGGTCCAGGCGACGACGGCCGTGGTGATCATCGCCGTATTTATGTTTGCGGCCTATTTCGCGGCGGTCGATTTGATCTTGGGCCGGGCGATCAACAGAGTGTTCGATGCGCTGGCCAAACCGTAGGCGGCAACCCGAACCGCAGGCGGCAATAGACGGAAGCCTGAGCGGGCAAGAGAGTGGGCAGAGTGAATATGTCGGATCAGGAACACGATAATCCCGGCGGCGAGCAGATCGACGAGATCGACGTTTCGTCGGTGACGCCGGAGGTCTCCGCGCCGGACGTTCCGGAGGCGGAAGCGGCGGAACCCGAGGCGCCTGAGTCCCCTGCCGAAGTCGAAACACCGGCCGAAGAGCCTGCCGTGCAGGCCGAAGCGGCAGTGGCGGCGGTAAAGCCTGTTGCAGCCGGTCCCGAGATCCACCGCGAGGGGATGAGCTGGTACATCGTCCACACGTATTCGGGATTCGAAAACAAGGTAGCTGAGAGTTTGAAGGCGCGGTCGGAAGCCTATGGGTTCAACGACCGGCTGGGTCAGGTGCTGATCCCGGTGGAAGAGGTCGTGGAGCTGCGAAACGGCAAGAAGGTGACCTCGAAGCGGATGCTTTACCCTGGCTATGTGATGGTTCAGGTGGCCATGGAAGATGAGATCTGGCACCACATCAAGAACACGCCGCGCGTGACGGGCTTCGTTGGAGGCGGCAATACGCCGGTTCCGCTGAGCGACGCCGAGGTGGACAACATCTTCAACCGCCAGGCGACGGCAGCCGAAAGGCCGCGGCCGAAGCTGACGTTTGAGAAGAGCGAGACGGTAAGGATCGTGGACGGGCCGTTCACCAACTTCACGGGCAAGGTGGAGGACATCAATTCCGACCGCAACACGCTGCGGGTGCTGGTGACGATTTTCGGCCGCGCGACGCCGGTGGAACTGGAGTTCCTCCAGGTGGAGAAGATTAACTAGGGCTTTGACCGCAAGATCAGGTTCCATTGGACGACCGCTTGCTGACGCGCGCGGCTCCGATCAGAGCCGCGACCGTGAGGGAGTGGTTTTCCGTAAAGGAGCACAATTACGCGGTCCCGGACCTAGCGGGATTTGAGTCAAGGACGCGCCTGAAGGGCGGACGGCTCTTGAGAACAGGACGCGCCTGATAAGCGCGAGGACGCAAAGGAAGAGAAGATATGGCGAAGAAAGTTCAGGCGATGGTGAAGCTGCAGATTCCGGCCGGCAAAGCGACGCCGGCTCCGCCCGTGGGCACCGCGCTGGGTCCGCAGGGCGTCAACATCATGGAGTTCTGCAAGGCTTACAATGCCAAGACTTCGGCCAAGGAGTTGGAGGGGCTGATCGTGCCGGTGGTGATCACCATTTACGCCGATCGCAGCTTCACCTTCATCACGAAGACCCCGCCGGTGCCGGTGCTGGTGAAGAAGTATGTGAACCTGGCCAAAGGTTCGGCCGAGCCCAACAAGAACAAGGTCGGAAAGATCACCATGGCGCAGGTGGAAGACATCGCGAAGCAGAAGATGCCGGATTTGAACTGTTTTGATCTGGAAGCGGCCAAACGCAATGTGATCGGCACCTGCCGATCGATGGGCGTTGACGTTATCTAGCGGAATTGGCGCGGGAGCCTGCCGGGCGGCGTGGACAACGCGGCTCTCGGCATGATAAATTGAAAGTTCGTTCTTTTCCAACCTGAACTGTTGGGAGGCATGGGAGCCGATCGAAGCCGAGGCGAATCGAATCGCAGAGGCGGAAGAAAGATCCCGGCCGTTTGGACCAGTCACCCTATGGCAAGCAAACCAGGCAAAAAGTACACAGCCGCGACCGCACAGGTCGAGAAGCGGCCCTACACGTTGGAGGAAGCGATTCCTCTCGTACAAAAGATCAAATTCACAAAGTTCGACGAGACGGTCGAGGTGCATATGCGCCTGGGCGTCGATCCGAAGCACGCCGACCAGATGGTGCGCGGCACCGTTGTTCTGCCGAACGGCTTGGGCCGGAACAAGCGGGTGCTGGTGATCGCCTCGGGCGACAAGATCCGCGAGGCCGAACAGGCGGGCGCGGAGTTCTTCGGCGGCGAGGAGCTTGTGGCCAAGATTCAGCAGGAGAACTGGCTGGATTACGACGCGGTCATTGCGACGCCGGACATGATGCGGTCGATGTCGAAGCTCGGAAAGATCCTCGGCCCGCGCGGCCTGATGCCGAACCCGAAGACGGGAACGGTGACGCAGGACGTGGCCAAGGCGGTTGAAGAAGTGAAGGCTGGCAAGGTGGAGTTCCGCGTTGATAAGACGGGGGTCATTCACGCTCCGGTCGGCAAGGTCAGTTTCGACCGGGAGAAGCTGCTTGAGAATGCAAGCACGTTGATCCAGGCCGTCATCCGGGCCAAGCCCTCGGTGGCAAAGGGCAAGTACGTGAAGAGCGCAACGGTCTGTTCGACGATGGGGCCTGGCATTGCCTTGGATGTAACGCCCTTCAATTCGCGCACCGCCTAGGGCGCGCTTAGGAGGCTGACGGACAAACATGAAAGACAAAAAGAAAAAACAGGTAGAGTTTGACGCTCTGCGGCAGGCGCTGGAAGGCGCGGGCGACTTTTTCGTCACCGGATTCAACAAGATGACGGTCAGTCAGGACTTCGAACTGCGCAGGGCGGTTCGCGGGGCTGGCGGGCTGTACAAGGTTGTGAAGAACACGCTGGCGGAGAAGGCCTCAAAGGGATTGGCGGCCGAGGGCGTGTTGCAGGGTTTGAAGGGGACGTCGGCATTGGCCTACACCTCGGGAGACCCGGTGGCGCTGGCCAAAGCGCTGAGCGCGTATGGGAAGACCCACCCGGCGTTCTCGTTCAAGTCGGGTCTGGTCGAAGGCCGGGCCGTCAACCTGGACGAAATCCAGGAACTGGCCAATCTGCCGTCGAAGGATGAGATTTATGGAAAGCTGCTGTACCTGCTGAATGCACCGGCGCAGCGGCTAGTGACGGTCATGAACGGCGTGGGCCGCAATCTTGCGGTCGTCGTCGATCAGGGCGTGAAGGAAAACAAGTTTTCCTCCTAGTGAGGGAGGTCCGGACTCCCGATGAGGGCGGACGGAGCAGAAGTTTAACGACACAGGGAGTTTGGAAGCAATGGCTGATCTCAACGCATTGAAGGACCAGATTAAAGAGCTGACTCTTCTCGAAGCCTCGCAGCTTGTGAAGATGCTCGAAGAGGAACTGGGCGTCTCCGCCGCAGCCGCTTCGGTGGCCGTAGCCGCCGCGCCGGCTGCAGCCGCTGCCGCAGTTGAAGAGAAGACCGAGTTCAACGTGATCCTGACCGCCGCCGGCGCCAACAAGATCAACGTGATCAAGGTTGTTCGCGAAGTCACCAGCCTCGGCTTGAAAGAGGCGAAGGATCTGGTTGAGGCCGCGCCGAAGGCGATCAAGGAAGGCGTCAACAAGGACGAAGCCGAGTCGATCAAGAAGAAGTTTGTCGACGCCGGCGCGACTGTTGAAGTCAAGTAAACCCTTTCCGGACACTGTCCGGAGGGTGACAAGGCTTGAAAACGATCGAGGCGAAGCGGCCATCGACTCCGGCCAGGGGATCACGCCCCTAATCGGAGCGGGGCCGTTGCGCCTGTTTGTAGCTGGCGTTTGACGCCTTGTTTTTCATTCTGTTAGACTGACAGCATAGAAG
This sequence comes from uncultured Bryobacteraceae bacterium, assembly GCA_947084845.1. Lineage (GTDB taxonomy): Bacteria > Acidobacteriota > Terriglobia > Bryobacterales > Bryobacteraceae > PNKE01. The sequence goes on along the minus strand of CAMTUE010000001.1, from coordinate 37,296 downwards.
TTCGGACCGAAGAGGGATTTTTCTGCCGACGTGGATGCTCAATCAAATGGAGCAGCGTGCGGCTGGCGGGGTCCGGAGAGTTCAATTTCTCCGCCCGGCAGCGTATTCGGCGCCCAGATTCGCCCGATCAATTCTCCGCCCTTGGTGACAGACAACCCTGCGCCGGGCACCCCAAATAAGACACAATTCGATGACCCGAAGCTGCAGCAAGCGGCTGCCCGAATCACGTGTGACAGTGCGGCGAAACTACGTTGCGCCCCGTCCGGCGAGTCAGGGCTGGTGTTTGATGACCGGCGAGTGAGGACTGACGAGTGAGGGCTGGCGAGTGAGGACTTGCCAGTGAGGACTTGGCAGTGAGGAAAAGAGGAGTGGAGAATGGCGACATCTTCCCAGGGTGCGAACAACCCCAGAGTTGATTTCTCGAGGATCAGCACGTCGGTTCCGATTCCGAATCTGATCGAGGTCCAGCGGTTGAGCTACATGCGCTTCCTGCAGATGGACCTGCTGCCGGATGAGCGCGACGACATCGGACTGCAGAGCGTCTTCCGGAGCGTATTTCCAATCAACGATTTCCGCGGACTGAGCGAACTGGAGTTCGTCGACTACGCCATCGGCAACTGGGAGTGCAAGTGCGGTGCGCTGAAGGGTCTGAACCATCTGCGCACTGTGTGCCGCAATCCGGCCTGTGGCGCGACGATCAAAACCGACCCGTTCCATTCCGGCGACGTGCTTTGCGACAAGTGCGGCACGTTCAATAAGAACGTCGTCACTTTCTGCAACCGCTGCGGCGATCCGGTCGGCCTGCAATTGAAGTACGACCAGGCCGAGTGCGAGGAGCGTGGCATGACGTTCGCCGCTCCGCTCAAGGTGACCATCCGGCTGCGGAGTTGGGACAAGGACGACGAAGGCAACAAGAGCCCTCGCGAAGTGAAGGAGCAGGAAGTCTTCTTCGGCGAGATCCCGTTGATGTCGGCCAACGGCACGTTCATCATCAACGGCACTGAGCGCGTCATCGTCAGCCAGTTGCACCGGTCGCCGGGCGTGTTCTTTGAGAAGGTGATGGCGCAGAGCTACTACCTCGGCAAGATCATCCCCTATCGCGGCTCGTGGGTCGAATTCGAATTCGACAGCAAGAACCTGCTGTATGTGCGCATCGACCGCAAGCGTAAGTTCTATGGTTCGGTTTTCCTGCGCGCATTGGGCCTGAAGACCGACAGCGACATCATCAAGGCCTTTTACCGGGTCAGCCGGCTGAAGTTGAAGGACCGCCGGGTCTTCTGGAAAGTGGACGAGACGCTGGCGGGCTTCAAGCTGGGTTCGGCGCTGGTCTCCAAGAGCGGCGAGACGATTCTGCAGGCCAACCGCAAGATCAAGGAATCGACGATCAAGGCGCTGCTGGAAGCGAAGGTGACCGAGGTCGAGGTGAACGAGAGCGAGATCGCCGGAGCCTGGGTGGCCGCCGACGTAATCGACATGGAGACGGGCGAGGTTCTGGCCGAGGCCAATCAGGAACTCAACGCCAGCGTGCTCAAGAACATCATGGATGCGGGCCAGAAAGATGTTGAGGTCTTCTTCCCCGAGCGCGACGACGTGGGCATGGTGGTTTCCTCGACGCTGAAAAAGGACCCGGTGAAGAGCCAGTCCGAAGCGTTGCTGGAGATCTACCGGAAGCTGCGTCCGGGCGACCCGCCGACGCTCGATACGGCGACCCAGTTGTTTACCGGCATGTTCTTTGACGAGCGCAAGTACGACTTCTCGCGCGTCGGCCGGATGAAGTTCAACATCAAGCTCTACGACAACGCCGAGTACGCGCCCGCCGGTTGGGTCGAGGGCCGCCACGAGCGCCGCAAGCGGGGCGAGATGATCAGCGAAAATCCGCTGGACCGCCGTACGCTGGACGAAGCCGATTTCATCGATACCATCAAGTACCTGATGCGGCTCAAGAAGGGCCATGGCGGCGTGGACGATATCGACCACCTGGGCAATCGCCGCGTCAGGGCGGTTGGCGAACTGCTCGAGAACCAGTTCCGTATCGGTTTGGTGAGGATGGAGCGGGCCATCAAGGAGAAGATGGCGGTGTTCCAGGAGATGTCGACGGCGATGCCGCACGACCTAGTGAACGCCAAGCCGGTGATGGCGGCGATCCGCGAGTTTTTCGGATCGAGCCAGTTGTCGCAGTTCATGGACCAGACCAACCCCTTGAGCGAAGTCACGCACAAGCGGCGTCTGTCCGCGCTCGGACCGGGCGGTCTGTCGCGTGAGCGCGCCGGATTCGAGGTGCGCGACGTGCACCCGACTCACTATGGCCGCATCTGTCCGATCGAAACGCCGGAAGGTCCCAATATCGGGCTGATCAGTTCGCTGAGCTGTTTTGCCCGGATCAACGAATACGGATTCATCGAGTCGCCTTACCAGAGGGTGACAAACTGCACCGTGCAGGACGATGTGCAGATTCAGAACCCCGGTTCGACGAACTTGAAAGTGGGCCAGGTTCTCACGCGCACGGAACTGCAAACGGTGCTGAAGAAGGTCAAGCCCGGCGATGCGCCGCCCGAGTTCGAGGCGCATTGCGACTACCTCTCGGCTTGGGACGAAGACAAGTACGTGATCGCCCAGGCCAATATGAAGCTCGATGAAAAGGGCGGCATCGTCGACGAACTGGTGAACACGCGCAAGGCCGGCAACTTCACGCTGATCAACCGCGACGAGGTCCAGTATATGGACGTCAGCCCGAAGCAGCTTGTGTCGGTGGCTGCGTCGCTGATTCCGTTCCTCGAAAATGACGACGCCAACCGCGCCTTGATGGGTTCGAACATGCAACGGCAGGCCGTCCCTCTCCTGAGGGCGGATTCGCCGATCGTGGGCACGGGCATGGAAGCGGTGACGGCGCGCGACTCGGGCGCGGTCATCATGTGCAAGCGCGCCGGCGTCGTCGATTCGGTCGACAGCGAACGCATCATCGTGCGCGTCGAGGGCAGCGCCCATGAGGGGCAGATGTCGCGCGAAGTCGGCGCTGACATCTATCCGCTGACGAAGTTCAAACGGTCGAATCAGAACACCTGCATCAACCAGAAGCCGATCGTCGAGCAGGGCCAGCGCGTGAAGAAGGGCGATGTCCTGGCCGACGGGCCTTGCACCGACGCTGGTGAACTGGCCCTTGGCCGTAACGTGCTTGTGGCGTTCATGCCCTGGCGCGGCTACAACTTCGAGGACGCCATCATCGTCAGCGAGAAGCTGGTGAAGGAAGACTACTACACCTCGATCCACATCGAGGAGTTCGAAATTGAAGCCCGCGACACCAAACTGGGTCCGGAAGAGATCACGCGCGACATTCCGAACATCTCGGAATCATTCCTGCGAAGCCTCGACGACAGCGGCATTATCCACACCGGCGCCAAAGTGAAGCCGGGCGACATTCTGGTGGGCAAGGTGACGCCGAAGGGCGAAACGCAGCTCACCCCCGAAGAGAAACTCCTCAGAGCGATCTTCGGCGAGAAAGCCGGCGACGTGAAGGACGCCTCGCTTTACTGCCCTCCCGGCATTGAGGGCGTGGTGGTCGACGCAAAGGTCTTCTCCAGGAAGGGCGCAGATCCGGATGACCGTTCCCGTTCGATTCTGAAGGAGCAGGTCGACAAGCTCCACCGCAACCTCGACGACGAAAAGCGCATCCTCAACGACGAGCGCTCGAAGCGTCTTTCGACTCTGCTCGACGGCAAGGAGATCCAGGCCGACCTGCACGACGAGAAGACGAATAAGCGGCTCCTCGCCAAGGGCACGGTTCTGACGCGCGATCTGATCGAGAAGCTCCGCGCCCGCGATTTGAAGCGGCTGCGGTTCTCGGGCAAGGATCCCAGACTGAACGAAGCCATCGACGAGATCGAAGAGCTGACGTCGCGCCAGATCCAGGTGCTCGAAAAGATCACCGAGGAGAAGTCGGCCAAGCTCAAGAAGGGCGACGAACTGCCGCCCGGCGTGATCAAGATGGTGAAGATCTACATCGCCATGCGCCGCAAGCTGTCGGTCGGCGACAAGATGGCCGGCCGCCACGGCAATAAGGGCGTCATCTCGAAGATCGTGCCCGATGAAGACATGCCGTTCATGGCCGACGGGACCCCGGTCGAGATCATTCTGAACCCGCTCGGCGTTCCTTCGCGTATGAACGTCGGCCAGATTCTCGAAACCCACCTCGGCTGGGCCGGCTTCAAGCTCGGCAAGAAGTATGCCACGCCGGTCTTTGACGGCGCCACCGAAGCCGACATCAAGGGCGAACTCACAATCGCCGAACTGCCAACGTCGGGCAAGGTGAAGCTGCACGACGGTATGACGGGCATCGCTTTCGAACAGCCCGTGACGGTCGGCTACATCTACATGTTGAAGCTGTCGCACCTTGTGGACGACAAGATCCACGCCCGTTCCATCGGACCCTATTCGCTCATCACGCAGCAGCCTCTGGGCGGCAAAGCCCAGTTCGGCGGCCAGCGGTTCGGCGAAATGGAGGTGTGGGCGCTCGAAGCATACGGGGCAGCCTACATCCTGCAGGAACTTCTGACGGCGAAATCCGACGACGTCTATGGACGCGCCAAGATTTACGAGGCGATCGTGAAGGGCGAGGCAGCGGCCGAGCCTGGCGTGCCGGAGTCGTTTAACGTGCTCATCCGCGAGTTGCAGTCGCTCTGCCTCGACGTCGAGCTGATGAAGAAGCCAAAAGAGATGCCGGATACGGCGCTGGCGGCTGACTAGGAGACCGGAAAGGACAGGAGGCGACGATGTACAGAGCAACCCCTTACGACCGAAGCAACCTGATCGCGGATTTCGATTCAATCCGCATCTCACTGGCGTCCCCGGAGAAGATCCGGAGCTGGTCTCACGGCGAAGTAACCAAGCCGGAAACCATCAACTACCGCACATTCAAACCTGAGCGCGACGGCCTGTTCTGCGCGCGCATCTTCGGCCCCGTGGCCGATTGGGAATGTCTCTGCGGCAAGTACAAGCGGATGAAGCACCGCGGCGTCATCTGCGACAAGTGCGGCGTCGAAGTGACGCTGGCGCGCGTGCGGCGCGAACGTCTGGGCCATATCGAACTGGCCAGCCCCTGCTCGCATGTCTGGTTCTTCAAGGGCCTACCCTCGAGAATCGGCTACCTGCTCGACATCACTCTGCGTGACCTCGAACGGGTCCTTTACTTCGAGGCCTACGTGGTCCTCGATCCCGGCCAGGTCCCCGGATTGAACCACCACGAAGTGATCACCGACGAACGCAAGCGCCAGTTGGAAGCCGACTATCCCGGCCAGTTCGTCGCCATGATGGGCGCCGAGGGCATCAGGGGACTGTTGCGGATGATCGACATCGAGGGCCTCTCGGTCGAGATCCGCGAGCGGATGAAGACCGAGACGTCGCAGCAGAAGAAGCTCAAGTTCGCCAAGCGGCTCAGGGTCACCGAGAGCTTCCGCAAGTCCGGCAACAAGCCCGAGTGGATGATCCTCAGTGTGCTGCCGGTCATCCCGCCCGAACTCCGCCCGCTGGTTCCGCTCGATGGCGGCCGTTTCGCCACGTCGGATCTCAACGACCTCTACCGCCGCGTCATCAACCGCAACAACCGGTTGAAGAAGCTGATGGAACTCCATGCGCCAGACGTCATCGTGCGCAATGAAAAGCGCATGTTGCAGGAAGCCGTCGACGCCCTGTTCGACAACGGCCGCCGCGGCCGCGTCCTGCGCGGCGCCAACAACCGGCCCCTCAAGTCGCTCTCCGATTCGCTCAAAGGCAAGCAGGGCCGCTTCCGGCAGAACCTGCTCGGCAAGCGCGTCGATTACTCAGGCCGCTCTGTCATCGTCGTCGGTCCGGAACTCAAGCTCCACCAGGCAGGTCTGCCGAAAAAGATGGCGCTCGAGCTGTTCAAGCCGTTCATCTACCACCGGCTCGAACTGCGCGGCCACTGCACCACGATCAAGCAGGCCAAGGAACTGGTCGAGCAGCAGGATCCCGTCGTTTGGGACATCCTCGAAGAGGTGATCAAGGATCATCCGATCCTGCTCAACCGCGCGCCCACGCTGCACCGCCTCGGCATCCAGGCCTTCGAGCCCGTGCTGGTCGACGGCAAGGCCATCAAGATCCACCCGCTTGTCTGCACGGCTTTCAACGCCGACTTCGATGGCGACCAGATGGCCGTCCACATCCCGCTTTCGCCCGAGGCCCAGATCGAGGCCTCGACGCTCATGCTGGCCGCCAACAACATCCTGTCGCCGGCGCACGGTTCTCCGATCGCCGTTCCCACGCAGGATCTCGTCCTCGGCCTCTACTACCTCACCAAGATCCGCCGCGGTTCCAAGGGCGAGGGCAAGAAGTTTGCCTCGATCGAGGACGTGCTGATCGCTCACGAGATGGGCGAAGTCGAAACGCAGACGCCCATTACGCTGCGCTACACCGGCAAAGTGATCGACCTGGCGAATGCCTACGATTCGCAGGACGTCATGCATACCGAGCCGGTCCCCTACAGCAAGACCGACATGGAAACCACGGTCGGCCGGGTGATCATGAACGACACTCTGCCCGCCGACATGCCCTTCATCAATGGCCTGTTGAAGAAGAAGGGCCTCACCCAACTGGTTCAGTACTGCTACCTTCGCTTCGGGCTGCACATCACGGTGCGGATGCTCGACGACATCAAGGACCTCGGCTTCGCCTCGGCGACCAGGGCCGGCATCTCGATCGGCATCGACGATATGGTGGTTCCCGAATCAAAGGGCAGGCTGGTGCGTGAAGCCGAACGGCTGGTCATGGAAGTGCAAGCCCAATACGTCGACGGCGCCATCACCCACGGCGAACGGTACAACAAGATCATCGAAATCTGGAACAAGGTGACCGAAGAGGTCACGGCCGAGATGTTCAAGGTCATGGAGCAGGACGACAAGAGCGGCCGCTACCTCAACCCGATCTACATCATGGCCGACTCCGGCGCCAGAGGCTCGAAGCTCCAGATCCGCCAGCTTTCGGGTATGCGCGGACTGATGGCCAAGCCCTCGGGCGAGATCATCGAGACGCCCATCACGGCTAACTTCCGTGAAGGTCTGAACGTTCTCCAGTACTTCATCTCGACGCACGGCGCCCGCAAGGGACTGGCCGACACGGCGTTGAAGACGGCCGACTCGGGTTACCTGACCCGCCGCCTCTGCGACGTCGCCCAGGACGTCATCGTCACCGAACTCGACTGCGGGACCGAGGACGGAATCTACGTCGAACCCATCGTCGAATCGGGCGAGATCATCGAGCCCTTGCGCGACCGCATCGTCGGCCGCGTGGCGCTTGAAGACCTGCGCGATTATGAGAACAACATCCTGGTCTCCGCCCGCGAGGAGATCACCGAGGAACTCGCTTCGGCGATTCAGGACGCCGGCATCGACCGCGTCAAGATTCGCTCCGTGCTGACCTGCGAGTCCAAGCGCGGCGTCTGCGAACTCTGCTACGGGCGCAACCTCGCCACCGGCCGCCTCGTCGAACGCGGTGAAGCCGTCGGTATCATCTCGGCCCAGTCCATCGGCGAGCCCGGCACGCAGTTGACCATGCGCACGTTCCACATCGGCGGCGCTGCCAGCAGCGGAGCCGAGCAGAATAAGATCGAGGCCCGCAACGACGGTTTCGCCAAGTTCATCGAGATCAAGACGGTGCGTAACGCGAAGAACGAGATCATCGCCATGAACCGCACCGGCCTCGTGGTCGTGGCCGACGAAAAGGGCCGCGAACGTGAGCGCTACCAGGTTGTATACGGCGCCAAGATTCTGGTCGAGGACGGCTCGCCCGTCAAGGCCAATCAGACGCTGCTCGCATGGGATCCGTTCGCCTTCTCGATCCTCACCGAAATCACCGGCTCGGTGCACCTCAAGGACATCATGGAGAACATCACCTACCAGGAACAGGTGGATGAGGTGACCGGTTTGTCTCAGTGGGTTGTCATCGACTCCCCCGACGAGAAGCGCATGCCGACCGTCATCATCCGTCCCGAAGGCGGCCACCGCAGCGAGGAGCGCCGCTACCTCATGCCCGTGCACGCTCACCTGAGCGTCAGGGAAGGGGATCTGGTCTTTGCCGGCGACGTGCTGGCCAAGATCCCGCGCGCCACCACCAAGACGAAAGACATCACGGGCGGCCTGCCGCGCGTTGTCGAACTCTTCGAAGCCCGCAAACCCCACGAAACCGCCGTGATGAGCGAAATCGCCGGCATCGTTCGCATCGGCGACGTCGTAAAGGGCACGCGTAAAATCAATGTTGTCGGCGACGACGGCAACGAGCGCGAATACTCTATCCCGCGCGGCACCCACATCAACGTCCAGGAGGGCGAGCGCGTCAAGGCCGGCGACCCGCTGATGGACGGCCCCCGCAATCCGCACGACATCCTGAAGGTCCTCGGCGAACAGGAACTGCAGAAGTACATGGTCAATGAGATCCAGGAGGTCTACCGCCTCCAGGGCGTCAACATCAACGACAAACACCTTGAAGTGATTTGCCGGCAGATGATGCGCTGGGTCAAGATCGAAGACATCGGCGACACCGAGTTCCTGCCCGAGGAAGTGGTCGATAAGTTCCGCTTCCGCGAGGAGAACGACGTGGTTATCGCCGCCGGCGGAAAGCCCGCGACCGGTTCGCCCGTTCTGCTCGGCATCACCAAGGCGTCGCTTTCGACCGACTCGTTTATCTCCGCCGCCTCGTTCCAGGAAACCACGCGCGTTCTCACCGAAGCCGCCATCAATGGCAAGGTCGATTACCTGCGCGGTCTCAAGGAGAACGTCATCATGGGCCGGCTCATCCCGGCCGGCACGGGCATGGATTATTACCGCAAGCTCAAGATCGCCGGTGAGGATCTTGTCGATGAGTCGCTGGCGGATCCTGACGCCGCCCTGGTCGACTCCTTCCAGGTCTATGACGACGAGACCAAGGGCGGTTACCTGTCCGGCTCCGAGGGCGGTGAACTCAACTTCGACGATACTCTCGGCGAAGTCGAGTAAGCCTGCGCTATCGGCAGCTCATTAAATCAGAACCCCGCCGGGACCCAATCGGGATCAGGCGGGGTTTTCCATTCAAGTCCGGCAACGACGCCTTCAGCGGCGGATCAGGACCTCCTGCAAACTGTCGCGCGTCATGTAGAACTTCACGCCGCCGAATCCGGAAAACAGCCGCTCAATCGCTCGTGCGTTGTACTTGCCCACCGGACGCGCCGGCGGCTTTGGTGTCGCCGTGAGACACGCCTCATCGGTGATGCGCCAGACCAGTGGTGCGGCCGCCGTAACCTGCTCCGGTTGAAACATCGCCACCAGCAGAGCCCCCGGAGCCATTGCGTGCTTCAGCCGTTCGACAAGCGCATCCGTAGCCGCGGGGAGCAGGAACTGAAGCCGGTCCCAGGCCAGCACCGCGCCGACGCTCCGCTCGCCGAATCTGATCGTCGAGTCGATAAATTCGCCGATCCGCTTGGCTTCAGCCGCGCCCTCGGCCCGTTCGGCAGGTGAAAAGAACCACTCGTAGCTCGAAATCAGATCCTCTGCGTACAAGCGGTGGCCGAAGGCCGTTACGAAGTCCAGGTTCTGTTGCTTGAGCCCGCCCAGATCGACAACCTGGAGCCCTTGGCTGGACTCCAGGTGCCGGGCCAGACTTTGCATGGCTTGGCTGCGCCGCTGACCTGCCGTCTCCCGGCCGCCTCCGGCCTGGTTCATCCGCGCCTTGTCTCCGGAGGTGGCGGCACGATGACGGGCGCTTGCGCTTCGACCGCCGGCGCCGGTGCCGCGACAACCGGCTTGGCCAGTTTCGGCGGATCCACGCGGATTGTCTCTACGTTGCCCTTGAAGTATGCCTCGTCTTCAATCACGGGCCGGCACGTCTTGAGGTCGCCGATCACCTTGGCGTTCTTGCGGATCTCGGCCCGTTCGGATGCCTCGAGATTGCCTTGCACCACGCCATAGACCACAATCTCGCGCGCACGGATCTTCCCTTCGATATGGCCGCCCGGTCCCACCGTGAGCCGGTTCTCCGGCAGATCGATGTCGCCTTCAAGGCGCCCGTCCACCAGCAGATCTTCCTTGCCGCTCACAGTCCCCTTCACCACGATCGTCTTGCCGATGACGGCCGCCGCCCGCGTTGTCGCCTCATCCACCCTGCGCGTGGGATATGTCGACGTCGGAATTGCTTCTCTGGCTGGTTCCGGCGGTGCCTGCTTCAACTGCGCTTCCTCTTCTCTCTTGCTGCGGTTCCACATTCTGTTTCTTGTCTCCTGTCCGGCTCTGTGAGCCAATCTTCAAACACGATCGCAGGGGCGCACGCGCGGGAATTCGATTGCGATCCCGCCGGCGAGACCGTGCATCACACCACCCGAGGCCGTTTCGTTCCTGACCACCTGTATTGCCTCCTATCGTAGCAAGCCAACCCGCGCAGCGGCCCAATTGCCGCAACTCATTTACATCCCGCCGCCTCTCCGGCGCGCCGCGTCCAATACCCTTTATAATCAGGGCGTGCCCAAGTCCAAAGACCTGGAAGCCAAACTCGCGGTCCTCGAACAACAGTTCGGCGTCGTCCAGCGCATTTCGCGCCTGATGGTGCGTGAACTCAGCCTCGCCGACACCCTCCAGGCCATCGTGAATCTGGTGACCCAGTTCACCGCCTGCGACTCCGCTCTCCTGTACCTGATAGACAGCGATCAACTCGTCCTCTGCGCCTCCTCCAACCCCCATCCGGCGCAGATCGGCCGCGTCCGGCTCAAACTCGACGAAGGACTCACCGGCTGGGTCGCCCGCGAACGCAAGATGCTCGCCATCTCATCCGAGGCTTACAAGGACCCGCGATTCCGCAAGTTCTCCGACCTGCCCGAGGACAATTTCGAATCGTTCCTTTCCGTTCCCGTGATCGCCCGCAACCGCGTCATCGGCGTGATCAATGTCCACCACCGCGCCGCTCACCGCCACACCGGGCCCGAAATGGAATTGCTCACCACGGTCGGCGAGCAGGTCGGCTGCCTGCTCGTGCTGGCCCGCATGGCGCCCGGCGCCATCGAAGAGTCCAGCCATGTCGAACTGGTCATGTCGCATGGCCACATCGCCAGGAAGGGTGAGGACGATTAGCAGCGTGGCGACGACGCGCCGGTCTTTCCTCATTGCCGCTGGTTGCGCGCTCGCCGCCCCTCCAGGCGCATTCGCCCAGCGCACCCTGATGGGACCACTCCCCGTTGGCGATCTCAGCAAGCCGGCCGAGGACTCCCCTATATTCGCCAGGCGCAAGTGGTCCATCCAGTTCAACTTCGACAAAGACAGGGAGTCGATGGAGTTCCGCAGCCTTCAGTTCGCCAGCCCTGCGCGCGGTATCGCCACCGCCGTGAAGTACAAGGACGGCGTCCCCAGGGCCTTTCTCGCTTTGCGTACCACCGACGGCGGCGCCACCTGGGCCCAGGCTGAAACCGGCCGGCCGGCGTACTCCCTCCACGTTCTCGATGAGTCGAACGCATGGATTGTCAGCGACAACCGTCTCCTCTACTCCGATGAAGGCGGCGCCCGCTGGAACAGGCTCAAACTGCCCGACAGGAAAATGCTCCGGGTCCACTTCCAGTCGCCCACCCGCGGCTGGGCCTACGGCATCGGCACTGTCTACTATGAAACCAGCGATGGAGGCAAAAGCTGGACGCCCGTCAAAGAGAGCGTCGAACTGAAGTTGAACAAGGACAACACGCTGCTCTCCTGGATGGAGTTCGTTTCGCCCAGTGAAGGCATGTTGGTGGGCACCTCCCGCCGCAGGGAGGAGTGGACCGGCTATCTGCCCGAATGGATGCTGCCGGAGCGCTCCACGCGGCGGCGATTGCTCCCCGGCGTCATCCTCACTCTGGTCACATCCGACGGCGGCAAGTCCTGGAAGCCAAGCACGACATCGGCGTTCGGCGACCTGGTGAAAGTCCGCATGAAGGGTTCCCGCGGCGCCGGCTTGCTCACCTTCGACGATGGCTTCGATTGGCCCTCCGAGGTGAATCTCATCAGCCTGCGCACCGGTGACAGCCAGCCCATTTTCCGCAAACCCCAGTTTAATATCACTGACATTGCGCTCATCGGCGCGGCCGGCATTCTGCTGGCCGGCATCGAAGCCCCGGGCCGCCTCCGCATGTCCGCTCTCAACGGCAAGGTCAAGGCCATCTACAGCCCCAACAGCATCGATTGGTATGACATGAAAGTCGACTATCGCGCCGAAGGAACCCACGCCCAAATCGCCCGCTCCGGCGACGACCACTTCTGGATCGTCTCCAACGCCGGCACGATCCTCAAACTCAACCCCTGATCCGCCTTCGCCCGATCTTGGGATGGGAACCCGATTCGATACACTGAATGTGACTCAGGAGGTCGCTCATTCATGCCGTTTTCACGCCGTTCCCTTTTCGCCGCCGCAGCCCTTCCGCTGCCCTCGATCCGCGCCGCCGCGCCTGCAACCAAACGAATCCCGCTGGCCGTTTCCTCATACTCCTACTGGCACTTCCGCACTCCGAAGTTCCCCATCGAGAAGGTGATCGATTCGGCTGCCAGGATCGGCTTCGACGGCGTCGAGATCCTCCACCGCCAGATGGAAAACGAGACCCCCGCCTACGTCAACGGCCTCAAGAAACGCGCCTTCGAGCAGGGTCTGTCGTTCCCCATGCTCTCCATCCACCAGGACTTCGTCTTCCCCGACAAAGCCGAGCGCCAGAAGCACATCGACCACACCCGAGGCTGCCTCGATCTCTCCGCCCGCCTCGCCATCCCCGCCATGCGCCTCAACTCGGGCCGCTGGAAGACCATCCCCAGCTTCGACGACCTCATGAAGGTCAAGGGCAATGAGCCGCCGCTTGCCGGCTACAAACTCGATGACGCCATCGCCTGGTGCGTCGAATGCATCCATGCGTGCCTGCCCGACGCTGAAAAACTGGGCGTCCAGATGTGCCTTGAAAACCACTGGGGCCTCACCACCGACATCGACGTCCTTCTCAAGATCCACTCGATGGTGAACTCGCCCTGGCTCGGCCTCAACCTCGATACCGGCAACTATCCCACCCCCGAACCCTACGACGGCATCGCCAAACTCGCCCCCAAAGCCACCATCGTCCAGGCCAAGACCTACTATGGCGGTGGCGAATGGTACACCCTCGACCTCGACTACCCCCGCATCGCCAAAATCCTCCGCAACGCCGGCTTCAAAGGCTGGGTCTCGCTCGAAATGGAAGGCAAGGAAGACCCCAACACAGCCGTCCCCAAGAGCTACGACGTGTTGCGCCGCGCCTTCGCCTGAGGCGGCGCTCCCGATACGCTCCCATTCACCCGCAACGCCGCCCGCACAGACGTTCCGGCGGGAACACCCGGCGGTCCGGGGCGGAATCAAAAGGAAAGGCCGGCTCTGCTCCTTCCGAAGCAAAGCCGGCCTTGATTCAGAACCTGTCAAACCCGGTGGGGCTTGACCGGCCGCTCAATATCAGAACTTCAAGGTCAGCGCAAACTGCCAGGAACGTGGCGGCTCCTGTGCGGTGACGCGTCCGAACGCCGTGTTGACGGGGTCGGTGTTCGGGCCGCGGAGCACCACTTCGTTTCGGGCGTTGAACGTGTCGGCGCGGAAGACCATCCGGAACTTCTCACTCATGCGGAAGGTCTTGTTGATCGACAGATCCACGCGGCGTTGCGAGTCCTGGCGGATGTTGGAGTAACGCAGCGGCGAGGTGCGGAGATTCGAGGCCAGCACCTGCGCCGAGTTGCGGTTGAAGACGTCGGTGTTGAACCAGCGGTCGGTGTTGCGCTGGTCGGAGGGCAATGCGATAGTCGCCGAATCGCCGATATACAGCGCCTGGCCGAATCCGAGCGGCGCGCCGCTCTGGTACTGGTAGACGCCGCTCAACTGCCAGCCGCCCGCCACGAACTCCAGGGCGCCGGGCATGCTGGAACCGTACCGCCGGCCCTTGCCGAACGGGAGTTCCCAGATGCCGCTGCCCGTGAGCCGGTGGAGCCGGTCGAGATCGGAGAGCGACTCATAGGGCATCGGGTCAGCCGAGTTCAGGAACGAATTGGCGGCCATCGACTTCGACCAGGTATAGGCCGCCTGCAGCGTGTAGCCCTTCGAGAAACGCTTCTCGAGGCGGTTCTGCAAGGAGTGGTACCACGAGTAGCCCACCGGATCCTCGAAATTCACGTTCGAGAAGTGCGGATATGCCGACAGCAGCGCTCCCCGGCTGATGTTCTGCGACGTGAAATTCGGATGCAACCCGAAATACGGGCTGGTGAAGTTCGCGCTGAGGAAGTTGATCGTCGTCGTGTCGCGGTAGGGCAGAGTGCTGAGGTATTGCGCCGGCGTAAAGCTCATCTGCCGGGTGACAGGAAGGCGATAGGCGCGGTTGCCGACGTAGGACGACTCGATCATGATGCCGCCGGGCATTTCGTGCTGGAAGCCGGCGGAGAAGCGGTGCGCCGGCGCCATCTTGCGGTCGGCGGCGAAGGCGGTCGTGCCCTGGCCGAGCGTGGTCTGGAGACCTTCCGAGGCGCCAAGCACGGGCAGCAGTCCGGTCGGCAGCGGGTTGGTGAGATCCGTAGTGAACGTCAGGCCGCTGTTGGTGGACGCCACGATGGGCGTGCTGCGGGAGAACCCGGAGAGGATCGAGTTGGTCCTGAGGATTCCGTTCGGAGCGTAGAAGATGCCCCAGCCGCCGCGGAACACGGTCTTCTTATTGAGTTGATAGGCCATGCCGATGCGCGGCGACCATTGGAGACCCTGGTCGTTCCAATACTCGCGGGGTTTCCCGCCGATACCGGCGAACGTGACGCCGCCCTTGACCTTGAAGTTCGCCAAGGGCAGCTCGGGCATCGGGGCCAGCGCGTATTTGGCGATGGCGCCGGTCTCGATCGGGTTGGAAGTGGTGCCGTCGAACTGTGCCACCGAGCGGTTGTACCGCTCCGTGATCGGCGATTCGTGCTCGGCGCGCAGGCCGAGGTTCAGGGTGAGTTTCCGGGTGACTTTCCAGTCATCGTGAACATAGAGTCCGGTGTAAACGTCCTGCTCGGCGTAGGAGCCTGTTCGCGACATGCTGCCGCCGGGGATGCCGGCCAGCAGGGCGATGAACTCGGCGCCAACCGGCTGAACGGCGGAATTGTCCAGCGGGCCGCGAGCCCATGCGTTCGAGAAGCTCAGGTCGGGCGAGACGTCGCCCGGGAAGCGGGCGCGGAACTCGCGGAAGACCATGAAATCCCAGCCGACGCGGACGTTGTGATTGCCTTTCATCCAGGTCAGGCTGGCTACCGCGTTATGGCTGATGGAGGCGGTCTTGCCGTCGCCCGACTCCCAGGGGCTGAGCGCGGTCAGCGAGCCGACAGCGGTACGCGGGACCGTCGCGGTGGACTTGTCCGCCAATCCGACCAGGGTCGAGGAGAAGCCGAGCTTCGACAGGTCATATCCACTGCTCGTCCTGCGCTCCGGAAACTCCTGCGCGCCGATGCCGTAGCGGAAGTTCAGGACCATTGTGGAGGAGAGCATGTGAACGTCATCCACGGCGATGCCCCGGTTGATGCGGTTCAGGATGACGCCATTGACGTCATTGCCGAACGAACGGTTCTTGTCCTCTTCCCAGTAGTCGCGATGCCAGCGGACGAACATGCGGTTCTTCTCGCTGAAAGCATGGTCGATACGGCCGATCGTGGTCCAATAATCCTCCATCGCCGGAAGCGAATAGAAGAAATTGTTGCGGCCGTCGGCGGTCCCCACCTGGTTGGGCAGCGGATAAAGGGCCAGAATCTGCTTGGCCACCGAGTTGATGCGGCTGGCCGGGAAGATGTTTCCCGGAAGCGGCTGGCGGCTGAAACGGCCGCCAGCGGCGACGGCGATCGTGGCCGGGTCGTAAAGCTGATAGTTCGCGCCCAGCGCAAGCAGGTCGGCGAGGTTGCCGTTGCGCCAGTTGGCGCTCGGCACGGTCGAAATCATCGAGCCGCCCACGTTGGGATCGCCGAACTTGTTGGCTTCCCAGGTGAAGAACCAGAACGTCCTGTTCTTGCCGTTGTAGAGGCCCGGGATCACTATCGGCGCGCCACCGGCCAGTCCATACCGGTTGTCGCGGTAGATGGGCAGCTTGAAGCCCTTGGGGTTCGCGCGCTTCTGATACAGCGTGGGCGTGTCGAGCGCCGAGTGGCGCAGCCACCACCAGGCCTGGCCATGGAACTCGTTCGTGCCGCCCTTCGTGCTGACGTTCACCGTTGCGCCGGAGGTCCGGCCAATGGCGGCGTCAAACGACGAAGTCTGCACTTTGAACTCGGACAGCGACGCCTGCGGCGGCGAAAACGCCACGCGCGGAGCGGTTCCGTCCGAATAGAGGTTCGCCACACCGTCGATCGTGAACGCGTTGCCATTGTTCCCGCTGCCATCGGTCGAAAACTGCGATGGAGCCGCGTTGAACGGCGCTTTGCGCAACCGCATGTCCGTCCCGTTCACCGTCCCTGGAGCCAGATGGACCAGATCCATCGCGTTGCCCGCGAACAGCGGCAACTCCACGATACGGCGTTCGTCAATGACCTGGCCCAGCGATGCCTCAGCCGTCTGCAGCAAGGGCGATTCCGCCGTGATCTCAACAGACTGGGTCACATCGCCCACCGTCATCTCGATGTCCAGCGGCACGTTTTCATTCACGCGGATCTGGATGTTCTTCCGTTCATACTTGCGGAAACCCTGGATCTCGGCGCTGACGGTGTAGAGGCCGGGAACCAGGAACGGCAGGACATAGTTGCCTGCATCGTTGGACCTCGTGGATACCGTGACACCAGTGGTAGCGCTCACGGCCTTCACTTCAGTGCCCGGCACGACCGCCCCCGTCGAATCGAGCACACGCCCCACGATGTTGCCGCGCGCGTCCTGGGATTGTGCCAGCACAGACCCCGCAGCTAAAATGACCAACCCGATGCCAAGAGACAGCCTCCTGATTGACATGGCTCAAGCTCCTTTGCTTGCTTAGTTTTCACTCCCGCCAACGGCCGCGCCCATTTCAGGCTCGGACATCGGCAATTGAAGACAATATATCAGATCGAACCTGCCGCCGCCCATCCGCGCCCTCACCCCTGGTTCTCCCGAGATCAGCCCTGACGCGCGTAATCGTAATTCGTGCATTCCCGCTGGGCTGGCAGACTCCGGCCTCGGTCGACTTTGCCCTCGCTAGAGATTCCACCAATACGTCCACTTCAACACGACCGCGCGATTCTTCACCGTGAACAACCCCGGCACGTTCTGCCCCGGTTGCAGGTAGTCCGGCATATAATTGTCCGTCCACACTACAAACACATCGGATGCCGGCTTGTAGCGCCACTGCACCCGCGTATTCACATTCATGTTGTTCTGCTGCTCGTTGTATTGAACGAACGTTGTGAAATAGAGCGTGTTCGTCAGTGTCACGTCGAATCGCGGCCCGGCCAGCCAGAACGTCCTGCGCCCCCACGGCTCCCTCAATCGGATGTCGTTGTAGCTGACCACGCCCGACAGACTCACAAAGGGCTGGAATCGGTACCCCATCGTGCCTGTCACGTTCAGTCGCGTTCCGCCCGCATAATAGCCGCCGTACAGCGTCGACATTCCATAGCGCAACACGCTCTGCGGCTTCGAGTCGAACTTCGCCGTCCAGTACTTCCAGCGGTGCACGCTGCCTGTCTCCAGCTTCTCCCGGCCTGAATTGGTCGGATCGAACGGCCGCAGCAGCCGCACGTAGCTGGCGCCGGCTGAAGCCGAGAAAACGCTCAGGCTTCGCAGCGTCACCGCGTAGCCCAGCGTCGTCTCATAGTCGCTGAGCTTTCCCGCCCAATCAAGAAAGTTGCTGCTCTGCAAAGTCGGACCGTGGCTCAAAACCCGCCCGCCCTTCGGCAGGAACGTATGGCCGATCGTCGTTCCGCCTCGATGAAACCCGCGCCGTGGAACGTAGCCCACCTCGGCGCGGTAGTTCTCATCGACGTTCTCCATCTGGCCGTTGATCATCCAGCGCCGGCTGTTGTACTGCAAATGCCCCGCATAGACGTTGCCGCCGCGCGGATTGCCCGATGAGAACGACTTCAGATACAGCATCTTCCCGGTCCACAGGTTATCCGCCGACGCCAGGTTGTATTCGACGCCCAGGTTGCGGTTGTAACTCGATGGCGCCGGCGTCATCCCCGCCCGCTGGTAACTCGACGATTCCTTGTCCACCAGCAGGACGCCGATATTCGAACGCGAGAAAACCCGCCGCTGCAGCGCGAACACGGCGAAGTTCTGCGGCGGCAACCCCTCCTCGTCCGCCGCCCCCGTCTGCATGTCCATCACGCCCACCCGCCAGTTTTTGCCCAATTTCCCGCTCAGCCGCGTTCCAAACCGGATCGGCACGCCCCCCAGTCCAATCCGCCGGCTGAAAAACGGCCTGATCGTGGCGTATCCGAAATTCGCGAACTGGTCGCCATTTTCCAGAAAAAACTGCCGCTTCTCAGGGAAAAATAACTCGTAGCGGTCCAGATTGGTCACCTGCTGATCGACGTCCACCTGGCTGAAATCTGGATTTACCGTCAAATCCAGGTTGAGCGCCGACCCGATCGCCACCTTCGCATCGATCCCGGCGTCGCGCCGCGCCGGCGACGGCCTGTTCGTTACGTAATCGCGGCTGATCCCGCCCAGGGCATATGGGATCAACGAGATGTTTGGACCCGGCGACGGTGGCGGCTCGTCCCACACCAGTACGCCCGTCATCGCCAGCGCCGCTGTCGGAAACTGCCGCGGCACCGGCGCCCACGACGACTTCTCCGTCGTCTTCAGATCCAGCCGGCTGAAATTGACGCCCCACCGCGTGATGCCTTTTCTGTAACGAATACTCTTGAATGGAATCGCGATTTCCACCTCATACCGATCCCCATGGTTCTTTACCGCCGACGTCCACTTGTTGTCCCAACTCAGGTTCGCCTTGCCCCCTTCGAACAGCAACCCGTCCCACTGCGCTCCCGCCGCATTCACTCCGAATGTGAATCCGTTCGTCTGATCGTCGAACGTGTCCAGAAAGAAAATGAAGTTGTCGTTGCTCCCAAACGCCCAGTCCCGTCTCAGCGACTCCACCATGTACGGCCCCGCAACGTCTCCGTGATAGCAGATCGCGCTCAGGTACAGATGGTCGTCGTCGTACGCCATGCGCACATCCGTCCGCACTTTCGCCTTGCCCGTGTCCATCGGCAGCACCATCCAGAAGTTGCCCGCCACCTCGGCCTTCTCCCAGGCCGCTTCATGCGCGCTGCCGTCGATCACGATCGCCGATGTCGCGCGCTGAATGCGCAACTGGTACGCCTCGTTTTTCTTCTGCGCCGCCGCCCCCACTGATGCCGGCAGCAGGCACGCCCACAGCGCTATCGCATGTGCCGCCGCTCTGCCGCTGAGTCTGGGCCGCGGCCTGGATTTACCTGATGTCACCAGAACAATTACTTCCTGCGCTCTTCGTCCGTGTTGTCGTGACCTTCTCGTCCCGCCCGCCATTGCTCGCCGCCAGCCGGTCCCCTCAGACTATTCGCCACCCTTCGGTCTGTCGCCGTTGGGACCACTCTACTGAGTCCACCCGCCATCTGCGGCCAAGTCGTGCGAAGAAACGGTCACCCAACCCTTTATATCAGGAACAGGCACATACAGGCTGCTGTGCCGGTCCATCCTGCCTTCCGCCGCACAACCCAGGTCTCAACGAATCATCGTGAACCGGAAGTGGTACGAAAACACGTCCGGCGCCGGCCCTGCCGTACCGGAGTCGTGTCCGGTCCCTCGCATTGGACTTATCCCCGGTTTTGAGACACGGCTTTAGCCTCGGCATTTCCAATGGTGCAGACAACGCGCTCCACGGGAGCCGTCCGGAGTGTGGGCGGCTGTGCGCGAACAGTGGATGGCAGCGGGCACTGGGCAGTGCCCGCCGGCTCACCTGATGCTGGGATTCAGCGCGCCTCTTCCAACTCCGGCGGCCAACTCATGCTCCTGGCGGCCCGTTATTTTTTTGCGCGTTGTCTCCCGCTGGTTTCCTGGCTGCGACCGCCTGGAAGCATGCCGTCCAGCGCCGGGTGGGGAGTTTCCCCAGGAGGGCGAAGCAGCGAATAAAGAAGGCAATCGGAGCATCCGCGCGGCCGCCCATCAGCCGGCGGCACAGCAGGAACAAAGCGGTGGAAAGCAGGCGCGGGTTATGCACCAGCCAATCCACATCTTCCACCTCGAAGCCCACTTCCTCCAGGACAGCTTTCAGCGTGCTCATGGTGGGCGTATAGCCGAGGAAGAAAGGCGCGAACCTGGTACGGCTATACAACCGGAGAGGTGCATAGAGCGGGTTCCAGGGGTTGTCGAGCGTCAGGATGAGGAGTCCGCCGGGCTGCATGACGCGGTGGATCTCATGCAGTGATGCGATGAAGTCGTCGCGGGACGTGAAATGGTCGAGGGTCGAGGTGGAGATCACCAGTTCGAAGGCGCCGGTTTTGAATCCGATCCTCCTCACGTCGGAAACCACGGCCCGCCCCGAAGCGTGGCGCAGCGCCGCCGCCCTGGTTGTCGAAAACGACTCGTCCATGCCGCAGACGAATCCCGCCATGGGCACTATGTCGGGCAGGATGCGATCCTCTCCGAAGGCCTCTTCGAAGAGATCGGTTTTGAGGACGTATTCAGTGCCCGATCCGCCCCACCACTTGCGGATCAGATCGAGGTGAGCCTGCCGCTTCTGCCTGGCCGCGAGCGGGTCGAGATACCAGGACGGCGTCGGTTGTCTGCCAAGCTCTTCCCAGTCGCGGTTGATCATGTCGTTGAAGATGTCTTGAACGGAGAGACCGGCGGCGACGCCCCGCGAGCCCCGTATCTCATGAATGTAGAGCATAGCAGGCCCAATCGCCGGGGTGGGAACCCGGACATCCGGAGTGCTATATTCACTAACGATGAATGGACGTCAAGGCGGGCCCGATGCTGGCTGAGGCCCGATACTTCGCGCGAATGATGGCAGGCTGCCGGCGATTTGTCCGGACTCCACCCGCTGCCGATCCCAGGTCGTTTATCGCCCGGAACCTGGCCAGACGCGAGCAAAACTTCCTGGAGTTGATGCGGCGGGTGGTTTTCGCCAATCCCGCTAATCCGTATCAAAGGCTTTTCCAGTGGGCAGGATGCGGCTAGGAGGACCTGAAATCCGCCGTGGCCAGGGACGGACTCGAAACTACTCTGTCCGAACTGCGCAAGTCGGGCGTCTACCTTTCGCACGACGAGTTCAAGGGCAAGAAGCCGCTCGAACGATCGGGGCTGAGCATTGCCGTCACGCCGCGCGACTTCGCCAACCCGCTGGTGCGCGGCGCTTTGGAAACCACCAGCAGCGGATCGCGGAGCCGCGGCACGGTGACACGGCCAAGCGCCGAATTCCAGGTCTACCGCGAGGCGCAGGATGCCCTCTTTGTCGGACAGTTCGAGCCGTCGAAACGGGCGATCGTCGCCCTGTTGCCGATTCTGCCCTCAACGGTCGGCTTCAACCGGATGCTCACCTTCGAGCGGCGCGGCACGCCGGTTGAGAAGTGGTTCGCGCTTGGCGGATCGTGGCGCGATTCGGGCCATTACCGGCTGCTCATCCACCTGCTTGTCGTCGAGGCCCGGTTGATGGGGCTGAAGGTCCCGTTTCCCGCCTACATCCCGAGCAACGATTTCTCGCCTGTCGCCCGCTGGATCTCCGCACGGCGGTCAGAGGGGCGCGGCGTACTCTGGATGGGGCCGGTGAGCATGGGCGTGCGTGTCGCATCGGCGGCGCTTGAAGACGGGACCAGTCTTGAAGGGACCACGTTTCTGTGCGGCGCGGAACCCCTCACCGCGGCGCGGCGCGAAGTGATGGAGGCCGCCGGGGGCCAGGTCTATCCGCGCTACGGTATCTCAGAACTGGGCTGGATCGGCTGCTCATGCCGGCAGATGAACACGGGCAGTACCGTCCATGTAATGAGGGATTCGATCGCCGTCATCTCTCACAAGCGCCGCGCACCCATGGCGGAGTTGGAAGTGGAGTCGCTGCTGTTCACCACGTTGTTGCCGTTCTCCACCTCCGTCCTGGTCAACGTCGAGATGGATGATTGCGGCAGGCTGGAGCCTGCAAGTTGCGGCTGCGAGTTCAAGGCGATGGGATTCACGCAGCAGCTCAGCGATGTCTACAGCTACGGGAAACTCACCGGCCAGGGAATCACGCTGCTTGGGGGCGACCTGTTGAGCGTCCTGGAGAAGAGCCTCCCGTCGCGTTTCGGCGGCACGCCGGCCGACTATCAACTGGTCGAGCTTGAGGGCGAAGGCGGAGCCATCGCCGAGTTGCGCGTCGCCCCCCGCGTGAGCGTCCGGTCGGAAGATGAGGTCAGGGACTATTTCCTGGCCGAAGTCCGGCGGCTTTGGGGCGGTTCGCTGACGGCCAGACAGTGGGGCCAGACGGGCGCTGTCAGGGTGGTCTTCGCCGAGCCAATTATCAGCGGTGGTCGCAAGATCAACTCGCTGCACCTGCTTGGATCGTCCAGGAGGCCGGGCGCTTCATCCTGACACGCCGTCACCGTGTACCGATCAGAATGCCCGTCGGTGCGCCCTTCAACTCGCACCTCTCTACCGTGCTGAAACCGGCGGCTCGAAGCCACGCCGAGCATTCGATGGCGGTCAGCAGATTCCGGCTCTCCTGGAACGACCTCAACACCGCTTCCACTTCCTCCAGTTGCATATGAGGCAAACTAGCACATGCCGCCTCACCCGGGTGCAAGCATCACGGGCTGCAGTGTAGTAACCTGTTCAGAACCCCCGGATGCGCTTGTCCTGCACAGATCTCGCGGTGAAGTTCCAGGTTCGCGGCCAGATCATCACTGCCCTCGATGGCTTGTTTCTGGAAAGCCGTGACGGCGAGTTTCTGTCGCTCATCGGACCGAGCGGCTGCGGGAAGACGACGCTGCTCCGAACCATCGCCGGCGTCATCAGGCCGGCGCGCGGCACCATCGAATTCGAATCCGGCGCTGATGCCGGCAACGGCCAGCGTTTGATGGTCTACCAGGAGGACAGTCTTTTCCCCTGGATGACTGTCCTGGAGAACGCCGCCTTTGGCCTTGAAATGAAGGGACTCCCGGTTCGGGAAAGAACTCGCCTGGCCCTCGATCTGATCAACCGCTACGGGCTGCAGGGCCGCGAAAACGCCTATCCCCACCAGCTTTCCGCGGGCATGAAGCAGCGCGTCGCCGTGATCCGCGCGTTCCTGAGCGAACCGGCGCTGCTGCTGATGGACGAACCTTTTGGCGCTTTGGACAGCCCGTCCCGTTCCGCGCTTCAGACCAGCCTGCTCGATCTCTGGGGACGGAGCCGCAAACCGGTCGTGTTCGTTACGCATGACGTTGATGAAGCGATCTATCTGAGCGATCGGATTCTTGTCCTCAGCCCCGGGCCGGGTAGGGTGGTCGACGAGGTAGTCGTCGGTCTGCCCCGCCTCGATCGTCGCGCTGCCATGCTCAGCGAGGAGTTCCTCCGGTTGAAGCGCCGGATCATTACAGGTCTCGACGGAACGGGTGCCGGCGTCGAGCCGGTGACTGAAAACCATGCGGCGTAGGCACTTCCTCACCGGCGCGGCTCTGGCCGCCACGGCATGCGCAAGAAAGCCGCAGGACGAACCGCAGCGGGAGGTTTCCGTCGCGCTGGCCGAACACCTCTCCGTCAGCACCATGCATCTTGCGGATGAGCGGGGTTACCTGCGTCAGGCCGGACTCCAGTTCAAACCGATGCGGCTCAGTCCGCTCCAGGCCATCCCACTGCTGGCCGGGGGGAAGCTTGACGTCTTCCTCGGCGGCGTCCCATCGCCGGTACTGAATGCCGTCATCCGCGGGATGAATATCCGCGTTGTCGCCGGCCGCGAGTACGTCAGCCCATCGTGCGGCGAAGGCTACACCCTTTACGCGCATCGAGGGGCTTTTGGGGGCGGAGCGATCGATCCCCGCCGGCTGAAGGGCAAGCGGTTTTCGGTCCGGTCGCGTGGCATTACGGAGTTTATCCTCGACACATTTCTGAACACGTTCGGCATGAAGATGGAGGACGTTCAGCGTGTCGATCTGACCCTGAGCGACTCGCTCGCCGCCCTGTCCGAACGCAAGATTGACGCCTTGTTCGACATCGAACTCTCCCGCAGTCCGCTGGCGATATCGCCGGACATCGTCAAGGTGTGGCGCTTTAGTGAAGTCCATCCCTTCCACCAGTTTTCGTTCATCATCTTCGGAGACTCGATGCTGCGCGCCGGGCTCGGCCCTGGGAGCCGTTTCATCGCGGCGTATTTACAGGCGCGGGCGAGTTTCTGGACGGCGTCACGCCCCGCTTCATGCGCGACTTCGCCGCCAGCCATGGGCTCGACGTCGGGAAGACGGTCGCCGAGTGCCGCGACACGTTTCCCAGAGACGGCGCGATCGACACCGCCAGCATGCAGCGCACCATCGACTGGCATGTCCGCAAGGGCTATGCCACAGCGCCGGTGAACGCCGCGCAACTCATCGATGCAAGCTTTCTTGAAGAGGCCCGCAAGCTGCTCGCCACCGGCGGGTGGCGCAGGGCGCCATCCACTCCGCGGGAGAGATCTTGAGGCCGAGAAGCCAATGGACCCTGGCCGCGCTGGCGCAGACGCTGTGGCTGCCCGCGCTGCTGCTTTCCATCTGGCAGGTGGCTGCGTCAAATCAGTGGATCAATCCGTTCTTCTTCCCGCCGCCGGCCAAAGTCTTAGCCACCGCAGGAAGCATGGCGGCTGGCGGCGAACTGGTCAGCGTGCTTGGCTCCACTCTGGGACGCTGGGCCGGCGGCACCGCCATCGGCGTCCTTCTGGGCATCGTTTGTGGAGTTCTGATGGGCGTATCCACCGCCGCGCGGCGCGCCCTTGAACCGTTCGTCGCTGGTCTCTATTCAACGCCCAAGTTGACGCTATTGCCGCTGCTTATGCTTCTGATGGGCCTCGGCGACGCGCCCAAGGTCACCCTCATCGCACTGGTCGGCTTCATCTTTCTCGCCACACAAACGCTCGACGCCATCCGCGGCGTCAAACCCGGCTATGTCGAGATGGCGCGCAACTACGGCGCCGGCCGCTGGGCGCTGCTGCGCCGCGTCTATCTCCCGGCCGCGCTGCCGCAGATCTTTACCGGGCTGAGAATCGCCCTCTCGCGCAGCCTGGTCGTGTCCATCTCGCTCGAACTTGTCAGCGGAACCAACGGCATCGGGGCACTCATCTGGATGTCCTGGGAAACCCTCGCGACGGAGAGGCTCTACGTGGGCATTCTCCTCGCGGCATCGCTCGGCATTCTAATGCATCGTGGACTGGCCGCTCTCGAAGCGACCCTTGTCCCCTGGAGGCCATAGACTCAAATGAAGCTGTCGTGCTGGATACTGCTGCTGCCGGCAATGGTGTTGTCACTCCCTCCCGCCCTCGCCCAGACCGCCGGAACCATCGAAGGCGTCGTAGCCGACCCCAGCGACGCGCCTGTCCAGGGTGTCGCCGTCACTCTCACCGAGGCCGCCACCTCCTTCACCCGTAACATTCAAACGGACTCCAGCGGACGCTATGCCGCACCCGGACTTCCGCCGGGAGTCTACAGCGTCGAAGCCTCCTTCCGCGGCTTCCGGACCGTGGTGCGCGAGGGCGTCAACTTGTCGGCCGGCCGCACCGTGCGCGCCGATTTCTCGCTTCAAATCGGCGACCTGCGGGAAACCATGAAGGTCACGGCGGAGGTTCCCATCGTCAGTACAACTGCCAGCGACTGGGGCGGCACCATCGAGCGCTCTCAACTTGCCGAGCTTCCCCTCAACGGCCGTGATCTGTTCGACCTCGCCTCCCAGCAGCCGGGTGTCGCCATCGCCAACAACAATGAGGGCGCGATGTTCAACGGCCTCGGCATTCAACCCGCCGTTAATGGCAACCGGCCCAACCAGAATAGCTTCCGCATCGACGGGGTCTATGTGAACGACGCCTCCGGCTCCGCCCCGGCCAGCGCCGGTGGCCGCCTGCTTGGGGTCGAGGGGATCCAGGAACTGCGTTTGATCACCAACCCGTTCAGCGCCGAGTACGGCCGCGCCGCCAGTGCAGTGTTCACGGCGGTCTCCAGGGCCGGAGGGAACGATTGGCACGGCAGCGCCTACCACTTCCTCCGCAATAGCGCGCTCGATACAAGGAACTTCTTCGACACCCCCAAGGACAAGATCCCCGCCCTTCGCCGCAATCAGTTTGGCGGCCTCCTCAGCGGACCCGTACGCACGGACCGCCTCTTTTTCCTGTTCAACTATGAGGGGCTTGGCGAAGTCCGAAGCCGCACCCAGCGCGCCATCACGCTCACCTCGCTTGCCCGCCAGGGCGTCCTGCCTTCCGGCAATATCTCCGTCAGTCCACTGGTCAAGCCCTACCTCGACCTCTATCCGCTGCCGAACGGCCTCGACTTCGGCGACGGCGCCGCCGAGTTCATTTCGCCCGCCGCCAACATCGGCGATGACCACTTCTTCGCCACGCGCGCCGACTTCCTGGCGACCAGCCGCGTCAGGACCTCCCTGCGCTTTTCCACCAGCGCCGCCGCCACCGAGTCCCCCGACCTGTTCCGGTTCTGGTTCCTCAACTCGGACTCCCGCTTCGCCTTCCTGCAATCGGAAACCACCATCGTCCAATCTCCCTCCACCCTCCACGCCATCCGCTTCGGTTACTCCCGCGTCCGCAACACCGAGAACGCCGTCGCTCCCGAAATCGCAAACACCCTCTCCTTTGTTCGCGGCCGTCCCATCGGCGCGCTCGAAGTCACCGGCCTCACTGATTTCACCAACCAGACCGTCGGTTCCCTGCCGCGCATCCATGTCCTGCAGGATTACCAGTTCAACTATGACGCGACCCGCACTCGCCGCGCCCACACCTTCCGCTTCGGCGCCGGCTACGACAGCCTCCAATTCCGCCAGCGCGGCGACTTCCGTGCAAGCGGCCGCTACCGCTTCAGTTCGATTCAGAACTTCCTGCGGGCCACTCCCACCGGCGGCGATCTCATGGCGCCCGGATCCGGCACCGACAGGCTCTGGCGCCAGCGCCAGTTCTCTTTCTTCGCCCAGGAAGAGTTCCGTGCCCTGCCCAACCTGAGCGTCCTGCTCGGCGTGCGATATGAAGGCTACAATTCGCCGGCGGAAGCGAATAACAAGATCGCCACCCTCCGCAATCCGCTTCGGGACGCCACCATGACCATCGGCGGACCGCTGTTCAAGAATCCCTCCGCCGGCAACTTCGCTCCTCGCGCCGCCCTGGCATGGGACGTCTTTGGTACCGGCCGCACGGTTGTTCGCGCTGGAGCCGGTATGTTTTTTGATCTGCTGACATCGCGCGAGGTCACCATCGCCGGCATGAGGGTCCCGCCTTTCTATAACCGTGCGTTCATTACGAATCCCTCGTTCCCCGACCTGCTCGCAGCCGCGGCCGCCGCGAGCTTCGACAACTCCATGGACGGCCTCGCCTACCACGTCCAGCAGCCTTACGTGCTGCAGTTCCGCTTCTCCGCCGCCCCGCAGTTCGGCCGCCACACATCCGTCGAAGCGGGCTACTCCGGCTCGCGCGGCGTCCACCTGCTGGGCCAGTTCGGCGATTTGAACGTCGCCCAGGCTCAGACCCTCGACGACGGACGGCTCTTCTTCCCTGCCAGCGGGCCTTTGCGAAACCCTGCATTCGGCCGCCTCGGCATCCGGACCACCGATTTCAACTCCTTCTATCACGCCCTTACCCTGCGGCTCCAACGCCGCCTCGCCGCCGGCCTTCATCTTGACGTGAACTACACCTGGGCCAAGGCCATCGATGAAAGCTCCAGTTCCACACAAACCGATTTCGACAACAGCGACCGCATGCCCCATCCCTATAACATCCGCCTCCAGCGCGGTCCCGCTGACTTCGATGTCCGCCGGACCCTCAACGCCACCGCCGGCTGGCTTCTCCCCTCACCGCGCCAGGGGTTGGCGCGCCATCTGGCCGGCAACTGGCAGCTTCACACCGTCGTCCAGGCCCAGACCGGCTTTCCCTTCAATACCCGCGTCGGATTCGACCGCGCCCGCATGAGATCGGGCTTCGGCGACCTCGACCAGCGTCCGTCGCTCGCTTCTCCCACCCCGCCCGTGATCCTGGGCGATCCGGCCCGCTACTACGATCCAATGTCGTTCTTGTTGCCGGCGGCTGGTTTCCTCGGCGACCTTGGCAGGAATTCTATTCCTGGTCCCGGCCTGTTTTCGCTGAACCTCGGCCTGCACAAGTCCCTCTGGCGGTCCGAACGCCACGACGTGCGGCTCCGCACTGAAGTATTCAACGCGACCAACCACCCCAACTTCGACGTCCCATCCGAGTTGCGGCTCTTTACCAGTTCCGGCGGACGCGTCGGATCGTCCGGGCGCATCACGACAACCAGCACGCCCGCCCGCCAGATCCAACTGGCCCTGCGCTGGGTCTTCTGATCCAGCCGATCCCGCCGCACCACCACTCGGCGTAGACCTGCGCAGCGCCAAGGCTGGCCATGAAAGCAGTATGGAGTGCGCGAGAGCACTCCCCGGCGTATGAATCAAACAGGCCGGTCATGTATTCGAGTCCTGCTGAGTCCTGCGCCCAATCAAGCCTCACGCGCCTGACGTCACAGGTTCAAGTCATGTCGAGCCTGCCCCATTCGGCTACTTACGGGTGCGCGACATTGAAGTGGCGGCGTGGAAAAGCGTTGATTCGGAGCCGCGACCGTAAGGGAGTCCCCATGGTCCTACGGGCCGCCGATGGCGATGAAAGTCGCGCCGCGGCGCTCCGAAGCCTGTGGCCGCGAACGGAGTCAATAACGCGCGCCGCGCGTCATGATCCCCATGGGGCGCCCGCCCGCAGCCCTATTGAAAGCACGAAAGTTACACAAGTGCCTCGTTCTCAGGCGAGCCTCGTGCGTCAGCGCGAGGTACGACACACCACACCGCCCCCTTATTGTTGATCCGAAAGTCCGCGTCAGGTGCTTTGTTGAAAACATGGGAGTTGCGGATACGCCTCACGGAGAGAGAGCGGGTTCCGGACTGAACCCTCGAATGAGCGAACTGCCGGGCGCGACTTTCAGAGGATCGCCCGCCTGCCCCATTCGGAGCCGCGACCGTAAAAGAGCGCCCGCCCTTGACGTCTCTCCTGCGCCCGGATTCTCTCGATTGGTCGGCGTTTGAACGATCCTCTCACTCCTGCGTCGCGCACCCGCAACTTGCGACGCCGCTTTCGTTCGCCGCGTCGATCCGATATGATGGCATCCGGTTGAATCGATCTGGAAGGGGACTTATGCGAAGAGGAATCATCACCGCGATCGTGGCCTTGTCCTTGTTGACCGGCGCGGCTCTCGCCAAGCCGAATTTCTCGGGCGACTGGAAGATGAACGCGTCGAAAAGCAGCTTCGGCGAGTTCCCGGCGCCCTCCAGTTTGACGATGAAAGTCGGGCACGATGAGCCGAATCTGAAGGTCTCTACGGCGATGTCGGGCGAATTCGGTGAATTCACCTGGGAAGCCGCCTACACCACCGACGGCAGGGAGTGCACCAACACCATGCGCGACAGCGAGTCAAAAAGCGTCCTGAAGTGGGAAGCCGGCATTCTGCTGATCACCACGAAAGCCTCCTTCGGCGGCACCGGCATGACGATCAGCGACAAATGGGTCCTGGCCGGGGACGGCAAGACGCTGATGATTGAGAGAAACTTCTCCAGTAGTCAAGGCGACATGGTACAGAAGATCGCCATGGAAAAACCGTAAACGCGCCCGGATCCAGCGCCTTCACCGCCTGCCGGCCGGCGTTCCGGGGACCGTGACGCGGCGCAAGCCGGAGGGAGTAAGATAACGAGGTCTGCCGGAAGGAGATCCCACTGTGAATCGAAGAACTTTCTGTGCGGCATCGTTTGCCACATCCCTGGCCGCCCAGGCCGCTCCACTGCCAATCAGGAAGGGCGTGGTGTTCGGCATGCTGCCGAAGGAGATGACCATCGCCGAACGGTTCCGCCTGGCGCGCGACACCGGATTCCCCGAAGTCGAGTGCTACACCACGCCCGGCGCTGCCGAGGCGGCCGAGATCAAAAAAGGGGCCGAGGCCGCGGGCGTGCGGATCCATTCGGTCATGAACATGGCTCACTGGAAGTTCCCGCTCTCCTCGGGTGACCCGGCAGTAGTCGAGGAGAGCATGAAGGGGTTGGAGACCAGTATCCGAAACGCCCATTTCTGGGGAGCGGAGACCGTTTTGCTGGTTCCCGCCGTTGTCAATCCCCAGACGCGTTACGAGGATGCCTGGGTCCGTTCTCAGCAGCAGATCCGCAAAATCCTCCCGCTGGCCGCCGAACTCAAGGTGATCATCGCGGTCGAGAATGTGGGCAACAGATTCCTTCTCAGCCCCATCGAATTCGCCCGCTACGTTGACGAGTTCAAGACGCCCTGGATCCGCGCCTATTTCGATGTCGGGAACGTGCTCAGCATCGGTTACCCGCAGGATTGGATTCTCACGCTGAACAAGCGCATCGTGAAGCTCCACTTCAAGGAAGCCAGCCTGAAGCGCGTCCCCGGACAGCAACTCGCTCTGGGTGAAGGCGACATCGACTGGAAAGCCGTCGCCTCCGCAATCAGGACAATCGGCTATCGCGGTTCGGCGACGCTCGAAATGTCAGGCGGCGACGAAACCTATCTCCGGGACGTCAGCCGGAGACTCGATACGATTCTCGCCATGGCCTGACGACCAGCGGCACGCGCGCCCCGGCGATTTGCGGAGCGAAGCCGCGGCCAACCTTTCCTCCACCACCTGCCGCCCGTCGCGATTCGGCCCTCATTTGGCCGTCAACACCGGTACGCGGTCTCGTGACTGGCTTGACGGCGGCAGTCAGGGTAAGTAAGCTGACTTTACATGAATCCAAGAACGGTGTGTGCCTCAGCAGTCCTCCTTTTCGCCGGACTTGCGTTCGGCCAGGACTTCGTCAGCCTGATGCCGGTCAAAGATCTCTCCGAGCATTGGACGGTCGAGGGCAAGGCGCCCAGCCAGGCTTGGATCATGCGCGACGGCATGATCCTCTGCACCGGGCAGCCAAACGGCTTTCTGCGCAGCAAAAAAATCTACCGCAACTACATCTTGCGGGCCGAGTGGCGCTTTCAGGGCGGTTGGGAACAGACCGAGGGCGCCGATCATTGGCCCAACGCCGGCTTCTTCATCCATGCCGGTCCCATCGTGAACGGCTGGCCCCTGTCCTTTGAAGTGCAGGGCCACTACGGCGAGGCGGGCAGTCTTTTCGGCGTCCGGGGAGGCGAGATCAAGGGCGCCAGGCGCGGCCCGTTCGTGAAGGACCGCCCGCCTTTTGGCTCCTGGGACAAATATGAAATCACATCCTTTGACGGGAAGGTGACCGTCGTCCTGAACGGAGTCCAGGTGAATGAAGGTGCCGGCGCCCGGCCCAGGGAAGGCAACATCTGCCTTCAATCCGAGGGCTGGCCGGTCCATTATCGGAACATCGAAATCAAGGAACTGCCATGATCTCCCGCCGCGGCCTGCTCGCCTCTCCCCTTCTCGCCGCAGTCCAGTCCCCGCCGCCTCCAACCACATTCCAGCTCGGCTGCATGACTCTCCCTTACTCGGCCTTCCCCCTTCAACGGGCACTCACCGGCATCAAAGCGAGCGGCTACGATTTCGTCGCCTGGGGAACCACTCACCGCGAATCCTCCGGCCAGGCCAGGCCCGTAATCGCCCTCGACGCGCCTCCCTCCGAAGCCGCCAAACTCGCCGCCCGCTGCCGCGCCATCGGCCTCGAACCCGTCATGATGTTCTCCACCGTGAATCTCGAAGCCGCCAACGCCCTTGACGCCCACCTCCGCCGCATCGATCAGGCGGCCGCCGCGAAAATCCCGTTCCTGTTGACCTTCGGCAAAACCAGCCCCGGCGAGTACGATACCTTCGTCCGCAATCTGAAACAAATGGCGCCCCACGCGAAAACGTCCGGCGTCATGGTTGTCATCAAACAGCACGGTGGCAACACGGCCACCGGCGCCCAGTGCGCCCGCATCGTGCGCGACGTGGCCCACGATTCCGTCAAAATCTGCTACGACGCCGGCAATGTTCTGGATTACGAAAACCATGATCCGATCGAGGACATCCTCACCTGCTGGCGCGACATCCGCGCCTTCAACATCAAGGACCACCGCAACACCCCCAGAGATGAGGATTGCGGCCCCGGCTTCGGCGAGATCGACCACTATAAACTCTTCGCCCCGGTCATGCGCACCGGTCTCACCATCCCGCTGACATTCGAAAATATCTTCGAGCCGCTGCTCCCGCGCCCGGCGGTCCCCGAAGGTGTCGACTCCCTCGCCCGCCGCGCCCGCGAATATATCCATACCGTCCTGCGCGGCCTTCACACTCAAGGAGCCTAACCATGAATAGACGCAGTTTCGTTGCCGGTTCGGCGGCCGCCGTTCACAGCGTGTTCGGCCAATCCGCCAACGACAGGATCAGTACCGCCATCATCGGCGTCGGCAACCGCGGCAGCTATCTGCTGGGAGCCGTCATGAATCAGCCCGCGGCCCGCGTCGTCGCCCTCTGCGATACCAAGGGCGACCGTCTCGACAAGGCCGCCACCGCCGCCGCGCGTTTCAACCCCTCCACCACCAGCGACTGGCGCGCCATCATCGACCGCAAGGACATCGACGCCGTATACATCGCCACCCCCCCGCATCTCCACTCCGAGATGGCCATCGCCGCTCTTCGCGCCGGCAAGCACGTCTATTGCGAGAAACCCGTCGGCATCACCGCCGCCCAGGTCCGCGATCTCGTCAAGGCCGCCAAAGCCTCCAAGTCCGTCTTCGTCGCCGGCCAGCAGATGCGCTCGTTCAATCAGATCGGGGCGGCCGTCCGCCGCATCCGCGAAGGCGTCATCGGCGATGTCGTCTGGGTCAAGGCGCAGCGCCATGGCTCCGCCGACCTGCCGCATGACAGCACCTCCGGCGACTGGTATTTCGACGTCACCAAATCCGGCGGCTACCTCATCGAAATGTCCGTTCACAACCTCGACGCCTGCAACTGGGCCATCGGTTCCCGCCCCGCCCGCGCCTGCGGTTTCGGCGGAATTCAGAGGTACAAAAACGATCCTCCAGGCCGCACCATACTCGACTGCGGAAGCCTCACCTACGAGTACGACAACGGCGCCCAACTCTCCTTCACCCAAAACGTCTTCCACCCCCGGACCCTCCCGATGAACGATCAGTCCATCTACGTCTACGGGACCAGCGGGGCCGTCGATCTTCTGAACGGCACGATGCTCCATCCCCTGGGCCGCGATGCGAAACCCTCCGTGCTGGCCGAGAAGCAGGTCGAGCCGCCCGACGCTCACATCACCGCCTTCTACGACTGCATCACCAAAGGCGCGCCCTCGCCCGCCGGCATCACCATCGGCGCAACTGCCGCGCTCACCGCCATCATGGGCCATGAAGCCATGATGCGGCGGACCGTCGTCAATTGGAGCGATCTCGGCGTCGACCTCTGACCGCTCCGCAATAGCCGCCCCCCACGACGATTCTGGTTGGGATAAGCTAACTTGCCATGAAGCGATTTTGCATCTTACTAATCGTGGCGCTGGCCGCAGCCATCCCGGCCTTGACGCAAAAAGGGGCCAGCCCGTTCGCCGGCCGCTGGGATATCACCGTCACGCGCGGCGCCCTCACCTTTCCCAGTTGGATGGAAGTCGTCGCCAGGGATGGCGCGGAACCCGACGTCCGCGTCCAGTTGCGGACCGGCAACGTTCGTCCGGTCGCCGCGGCCAAAATCGATGGCGCCCGCCTGATCGTCACAGTCTCCGCCGCCACTCCCGCCCGCCCCGCCGAGGGCAACCGCGAGGCCGCGCCCGCAAGGCCTGAACTCGTTTGGGAACTCACCGCCGCCGGCGGCGGCAAAATCACCGGAGCCCAGAAACAGGGCGACTCCGTCTATCAACTCGCCGGCGTCCCCGCGCCCGCCCTCAAACGCGCGGCCCCCAAGGCCTGGACCGACCCCGAACCGCTCTTCAACGGCAAGGACCTCACCGGTTGGCTGCCCATCAACAACACCTCAAACGACCCGTCCAAGGCCGCCCAAAGCTATTGGGTCGCCAGGAACGGCGAGTTGGTCAACGATGCAAAAGGCCCCAACATCCGCACCACCCGCACCTTCGATGACTTCAAACTGCACCTCGAATACCTCTGCCCTCCACAGGAGAACAGCGGCATCTACCTCCGCGGCCGTTATGAGGCCCAGGTCGGCCCCCCGCCATCCACTCGCCCGGCCCCTGCCACTCCCGCCGCCCCCCGCACCGGTCCCCAGTACAGCAACCCCTTCGGTGGCGTCGGCTCCATCTACGGCATGCTCGGCCCCTCAACCCCGCCGCCCTTCCGCCCCGACTGGCAGACCTACGACATCACCCTGATCGGGCGCTGGGTCACCGTCATCTTCAACGGTGTAACGACGATCGACAACAAGGAGATCCCCGGCATCACCGGCGGCGCCCTCGACAGCAACGAAGCCGAACCCGGCCCCATCTACTTCCAGGGCGACCACCACGGCGGCATCCGCTACCGCAACATCACCATCTCCGTCCCCAAACGCTGAGTCGCCCCAGCGCTGTGTGACAGGCCTCCCGGCCTGTCGCCAAGCTCCCTGGACCGCTCCTGCCCAAGACAGCGGCACATGACTTTCAACGGAGTTCCACATGGCCGTTGCCAGCCGCAACAAGCCATGAAAACAGCCCGAAACCTGAGGCCGCGAACGAAGAGAGCGGGTCCCGTTCGTCTTTTTCAACGGAGCAAACCCGGACCGTCTTCAACCGCGAACGAAGAGAGCGGGTCCGCTTCCTCATTTTCAACGGAGCAAACCCGCAAGTACTTACGACGCCATATTTACCGTTTCCGAAACGGCATCGTGGAGATAAACGCCACCTGCACCGTGTGATTGAACTCGAACACCCGCCCGTTGCGCTGCGCCACGATCTGGTTCATATAACCAACCTCCACACGCCCCAGCTTCCCCGTGTTGTATCCCAAAGCCGCGTACGCGCGGTTCTGATCGAATACATTCGGCCCCAGGTTGCGGCCGAAGTTCACGAACAACTCGTTATACGCCCCGACCGACCACCGGCCTTTCAACGGAACATCGCCCCGCAGCATATACCGGAAACGGTCCTGAGTCCGCCAATGAGCAACCTGCGGCGTGCCCTCGGGCCTGTTCACGACGCCGATCCAGCGCTGCTCCAGTCGATAGCGGTGCTGCAGCCTGGCGCGGCCGAGCGTCTGCCGCACCAGTGCCTGCTGATAAATCCGGTGCTCGGGGAAGGCTTCCGCCGCCGGAAAATCCCCGTACTGATATGTCCGGACATATGCGTAGCCGGCCGTGAGCATCACGTTGCGGCTGGCGTTGTAATTCACGGCCGGACGCAGCAGCAGTTGCTGCCCGCTCGCGCCCATCTCCGCACGCCGCCACTGTCCCTCCAGATGCACGTCCCATTTGCCGGAAACCTTGTGGTCCCCGAAGTACATGAACCACGCGTTGCCGTTGTGATCTTGCACACGGCTCGCCGGCTGCGCTTGAATCAGGACGGGAATGCCGAAAACGAGAGCGGCAAGCATTCCCGGGCCGATCATGGAAGCTTTTTCTCGTAGAACGTGACCTTGCCCGTGCTGAGGTCGTGCATCCCGCCGACAATGGCGATCTCGCCCTTGTCCAGCATTTCGCTGAGAATCGGACTCCGGCTGCGAATCTCTTCCGTGACGTGCCGCACGTTGGCTTGCGCCACCTCATCCACGGTGATTTGGCCGCCCGCGTGGCTCTTACGGGTTGCATCGACCTCCGGCTTGATCTGGCCCACCAGTGAAGTCACGTGACCGAGTTTGACATCGTCCACCGCGCCCTTCACCGCCCCGCAACTCGTATGGCCGATAACCGCGATCAGTTTGGACCCGGCCACTTTCGACGCGAACTCAAGGCTGCCCAGGATCTCGTCCGTGGCGATGTTGCCGGCGATGCGAGCGTTGAAAATGTCGCCGATCCCCTGGTCGAACACGATCTCCGACGACGTGCGCGAGTCGATGCAACTCAGCACCGTCGCGAACGGGTACTGGCCTGATGCCGTCTGCTTCGCCTGCGCGAGCGGGTTACGGCGCTGAGGCTTCCCTTTGACAAAGCGGTCATTACCCTGCTTCAGCATCTCGATCGCCGCGGCGGGTGTGATGGCCGCCTGCGTCTGCTTCGTCTGTGCGACCGGCCGCTCGGCCCCAATCAGCAGTGCCGGCAAAAGCATAAAAGGAGCGAGTCTCTCGATTCTCATCTGCGCAATCCTCCAGTTCAATTCAATTCCTGGACCAGCGGTCGCAAGCCCAGTCTCCGAATCGAACGGAAACGCTTCGGGTCCGCAGTCCTTCCTCCCATCATAAACCAATAGAGCTAAACATGCAAACATATGACCAAATCAACAAATCCGCCGCCCAACCCCCGGAATCGCCCGAATTCCAGTCTAGCCCGTAGCGCAACCGATCCCGCCAGCCGTGCCGGCAATCGTGCCGGCAAGCTCTCTTAAAACCCCTCACCCCACCCCGCCCACCAACGGCTCCACGACAGAATCCACGACGGCCCGTTTCTCATCCCTCGCACTGCATTCCGCAGGCGGCGCAAGAGTGAGCCCATCGAAAACAAGCGCCGCCTCCCATTCCCAACAAAGGGCCTCGCTATTCCTCCCTGAACATTTCCCCGGTGACGGCCTCGACCCGGCCCGAGCCCGTCTTCACCCCAAGTCGTACAATCCGCAGGCGGCGCAAAAGGGGAGTCACGGCAATAACAAATAAATCGTCTCCCCAGAATCAACAACTTCCCCGGAATCCGCCTCCCAGCCCCAAATCCACCCCCCATCATTTTTAATGTTGGCCAGACTCCATCGCCACCGAAAGGAACATCCATGAATTCGCAAACCACCTCAGACCCGACGCCCCGGAAGGCGGACGCCCTCGTCCGCGCGGGGTCCCTAGACCCCGCCCCCTTCAACCCCGAACCCTTCAACCCCGAACGCAGAGAGGGGGTCAACCAGCCAACCCCCGAACCCGCCAACCCCGAGCAAAGCACGACGCCCGAACCCTTCAACCCCGAACGCAGAGAGGGGGTCAACCACCCAACCCCCAAAAAACCCACCCCCCCCGGCCCAAAAACCGAAGCCGGCAAATCCCGTTCATCGCAAAACGCCACCACCCACGGCCTCCGAGCCAAAAAACTAGACAACGCCGTCCCCCCCAACATGCGCCACCAATACGAAAAACTCCGCCGCGAG